>JAGXAB010000119.1 GCA_018971775.1 Cyanobacteria bacterium REEB67 | reverse complement strand
TCGTAAAGTTCGTAATCGTCCCGGGCGTCACTTTGCCGTCCTTACCGGCGTTTCCGGATTTCGAGGCTTTGGGTGTGCCGCTGCCGGAACTGCCCTGCGCTCCTGCATTGCCCGCAAAAGCGCCGCTGGTGGCATTAATCAGTGGCGTGCCGCTGACCGGCACGATCGATCCAACCGCACCGCCGGTTTTTAATGTGACATTGCCGCCATTGCCGAAATTGCCGCCGTCGCCACCGCCGCCGACAAGGCCAGGTGTTGAGCCGGTGCCGCCATTTCCGCCTGTACCGCCGCCACCGCCAACGCCGCCCAAGGCGGATATATCAACGGCTGGGCCTACGCCCGTCGTGATGATACCGGTGCCGCTCGTCGAAATGGCCACCGTACCAGCGTTTGCTCCGGCACCACCCTTGGCGTCGTATCCAGTCTTGGCTAAGCCATTTTGCCGACACAACCATTTTCTCCAAAACTTTACCATTGGAGAGATCCGTACCGTGCGCTGGGTACCAGTTACCTGCAGAGATCCAGGCAATGACCTTTATATCAGGCGCCTCTTTGTGAAATTTGGTTATGAGATTGCGGGCGGATTGGTAGCGCTTATTTCTTAGCGTGCCGTCAGGCTTTACGTCAAGCACATGGAAATGGGCATATTTGATTTGATTATTTAGCATTACATCGAGAGTTTCTCGAAATTCTCTTTCGCTTTTGCGATCTAAGTACCAGTAGTAGCGTAACCAGAGCGCATTCTCGCCGCGATTGGCGCCAGGAGCGGTCGATCTGACCGATTGTGGGTATTAGAAGAAATCGACGGCAAGGACTGTCAGCGCCAAGGTAATCAGGGTTAGGAAAGCGCTGCGAATTTTCATTGGTTGCTCGTAGCCATATACTTCCAATCTCCAAAAGCGCTTACGGTCGGTAGCGGAAAAATAGCCCGTCTCCGGGCTGTAATATTTCGTTCATCTGTCCCAGGCTGTCTGGTTCTATTGTCTTGCATAAGGATCGGTCTCGGTCAAATTGTTCAATCGATTTTGCTCCCGCGACTTTAAATCTGGCGGTCTGTACTTTGTCGTAATCTCGATTGACGATTATAAAGGCATCGGCTTTTCGATCACGGTCGAAAAGTCCGAGAACGAATTGCGTTCATAGTACTTGCCGCTAGCAAGCCATGTTCCAACATTACCGAGAGTTTGTACTTTGGGGCATATTTGAGTGCCTCTTCCGAACAAGGCACCATATTGAAATGTTCGCGTGCAGCCTGTTTCAGTAATTTTTCTTCGGGTGGGGTGGAACAGCAGTATGTAATAAGAAATTCTTTCTGCTGCCAGTTATTGCAAAATGCTGGATAGTCGGCATTTTTGCGCCAATAAATTGTCGCGTTCAAAGCGGCCAGAGCGAGGAGCTGAATCCCACCGAAGATCAGTTTGATACCTTTTGAAAGTTTTGGCCTGGCAATAGTCAACTTTACATAACATCCGACTGTGGGGATCTGTCCATTATAAAATGCTGTTGATCTCCGCCGATTAGAGCAAACCAATCAAGTCTGTAGCTCCTGGCTCAAAGTAATCCCGCAGGAATTTTAGTATCATTGACCTATGAAAGAAAAAATCATCTGTGGACTGAGTATCTTTTTCCTGGCCGATAAGGCTCTGATTCCGACCGAGGCCAATATTCCGGGCGGATACAGTATCTCGATCGAGCCGGTTTCCGTTTTTGATTACCGCGACAAAGATGCTTTTCGAGAAGCCCTCTGGGATGCCATCAGCGAAGGCAATCCGACCGTCGAAAATCCACTTGATAGCGAAGTGATCCGGGATGCCAATGGCTTCCCGCGCTTCAAAAATCCAATCGAATTGAAATATTCGGGATTGAGCAGCTGGGAAGAACTGGAGCAGAAGTCTATCTATGCCTCGGTGTGCTCCTATCCCTCCGGTTATATCGTCGAATGTTTCGGCCGCGCCGCCGATGGTTCCTGGGGCGAAGACATAGTGTTGAGTTCACGCATCGCGATTGAAGAGGGCATCGATGCCGTGCTCGATACCTTGCTTGCTCATCTGGAGACTCGCGTCGATCTGCCCCGGGCTACTTAACAACGGGACCTGCATATTGAGCCTGGCATTCTCGTACGTTTCCGCTTTTACTGGGTGATACCAATCTTCGACTGGAAGGGATTGGGTAGATTGCTGGCGAATTGACCAGCGATAAATTTGCTGTAGAGGCTGTGTTTGTTGCCGGCTAGATTTTCCAGCCAGATTGGCGCAGTCCACATGCGATCGGTATCGCTTGCTCCGGCTGCCTGGCGCTGCACTTCGACGTAATAGGCGGAATTTTGTCCGGTCACACCATGGACCGGATCGAAGGCGACAGTTTGATTATCTTTCAAAAGGTCGCTGCCCTTCACTGTTTTTTCTTGCACGACTGAGGCCAGCTTGCCGTCACCGAGATTGGTATCACCCCAGAGTTTGACCGTATAGCTTGCATCCGGTGCTACGTCGCCATCGATGCGCATCTTCAAATTGAGACTGGGGACGATGCTGTGATCGAGAATAGAACCCATCATAAATTGATCGTTGCCGGTCAACACGCCGCTCAGATTTTTCGAGCTGGTGGTGGCAATCGTGCGTCTTTCGCGCAGGGCATTTAAAACGCTCGGCTTGTCGAGAGCTTTGGCGTAGATGCCTGTCGCTCCCGGGTTGCCGACCGGATCGCCAAAGTGGAAGTCGCGGCCGAAAGTCGGGCTGGCATGCACGCCTTTATCGAGGTAGCCGGCAAAGCTGGTCGGGTCGAGATTGCCCGTCGGCACTTTATCGACCGGATTGGGATTGAGGGCGCCGCCTTTGATCAGCTCGACCTGTCTTACATAGGGAGTGACGAAACGGTCGAGCCACTCCTGTTGATTTTTGAAAGACTTCTGTCCATAGTCGCGTCCGCGCAGGGCCGTCGGGGTATTAGCATTTTCGTCGGCGAGATAGCGCGGGTGATTGAGCTGGACAATTGGTTTGCCGCCGTCAGTTGCCGTCAAATTGTCGAGATGATCGACCATTGCTTTGACGTCACCGTCATTGATTTTAACCACATCCGGCGTTTTCACTACCGGTGCAGGCTCGATGCCTATCGCTCGCATCAGTGCTGCTTTTGGACCGGTCGGCGCTTGCTTGGTGCTTTCGAAAAAGGTCGGCACTTCAAATAGATTGAAGTGGTTGACGCCGCTGATATGATTGGCATCATTGCTTTCGGCGCGCGCGAAGGCGAGGTCGAAGGGCTTGCCGCCCGGGTTTTTCTCACCAATTGATTCGGGGTTCATCATGCCGTGGGTGTGATGGGCGGCATTGCCTTCAAAATCGGCATGGTCATGATCGTGAATTTCACCCGGGGTATGATTGTCGTCGAGATGGCCGACCAGGCCCTGCTCGTTGCCGTCTTCGGCACCACCGCTGCGTGGATGGCCGCCATTGCCGTCAGCGTGACCGCCACCGCCCCCGACTTTGCCGATGGTACCAACTTCGGTGCCGACGAGCGAGACGTGTTGACCGGGCGTTGTCGTTGCCGCGGCATCGGCGAAGGTCTGGGAATATTCAATCGGGCTGGCGGCAATAATCGGTGACTTGGCCTGATCGGCGGCACGCGGATCGTCCGGTCCAACCCCGCCGCGAGCGGCAAGATGGTTGTGATCGGTGATCGTCGTCACCTGCTGGCCTTCGGCGATTGCTTTTTTGTAGAGATCGATGGGTAAGCCCATACCATCGGAATAACGTGAGTGGCCGTGCAGCGAGCCGAAATACATCTGGCTGCCCTGGCTGCCGTCCAGATAACGGTCCAGTTTGGGATTGAGCAAATTGTGCTGTTCGAGGCGAGCGGCCAGACCGGTCTTCTCGACTATTGGTTGAGTCGGTCTGGCGATTGTCCCTTCCAGGGCCTGGGCTCGGCCAGCGCTGAGCGCATCGGTGGCGGCATTGCCAGGCGGATTTGCTTTGCCATCTCTGGTGGTAAGGGCTCTGGCTTCCGCTGTCGCCCCCTGATTGCGCCCGGAGATGTCGTAGGGCGAGCTCGCGCCGGTCCGGTTGAAACTGGCCGCTTCCTCCGCCGTCACTGCCGGCTTGGCGAATGGTGCCATGACCATGTTTTCGCCTGTCATAATCATGCGCTGGGCGAGCTGACCGGGCGCACCAAATACGGTGCCGCTTGTCGCCAGTTTCACTCCCACTTCGGTGCCGGCTATACCACCGCCTAGATTGAGAGCGAGATCGTAGGAGCCGGCAACGGTATCTTTCGCCAGCGACTTACTTATCTCTTTTAGATTTTTGCCGTTGGCACCCTGTTGCTCGGCTTCGTTCAACCTTTCATATGCCTTGTAAGCAAGCGGGATCGTAAACAGGCCAGCTACAGCCAGAGCGGCCGGTCCACGCGCCGGCAGCACGTAACCGATAGCAGCACCCATGGCGGCAGACTCGACGATTGTCTTACCGGCATGCTCGAGCGAATCGACTGGATGATGATAGAGTTCCTTGGCGAAGGCTTCACTGGCGGGCAGCAGCTCGGAGGCTGTGCTGCCGATGATTTCGCTTTTAGTCGGAGCGGCATTGGCGTCGGTCATGCGTGCGACTGCGTCTTGAAGGCCCATTGCTATGCACCTGTGGGGAAAGCTTCGAGCTGGCTTGGCCGAAATGACCTGTGCGCCGCCTGGAGCTAGTCAGATAGTAGTTTTCTCCTACCTGGTCACCAATCGTAAAAACACGCCTTAAGACGACCTCGCCGGCAAGATTTTATCTTGGACCGCAAAAATTTAGATACAAAGGCCGCATTGAAGGATTTTGTCTTGCCTCAAAAAGCTAAAGTAAGTTGCTGTGGCAAGGACAATAAAAAGGAGATTGTCGTGAAAAAAATAGATCGCTTCAGTCCCTGTCCTTGCGACAGTCAGATCGCTTACCACAAGTGTTGCCGCCCTTATCACCTCGGTGAGGCGGCACCGACGCCTCTGGCCTTGATGCGCTCGCGCTATTGCGCCTATGCCCTTGGTCTGGTCGATTATGTGATCAAAACGACCGACCCGGCAAACAAATCATATACAAAAGACACTGCTGCCTGGCGCCTTGATCTGATGCCGTTTTGTCAGCAAACCAGTTTCGACGGCTTGAAAATCGTCGAAGCCGAGGAAGGCAGCGACACTGTCACGTTTACGGCCTGCCTGCGCCATTCTCAGGCTGACGCCAGCTTTAGCGAAAGAAGCACCTTCCGGCGCAGCGCAGACGGGCGCTGGCTTTATCTTTCCGGGACGACACCTGCGGATGATTAGGGCTTCTTCTCGCGGTTGGCCAGTTTGACCTGGGCTTCCGCTTCGGCTTTGTCGATGGCCCGGGGTTCGGCCAGAATGCCCAATCTTTCGTATGTCTTCCAGACCTCAGACCATTTCATCACGACATAGCTGCGCGTCGAATATTTTGTCGCCAGTCGGGTGATCTTGGCGTTGCCCTTGCCGATCAGCTCGAGATCGTCAAGTTTGCTGCAAACGCGGCAAAGGGCTTCGCGATCTTCTTCCGCTTTTTCCAGTTTGACAATTTCGCCAACGACAAGCTTGCGGTCGCAGCCGCTGCATCTAGAGGCGCGGCTCAGGCTGTAGACTATTTCTTTACTCACTTTGGGCGCTTTTTCTCTGGCCGGTTTGACGCTTCCGGTCGGTTCGGCAGCCTCGGTGATTTCAGTCGATTCAGTAGATTCAGTAGATTCAGTCGATTCAGTCGACTCAGTAGATTCAGTAGATTCAGTAGATTCGGTCGATTCGGTCATGCGAAACTCCTGCCATTTTTTTTGAATAATCCGGGCACAGGGCGATTATAACACCGCATATGGTGCTCTCCGATTTTCGCTTTGGTCTGGCCATTATTTCACTGCCAGCCCCTGTCGCCATGAGGGGGACAAACCGTAGTGACAAACTTCCAGCTATAACTCAGCATATATAGACTTTGTATAAAGAGGAAACCCATGGAATCAGGCTCCTTGATCACTCCGTCCGAAGCGGCGCCAAAAGCGGAAGCCCCGAATTTTGCCGGGAATATTGCGGCGGGTAGGGCGGGGGCTGCCGACTTCGGTGTATTTGCGCCGCCCAGGCCTGTCGACATCAAAGGGGCAGTAGAGCGCATGACCTCTCAGCCGCCTGATTTCAATCAAAAGCTCGGGGCCGAAGGTAGACTCTTAGCCAGCCTGCCCTCACACATCGGGGCGGGTGTGGTCGAAAGCGCCAAGGATGCCTGGGAACATGCCGGCCGCAGTGCCTTCGAGATCGGATCTGGCGTCGCCCTCGGTGCCGCCTTTACCCTGCTCACCAAAAATCCCAATCCTCTGGTCTCTGCTGCTATGACCTGGACCGGCCGTGCCTTTGTCGGCGTGGCCGTAGCCGATCTCGGCTCACGTTTCGCCAGGCCGATGGCCGATGTCTGGGCCAATCCTGGCAGTCTCGAGGCGAATAAATCAGTACTGGGTCACAATGTCGGGGATGCTGTTTTTAACTACAGTCTGGCTGTTGGCGGAGGCGTTGCCGGGGCCCGTCTTGGCGAAAAATATCTGGCCACGACAAAACTCGGTACTGTTTTGCAGGGCTTCAAAGAAACCGAAATCACGGCCGAACAGCTGGCAAAGTCGCTCGGCCAGCCGGAAAATAAACCGGCCGGCATCATGGCCCGCGCCTTCGTCCGCGATGGAGGCGGCTCGGCTGCAGATGGTTTGCCCTTCACAGGCTCGATCCGCATGCGTGAACTGCCGAACGGCACTCACATCGGCTCGACCAGCGATGGTTCGGTGATGGTTACGACCGCTGACGGCACAGCTCTCTCCTTTAAAAATACCCGTTCACTTTTTGGCCTGCGCAACAATCTGCAGCTGTCCAAAATTTTGCATGCAGGCGGGGACGAAACTGACATCTTGACCGGTATGTACGGCTCGACGCCGACTGGTTTTGGCCGGACCGGCGCCGATTTGCGCAGGCCGCACACCACGCCGCATACACAGATCATCGGCCAGGACCCGGCCAATTATTTCGAAGCACCCGACGCCGTCAATGAGGGTCTGATTTCTAAATCGCCGCAAATCTCCTCTGATGTTTTACGCGATTTGAAAAGCGATGTTGATCAGCCGCATCCGGTCAAACTGACGACGGGTGCTCAGGGCGCTCTTGAGGCGGTCGAGGCCGGTGGCGCCAAACTCTTCACCGGTCCTGGCGGCAGCTGGCAGCTCAGTCTGGGGGACGGGTCGGCGGCTTTGCCTTTCCGTTTCAATCTGCAGGCGGCAAGTTTTGACTTGGGCGTTATCGGCGATCGCTATCGAGACCTGAAGAAAGGCGCCGAAGTCGCTCTTTCTGAGGGCATGATCGAGCGCGCCGGCGACATCGGCAGCAGTATATTTGAGCATCAGGTGCTGGTGCGCGCGGCTAGTCCCGGTGGAGGTAGCGAAGTCGATAGCAATGGGAAAGGCACGCCCCGGCAAACCCCTACCCCCGCTGTCGGCAATGGTCTAAAGGGCGCCCTCGACTGAGAAAGCGGCGAATTGGCCTCGATCATGCAATAGAGATTAAGGAAAGGGCGTCTGCACAGGCGACCTGCTACCCTACATAAGATCACAGTGTGCAATCACTGCTTGCATTTGTTGGATAGAGTCGCTGGGGAATGGACGATGAGCCTAAAAGAGCAGATCTCGGAAGAGTTGAAAAACGCCATGAAAGCTCGCGAGCAGTTAACCGTGGATACACTGCGGTCGGCGCTTTCGGCCTTTGGCTATAAAAAGGTCGAGAAGAACGGTGCCGACTTGAGCGCCGAAGAAGAGTTGGCCGTCCTGCAGAAGCTAGTCAAACAGCGCAACGACTCGATCCATGAATATCAAAAAGCCGGTCGTGGTGAACTGGCCGACAAGGAGATCGCCGAACGTGACATCCTGGCGCGCTATTTGCCGGCTCAGAAATCGGAGGCCGAAGTGCGGGCTATGGTGCAGGCGATTATCGCTGCCCTGCCGCCGGAGGGTCGCAATCAAGGGGCGGCGATGAAGGCGGTCATGCCTCAATTGAAAGGTCTGGCCGACGGTAATCTTGTGCGCCAGATCGTCGGTGATTTGCTTAAGCCGCAGGGCTAAGCCTTCTCATATTCCACATCCATAATATGTCGCGGCCAAACAGAAACAATAGCAAGCAAAGAGAACTGTTGCTCGGGCGCCTGACGGCGCTGGAGCAGTTGATTGTGCAAATTGACGGCAGCTATGCCGCAGCCTCGGCCACCTATCACGACAGCGAACTCGCCGCTCGGTCGATCGATAATGCCCGCGTCGCCCTTGAGGACGCCGTTAAGAGTCTGGCTCGCGGCCACTACGACCGTGTCGAGCGGCTGCTTAATGTCACCTGGTTTTACGCCAAATTCGCCCAGGACATTATCGACGCTGAAGCAACGGAGCATCTGCTTGGCAGAGGCTATTTTATTGATTTGATCGAGCCGGCGGCGCTGGTCCAGATCGAATTGTTCGCCTTGCTCGAGCAAACGGAGGCCATGCTCGAGAAGTTGGCCGCTATGATTCCTGAACCCTGGCTCTGGGTGTAACGATGGACTTTTTCGAACGCATCGAGCAAATCGGGCATTTGCGTCCCAGTCCGGCCGAACGAGCGACGAAAATGCTGGCCGCTCTGGCCGACGCGCTGGCCGAGGCACCGGCGCTGAACGAGGTTGAGCCGGGCACCCATACAGAGCTCTATACAGAACGTCTACTGAGGGCCAAGCGGGCCTACGAAAAAGGTCTGGCCGCGCTTGCTCTGGACGACGTCGAATTGTCTCTAGCTAAAGCCGAAAGTGGCCTGCTGCACCTCGAAATTGGCTTGCGCCATTTACGCACCCTCAAGGGTCCCCTGGCAGCCGCCGCTGTGGAGCTGCCTTTTTTTGAAGGCGGAGGTTGCGAAGAACAGATAACCAGGCTCAGTGATGCCATCGGCAAAATCAAGCAGTTTGTCGAATATAAAGGTCTTGTGCCCGCCAAGAGTTTGAAAGAGCGTCTGGCGATTGTCGTCCAGAGTTTCCAGGACGCAATTGAAAACTATGCCAGAGCCGACCATGCCACTGCTTATGACATTGCCACGATTGGCCTGATTTGGGCGCAATATATCTACGCCAGGCTGGCTGCCGATACTATGCTTGCACCGGCTCAGCAATTGCGCCGGCTCAGGCCGCTTTATCTTTTCGCTCAACTTGCTGGTCAGGCCGGTAGCGAGCCGCTTTGCGCACGGAGGACCGAATGCCTCGTCAAAATCAATAATCTGGAAAAGTTTCTTCAGTCGGCAGTAGCGGCCTACTTCGATAATGACATTGCTGCAATGGACAAATTTATCCAGTTAGGCGAGATCGAAGCCGGTGCTCTCGCTAAGCAGGCGGCCCGTATCGCTAACCCTCTGCCCGATGGCGACGAAGCGCTTGAAGAAAACGCCGATTCAGAGCTTGAAGCGGCTCTGGCGGTCGCTACCGCCGATGATGGCATTGAATCCGCTCCCGAGAAAGGCACGCTTAAACGCCTGACTGCGGCCATTCGGCGCCTGATCGAGCGCCATCATCCCAAACCTCACAAAGCGCTCGTTGCCGTGCGAGAACTACAGTCCAACTCGGCCTTGCTGCGCCGGGCCATGCGTCAGGAGAGCTGGCAAGAGGCGAGCCGTTTGCTTGACCTTTGTCAGGCGGAAAAACAAATTTTGCTCCGCGAAATTGAAAAAATGACTGATTGATATCTTGTAGACGATCGGACACATTTTCACTTCCTATATAATGGTCGCTCTTGTAACGATATTTTATGGATTGTGGAACCAATAGGTCCGTCCCCTGTCGTTACAAATGTGACTAGGATTTTGGAGGAGAACCAATGTTTAATACATCGCGCCCAGCCCTTTTGGCCATCGCAACTATCGCTATGACTGCTCTGCCGTCATTGGCAGATACAACTGTTACTCAGACAACCAGGCAGGCTGGTGGCGTTGAAGTGACCACGACATCTGTAACTACTGCTTCTACCAAAGCGCCGATGATGGTTGTTACCAACAACTCCGGCCAATCGACCACAGTCCCCGCTGTGTTCCCGATCATGTTGAAGCGCTATGTAGCTTCTAACGGCGTAACCATCTATTATCCCTGCGCTCGCGAAGACGCCAGCATCCGCAGAGATGACCTGCTTGCCCGCATCATCTCCGAGCGTTCGGCCGGTAAGATCGACAGCAGCGAAGCCGATAGTTTCATTGCTCGCTTGCAGAGTATCGAAGCAAAACGTCCGAAAGATTCTGAATTTGCTGAAACCAGAGAATATTTCAGAAGAGCTCTGGACATTTACTGCGACTATGACAAACTCGCTCAAGATCTCCAGACTGAATCCGGCCAGGGCAACAAGCAGTTGGCTGCTAGCTACGAATACAAAATATTTTAGTCTGAACTAAAACTGACTGAAGTCTAGAAATATTCGCAGCTACGTTTTCGAATAGATAGATAGATAGATAGATAGATAGAAGAAGCGGGAAGGCCAGTGGCTTTCCCGCTTCTTTGTGGCGATGCGAGAGTTGATTGATCCGGGAGTGAGCGGTTTGGGCCAAATTGGGGTCAAAAAATCCGGCAAATGTTCTTTTAGTTAGCATTTTGAAAGAATTTATTCGTAATTTCCGCACTAAAGGCAACCGTAGTTAATCGACAGCTAACATTAATCGCAGTATATTCAATTCACCGAAGCAAGGTTGTCCTAAAAAACACAGGCTTTCCTTGCGTAAACTGTCCGCTCCTGAAATGTTCGTCGCTCGCAAAATGCAAACACTTGTAATTGCATAAACACTCGATGGTGAGCGTTGTTCGACGCTCGTACGATCGTTCGTCTTGTGAAAACGAGACCAGGAAACATTCAATTGTAATGTAGTCAATTTTCGGATCGGCAAGTAACTGTCGTCCCGATTAAGCTCGGCCCCACAAAAAATGTAATGCGGATTTGTATATCTCCGCATCACTGATTTGCGCAGGCTTATGTTGTTGGAGGTCTAAAACTAATGACAGAACAAGTATTCCGTGGCGATTCGACTCTGCCGAAAGCAGATTCCCAAGCCGAGCACAGTGTCAATGCAAATATGCAGAGATTGGCCAATGATTTTCTCGATCAAGGCATTCATGATGCCACCAAGGGTAATGCCACACCGATAAGCACTTCCGAGCGACTGACGACTCTGGCCGGTGACGGCCTGATGAAAGCGCCGATGGGTTTCGTCAATGCCGTCGTCGATGACGTCAAGCATCCACTCAATGTAGCTGAGACCCTCGCTTCTTCCGCGGCTGTCGGTGCCGGTTTGAAACTGATTTTGCCCGAAACGGGTATGGCCGGCAAAGTAGCCGGTGTCGGTGTTGCGGCCGGATTTATGTATCTCTCGCGCGAACCTTTCGTCGACGCCTACCATAAAGGTATGGCGGCAAAAACGCGAGAAGAATTGCACGCCGCCGGCACCGAAGCCGGAAACGCAGTCGGTGGATTTGTCGCCGGATCAATTGTGGCTGGAGCTGGTTTCCGCGTTGGCGGTGGCTTTGCCGGCAAAGCTCTGGCGAGCGAAAGCATGGACGGATTTGCTCTGGCAAAAGACAAATTTTGGAATCCGAAAGGCAGCGAAGCTCACGCACCGGTCGATGCCATCGCCGCCGGAGCTGATGCTCCGTCCATGCAGGGACGCGTCAAAATCGAAGGCAAGCGTGCTCGCCTGCTGGATACTGAAAGATCTTCACCGAAAAATGCCACCGCTGTTGGTGACGTCGATCCGAATGCACCGCTCGATGTAACGGTCTATGCCCAGACCAAGGGTTCGCCTTTGCTGATGGACAGATACATCGCCCGCATTGCCTCAGGCAAAGCCGCGCCTTTGACCGACGCACAGATCACCGATAAGTTTGGCGCCAATCCTGATTCGGTCAAAGCGATCCAGAAATTTGCCGACGATCACGGCTTGAAAGTCGTCGAACACAATCCAGCCTCCGGTCGCATGCAGTTGAGCGGCACCACCGAGCAGATGATGAAGGCCTTCGAAGTCAAACTGCAGGAATACAAACACGATAACGGCCTGAGTTTCCGCGGACGGACCGGTACTTTGACCGTGCCCACCGAACTGGCGCCAAATATCAAAGCCGTACTCGGCCTGGATAATAGACCGCAATTCAAGACTAATTATGTCAAAGGCGATCCAAGCAGCATGCTGGAAGCACCCGCGGCGGCGGCCGGTCAGCCGAGCGGTGCTGTCGGTTCTGTCGAACCGCGCGAGTCAGGCAGTGCGCCTGCGCCGAAGGCCGGGGGCGCCAGAGCTCTCGAAGTAGAAGAGGTCTTCAAAGCATATAACGCTGACACTAAGCTAGACGGAAAGGGCATGACTACGGGCTTCCTGTCACTCGGTGGTACTCTGCCCGAAGGTTGGCAGGGATATCTAAAAGGCAAAGGTCTCGATCCAAATAGTGTAGAAATCCGCAATACGGCTTCTTCTGAGCCGACTCCTGATCCGCAGGGAGCAAATGGCGAAAACGCCCTCGATCTGTTTATCCACAAGCAAGGCATGCCGAATGCCAAGACTGTGATGATCCAGGCGGAAAACAACGACACTGGTATGCCAACCGGTATCGATCGCATGACCTTCCCGAAAGCGGGCGAGTCGCAAATCACTCATGGCAGCATCAGCTGGGGCATGTATGAAGATGGCTGGACGGACCAGTCTCGTTCGATGATGGAAGACGCTGGTAAACGCGCCGCGCTCAAAGGCATTACGATTACGGTTGCTTCCGGTGACAACGGTGCCGGTGATGGCTCGCCCAGTCATAAGCAACAGGTAGATGTTCCGGCCGGTCTCGGTTGGTTTACAGCCTCGGGCGGCACTCGCCTCACGATCGGTGCTGATGGTAAATGGGGTACGGAAGTTGGTTGGGATGGCATGGGTGCCTCGGGCGGCGGACGTTCGATGAAGACTCCGAGACCGGATTTCCAGAAAGGTCTAGATTTGCCGCCGAACCTGAATGGATCTACTTTTGACGGCCGAGGCGTTCCCGATATCGCCGCCAATGCCGATCCTCGCTCCGGCTGGATTGTTTTCACCGATGATGGCAAGACACCAATCGGCGGCACCAGTGCAGCTGCTCCTGCGGACGCAATCAAAGCGGCCAAAATCAGTCAGGCAACCGGTAAACCAACCGGTTTCTGGAACCAGGAAATATACTCCCTGGCTAAGAAGGCGCCTGATGCATTCCACGACATCGTCTCCGGACGCAACACCGATGGGGGCGTCAAAGGCTACCCCGCCGGCAAAGGATGGGATGCTGAAACCGGCAACGGTTCTATCGATGTGGGCAACTACATCCTTGCTCGTAACAAGATGCTCAACCAGGGTTTAGTTGCTCGCAATTTGAGCCAGATCCCCGAATTCGTTAAACAAAATCAGACCAACGTGCCAATCTGGGGCATACCGTATCACTCCGGTATCATCGGTGGTACCGGTAGTAACACGCCTAACGATTCGACGAAATAGGGACGACGACGGCGACCTGGGACGTGCAAAAAGGCCCCAGGGGCTAGCATAGAGTTCCGGAATCCCTTGATGACAGCGACATTTCGGTAAAAAGACACCCCGAGTTTAGACCTCCCGGGGTGTTTTTTTTTGTTTTTGCTTGCTTATCGTCTGAAACGTGAACCGATATCGGTTCACGTTTCGCGCTCACGTTTA
>JAGXAB010000045.1 GCA_018971775.1 Cyanobacteria bacterium REEB67 | reverse complement strand
GCTTGTGGCGCTTTTACTATACACCTGCGTATCTTACGGGACTAAAAATTCGAGAGAGAAGAATGACAGTATAGAAAGAAGTGTCTCGGCAAGACTGGCTTGCCGAGACACTATCGACGTTATCCGTCATGTAATTTTCTCTCCTGCAAAGCATCAACCAAGAGCCGAGCTTCTGCAGGGTAGTCTGTAAAGAAGCCCTGTAGTCCCATATTTACAAGGCTTTTCATTTTGTCTAAGTCGTTGACCGTATAAGCCCTGACTCTGAGCCCTTGTTTTGCTGCAAGCCTGGTCGCGGCAAAAACGATGTGTTGGTAGCGACACGACCGCAGTGGCAGGTCGATGAAACCTGCATGGAAACACGGGCTGTATGCATGCCCAATTAAAGCGCAGAGCACAAACTTAATTGCATCGAATGCCGAATGCGCTAAGACAGCATTTTGCTCTGCTTTGTGGATGAATGACAGGAGGCGTCCGAAGGCGCTGGCAATCTGTGTGCGCTCAAGGGACTGATGGCTCCTTACGATCTCCAGAACCTTGACAGCCAATGCCAGACTGTTGTCTTTCAGCTCGATTTGAAACTTAGCGGTAGGCAGTTCCGCCAGAACTTCTGAGAGAAGCGGGATTTTCAGTCCGTGGCCGGCAAAAGGAAAGGTTTGTCCGTCGCGTGTGAATCTAAAGCCGGCATCAAGGAGCTGGGTTTGAACCAGAGTCAATCTGTCGAGCCTGCCGCTGCCATCGGTGGTTCGATCAACAAAGGCATCATGCAAGAGAACAACGTGACCATCGTGAGTCAATCGGACATCGATCTCAATCAGGTCGGCACCATTGTTATATGCCTCCTTTATGGCCAGGATTGTGTTTTCCGGGTACAACCCTGAAGCGCCTCGATGCGCAATGATAAGAGGACGGGCGGCAACAGGCGTTTCGTTTTTGTTTGATTTCATGTTAGTCACCTTTAGATAAAAATGCGCGCCGGCCCCAGGGGAAGCCGAGAGAGGATTAGACACGCCTCTCTCGGCTGCGGATTAGACGAGCCAGTTTGCTATGACCGCCACCAGCGATGGCAGGATCATGAGTTGAACGAGCGGTGATAGGCCAACTCGAAGGTACGGGACAATCGGCATGCGCTCGGTGTATTGCCATCGACCGGTCTTTAGTGCTCGGCGCTCGATCACGGTGGCTAGAGCTCCACTAGCGAAAGCCAGCACCGTGTGTTGAACAAAACTCGCATGGAAAGGCCATGTCAGTTTCAGGTGCAATACAACAGAGAGCACTGCATACAGCGACAGGATGGTCACTGCGTCCATGAAAGAGTCATACAGTGAGCGAAGAAAGCGAGCTAGTGGAGAACTATCTCCGCTAAAGTTCTTGTACAGGGGCATGTGAGCATTTTCCCAGACAAGATTCAATGCAAAAGCCACAGCAAACGCTGTGAGATATACGGGATTCATTGTGTTTCCTTTCGTTAGGCTGGTCTGCCTGCGCTCACATTACGGGCCAAAGCGAACGAGGTCCGAATGTTGGAGCAATTGCTTATATTTGGCGTTGTACGGGTGGACAAACGATGTGGGACCGGCGTTATTCACCAGTACGCGGCTCTCGTTATGCCAGGCGAATATGCCACCATCAAGGTTATAGATATTCAAAGCGCCACGGCGTCTCAAGTCATCTTGCAATTTCTGTGCCATGTCTGAACTGCGCATTCCGACGGAACAGTACAAGACCACAGTCTTGCCTTTTACATCGGACTCCGTGGGTAGGAAGCTGGTTTGACCAAAAGTATTGAGCGGGGGGATTCTTATGGCGCCCGGAAGATGGCTCACCGCATACTCTTGTGGCTCGCGCACGTCAAGCAAAAGAGTATTGCCCGGCCTGGCGAGCAAAGAAGCGAGATCTGAAGTGCACAATTGTTTGACTGCAGGATGACTTCTGGCAATGTCTGCTCGCACAGTCTTGAGCGTGAAGGGCGCATCGTGAGCAGAGGTTGCCGATAGAGCAAACCAAAAACACCCCGCAATTATGGTAGAGCAAGCAAGCTGCAATTTCATCAGCCTATTTTACAATTCTGCGATCGCTCCGCGACATCCGACAAGACACCTTGAAGCTGTTTGCACAGCTTGCACAAAGGCGGTTTCAAATAGGAATATATACACAACCCACGCATTTTACTAGGAGACAAAAGGCAAAAGTCGTAAATGTGAGTGTTAGTAGGGATTTCCACCTATAAAAAAAGAATGCGAACATGATGTTCCCCATGCTATGCAAATGGAAGATCAAAACTCAACGAGATAGTTGAGCCTCGCGAAGGCGCGAAGGTACTGTACTCGGAGGAAAAACTTGCGCAGCGTCACCCACAATTGAGCGAGCGCATCAGAAAACACATGGCATCAATCATTCACGCCGAAAAGCTTACAGTTAGCGCGTTTCCGCTATCGCCAGAAAAACGATGCAACCAGATGTGGTGCCATTTTCCCATGGCACCACATCTGGTAAAAATTGTTCTTGTTGCTTACGTTTAAACGTTTGGATTGCGGAGTTTATTCCAGGATCTGGCGCAATTAACAAGGTTTAAGCTTGCGTCGCGCTGCCGATTGCCTTGCTGAATGACGGTTAACAAGCATTGAGAATGTAGAAAAACAATGAGCAGGACTCGCACGGGGGCGATGACCTGCTCACTGTCGGTTTCAGGATTGTCAGAGGAAATCTGGTTTAAATCTATTTGGATTGGTCCTGTGTTTTACAGGAGCCGTCCTTGCCCTTGCAAGAGCCCTCCTTGCCTTTGTCAGAGGCACTTGCACCCTTGGATTTTTTCTTTTTGAACATGCACTTTTTCTCTTTGCCTTTGCAGGAACCATCCTTTCCCTTTGATGAGGAGTCTGTATCGTTAGATGCAATGTAGAACGGCGACTGCTTTTCGCTATTGGAAAGTTGTAGGTTCAGTCCTTCAGTTGCGCCCGCGCTTGAATGTATCGCAAAGCCGAGCGTAGCAGCCAGAGCAGTTGCCAGTTGTACTTTTGCCTTGTCTTGCATGATTTTCTCCTATTTCAGTTCTAGTTAGGGCGGCATCGTTTCGAACAGTGAGACGCCAATGTTCTGCCGCTCCCATAACTACCCAGCATTCTGAACGTTAGAGCGGAACCGTTTATTCCCGAAAGTGACCAGATTAGTAATATTTGAGGTCGCACTTGCGCGGAATAAAGAACCGGCGGCGAGCGTTAAAAAGCATGTCAGCATCAGGATGGCGAAAAACCCGGATGCTGTCCTAAGCGAGGATGCCTGATGACCGATCAATTTTTAAGTATAAAGAAGAGCCTCCCAACATTGGGAGTTGGGCTCGGTTTAAGACGAGAATTAGCTGATACGACATTTCAAAACAGCGAGCGAATTGATTTCGTTGAGTTCACTCCTGAGAATTACATGGATGTCGGCGGGGCGGCTTTCGAGCGGCTAGAGCGCGCTAAAGAGTTATTCCCGCTAGTTTCCCATGGACTTAGTCTTTCGGTGGGCAGCACAGATGAATTGGACGTTGAATATTTGCAATCTTTGAAATCAATACTTGCTCGCACCGATGTTCCCTGGTGGAGTGACCATCTGTGTTTTGCCGGTGCGGGCGGCGTTTACTTTCACGACCTGCTGCCTTTGCCGTTTTCTCGTGAAGCAGTCGCTCACGTTGTAAAACGAGTGCGCACGGTGCAGGCAATGATCGATCGTCCGCTTTTGATCGAGAACATCTCATATTACATGAAGTCACCTGGCAGCGAAATGACTGAGGCGGAATTTCTGTCTGAGGTATTGGAGCAGGCTGATTGCGGACTTTTACTTGACGTCAACAATGTATATGTGAATTCGGTCAATCATGACTTCGACGCCAAGAAGTTTCTGAACGAAATTCCTCTTGAACGTGTGGTGCAAGTACATATTGCCGGACACAAGAAAACGGCGGAGCTGGTCATCGATACGCATGGAACAGCCATTGTTGAGCCGGTGTACGACTTGTTGCGCTGCGTGCTTTCGCAAACGCAGGTCAACGCAATTTTGCTCGAGCGAGATCAAAACTTTCCAGACTTCAATGAAATCATGTCTGAGATTGCTGGTATCCGAGGCATTGCTTCCGAAGCAAGTAGAGAGGCACGCTCAGTAGAGCCAGCAAGCTTAGAGAGAGACTGCCAGGAGGTGTTGGCGTGACGATATCACTGGAGCACATTCAAACGACCCTGAAGACATTATGGCTGGACAGGGAGTCGTTCACCGCTTTTTTCAATAGCGAGGGCGCCGCCGGCGAAAGCGATGATGTCATCTTGTTTCGAGAGGGCGCCGATCGCGAGGGGATCGAGTTGTACGGTCAGTTGTTGCGATATGGCTGGCATGAAGTAATGTCATCAATCTATCCGCTCTGCGAGCAAATTTTGGCAGCGGACTGGGAGGCGACAGTTGACGATTACTTCAAACGATATCCCCCTCGGCACTACAACCTAAATAGGCTAGCGGCGCGGTTTGCTGAATATCTTCAATGTCACGAATATGGCCAGACCGAGAAGCTACCCTGGATCGCTGAATTGGCTGATTTTGAATGGTTAGAGCTTGAGGTACTAGAACATCCTGGCAGAGTTCCAAAAGCGTCGAGTGAGCCGCTAGCAACCGTAGAACATTTTCAGGGATGGGCTCCAGTCCTCAATCCCACATTATGCACTCGCGCATACAAGTATGCGGTAATGGAAATTGCGGATGCCGTCGAACGGGGCGAGAGCGTAGACGCTCAACTCAGTGAGCCGAAAGAGAGCTTCGTGGCTGGATTTCGCAGGAGTCAAACGAATGGGTGCAGTATCGTTTCCATTAGCGAACTGACCCATTTGATTTTGCAGAAATCGCAGCAAAAGGTGAGCAGCTACGCTGAACTCGCGAGCCTGACGATAAGAATGTGCGACGGCATGTCGCCCGAGGATGCCGCGCTGGACTTCATCAATCACGTTGAAAACATGCATGAGATGAGTCTATTAGTCGGACATAACTGCTTGTAAGCGCAGCCTGCGGTGATGAGTATTTACAGCCAGCTCAAGGGCCGGCAAGGAGGTTTTCATGCAATACAAAGAGAAGGTGTCGATTCTAGGTTCAGGAGCAGCTGGCTTGACAGCAGCGATATATACAGCCAGAGCTGGTCTTAATCCTCTGGTAATTCAAGGACTACAAGCCGGTGGACAACTCACGATCACAACCGATGTAGAGAACTTTCCGGGATTCCCAAAGGGGATACTAGGACCAGAATTGATGGAGGAGATGCATAAACAAGCCGAAAGGTTCGGCACTCGGCTCATTTACGATATGGCCGAATCAGTGGATGTAACAAGACGGCCATTTCGGATCACAACTAGCCAGGACGAGATTTTGACAGACACTCTGATTGTATGCACGGGAGCATCCGCAAAGCTGCTCGGGCATGACTCAGAGCTTAAGTTGATGGGTCATGGGGTATCGGCCTGCGCAACTTGTGATGGATTCTTCTTTAAAGACAAGGATGTTGTAGTAGTTGGCGGCGGCGACACAGCGCTTGAAGAAGCCTGCTTCCTAACACGCTTTTGCAGAAGCGTCACCATCATACACAGACGGAGCCATTTTCGCGCCTCGGCAATCATGGTAGAGCGAGTCAAGCAACAGCAAAAGATCTCTCTACTGGTTGATTCAGTCTTAGATGAGATTCTCGGTGTAGAGCAAGGAGCAGTCACTGGAATTAAGGTGCGCAATGTAGCCACCGGCTCCATATCGGAACTGGCCGTTGACGGTGTTTTCATAGCCATTGGTCACAAACCCAACACCGAACTCTTGGAGGGACAACTTGAGCTTACGGAAAGCGGCTATATCAAGACTGTTGGTGTCAAAACCGCGATCCCTGGCGTTTTTGCTGCTGGTGACGTACAAGACGAGCGTTACAGGCAAGCTATTACAGCCGCTGGCAGTGGCTGTATGGCCGCTTTAGAGGCTCAATGGTTTCTTGAAGGTCTGGCTCATAAAGCGGTCGTTTCATCGACCACGTGTGAGATTGCTTCTGATGTCGAGCATGTAAAAACAAAGGTTCGGAAAAAAGCGGCTCAGGCTGAACGTTTAACAGTAGCCTAATTGCAGAAAGGATTTGGGAGGTAAGAAGTGAGACATTCACTGGTGTTGCATTCGGTATCAACGGTACTCACAACTTTGTTCATGCTGGTTGTGTTTACTTTTCCTTTTGAGTCGGCGAGATCGCAAACCGAGTCAACGAAGAGTCCGGTTCAAGCACAGCTGCTGGCTGATACGAAGAAAGTGGAAGCTGGAAAGCCGTTCAGATTGTCAGTGCTCCTGAAGCTAGAACCGGGCTGGCATGTCTATTATAAGGACGCCGGTGATGCTGGATTACCAACGCAAGTAAATTGGCGATTGCCGCAAGGATTTACGGCGGAGCAGTTGGAGTGGGAGACTCCGGAAACATTCAAGGATTCTGGCATTGTCACACGGGGATATAAGGATAAAACAACCATCTCGGCGGTTATTCACCCGCCGAAAATCATCAGTTCGCGCGCTGTCGAACTAGCTGCTGATGTGAAATGGTTGTCGTGCAAGAACGCTTGTGTGCCTGGACATGCGTCTGTTTCGACTTCATTGCCAGTCGCATCAGTCGCAAACAGTTCACCGTTAACGCTTTCATCATCCGATCTGCCAAAGACCGACGACAGTCAAAATCTGCTGCTGTACTTGGTTTTTGCCTTTACCGGTGGCATTATTTTGAATTTCATGCCGTGTGTTTTACCGGTTATAGCAATAAAACTAATGAGCCTATTGGAGCACAGTGCAGGCGGCACTCAGCAGACTAGATTGCTGGGAGCGACGTTTGCATCAGGGATACTTGTGTCATTTGCTTTTATGGCTCTTATCGTCATAGCGTTGAAAGCCGCCGGACAGCAAGTAGGGTGGGGTTTTCAGTTTCAGTATCCGGGCTTTCTAATTGCAATGTCTGCCATCGTGACATTGATGGCGCTCAGCCTATTCGGCATGTTTTACGTGTCTGTGCCGACAGGACAAGCAAAGCTGGATCAGTTAGCCAACCAGGAAGGTATTGCAGGAACGTTTTTCAAAGGAGTTCTGGCCACAACATTATCTACCCCATGTACTGCCCCTTTCCTGGGCGCAGCGCTGGGTTTTGCTTTTGCACAGCCCTGGTGGATCGTTTTGAGCATTTTCATGGCCATTGGGGTTGGTATGGCGCTGCCGTACCTTGTTTTGACAACCAAGCCTGAGTGGCTAAGTTTCTTGCCTAAGCCTGGTGCCTGGATGGAGAAGCTGAAGGAGTCGATGGGATTCGTTTTATTAGCAACGGTGGTGTGGCTGCTGTACGTCCTGGCGACAGAAGTTGGGGCAATCGGCACCGTTTTGACAGTTGGTTTTTTAGTGGCTCTTGCGCTGTGTTCATGGATCGTCAGCAGGTTCACCGATCTCTCCAGTGGTGCTCTTCGCAAAGGTGTAGTCTGGTCGCTTGCCATTGCGATCGGTGGGTTGTCTTTCTACGCCCTGATAGGACATCAGTGGGACCAGTTCGCGATTGGTCAAACGAGCACCGACGTTAAGCGTGAGGCCCATGCAGATAGCAACGAGATTGTCTGGAAGTCATTCGATCCAGATGCGCTGAATGAGGAGCTCGCGCAAGGGAAAACGGTTTTTCTCGACTTTACCGCCGATTGGTGCCTCACCTGTAAAGTCAATGAGACAACCATTCTTGCGAGCAAAGCCGTAAAAGATAAGCTAAAAACAGCGCATATAGTGACGATGCGTGCAGATTGGACGAAACAGAGTCCAGCAATCACCAACATGCTAAATAAATTCCACCGTTCAGGAGTGCCTCTGTATGTCATTTTTCCAGGCACTGGGAAGACAGAACCGATTGTGTTGCCGGAGATATTAACTGAGGCTGTCTTACTGGAGAAGCTTAGTGAATCAGTGGCCCCAGAAGAGATTTGATGCAGTTAATGCTTAGACCGGGAATAAACCGAAGCCTACTTACGTATTTAATTGTGATAGACAGCCTAATTCCTCAGGAGAAAACATGAAGTCACCAGTTTTACTAGCCACCACAGCATTGATTGCCGCCAATTTTATGGTGGTATCGCCATCATCAACCTTCGCCTGTCCAGCGGGCGGCTGCCCGAGCAATGCCTCAAAGTCATCAGCCGAAAGTGCTGACGGCAAGAAGATTGCAAGTAACGTTGGTGTGAAGGAAACGTCAGATAGTTCCTTCAAAGCAGATGTTCTCGAAGCGAAACAACCAGTGCTCGTTGATTTCTATGCGCCCTGGTGCGGCACTTGCAAAAAGATGGGACCCGTAGTCGAAAAACTATCGAAGTCCAACGAGGGCAAAATAGCCGTCATCAAAGTGAATGTAGATAAAAATCCGCAACTAGCATCGCAATACGGCATACAAGCGATTCCGGCCATCAAACTATTCAAGGACGGCAAGGTCGTCGAGGAATCAACTGGGCTTGCATCCGCAGCTGAATTGCAAGGAAAAATCGACCGAGCAATGTAACCCGCGAGCTGAAGCATAGGTCCTTTCCGCATTGAGGTAGAGTCATGCACGATATTAAACCAATCATACTTGTGGCGGCGCTTTGCACACTGTCGGCTATTTCATTGCGGCCAGGCTATGCTTGACCAGCCTCTGATCGAGTCGTCGTGAACGAGTCGCAAGTTATTGGAAGCAAGATAACACAGTTAGAGAATTGGTTCAGGCAGCATCCAGGCAATTATGACCCCATAAAGCGTGATGAGCTGCGGACTTTGTACTCGACTTTAGGTGATGAGACTAAGTCCTTGGAGCAATCGGACATCATCCTTGCCAACCAAGTTAGTGACGGAAAAACCATGCAACTTCTGTCTGAATCAGCATCAGACAATGATGGAGCCATGAACGTCATGAGTCTGCTCGGGATTACGAAGCGTTTTCCGCAATTCGAATACGTGCGTGCGGCAGTGCGGATACGAGCAGCCGATTTGTTTGCCGCCAATGGTCAAACCAAAGTAGCGCTGGCCACATACCAATTGGTATTCAATGGTCCAGCGAATTACGCGCGACTAGCAAAGGAGAAGTACAGGAATTTGACCGGGTCGAAAGCATCAGCGGCCAACCCTGACGTTAAGCTCGTTAAGGCGCTGCGACCGAAGTGAGAGCGGTCAGTGCCCTTTTGAAATCGGTGTTAGTTTCACGCATTCTGTCCCAGGCGCACCATCAAAGCTTGTGCGCCTGGGACAGCTGCATAAGCCTGCGTTTCAACGTAGCGGCATCGGTGATCGGCTTGTCGCAAACCATATCCTCACAAACATAAACGGTGGTCGCGCCATCAATTGGTTTCTTGCCCTTGAGCACTGAGTCAGGGGCTTTGGGAAGATCGGAAAACCTAAAGAGCAACATGCTTGTGTTTGGGGAATAGGTCCCAAATACGGTGGCAGATATGTCGGCTGGCACTGAGCCGCTCGCTGGCAAAATAGTGATAATGCTGGTTTTGGAATGTAGAAAATATTCCAATGCATTGAGCATGGAACTAGAGGCAATCGGATCTTTTACCGCACCAGCACTATAGGACTTGAGGACTTGCTCGGCTCTTGCCAGGTAGGCGGAGTTACCAGTTATTTGTCCGAGCCGGAGTAGGTTCAGAACTTCAATAGCTGTTCCAGATGGCGTTGCTGAGTCGCTAGAATTTCTGGTTCGACAGATCGGTTGATTTTGGTAGGTCGCAGTGTAAAAGAAGTCGCCTGTCTTCTCATCGCCGTATTGCTGCAAAATCACTTCATTGAGACTTTTTGCCTTGGCAAGCCAAATTGGATTGGCATCTGCGCTGGCCAAATCAAGCAGGGCTTGGACGGTCAAGGCATAGTCGTCCAGATATCCCTCTCCGGCCAAGGTATTAGCTGCCCATACATGGTGCAGGTGGTTGCCAGTAGACATCCTTGAAGTAAGGAACTGAGCCGTTTTTGTGGCGGCCAGCAGATACTTTTTGTCACCGAGCACTTTATAGCCTCTCACCAGACTAGAGACCATAAGTGCATTCCAACCCGCGATCACCTTTTCGTCGCGCTGGGGGCGGGGTCGATCATTTCGTTTAGCAAGAAGCTTTTCCCGCAGAGCAGCTACCTTTTCCTGGAATTGCACCACCGAGAGTCCATCGCGGCGAGCGAGGGCTTCTGGTGAATCAGAGAGATAAAGCACATTCTTGTGATCTTGGAAATTGCCGTCAGCGGTGGCGCTGAAGGAGTCTGCAAACCAGTTGGTGTCTTGCTTTCCAAGGATATCGGCCAATTGTTGTCGGGTATAGGTATAGAAAGCGCCTTCCTCTCCCTGGCTGTCAGCATCAAGACTGCTGAAAAAAGCGCCATCCGGTGATCGCAGCTCTGCCAGGCAGAAATCGAGTGTGTCTCGTGCTGTCTGAGCCCAATATGCCTTACCTGTAATCTGATATCCGTCCAAGTAATTTTGAGATATGGCCGCGTTGTCATAGAGCATTTTTTCAAAGTGCGGTATTCGCCACTGTCTATCTGTTGCGTAGCGGAAGAAGCCACCGCCGATATGGTCGTGAATGCCGCCATAAGCCATTTTGTCTAAAGTAGTTGTGACAAATGATTCGCACAACTGATGCTGGCTACCTGTTGAACCGCTAGCCATTGCGCGCATGCACAAGGAAATGGGTCCCGACAGGGGGAATTTCATCGATCCGCCAATACCACCATATGCGGTATCAGCACTCAGCAAGAGGGGCTGGAGGGCGCTGCTTACCGTATTCTCGCCGATCGCTGCCGAAGCTTGGCTCGGAACATCGATAGCAGAGATGATGCGCGCAACCTCGCCGCCGACTTTGGTTTGTTTTGCAGGGTCTTGATTCCAAGCCTGTTTGACTGAAATCAGGACCTTCTGGAAACTCGGCAAGCCGAGCATATCTTTATTGGGGAAATACGTGCCGGCATAAAACGGTTTTAGATCCGGGGTCAAGAAAATGGTGGCTGGCCAGCCGCCCCGGCCAGTTATGGCTTGAACCGCACGCATGTAGATCTCATCAACGTCAGGTCGTTCTTCCCTATCTACTTTGATGTTGACGAAGTTTTGATTCATTATGCTTGCTGTAGCTTGGTCCTGAAAAGACTCGCGGTGCATGACGTGACACCAATGACATGCCAGATAGCCAATTGAGAGGAGTATTGGCTTGTTCTCCTTCTTCGCTTTCTTGAAAGCTTCATCGCCCCACGGATACCAATCCACTGGATCGTGGCTGTGTTCTAGCAGGTAGGGGCTAGTTTCATGAATAAGCCTGTTCGTCTTTTGTTCTGATACTGAGGTGGTTGGGGGTGATATACCGGCTCCAGATGGCAGGCTACAAGCGCTAAGAACGGGCAAGGCAAGCAAGATGGCGGCGGCAATAGGTACAGCTTTGCAAAGCTGCAACCTTGCAGCATGAATCTGACTGCAGGCTGAATGTTGGAGAATAACCGAGTTACGGGTGAGCATCAGGTGGTCTCTCTGGTGACTGCTGTTCTTTATTGGGCTGCTCGACCGAGCAAGTGCCGTGAGACAGTCAAGTAGGAAACCCTAGCTTGGGCAGAATCCACAACTGAAGGGCAAAGTAGAGCAGTATGAAAGCAACGAAACTGAAAATCACTGCGGAGTCAGGAATTTGCTTGGCTAGAAATCCGGTCCAGATATTCTTCATGGCTTGCTCATGCCTCTAAGACTTATCACTCGATCAATTTTTTCGCGCAGGACAGCTTTTTCAGTGACACCCAGAGCGTCATCCACGATTTTGCCACTGTCAAAAATCTTGAGGGCGGGTATGCTTTGAATCTGGTATTTCTCCGCAAGCCCAGGATTTTTGTCGATATCGACGCGAAAGAACCGAACCTTACCCTGGTACTGTTTTGATAGCTCATCGACCACAGGAGTCATAAACTGGCATGGGCCGCACCAGGTGGCATAGAAGTCCACAAAGACTGGCTGCCCAGCACTAAGAACATCTTGATCAAACGTTTCAGCCGATGAATCATGCACATGTCCTGAAGCTGCGGTGCTCAAATTTCCGGTGTTGGCATCCCTGCTGACTTGTTCTGGCTTCACAGAGGCACCAGCAAAGTGCGTAAAAACTGACCACACTAGCCATACCGCGCCTATCGCCAACAAGGCAGTGAGCAAAATCCTTCTGAACACAACACCCCCGACATTGCCAAACTTAATCTTCCGGCTTCCCTTATTCAAGAACGTAGGGCAGCGGGATTTTATTCCCAAGTCGCATAACTTTCTCGAAAGATTTAGAATCTGGATGATGATATCGGTGATCATACCTACACTGAATGAAGCCCGGCGGTTGCCGATGCTTCTGTCATGCCTGTCCAGCTGTCCAATTGAGCATGAGATTATCGTATGCGACGGAGGCAGCACCGATGGCACAGTCGAAATCGCCAGACGGTTCGGGGCTGCGGTGGTAACCAGCACTACAGGGAGGGGTACGCAACTTTCTGCTGGCGCTGCTACCGCTCACGGAGATGTGTTGCTTTTTCTGCACGCCGATAGCAAACTGCACTCGCAGGCTTTGTTTGAGCTGGACAGAACATTGAAAAGGAAACCGGAGATTGTTGGCGGCAATTTCCGTGTCAAGTTTGATGAGGCATCATTTTTCTGCAGAGCGGTAGAGGCTCTATGTGCCGTACTGCGTAGGTTGGGGATGTACTACGGAGATTCAGGAATATTTGCCAGGCGTGAGACTTACGATGCGATTGGCGGATTTAGGAACCTGGAAATTATGGAAGACGTAGACTTTGTGTTGCGCTTGGAAAGGCACGGCCGAACTTGTTGTATTACTGATGTGCCGATGCTCACATCAATCAGGCGTTTTAAGCGGCGGTCTCCATTGGGCATGCTGGTCCTTTGGGCGCGCATGCATATTTCGTTTGCACTGGGTGTTCCTAATAGCCAGTTGGCTAAGATCTATGATTCTCGGTCCACTGATTGATGAGTGAGATGAAATTGGCGAAGTGTTGTCTACGGATGAGAGCTTCAGTCCAGCAAAAATCAATCTTTCGCACAACACGTGCCTTTGCGCGGGAACGCATTCCAAGCTGAGGCAACAAAGAGTAGCGTCATTCCCAAGTATATTGCTAGGTTTGAGTTCAACAAGAATTTCCCGAAGATTATGACACCGACCGAGACTAGCCCGAGAGCAAGCGGTAAATAACCATGTCTTGTATTCGCTTGATATCCAAGAGCAAAAAGGGCGAGAAGCAGAAGTACAGTAATTATTGGCAGGAGGTATGTTGCCTGAAAGAGAAAGCCGAGCCCGAGCGCAGTCAAGAAACCAGCGTAGGCAGGCCAGCAGGCCGGGCATTGAAGTACAGGAAGTAGTGCGGCCAGACTGGGCAAAGTGGCTACAAAGTGCGGCCAGCGAAATTTGCCTGCTTCCACTTTGGGCTCTGGATGTTTGAGAGCAGCAACAACTTGCTCCAGTTGAGGAACCCCTGAAGCTCCTTGTGGGTGGCTATATAGCCGACAGCAAGCCGCGCTATTGCCGGCGTTTTCAGCCACATCATAGCCATTAACAAGAATTGTCGGAGAGCCAAAATCTTTGACATACGGTGGACTATCGGGTGCCAGTCTGTCGAATTCTTTCCATATGGGACTGAGTCCAGCCTCAGACAAGGCACGCGATAAAAGTATGCGAGCGTCTGCGACGTTTGGGCAGTCGCTATCGTATATAAGCTCTACTTGCGGCTTCATTCCTTTTCCTCAGCAGCAATCGTTTCTAAGATCGGGCAGTATTGGATCGGTCCCAGCCCTGGACACTCGACAAGCAACCCAGCCAAAACATCGCGAATAGCTTGCAGAGTAGCGATTTTGGCGTCAATGTCCATAATCTTGTCCTGAGCCAGTCGCTTCACATCAGCGCATTGAGCCTCAGGAATTGCCTGCAAAGAAAGTAATTGTTCAATTTCTTTGAGGTTGAATCCCAGTGCCTGTGCGTGCTTGATGAAACGCACTACCTTGACGGCTTCTGGAGGGAACAAGCGGTAATTTGCTGGAGAGCGCGGTGGCGACGGCAACAGTCCGCGGCGCTCGTAATAGCGCAGTGTTTCTATATTTACCTGCGCTTTTTCCCCGAGTTCGCCGATGGTTAAGGTGTTCATTTTCCTTTCCTACATAGTTTCCGTACTACGCTATAAGACTGCAGGGACAAATCAGGCTGCCACTTTGTCGCATTCCTCAGCACATTTTTTGCAAGTTTCAACGCATGTGACGCAGCACTGGCGGTCGTTCTGAGCCGAACAAGCATCAGCGCAGGCCCGGCAGATCTTTGCACATAAGCGGCAAAGCTCCAGGGCGAATTGTGAGCCATTAGACAGCAACTCGACGCAGGCCTGGCAAACGGCAGCACAATCACTGCAATATTTGCAGCAGCTGGCTTCTTTGCCACTGGTGCGACAACTTTCAATACAAGCCAGACACTTTGATGAACAGGCCTTGCAGGCTTCAAGACATGCGGCTAAGTCAACTTTGGTCATAATTTGGCACTCCTTTTTTACCAGCTCACAGATCTGAGGATAAACCCCGTACCTTACTACAGGGTCAAGTGCTTGCAAAGTGAAAGAAACAAGGCCACCGTCTTCAAAAATCCTGTGATACCTAGACGTATCGCAAGTTTTCGCCTTCAAAACTTGTGATACCGCGAAGTAACCATGCTAGGATGGCATCAACATTTCTTGTGATACTAGGAATCATGACCACCCAGCGCTTGAAAACCGACCCCTTGGAAGCCTACCTCGATCACCACGAGCGTTACCTAGCTTGGCTTAAGAGACAGCCTTTTTCCGATCAGACCAGACGTGCCTATCAGACCAGAACCAAGCACTTTCTGGGCTTTCTAGCAGCCTCTGGTGAGGATATCAGGGCGATCATTCAGAACGAATCGGAGCGTAGTTTTGTTTTGCGCGAATACAAGCGGCATCTGAAACAGGTTCAAAAATCCAGTCCGGCAACCGTGAATGCCTACCTCACAGCGATTGATCACTTCTTCCAATTTAACGGGTTGCCATCAATGAAAGTAACCCGTGAAGAGCTGCCGCAAGAGGCTCCCAAAGCGCTCAGCAAGGCAGAACAGAAGCGCTATTTGCGAGCGGTTTCAAGTTGCCGGCGCAGCAAGGACAGAGCGATAGCACTGTTAATGTTCTATACAGGCATGCGCATTGGCGAGTGCGCGGCTCTCAATGAGGCAGATGTGTCAATCGCCGGTCGAAGAAACCGAGTGATCATACGCAATGGCAAAGGTGATCGCTATCGTGAGATTCCGCTGAATGTCGAAGCACGAGAGGCTATACGAGAATGGCTTCGCGAACGCAACCAGAAGTTCGATGGCAAAAAAATCGACGAAGCCTTGTTCTTGAATCCACAGGGAAAGCGATTAACTACCGCCAGTCTCGATTTGATTGTGCGAAAG
Organism: Cyanobacteria bacterium REEB67; assembly: GCA_018971775.1. Lineage (GTDB taxonomy): Bacteria > Cyanobacteriota > Vampirovibrionia > Obscuribacterales > Obscuribacteraceae > REEB67. Next base: position 38,227 of record JAGXAB010000045.1, on the reverse strand, counting down.
ATCGGGCAAAGTTGTGGACTAATTGTTTCTGCCCATATTTTGCGTCACACCTGCCTTACCAATTTGGTAAGAAACGGGAACGATCTGGTGGTAGTCGCGGAAATTGGCGGACATAAGCGGCTGGAAACTACCAGAAGGTACACGCTCCCAACCCTATCCGACAAAGAGCGTGCGCTGGACGGACTTGTTTGAAAGCGAGATTTGATTATGCAAGTCCCAATAAAATTGATAGAAGGCATTGAGCTGGCACCGACTGAAATTCCGGGAATTTCAAAGGTCATTGTAAGAAATCCAGATGCGCGAAAAGACCTCTCATGGGATCGCTTTGTACGGTTGAAAACGGCGGCAGCGGCAGCCGCCCCTGCCGCTACTAAACCTCACTCCGTACTCGATGCCGGCGGATACGATGGCGCATTGGGCCTGTTCATGCCGAAAGCAACTCTGGATCTGATTGACCCCGCCACCACAGGAGGATGCGTATTGAATATCCCGGTGGTGGATGGCGCTTACGATTCAGTCATGGCCATTGACGTTCTTGAGCACATCGAACCGAAGGATCGCGCTCAGGCTCTGCGCGAATTTGCACGCGTCGCGCGGAAGACTGTCATTCTGAACTATCCATGTCGCGAATCTCAATCAGCGCAAGAACTGATGCTAAGGCTAACAAATAATCAGCTGGTGAAAGAACATGTGCAATGGGAATTGCCGGACAGCAACTGGGTTTTAAAAGAACTTGCCAACCATGGTTTTCATGGAACGGCACGAGGATATGCGAGCATTGCCATATGGCTCGGACAATACCTGACACAGAATCTGATACCAGAAGCGGCAAAGCCGTTGAATGCACATCTAATAGAAAACCATGCAGAGGAACCTAGTTCAGTGCCGCTTTATCACTTGGTGGTTTGCGAGCGAAAAGTTACAACCTCTGAAAAAAATGGCGCGAGCACCGATTAATCATTTTGGTGAAAGGGCACTTGGACTGTTGAAGAAAAGATAGTCACACCGGTCTACTAATTGGCCGGCAAGGTTTTACTATCACCGGACAACAGATCGCGGCAATAAGAGCGACAAATTAAAGAACAAATAACGGCTAGTGCGGGAATAAATCTGAACGCCCCAACGTTTCTATCTTTCAGGTGGGGGTTACGGTACGGGAGGTGGCGGACTTTGAAAATTATTTCTAGACTGACCAAACTTGGTGGAACTGAGCTGTCACTGCGAGCCGTGGTGTGTACATGCGTCGGCCTCGGCATTTTAATAGTCGCTTCGTTCGCGCCACTTATTAGGATGATTCTTACCCCGGCTCCACGTATGGATGCACTTGATTTCACACCTACGTGACACAGCAGTAGCTGCCGCGTGCCGGCAGCAATAGCGACGAAAAAGAAGAACCCGATAGATATGGTCCGCAAAAGAAATGAGCAACACATCCACTGAATCAGACTCAAAAGGCACCGCCAAAGGGAAATGTTCCAGCGGAGCCTGTATATTCTCAAGTCCAAAAACCCTATCGTTTTCGGTGCCATTCATAGCAGTACTGGCCCTGGAGCAGATGGCGACAGCCTGCCTCAATCCGGCTGTGTGCCATCTGTGTATTGTGTCGAAGACCGCACTAGCTGTCTTTGCTGGTTTGATTGGCGCTAGTATCCATAAAGCCATAACCAGATCATCAAAGACCTAGACCAGGTGTTGGTTGTATGAGAACTGACAGCTTCTGAAGCACGAGGAGTTCATTCATCGAACTGCGAATTTTGAACGCTGGTCATCACGAGTCCATCGGGATGCGCGGCTTTCCACAACTGCCAGGTTGTCGATTCAACCGGCAATGATTTGAGTTTTGCCTTTGAACGAGCCATTGGACCGACAATGGCTAAGCCGCTGGTGGCAAGCCATAAAGACTTTGTTTGCTCATCCACAAGAAGAATATTGCCGTGATAGCGAAAACCACTTACGGCAAAACTGAGAGGTCGTTTTGCAGGATTGTCCTCAAATACCATCATTTTGTTTTCTTTTGCATCATAGTGAGCAAGGGAGCCGGTTTCAGCTGAGTGATCGGTAAAGAATGTCAAATTTCTAGCAATTTTCTCTGGGTAAGCATGTGGACGAGGACCGGAAAGAACTCCAAAAACCAAGTCAGTAGCTTTGAGATCGCATGACGATTGGTTGGCAAAAACACACTGACCAAGATCGACAAGGTGGGTTGTTACGCCATCCCACAGAACCTCCGAAAGGTTGACCTGGGCCAAATCATCTTCAGGAAAAAATTCAACGAACTTTGGACAAATAGACCGGTACAACAAAGCCTTGAAATTACAAAAGCTGGGATCAGGATCATGTTGTCTCTGCTGAATTATGTAATGGAGCCAGGCATCAGGATCGTCGCCAAATGTGGTTTTAGTCTTCGATTGCAGAAGGCCAACCACTTCGTGACGGACTTGACCAGCAGGCAGGACGCGCAAAAGTTCGACACACCGTCTTTCTAACTTATAATTCCACTCCCTCGACATCTGCTTGATGGAATTCTTCCAGGCGTCAGGCTCAGGTCTACGAAGATTTAGCGCGATGATGTCATATTCTTCCAGTCTTTGAAAAGCTCGCTTTGCCCGCACGGTCGTATCAACCATGGACTCCTTCCACAAGTCGATTTGTTGCATTTTGTGCTCATGGTCAACTTTTGCCTGTTGGTAAGAAACGTACAACCAGCCCGAAAAACCGACCATCAAACTCCCCATGCCCACCATAAGAGCCACTTCCCACCGGGCCGGCTTTCCAAGCTGTGATTTAGGATTATTAGGGTCAGTCAATGTTCAACCTCGCTGGTGAGAAGACACTTGGCATACTCTACCAACGAGACCCGGTCGCTTTTTATTCCCAGCATTTATGACGATGCTATCGGAGATGTTTATGAAAAATTGCCGACGATATCATCGCTCCAGACAGATGTGCGCTTTTTCAATGAGACCGAAAAACCCACCAAAAACAAATTGCAAGAGCGACGACAGTTAAACAAATAGGGCGGAAAATTAAGGAATCCTCCCAAGGAACAATCTTGTCAAGAAACTACAATTGTTAGCGGTGGAAAATAATCACTTGCTCCACATCGCGACAAAAGATAGCTGGGTTCTGGAGCACTCTTCTAGCATCAGAAACAAATAAGCAATCTATTCTGGTACCACTATCAATACCACCATTTTAGCACCAAGAAGGCCTGCACAATGTTACTTCTTAGCTGCTTTAGGAAGCAGACGCTATTCGGTCAATTGAAAGTTGAACCGCCTGACCTTGAGATAAAGCCCGTTCCTTCAAGCCAGAGATATAGCCTGATAGCCAAACACACTCCTCTTCTGTAGGTGCAATGATTACCTCTCGGGCTAAGAGGTTGATCAAAATCCTCAGTTCCCTTTCAGACGCGGCTGACACGTCTTTTTCCATCAGGACACCAACTCTATCCCGCCACCTCTCTTGAGACCCCTTCTCGGACCTATGAGCAGCCTCGCTATATTTACGAGTCTCTCGGGCATCTCTCATTTTCAATTCATAGAGGATACGCCGGGCTGCTAAGCGCCCAGGAGGCATAATTTTTGCTTGGATTGCGGAAGGGGGCAAGCTTTCTTGAGAAGCAGCCCCCTCCACAGCGTTATATTCGTGTAAAGCAGTTTCCAAGCAGCCGCTACGAAGCGCCTCCATTGCCGGTTTCCATAGGTCGGGGTATTTGGCGATGGTGCGGCTGCTCACACCGCACTTAAGTGTCAGGTCGCGAGTGCTGAATGGCGTGCCGGCGTCTTTGAAATCTTCGACAGCGGCAATGATCTTCTTTTGCGCTTTGGATGCGCGGTTGGCGTTATTTCGCACCCACGAAATAGGCACTACCGGTTCATATTTTTCCTGTTTTTGCCCACGCCGTTCTGGTGGCAGCCAGTTCACTGCGCGCTCAATTTGTTTGAGCGCATCCTGTCTGCCAGCGGCGATATCTTTGCTCTGCCCGTGGTGCTTTGTTTTTATGACTTCATCGATTATCCATTTGCGTTCGTCCTCGGCGCCATATCCATAAGACCGAATTAGGTTCTCGGGGTCCCCATAGAAGAGGTAGTGCGAAAGCGAAAACAGAGCCTCCGCCCGCTGCCCTGGTCCTGTCAGACCGTTTTGATAATAGTGTCGTCCTTTGATCCAGGTGTCGCAGTTCATGCCTTTTGGCACTTTGCCAAAAACCTTTTTCACATCGTCCAGGGCGTCTGGATTGCCCACGGGGTTTGCATCAGGGCGTATCGATAAGACTTGGCCCAGAGGCTTGGGTGTGGCAACTTTGGCAACGATTACTTCTCTTGTTGCTGCCGTTCTTTCAACAAACGCTCTAAGCCTGTGGAAGTGGTGATAAGGATTTTCCGAGCATTCTATGTCTCTTACAAATTGCAGGAGCGCTTGCTCGGGACTGAGTTCATCGCGGTCCTCGCGGACAACAAGGCTGTGGGGCGCTAGCCATGCAAATCCAGGTTGCAGAGGGAGGCGCAAGCCTTGACCCAGTGATTTGACGCCGGGGTTTGGAAAAATCTCGAGCTGGCCCTTTGTCACTTCAAAATCATGGAGTGTGAAAAGCTGGTGGAACTGCCTGTAAAGATCCCGGGAGCTTACCGGCGCATCAAAAAAGATATAGATGTGCCAGCCGCCTGAATAAGAGGACCTATAAAGGTTGTGCTCTTCGATGCCTGCCTTTTCGAGCAACGACACTATTTTGTCGTAGCCGGCCTTGGTGTGATATTGGCTCCCAGTATCTATGTCTAAAACGGCATATTTGCTGGCTTTACCAGCTCTTGTTCCAAGATAGAATTTTGGGTGCACGCAGGCCGTGGCCTTTAATATTTCGGTGTCGGTCAGCTTCCAATCGTCCTTTGCAGAAAGCCAGCCGCCACCCGACAGCGGCCGATAAATATAAGCATGCCGGTGGAAGAGGCTGAGATAAGTGGTCGCCGCCTCGTCGGTACGGGGCGGGAAAAATTTTGCGCGTTGAAATCTGCTTGGCGTGGCTTCAGTGCCTGCCAATACCAAATGTCCGGTCGTAAGGGTTCCTCTTTCTAATTTAAAGACGAGTTGACCTAACCGGATCAGTGCATTATGCTTACGAAATCAGGGAGTCAGCAAAACACCTGCATTTCAATCGCATATCTGATCCGCTACGGGTCTTCAAAAACATCGCTGCCAGGCGATGTTTTTTGCTAGTTAGTCTCTTTGATTTGCCTCCTTTTGATGGTCTGACGAACTAAAGTTGTCCGTGGTGATAGTTGGGAAAAGGTTGTTTGTTACCGGCTCTGCGCGCGGTGCTTGTGGATCGGATCGCGGCCGCCGCTTTCGGCTTCGCCGAACCGGGGTCGGTTGCTCCTTCGGCTCCTGATGACTCGGTACAACAAAGAGTTGTAGCTGGCCTCCAAGGCGTTTTAATTGTTCTGTCTCAAGAACAATCTCAGGGGCCTGGTCGTATAAGGCAGGTTGTGTGTCATCCAAGACGACCGGAGAATCTATCGCTTCGATAATTTCGACCAGTTCGTCCGAGACTGTATCTGTAGACGCATTTAGGGCGCTAACGGGAGGCACGGGTCTATCCAGTAACACCGCAGGCGATACAGCAGCACGAGTCATGTCAGCGAGAAAGAAAGCTATAGCAGCGTCAACGGCGATGTCGTCTTTGCTTACTTTGACGCTCAAATCATCATTGAGCCAGGCAAACTTAGACTGCAAAGGCAAAGCAAAGGGCTCATAGGTCGAATGTACAACAAGGCTGTGAGCTGCTATTTCAAAGCTCTGGTTTGTCAGCTCGCGATTTAAAACTCTCAGCACAGCAGCAGTATTCGCGGTCTCAGTAAAAGGCAAGAACACTTGGATGTCCTCGCTGTCTGCCGCCCGATACACTTTTGGATTGAGATGGAGCGTTCGTAGGAAAGCAATTAGTCTGGCGAACTGCTCCAGATCGATATATCTGGAATTTGCCGGAACAGTTATCACAAGAAACTTTGTCATGTCATCGAGGGTCGTAGCCCTTACGTAGACTGCATCTCTCCCTATAGATACGGCGATTTCTTCATCTGTCAAATAGTGAAACTGACTCATTTGGCGCCAGTTAAGCGATCCTACTCTTTTTATAAGAGAATTTCCGCGACTGGGAAATAACCGCAAAAGCTGTGTCAGCGGCGGTTCCAGAACACTCTCGGCTAATGGCGCACCAATCCCAGATGCGTTAGACATAGAGCTAGTAATTTTCGGCGTCTCTTTCTAGTAGATCTAAAAACGAATTTTGGGCGCGGTGAAAAGAGGCTTTTTCTCTCTTCTTCTTAGGTCGTTATCTAGGACTGAACGAGGTTCCTGATATTTGATCGGCTCACCTTTGGATATATTGCCAAGAAGTGATCTTTGACACTATATAAGGTGCTCGCAAATTGATCAACACTTTAGATCTGGAGATCATTGCCTGGTAAGACTTTTGATCTATCGAGAAGTAAGGCCACTTTTTTATTGCTTTCTAGCGCCAGTCCTGATGCGGTTTTTCGTAGTGGTCGAGAAGTACCGGCGAATTTTTTTGATACTATTTCGCACCCGCGAAATATCTGCTTCTTATATATCACAGTCTATTTCGTAGTGGCAAGAAGTATTTTTTCGCTTTCCAAGAAAAACCCCAAAGGAGCATCCTGGTAATGGACTCGGGGGCAGGGCGTTATCCTACCGATTCCTTATATAAAGGAACTATCGAAACTGCCGGCGGTGGCTGCAAAATATTCTCTCCCCCTAAGAAGTACTTCGCGCAAGAAGTAGGAAATTTTTCTTCTTAGCCGGGAAAGAAAATAAAATCCCAGGGTGCGAAATCAGGCGCCTGTGGTGTGAAAGGAAATTCTGGCACCCGTGACCATTTGCGGGCAAGAACTGAGGATTGAGAGAAAACGATACTGTCCCCGGTGCGAAAAAGGAACAGGCAGTAAGAAGGAAGCGAGAAGGAAAAAGCAATTATCAGGCACAAGCACAGTCCACACTATTACCACAGGGCTGTACTCTCCCAAGCTTCGCAGTAGTGAGAAGTCGCTCGGCGTTTTTCTTCCCACCCACCACGAAGAAATTTTCAGCCACTTTTATCAGACGCGGCAAATCAAAAGAGAACCGCGATATCTGGCTCGATTACATCGCTTCCGGCACTGCGAACATTTCCTTCCTTCTTCTTTCACACGTCTGCGAAGAAATCCAAAATCAACCATCAGTACTGTAACTTGCTGGCAATTCCTTCTTCGTACCCGCTAAGAAAAGAGCCGCTGTTGGGGGTTTTCGGGTACGAAAGGGGGTTGAGAAATTCCCAAGAAACTCTATAATGATTGTCGAGAGCCGGGCGGTATATACATCAATAGCGCCACCATATATGGAGAATAGCATTGAAGAATGTAACCGTGCGAGAAGTAGCGCAAGCACTTGGGCTCACCAAACGTGCGATTATGTACCGCCTCGAAGATGGAAGGCTCAAAGGCGTTCGGGTAAAAAACGAAAATGGCCAGACTGAGTGGCGCGTCTATCCAACCAAAGAAATCATCGATGCCCTGAACAAGTTGGCCGAGACCAATCCGACAACAGAAGCAATCGCTTCAGAGGTAGACGAAGTAATCGACGCCGACATCGAGCTGGACGACGATGTCGAAGCCATGAAAACTGCGCAGGAATGGGAAGAACGTCAGAAAGCGCAAATGAAAGCGATGGCCGAAGAGTTCATGCGGCCATTATTGGAACGTTTTGATGCTCAAAGCCGTGCCCTAGCCAATAAAGAGCGCGAAATTGAAGAGCTGAAAATCAAGCTATTGCCCGATCTTCAGAAACGAGCAGAAGAGGAGCGCCAGGCAGCCGAAGCAAAAGAGCTGGAAGTTATTGCGCTGCAAAAACAGCTAGACGCTGTTCGTGAAGCCGAGGAACTGAAGCAAGCAAAGATCGCTAGCGAGAATCAAGTTTTAAAAAGTCAGATGCAAGAGATCGAAGCCCGTGCTGAAGAAGCGCGGCGAGCAAAAGAAGCGGAGCTAGAAGCGGCGGCAGAGAAAGTAGTTGTGCTTGAAAGCAAAGTGCCGGATCTAGAGAGCAAACTTGCCCAGGAAATCGCCGACAAAGCCAAGCTCGAAGAAGAAAAAGCGGCACTGCAAGCAGCTTTAGATGCAAAGAGCAAATCCTGGTGGCAGAAACTGTTCAGTTCGCCAGAATAAAGCTGTCAAGTTTTTGGCCTCAGTAGTCCTTTGTGACGCCGTTCGTCGCGGTTTCCAGATCCGCCGTCGTGGGCCGACTGTACCTCATGGTCGTCTCCAATTTCTTGTGCCCGCCCACTTGCGCGACCTGGACGACATCAGCGCCACCCCTGATCAGATTAGTAAGACAGGTGTGCCGCAAAGTGTGCGCGGATAGAGATTCGAGCTTTGCACCTTGAGCCAACTTGCGAACTAGATGATCGATTGAGTCAACAGACAGTCTGGTTCCTCGGTTTGACAGAAAAAAAGCTTCCTCATCCGGCTGGGGATATTTGCTCCTTCGCTCATCAATCCATTCCTGCAAAGCAATGCGGCAGAGTGCGCTGAGCGGAACTTCCCTGTATGCACTTCCTTTGCCACTTCTGACCTTTAACAGCCCCTTGCGCTGAGTAAAGAGCACGTCGTCGTCATTCAAGTCTCTGCACTCACTGATTCTGATGCCTGCGCAAAGAAGTAAAGTGGCAATTGCGCGATCCCGGGGCCGTTTGCATCGCTCGATCGCGCGAAGAAATTCCTTTTGCTCCTTAATCGTTAATGATTGTGGAGCGAGCTGGGGCAAATCTTCGCGGTCAGCTTTGGCTTTTCCTAGCCCTACGAAGGTGAAGAACGAATCTATGGCCGTCAGGTACGCGTTGACCGTTTGGGGGCTACTCTTCAGCGTCAGTTTCAAATACTGCTTGTAGTCCCGAGCGACATAGTCTCGTGTGTGCTTGTTGGCCAGGGCATCCGGGTACTCGTCCAACCGCGTGCCCAGGAAGCCCAGGAAGTGCTGCAAACGAGTTTCATAGGCGCGCCTGGTGTGGCTAGACAACGGCTGCTTCTCCAGTGCCCTTTTGTAAGCCTCAAACCGCTCCAGCAACCCGAGAAGGGCTTTTGCGTTTGGAATTCTCGGCGCCGGCGATCCCATTTCACCTGCACCGGCAGATCGTTTACTCAATTCGGCCGCCCCCTCCCTAGTATCAGGCATATTTTAACGGACTTAACCCTGCCGGCGCCTCCCAATATCAGGCATATTTAAAACAAGAATGCCCGATACCGGGCAGCATCAGGCAAATCAACGGTCTGACGCCCTGACTGCCAAGTGCCGGCATCCGGATTCAGATGGCTGTTGCGACACTTGGTGAGGCATAGTCGGGTAGACACACGACGAGCCTAGAGAGTAATCCTCTGCTAGCGATCGCAAATCTAGTTCTCCGGCGCAGCCCGCGAGATAAGCCTAGGCCGCCTTTCTGCATTAATTTTCAAGAGATAATGAGCGCCAGGCAGCAACCTTTTCTATAATTACCGGTTTGTGGATTCTGCCCAAATTGATTAGAAATCGGCCAGTCCAGGGCGAGCGCCCCGCCCCCAAAATATGCTACCCACGGCACTCTTAGCAAATGTCAGATTTTTGATTGACAAAGCCGACTTTGTCAGGCTATGATGCTATCAGCCTGACAAACGGAGTTTCGGAACGTGACGGACGGACCATTTAAAAACGGTGCCCTGACTGCCCGATGGAGAAAAGTCGGCAACGCCTTAGAGAACGACGCAGTGAGCCCCGACGAACGGACCGAGCGAACCGAGCGGGCACTTAGCAAGGATTTGCCAAAAGAGTTTAGGGCTCTGGTCCATGACCTGGCCAGTTGTTTGAAGAATTTACCGGAAGGGAGCCCTCGATCGGCAGTCGCAGATATCTTCGATAAAGATCCGACGTCGCCTTTAGCCAATACTCTGCAGTTGTTTCTCTCAGCCAATCTTTCCCGCCCCATGGACACCAACATGGCCTTCGAATGCGCTCTTGATAACACCATCAAGAAGGAAATGTACAGTGCACGAAATCGCATGTACGAAGAGTCTTTGCTCGCCAGAGACCGACGCGACCTTCCATCTGACAGGTTTGCGATTGTCATAACGAGACTGGACGAAACGATAAATAGCATTAGTGTTTCAAAGTTGCGCGATGATGTGCTAACCAATAAAACGGCTCCACGAGCCTCTTTTGCCAAAAGAACCGGACTCGATGATGGACCATCAATATGATTGCAGAACAAACTAGAGCGCACCTGCGCATACTCGAACCCAAACAAACGGCGACTGAAGACGACTCCGTAGCAATACACGTTGAAGAGGAGATTCGTTTTCAGACTGAGGTTCTAGACGCGCTAGCCGAAGGCGGTTGCCGCCCTGTGCACTATGATTTGCTCCTTCTCTGTGCAGCAGTCGAATACGCCGACAGGCATTGGAAGCGAACTTCAGAGTGGCATCGCTATTTACATGTAACCATGCCGGTAATCGAGCTTGAGAAGTGGTTGTCAGACTCGGTGCAAAGAAGCCTCAAACGTGCTCTTAAGTTATTAACTGGTGACAGCTGGAGTTTCGATTTCGTTCAGGCAAACAACGTAGATGTCGGCCGATGGCAGCAAATGCGCCTAGATGTGCGTGGTGTAAAAACGTTTGCCATTCCGTACAGCGAAGGGCTCGATTCGCGAGCTGTTGCGGCTCTATGTGGTGACCACAACGAAGCTCTCTGTATCAGAGTCACTAACAAACGGCAAGAGCATAGGCATGGAGAGAACGTATTTGCGGAAATCCCGTTCACTGTGAAGAACGGCACTCCAAGAGAAAGCAGTTTTCGCTCTCGCGGCTTCCAGTTCGCAGCAATGACCGCAATTGCCGCTGATATCAGGAACATACACAGAATTGTGGTGCCAGAAAGTGGCCAGGGGGCTTTAGGCCCAGCGATGCTCCCTTTACATAGGTTGTATGCGGATTACAGGAATCATCCGAAGTATTTTCGGCTGATGGAGAAGTTCATAGAAAACCTTCTAGACCACCAAGTGAACTTTGAACAGCCACGCTTATGGTCGACGAAAGGGCAGACCCTGTCAGCATTTTTGCAGCTCCCAAACCGCAACGTAGCAGATTTAATTGACACCAGGTCATGCTGGCAAACAAGGCATGTGGTAAATGTCGCTGGATCGAGAAGACAGTGTGGACTATGCGCTGCCTGTCTGTTGCGCCGCTTTAGCCTTCATGCAGCGGGAGTAACGGAGGCCAGCGGAACTTATGTCATCGAAGATTTGATGGCTCTTGACGTATACGACGCAATGGCAAAGGTAGCAGACGCAGACGATCGCGACAATATGATCGAGTACGGAATAGCCGGTACGCGCCACTTCCAACATATGGCAAGCATGGCGGATTGGTCGGACGAAGCGCTTCGGATATACGCTCTGGAAATTGCCGAAGCGCTTGGTGAGCCCGAGGCACAAACTCTCACTAAGTTAAGGACACTGTTGTCTCAGCACGCAATGGAATGGCACACCTTTTTAGCTGCGCAAGGGAATCAGAGCTTCTTACTCAACTGGACTGGCGGAGGAAACAATGGTTGATTTGAATGAAATCACTTCTCAGGAGCTAGGAAAGCGATTAAAGCTAGCGCGCGAAAATGCCAACATAAAGCAAGACGAAGCCGCACAAACGATCGAGGTTTCGCGCCCAACGCTTGTATCAATAGAGCAAGGAGCGCGGCGAGTGCGCATCCAAGAATTGCAGATACTCGCGCGGAAATATGGCACGTCGGTTAACGCCTTATTGCGAAGAGACGCCGTGCATACGGATCTTCTGCCTCGGTTTCGCAAAATGCGCGAGAACGAAAATGCCTGTACGCTTGAAGCAGCACAGCTCTTGAGCAATTTGGTCAAGGCAGACGTTGAGTTAGAAAACATTCTCGGTATAAAACGCGAGCGCAATTATCCTCCCGAACGTGGCATTTCGCAGGGCGATATAGTTGCGCTTGCAGAGAAACATTCTCAAGAATTCCGGCAATTCTTAGGTCTGGGACCGGGTCCTATTGCCGATATATTCTCGCTGATCGAAATCACTTTGGGCATCCGGCTGTATCAGCGCCGACTATCATCAAAATCAAAAGTTGCCGGGCTGTTCACCTTCGACGAAGAGGTTGGAGCTTGCATACTCATTAATGCAAATCACCCATATCAAAGGAGAGTTCAGTCGGCAGCGCACGAACTAGGGCACTTCATTGGTACCCGGCAAAATCCAGAAGTTTTAGAGCTAGACGAGAAATTTCTATCGAGGGACGAAAAGTACGCAAACGCCTTCGGGAGAGCCTTCCTTACTCCTGCAGAAAGTTTCAAAAGAAGTTTCGAGATACTCAAAGCAGCTTCTGTACCAGGAAAGCTGCCAAGGCGCCTGGTGATATTGCTTGCGAACCAGTACAGCATTTCGCGCGAAGCTTGTGTGCGCAGGCTCGAAGAACTGTGCTTAATCCCAAATGGCTCGTGGAATTATTTCCAGGAAAATGGTGGAATCACCGATAAGCAAGCTGAAGAAGTTTTAGGCGAAGCAGCACATAGAGCCGATCCTGCAAAACTTGATGCCGACCGACCGCTTTCACATCGCATGAGTCTGATGGCTCACAATGCATGGAAGCAGGACCTACTGTCCGAAGGACAATTGGCAGAACTATTGCAATTGAACCGTATAGAGTTGCGGTCGGTGATTGACGAAATTGAGCTTGAGGATGAAGAAAACAATGAACTTCTCAAGCATAATTAGTAACCATGCGCTGCCCCTCGTATTTGACACAAGCATCGTTGTCAATTTGCAGGCATGTACATTTGGCAAACAGATAGTAGCTGCAGTGCCAAACCCAATCATTATCGCCCAGATCGCGGCTGACGAGTTAAAACAGGGCACCATTGAACGCGCATTCCTAGACGATCTTTTGACGTCCAATTTGGTCCAACTGAGTGAGTTAGCCGATCCAGAATATCGGGAATACGAATCCTTGATCACCACACTCGATGACGGAGAGTCGGCCACCATTGCATTGTCGATCTCTCGCCAATTCTTTCCATTTATCGATGAAAGAAAGGGTAGGACAAAGGCGACCGAACGCCAAGCTATGCTTGACCCTGGCTGGTCATTGGATTTACTTCGCCACCCAAATGCGGTGGAGGCGCTCGGTAGTCCAAGCGATGCAGACGCAGTGTATCTTGCGCTAAAAGAAGGGCGCATGCGAATTCCTGAAGCGCGTGTCAATGATGTCATCTCCTTGATCGGAACGCAACGAGCATCAGGATGCGTGTCTTTGCCTAACTACAAGAAACTCTTTCCGAAGAAAGCAACGTGAAATTTATGGAGATTTTTTCACACGCCGCAGGAGCTACAAGTCTTGATGAACTGTCGTAAATACCGTTGGAGGGTTGCGGGTGCCAATCACGCATATTGATTTTTCCGAGCTATACGAAAGAGAAGAAACTAAAGGTCTCGGGCTACAGCATCTTGTCTGCGCTATTGGCCGAGGTCTCAAATACAGGGTAGAGCAGGGCGGTGGAGGCGCAGACCAGGGGCGCGATTTATTTTTCACCACGACAAACGAAATTGCCCACGGACTGCACATGGCGTCCAAAATCCTTGTCAGCTGCAAGGACAAAGCGAAAAGCGGCAAGCAGCTAAAATTCGGCGATTTAGACAACTTTTCAAATCGCGCCAAACAACACGGATGCAATGGTTATCTGCTCGTTACGACGGTACAGCCGACAGACGATCTCGTCACTTCCGTGCGAGAGATCGGTGACAAAGAAGGCTTGGTAGCCAACGTTTGGCAGCCAGATGATTTAAGGGAGATTTTGCTCAATGGCCAAGACGATGTTTTTAAATTCACAATCGCTCGTTTTTTTCCAAAAAGCACTGAGCGGAATGACGGGACAGAGCTAATACTGGAGTGCTTTTTAGATTGCCTCGATCTCATGGAAAGAGACGACGTCCTGGAGCTGTCTCTTAGATTTTTGCGGTCTACCGACGACCCATTGATGATCTGGAAGTTGATGGAGAAGCTCCTGCATTCGGAATCGGCGGATATTGAAAGTGAACTACAAGAGCATGTTTTCCGGGCCGTCAGTTTAGGGAATCATGAACTGATAGTCTCTATTGGAGAGACAGAGCCACTTTTGGACGCAGTGAGGACATGGGTCAGCAGCGAAGATGATCTGCCTTGGGACGAGGTAGATGTGCATGGGATTCGACTAGACGAAGATGGCGAACTCGTCATCGAAGTTGAAAGCAACCAGTACGAATACACCATGGGTACTCACTTTGAGTCGATAAATAACGGGACCATACGATGGACGAGCGATGGCTTCGAGCTCAAAGAGTGCGTTAATGACTGGGAAGAAGTAACGAGAATAGACGCCGAGTGTGAAGCGATGGCGAACGAAGACGAAGGCGGACTCTAAGTATGCAAGATTCTGGCAGAGAGACGCGGATGAGCATTCTTCGCCGCGCAATTGAGCAACAAATAGTCAAACCATTCATGACCCATGGGTGGGAGGCGGAAATTTCTTCTGAAGAATCTGATGGTGAGTACATTGTGGTCACTGCGAAAAAGGCCGGCGCAATTAAAAAAGTAGCTTTGCTCTATTCATCGGCGACGGCAAATAACGTGTACAAAAAGCTGGACACACAGGTGGATCAGATATTCACGAATGGAGAACTCTACAAGCCCGAAAGCTATGCCTACGGCCTAACAAGGCCAGCACTGAGCGTCAATGACTTTTACCCAATTTTGATTGGTTGGAACAAAGAGCTTTTTCCGGAGCTAAAGCCCACCGCTGTAAAGCCTCAACCGACGACGGTTCGACGAATCAAAGCAGAAAATCCCCTCATGGGTATTTGGGCTCGGCTAGATCAATTTTCGAGCACCCAACTGGCAGAGAAATTGATTCGCCGCCGCGCCCAAGAGGAGAATGTCGAAGTGCCGGCGGATGCGGTCAGGTCGAAGGGTGAGGGTCTAGCCTTTATTTTGCGTAACGCGTCCGATTATTTTAAATCGGCACGGTACGAGAGCCTTAATCGGAAGATCATAAGTCTCTACTACGGGACTCTAGCACTTGCCTCTGCTGAAATATTGGCTTCACCTAGAGGCCCACTTGATCTGGACGAGATAGAAAACTACACGAAGCAAGGGCATGGGCTTTACACGCTTAGCACTCAGGCACGCGGTTTTGCCGAAATGGGTGTGGGAGTTCTAGCGACCGGATTTCTTCCGAAGTGGACAGCATCTTTGGGTCATGACGTTAGCCAATATCCCAAAGCCAAGCCGAAGACTGACGCTGATGCAGCTCAGTTACCAAAGGGCGTTTTTTGCACGGTTAGAGACCTTTTCTCGATGCTGCCTGAAGTGGCCGACTTATTTTCGGAAGCTTTTGAGAGCGAACCATCGTGGATAAAGGCCCTGCCTGATACAGCCTCAAGCCCGATGCTCAGCCTTAGGACAAAACCGCATGAGCCTACCGGAAGCACGTATATTCGTTTGTTCGATCATTCTGGCCAAATTGCGCAGGAAAGAATTGAAGGTGCAGGCTGGACGCTGACTGAAATTTCTCGCTTACCGGATCAGGAAGAGGGCCAAACATATCGCGCCCGTGTTGACCACCCTGGCACGAAACACTGGTTCGAGGTGATACCAGTGCACCATAGCTCCTTTGAAAATAGTGGTGCGCTGCTGTTACCAGCACTATCAGATCTCCACGAATATCGTGTCAATGCGCTTTGTCTACTCTATGCCTTATCTATCATGGTGCGGTACATGCCAAGCACATGGCGAAAAGTTGAAGGCGGTGACCTCGACCAGTACCTGACTGTCGTTAAAACAACCTTGGCTATTTACGAGAGGTCTTTGCCGCAACTATTTCTCGAATCGATCACTGGCGAGCGCGTCATAGCAGTACAGCCAGGCGGGTTATTTGGATAAAAACTTAGAGCCTAAGCCGATATGGGTGAAAAAAACTACGATCGAACCGGTGATATCCTCTGGCCGCCGTCTTCCTCAGGAACCATGCTGATCCTTTTCGGACTTGTAGGAAGCGGCTCCATTCCTCCTTCGTCATTGAAGGATTTGAAAAAGTCATAGATGTCATCGGTATTGACGTGGATGGGTATGTTAGTCAACAACACGCTGTCGAGAACATATGCGTTACCGTGCTTTTTGAATTCATCGATCATGATTTGTCTGATTGATTCCAGGGATTGCATAACGGATTGTCCGACAACTCTGCGTTTCGCCCAGAGTATATGTTTTTTGGACCCAACACTCGCACGACCTTCAAACCGAATGGTAGCGTAGACCGGGTCCACACGCGTGCCATTTTTGACGTAATGAAGTGGTGGCACGAAGGAATCCTTTTGAAGACCGCCTTCAGCATTGACCGCCCTGAGAATGTCGGTAATTTCTCCAAGGTTAAGACTTTCGTTCGTCGGATTAAATGAGACATCAGCGATGGCGTATCCATCCCCGCCATGAAGTTTTGTGCGTATTGAGTTGATGCTGCTTTGCAAGGCTTCTTTAGCTGTTTCAGCGCTAATGCGCTCTTCGCCGGTCACAGACTCCAAGTTGCCTCGGGCGCCGATGTAACCTTTCCAGGTAATAGTGTAGTCGCGCATTAGTATCTGCCTCTGTTTACTTATTGTTAGAACTATTCGGAGTCAACGAATTTGGCAATGTCTGTTTGAACAGATATTGGTTTTGCGGCGAAGCTGGCTGAGCGGACTGAGCCGGAGTACTTAGGAAATTGCGGGCGCGAATTTTTACTGTTGATAGATCTGTTCCTGTCGTCAAATCACCCTGCGGTCTGAGCCCTGGATCGAGGCCAAAGTTAGAGTCGTTACCTAATCGCGGACTATTCAAAGATGGTGAATTCAAGCCAAAATTTGACCCCGCGTTGGTGTTGCTGTTAGTTGGAAACAAATTCTGGCTGCTTCGCGTAAATGGTGAAATCGTCGTCGGTACAGGCGAATTCACGCTGTTTGGCGCTATTGTCGGCGAAGCATTTGGCGACCAATCCGTAGTATTAGCCTCTGAAGCAGGCCTTCCGGTCAACTCGGTGAAACGCCTTTGCGCCTCAGCCAAGTTGGCTTGCGCTTCTGACAAATAACCTCGTTGCATGTTCTGAAAACCAACTGATTTGCGCTTTTCGTAATCGCTGACGGAGGGATCAGCCAGTTGCGAATCCACTTTCGCAATCTCGTCTGTGCAATGCGCAATGGTCTTCTGATATCGATCGATAGACATTCTCGTCTCATAGATGTCTTGTTTTTTTTGCCTTTCCGCTTCTTCGTCTCTGCGTTTTTGGTCCTGGTCATGCTGCTGCTGCCAGCTCGATTGATCCTGCCCAGGAACGCGCGCGTAAGGCGGAATATAGGTGTTTCCACCCGAGTTTTGATCATTACTTGTTTGATTTGTGTTTGGCGCCGGCGTCGATGGATGATCCCGCTCCCACTTCCAGGTGACATCGTGCCACCATTCTTTTATCCCAGTGCCAGCCCAGCCATAGAAACTCAAAGCAAGCCAGGTTGCGCATAAACCAACGGACAACTTCCACCTAAGCTTTTCTTCCTGCAGCCGTTTTTGCTGGGTCAGCGCATCTTCTACCGTTTGCCTTTGTGCCGTTGCGGCGGCTGCGGCCTCGCGTGCCTTCCTGTCCTTTTCCGAGGCTTCTGCTGCGGCTTGCCGAGCCCGCTCTTCGCTGCGCCTTTTCGCTTCAGCCTCTTCGCGGTCGTTTTCCTGGGTTGTCCGCCTTTTGCCAGGACCTGGTCCGGCACCAGATCCCTGAGTATTTCGATAGGCACCCTGTCCACCCTGGGCGGCACCAGCTTGATCGCGACAGGCGCAGTTTCCTGATTCTTTGTGATTTTTCTCAAAATGCGCGAAGAGTTTGTCTTTGGCATCGTTGATGCGCTTCAACTCTTCCTCAGCATCTTGCTTGCCTTCGGCAGTTGGGAAACGGTCCGGGTGCCAAACCATGATGAGCCGTTTGTACCTGCGTTTTACGACTTCGAAAGAGGAGCCGTGCTCCAGACCAAAGGTGACATAAGCTTTTTGCAGGGTTTCTTGCTCGGTCATGATGCACCAAACAGCGACTTGTTTATGTCGCTCCACAAGGAAAGTAGCATCAATGCAGTAAGTCCTAACAGCCACCAGGGCGGAGCCGGTATAGCCTTTGACGCCGCGTCGCCGGCATCGGAGCCGCCACCCATAGAGTTTTCAATTTCAGAAACTATCCCAGAGATAATCGAATCGCAGGCATACCAGGCTACGCCCTCAACGCGCGGGCGGAAATCGAGTTGCACAACAGTCTTATCGTTGGGCTCTTCTTTGAATTGAACATCTAGCTCCAGGAGCCGTTGAACACGCTCAGTTTTAGTATGAATATTGGAAAGAGAGGAACCCTCGATGTGCGACTGTTCTTCGGTAAACCGTAGAGTTGCGCTGATTCTATGACTTACAGTGTCGGCTGTAGTGACGTGCCATTTGTCGCCGAAGTTATACGTTTTATCGCTCAAGACCTGGCGGACCTTCGCAAAAGCCTGCTTCAGGGGCTGACTGTAGCGTCTTGGCACGGGATGGAGAAAGTTGTACCGGCTCACTCCTCCGACGTGCATTGCCGGCCATAGGCACCATGCAGCAGCCACAAGACCTGGGAATACTCCAGCTTCTTTGGCGTGCACAACGCACTCGCCGGTTATCGCACCGACTACAAAGAATGCCACGATGGCGGCTATTATCCCTGCTCCCATTAGGTTTGAGGCTCCGCGTTAGGACTTCTATGGTTCATAAAAACCTCACAGATCATAGTCAGGGGCACCCTCTGAGCGTTTTGGAATCGGTCTGCGGTCTTTCTCCTGGGTTTCACTCGGCTGCGGCGGTCGGGCTCCACGGTCAGGCTGCTCGTTGGTTGTCGCAGGCTTGGTTTCCTTTGGTGCTTCTGTCTTCGGCTCTGGCACTGGTTCAGCCGGTTTTGTCTCTTTGGCGGGTTCTGGCTTCAGTGGCTCCGGCTTTGACTCTTGCGGCTCGTCATCAATCTGACCGCGATTTTTGACGAATTCCGAAACCCTGTGTTTGTCGCGCTTAGGCGGATCATACGACAAAGCGTGCTCGTAGGCCAGAGGGTCGGTGAGTGGCAGTTTGAGGGGCTTGGTATCGGCGGTAAAAACAATCACCTGGCGATCGAGGCTGATTAGCTCGTCGGGTGTGATCAAATGGCGTCCCTGAATGCTCTCTTGAACGCGGCCGCTATCGCCGACAGTTGCCTCTTCTACAGTAGTTCGCCCAATTGCTTCGCTTAAATCACGGGCTTCCTGGAAGTTCTTTTGCTTGAAATAGACCTGCGTTGCAGGCATGTCGATAATGATCTGAGCTTCTCGCTTACTGTAGACCTGCTCTAGCTGAGCGTAGTTCTGGAATCCAAGGATAAGACCGATTTTGTTCTTTCTGATGATGGAGAGCGTGTCACCAATACCAGAAATCTTGCCGAAGTTTGTAAACTCGTCAAGCAGCATGGTAAGCGGATATTTCATGCGTTCTCTTATTTCCAAAATATGATCGAGCAAGAAATTCATCATGAGAGATCCAATCAACTTGCTGTCTTTGGACCGACTCGGCACCGCTAAGTAAAACGTGAAAAGCTGCTTAGCCATGGCATCAAGGTCGATGTCGGTGGTCTCTGTCAGCGTAATCATCTGGTCGGTCATCCAGGGATTTAGCTTCGTGACCAGACCGGAAAAGACGCCATATTTAAAATTGGTTTCTCCAGCAAGCCGCATCCAGCCTTGAAATTCCATGCGAGCAATCCGTGAAGGACTATTCTTCAAGACCTTGGCCAGTCCATCTGGACCTTCGGCCAGGAGCCAACGCAATGCGCCAAAGTGCCCACGTTTCGGGTCGCCGGCAGCGGCGTGCAAAAGGAGTGGGATCAAGAGAAGCTTTTCAGATCGATTCCAGGTTTGGTCGCCACGCCCTTCAGAGCTTTCGCCATTCATGATTACAAGATCGGCAAGCTTTTCGGCCACACCTGCCTTTTCTTCATCGGGCGCGTGCCTGATGCGATCTATCGGATTTATTCTATTGCTGCTCATGTCCGACGGGTTGAAGCAGTAAATTTTGTGCCCAGCCATTTGCCGCCAGCCTGAAGTTAGCTTGTATAGCTCACCATCTTCATAGCCAGGAGTCGCTTCGGTAACGATCATGCTCGTCGCGATGCGCTCAATAAGCTGCGGGAAAAAGAAGCCGCGCGACTTCCCAACCCCTGTGCGACCGCAGACAATAGCGTGTGCGTGAGTCCAGAATTCAGGCACCTGAATGTACTCTTTGTCTGCCGTTCTGCCAATGATGAGGCGTTTGGGGTCGGCTTGCTTTTGAAAATAGCCCTTGGCCCGCAGGTCTTGGTCAGTGCCCCAGCTCGCTGAGCCGTACACCGTGCTCTTTTCCTTGTAGGTCTTCGCCTCTTCGGCGCGCTCGGCATCGTTTTGCAGCTCAAGCATTATCCGGTCACAGCGGCGCTGGCAGTCGGTCTCTGTAGCGCCGCCTTTGCGTTCTTCCATCTCAATGTTGACGAGCATTCCGCCTTTGGAAGCTACTCGCCAGCGAAGAACGACGCGATACTCGTGACGCCACCAGTCCTGACCAATCTGCTCGTCGAGGCGCTCAGTTGCTAGGATTTGGTCTAATTGCTTGCTAGCCCGATCTACCTTGTAACCGAGACGGTCCAGGACGTTGACTGCAAGGATTGGAAAGTCTTTGGCATTTGTGTCGACAATGCCCGAGTCCTTAATTTGCACTGCCATCTAGTACCGTCCCCACGGGTCATACTTATCCCAGGCTTCCTCGTGTTCGCGCTCCCATTTCTTGCGCTTTTTCTCTTTGTTGCTCTCGTCCCGAGTAGCCTGGTTTTGCTCAATAGCCTTATCCAGCTTCTCTATTGTCTCGCGATCTCCTTCTTTTCGCTCTTCTGAGCGCCCCGGTTGGTTATGCTCTTGGACTTTGTCCAATTTGGCTGCTTCCAGGGCGTCCTTGCCTTCCTTGAGCCTGTCACGCTGATCCGTCAAGGGAATCCAGCTAACCAACTCTTTTGCAATAGAGCCCCCGGTCATGAAAAGTCCCACAACTGGGTTTCTCATTATTGCCTGGGTCATCGGACTAATCTGAGGAGCGGCCCTAGTCGGAGAAACACTTTTAGCTCCTTCCACGGACCATTGGTACTTTGACATTTCAAGCTGTTTGTCCATGACACCGGACCACCTGGCCCGGTCGGCATTTTCCAGCCAGCCCCGAAGCATGTTGTATTCGTCAATCGGAAGACGGGCGCTCTTGTCCTCCCGCAGCTTAGTGTTTAACCCGGCAAGCTTTTCATACGAGCTGTTTTCGTGGTATTTCTGACCATTAAACTCAATGGAAGTCTTTTCCTTGTCCTGGGTCTTCTTGACCGCATCAGCCTTGCTAGGTTCAGCCGTACCCCGATTGCCGGCGCTCTCCTTTTCTCTAATCCAGCCCTGGAGCTTGGCGAATTCGGGCTTGTCTATTCGCTCTTCAGGGTTATCCCAGAGGTACTCGGTTAGCTCCCGCAGCTCCTTTGAGCTATTTTCCCGACTCCACTCCTTCCCGGCGGCCTCGATTGTGTCATTGAAGTAAGGCTTGTCATTTTCAAGAGGTTTCTCCAGAGGCTCCTTAGACCGCTGCTTTTTCCTCCACTGCTCGTAAGGCTCTAATTGCTCCCGGATGATCTTTTTGTGCATCCAGGGAAGCTCCAGTCCATCTCTAATGCGCTCTTCCTTTGTCAGCTCACGCTGCCTGGCCAATGCCCGCTTCTTTTCCTCCAGGCGTTCGTACTCAAGAGGGTGGACCCGCTCCATGTAGCGATCGCCGAACTCCCGCATCTTGGAATAATCCGCCTTTTCGATCCTGACCGCCCGGCCGTTCCGGTCCTTGCCTAAAACCACAACATGGATATGGTGGTGGTCAGTGTTCTCATGGGCGACGCCGACCCACTCCAGGTCCAGGCCTTTTTCTTTGCCAAGCTGCTCCATGATTTCTCGCGTATAAGCCTTCTTGTCCGCCGGCGCTATTTCTGGCGATAGGGTCAGCTTGTGGGCCACAACTTTATTGTTTTCTTGCTGCCGCAGCTTTTGGCGGATGATCTTGCTGTCGAGGTCATCTTCAGTGTCATTGAACATCTCACGGCCTTCGTCGCCCCGATCCTCTCCTGGCCGGTGCTGGATGTATTTGACGTGGGCGAGCGCCCGCTCCACGGCCACTAGCTTCGGCGCCTTGCCGTGCCCCCGGCTTTGCCGGTCCCTCCTGGAAAAATACTGGTGTTTGACGATGTTCATGGACTACTCACTACTTTCTTGAATGACTGTGCCAGCTCATTTTCGTCCTTCTCGACATACTTGCGCATCTTCTGCTTGGCGATTGTGTTGGCAGCATCAAAGGCCTTGCGGGCGTTTTCGTCATCAGGCAGGGCCATCCAAGACAACTCATAGAGCGTGCCGATGGCTGCCCCCTGGCGAGCAAGCATCTTGCAGATTCGATCGGTTCCGCTATTGATGGCTTTAACGTGCTGGTCGGTCGCGTACTTTATCGACTTGGCGATTTCGGTCTCTCGATTGTCGTGCTCGAGTTTTTCCAAATTATCGAGATACCAGAGCAAGGCAAATCGGACAAAATCTGACCGACTTTTGCCGGCGGTTTTTGCGGCCTCGTCCAGACGGTTAATGTCGGCCCTGGTCAACCTGGTTTCAACTTTAGGGCTAAAGACTCGTTTTTTAGGTTCTTCCATTGTGCCGCTACCTCAAGTACTATAAATAGAATAATACAAAGGACGTGCCCCCACACACAGGGTATTTCCTAGATAAGTGCCGACAGCTCTAATCAAACAGGTTGGCATTCTTTATGCGCGTGCCCGGGCATTGTATCTTGCCTTACCGTACGGTCGTGCCTCCCTTCGTGTGCGGGGGTGTCGTTGCGCCTCGTTTCCAACTCCGCGCGCTGCATCCGCAGCCGCCATTTAACGAGGCAAAATATGACACCCGGACCTTTAGAACGAGCATGGCGAGTGAGCACCGGAGGTGCCAGTTTTGGGCGGCCCTCAGTCGCGTAACTTCAGGGCCGAGCTCGCTAGCGCCTCGAAGGTAGGCGCCTCCGGCTCCGTTAGGGAACAGATGTCATTGCAGATTGTCATACTTGTGATACAATCGATACATGTAAGACAGGACCAAAGCCATGAGCACCTCAGTACGATTTTCGCCAGAAATTGAAGAACGCCTCGACAGACTCGCCAGAGAAACTGGGCGAGCGAAAAGCTTCTATATCAAGCAAATGGTCGAAGGCAACATCGACGCGGTTGAAGACTGTTACCTGGCCGAGTCCGTTTTGGAACGCATCCGCTCTGGCAAAGAAGCCGTACACACCAGTGCATCTGTGAGAGACCAGCTTGGCTTGGGAGATTAAGTACTCTGACACCGCCCTCAAAGAGCTGAAAAAACTCGACAAAGGGGTGGCGAAGGAAGTGCTCGACTACATGGACGAGAAAATAGCCGTCCTGGAAGATCCCACGACGGCTGGCAAAGGGCTGACCGGTACCCTTGCGACCTTCTGGCGTTACCGCGTGCGCGACATGCGGGTCATCTGCTCCGTCGATAAAAGCGAAGTCACCGTGCTAGTTCTACGCGTCGGCCACCGCAAGGAAGTCTACGGCGAAGAGAAGAAAATCGCAGCAAAAGCGGCTGGCGACGTTGAAGTATTCCAAAAAGAGCGCAAGGAAGAAAAAGAAAAAGCCCAACAAGCCGCTCAGGAGAAGACAAATCAAATCGACTAATCCCAACGGCAGACGGCTACTTTAAAAGGGTAGAAAGTGCCGCAGGCACCCCCAAGCAGTCAAGTGCTATTCTCTGCTAATGGTCGAACCCAACCCGATATCGCCCGTATTCTGCACCTGCCGGACAAGTATTCCGGGACACAACTCCGGTTTGGCTAAGCCTCCACAGCGTAAAAACGTTGCAAAAAGGGATTTTTCCCATGGCTTGGGCACTTTTAAGTATGCAAGTCAGTCATTTTTGGGTAAGATGCCAGTATAGATAGGAAGTTCGGTCATATGCCAAGCAATAAAGAACAAAAGAAAGCCCCCTGGGTAAATGAAGCTATTCAACACCTGGCTGCGCTTTTGCACGAGGCGACCGACCTGGCAGATGAAGACGATACGCTGCCAACCAAAGAAGCGCTGGCAAAAGGCACAGAAGTCCTTAAGTCATTCAGTCATGCAAGCGTCCCGCAAATTGGCGTATCTACGAATGGCGATTTTGTCATCACGTGGAAAAACCATGGCGATGCTTTCAAGGTTTTCGTTCGACCCAGCGCAGAAGTCCTGTATTTCAGAAACAAGAACGCCGTTCATTTCGAAGAGTTCAGCAAATTCCTGACCGCTGTGCCCGCATAGATAGGCGCAGATGGCGGGCGGCAAAAAGCTAAGTAGCAAAGAAACTGTCGTTCGCCTGCTAATCAGGCTGCCGTCTGAGTTGACCGGTCCATTCGCCAGGCCAACCCAGGACACGGAAGATTTTCTGCGCAAAGAAAACTACAAAAACACCGGACTGCCTGAAAATGGGCTTTCCTTTCTCAGGAAGGCCAAATTACCAACAGCCCAAGACTTGTACGGCTACATAAAGACAAAAAAGCCCAAGCCAATGGGTTACTCGGAATGCACCCTCGGCGACCTTGAGGCCAAGCATCTTAAATACCTGGTGACAGGACCAAACGAAGAGCACCTATCAGTCCGCTGCGCAGACTGCAACATGGCCGAGGGCCAGGGCAACGTATGCAAACCTGAAAAGGCTAAACGGGCTGAAGACTGCCCCCTCTTCGGTATCGACAACTATGACCTCAATAAGCTGCTGGCTGTGGTTGAAAAACCTGCCCCACGTAAGGGCGCTCAGCAAGCAGCTTCGGAACCGAAGAAGACCGGCAAGTAAAGTACCCTTTGGCCCTCGACGGGCCACTCCAGCACATTTGCGACAGCCCACACCGGGCAACACTTTTGCCGACTTCAACCCATACGACGAAAAAATGAAGGGGGTGATTCCCCCTTCATTCATCCCAATATATCGCCGTATTCTGACGATACTATTTTTCTATGGCCATGCGGATATTTTCTAGTTCTTCTTTAAGTGTGGCGCACTGTCCTTGAAATTCCGCATCAGGTTGCGTCGGCATCTGTATACAAGTAAAGGCTAATACACTGCCGCCCATATTGTCGGATGTCACACGAACAGGCCAGCACCACATAGCCTCTTTAGTGGGCCCCCCATACATGTCGATTGTGCCGCGTGTACGATCTGGATCAAACCGTTGAAACATCTCGCCCACAGGAGTTTCAATTTTATAATCTGAACGGTCTTTCCAGACTTTCTTACAGTAGCCTGTTGCCCATTTGGGCAGGTTTTCGATATTACTGACGTAGTCAAACAGTTTTTCCGGCGATACTTTGTAGCGAGCAGTTGTGGTATGTACGGTCATTTTTTTCTCCAAGTTGATCTGTGCGTTATCGCACCCGTAGGAAGATATTTATAAAACACTGCTGCTGACAGCATGCTGTCAGCAGAGATTTGCTACTGTTGTCAGCATGGGGGCAAAGACATGCGGCGGGCAGACAGGCTTTTCAGAATCGTGGAGTATCTCAAAACACGCAAACGCGCGGTGCGCGCGAGCGAGCTTGCGGAAAAATTAGATGTCAGTCTACGAACTATCTATCGTGACGTTGCCGATTTGCAGTCTTCCGGCATTCCGATAATAGGGGAGGCAGGTGTCGGGTATATACTCGACAAAAAGCATATTTTACGTCCCATGACGTTCACACTTGAAGAACTCGAAGCGCTCATTCTCGGCGCACGAATGGTGCGCAGCTGGTGCGATGAAGCGCTTGGAGAATCGTCGGCTTCTGCCATCGATAAGATAGGCTCTGTCCTGCCGCCATCAATGGCACAGGAAATCGCCGATTCTTTTCTGTTTTCATTTTCCACGCGCGAAAAGAAACCAATTGGCAATTTGCTCACCGCGTGCCGCAAGACCATTCGAAACAAACACAAGATTCGCTTTTCTTATATGCGTGAAGACAGTACATCTTCCAGTAGAACCGTGCGCCCCCTTTGCCTCGTGCTCTTCGCACCATCATGGCTGCTACTGGCTTGGTGCGAAAAGCGAAATGATTTCCGTAATTTCAGGCTAGATAGAATGACAAATTTCGAAGTCATGGATGAACAATTCAAGGATGAGAAAGGAAAACGGCTACATGATTATCACGAATTGAAAGACAGACCGGAACCTTGAGCAGGGTTACTGCCCACACATCATCGAGGTTCTTGTGACTTTGCGAAAATTTGGCAGACTTATTTGCCAAGTAATTCGCAGTATCACAACTGCCACCACAAAACCTACCGCGTGTTCGATCTCCACAGGAGGGTAGACCCATGGCAATAAAAGACGACTACGAAGATCGCGTCGACGCCTCACTAACGGATCTGACGGTGGAAGAAAGCGCAGCTTTGCCTGAGCTGATGACTAGCGAGCCCAAGGTGAACGAAAAATCTCTTGCGGCAATGCAAAGCCACAAAGAGATCTTAGACAGATAGTGCAATCAACACCTATCTTAGAGCGGGGAGGATCTTGGTGCCGTTGGCTTTGTTGAACTGCGAGACCTGGAAGAAAACATCCATGTAAGCAGCCCAGGCGGCGTCTTGTACTTCGTCGCAGTCGTCTAAGGTTTCGCGGTAGGCGGCGCGGGCTTCGTCGATTTTTCTTTGCATTTCTTCCATTTGGCTGTCCTCTCGTTTTGGTGCTAACGCCAAAGTCTCAGGGCATATCGAGACGCGAAAAGGGGTCCCCAAGGACCGAGCAAAGCGAGGCTTGCCCCTTTGGAGCAAGGCGAGAGATGCCCTATTTTCGGCAGTTAGCCCAAAAGAGGCAGTACTTGGAAGAACTAGAAATCGGTCAAGCCTAGCTCCGCAAGCGATGCTTTCGATAAAACAGCTGATTAGTCCGGCTACGCTCCGGACAAGATGTCTCGCACTTCCATGAGCGCGAAACCCAACAAGTTAGTACCTTTCCACTGCCTCGGGTCGCGGGCGCCTTTTGCGCCGGCGGTCATTCCGATGCCCCAGATTTTGTCCCACATACTAGCTTCAACGATGACCTTCGGCGCGGTTGCAGTAAGCCACTGGGCAAAAGGAGGATGGGCTTCAAACTTGGCTAAATTAGCCTGGACAACTATTTGGGAGCAGCGCGACTTCCAGGTGGTGTCGTCAAAATTTTGGACTTTCCGCCCGAAGGCTTTAGCTTCCTTGGGCGTCTTGCAAGTGAGTATTTGTTCAAGCATATCGGAATCGCCGAACAGCCGTGCTTTTTCCGCCATCATGAAATGCTCGGCAGTTGGATACTTAACGCCGCCAATCTCAAATTGGGCCGGAAACCACTGACTGCAGCAGCTGGCTGTCACGCAGCCGTCCTCACTTGCCTTATGTCCGTAGAAAAGGAGATAGTCGAACTCATGCCCGGCGTCAATCTCTTCGATCAGTTTTTCTCTGCAATAACGCACGCTAATAGATCCAGTTCGCCGGCTCTTTGCAGTAGTTGCACATTGACGCTTTGCTCCGTTCTTCGTCGGTGATGCCTCTGCATTGATCGGTTTTGTGCGTGTCGCATACTCTCAGGAATGGCTTTTCATCCCATTCAATGACGTTCATAGAATTGCTGAGACATTTCTCCAGGGCGCTGCTCACCTCCGGTACATACATACGCACATAGGGGCCGTGGGTCTCTCCGTCCTGCTGTTCGGGCAGCCACGAGTAATCACCATAGAGCAAAGAGAGCTTTTTTTGCAGCTTCGGATCTGGCTCTTCCCAAACACTCCGGTGGAATCGAATAAAGAGATTCGGCTTACGGGGGCGACCGCCCTTTGCGCCATTAGCGGCCGCTGCCGCGCGTTTTGCTTCCGATGTTGAGGCACCGCCTTTGGTGCCGCCCCGAGCTCCAAAAATTGACGCCACGCTTTCTACCTGCTCGACGACAAATGAAGTGCCGGTCAAGTATTCATCAAGCTTGGACTCAAGTTGCCTGGTGTTCCCGCTGACTTCATTTCCTTTCGCATTCATGTAAAAACGAAGGGCATGTAATGCCAGAGAAGCTTCTAGCTCATCCAATTTGAGTTGATTTTTATCGTCTGGCATGGTCAAATAGTCCTACATCGCGGTTGCTCACAACCACATCTTACCAATAAAACCCAAAGCGGTTTGGGTTTTTCCAAAAATTAATCTGCTTTGCCATGTCCTGTCTGAGGGTGGCGGGCGGGTAGCCTCGCGCCCCTGGCGCGCCTGTAAGAATCAGGGCGGCGGGTGGGCGTCCCCAGCGGGCAGGAAGCCTGCGCAAACCTCCGCGCTAGCGGCGACAAAAGCGGGCGGTGGGTGGGAGCCTCGGGCTGAGCCCGCGCCCTTGCCGGATCATAGACGCCCAGGACGCCACCTAGTAAAAAGCCGCCAGGGCGGCGGCTTTGCGGAGTGGTCTTTTAGAGTTAGCAGTTAATCGGTGCCGTAAGTTTCAACTCGAATTGCGCTGGATTTAGCTTCAGATCCTTGATGCAGTACTGGCGGCCGGTGTCGCCTTTTTTCGTATCGTACAAATGTATTTGGCTTGCTCCTCTAGCCTGATTATTTTACGAGGGAAAAGAGGCAAAGGGCGCCCAGGTGGGCGCCCTGAGTTTGCTTTACTCTATCCAGAGTTCCGGGCGCTGTTCTCTCAGGCTGTAGTGACCGGTCGAGGCGACGATGATGTGATCAAGCAAACTAATGCCGATTATTTTGGCGGCGCTTATCAGCTGGCGGGTGGTTTCGATGTCTTCGGGGCTAGGTGTGAGCGAGCCGCCAGGGTGATTGTGAGCGACGATAAGGGCATAAGAATTATTGATGATCGCAGCTTTGAAAACTTCGCGCGGATGGACAAGACTGGCGCTGACAGTGCCTCTCGAAATAATTTGATGTCCAATTACCTCGAATTTGGCGTTAAGGTGGAAGCTGACAAACTTCTCCTCGGCGTAGTGCCTGAGCGGTTCTATAAAGAGGTCGATATCTTCCGGGCAACGGATAGCCGTCGGCGCTTTTGCCGGCTCCTTGATCAATGCCAGGCGCATTTCAGGCACAAGGTATCTAAGATGCGCCTTCAGATCCCTACTGTTCATCGACTTTTTGCGGCGCTTCTTCTCCGCTAACGGATCGCGGATTGGACCTTGACCGCTTTTTACATCGGCCTTCTTCGCCACTGCCAAAACTGCTGTATTCATGCTCAAACCCTCCGGTTCAGTGCTGTAAATGCAGGGATGCGCGCGCACCCCATGCAGCACATGCCGGTCACACGCCAGCCATGGGTCCTGAGTTCAAGCCTCGCGAAGCGACCCAAAGGGCTCGGGCTTGAACTCGGGTGGCGGCGTGTAGGCTAATGTGCCGGGCATGGGAAGGAAGCAAGCAGCCCGCCACAGCCAACGGATTTGTACGGGGCATCTATTTACCAGGCGAAATGCAGCAATGGCGACTGAAATGCTGACTGAAGCGGCGACTAATCTGTTCGTAAAGGCAGCTCCAACGTATGTGCAATAACACGTCGTGAAAAGTCCCAGTGGTCCGGGGCTGGATTCAACCAGCCCCGTATAACAAATCAAGCCTTTCGAGGCCGCTGCCGGCCGGTGCAGTCGGCGCCGTGATGGCCACAGACCCGACAAAGTCCAGTTGTCCTGCGCTCATGGCGGTCTTCAAACCAGAGAGCGCGTACCCGTCTGAGAATGGATTGCAGCATCTCCTGCTTGGGAGGAGCGGCCTTAAGTGAGCAGAGTGCTATAAACCCGCACAAGGCCATATCAATCAGCTTCCACTCCTCGCGGGTCATTGACAGACTTTCAATGCCACCAGGTGGCAGTAGATTCTTAGAACTTTTCATCGCAAATACTCCAAATTTCACAGGTGAGAAAGAAGTGAGAAGGAAGGAAAGAAGGGCGGGGAAAGCCCCGCCCGACTCAATCAAGCGACTTTGCGTTTTCTAGCCGTAGGTTTTTCTTCCGGCGCTTCGGTATCTTCGGCTTTAGGCTTGGGGCCACAAAGATGGAATCCCGAGAGTTTGACTACCGGTTTGACCATCTTGACAGTGACGCCATTTACTTCTTTGTTGTATTTGACGATCGTCAACTTGCCATAGACAGCAACTTCGCGACCTTTAGTTACGTAGGCAAGGACTCGTTCGGCGAGATTGCCCCAGGCGTCGACATCAATCCACATAGGCTCGGGATTATCTTCTTTGGAAGAGTACTCCGGCACTGCAATTGAAAACTTGGCGAGCTTATTATCCGAATCGGTGAAGGTTACAGAAGTTGGTTCGCCGCCGACTTTGCCGATGAAAGTAACTTGATTCATAAGATGGCACCTCCAGTGCTGTGTTTAAGTGCGCCAAAAGAGGCGCGCGTTGAATCTGGTGCATGGCCGCGCAGCGCCCCAAAGGGGTTTAGCCATTGCGCAAGATTCAAGGTGTGCCAGGATTTGCACTTGTTTAACACAGCCCTGGCGGAAGACAGATATGAACCCAGTTCACTACATACGGTGCGTCGCGGCGGGCCGAGCTCACCTTTGCCGGCGGACTAAATTCGCCAGATATAATTGGAGCGAAAAGCTCATCACCAGGTAATCCGAGCCCAAAGAAAAGAAAACGCCCAGGACAAAACGCAAACGAGATCAACAAAAGGTAAAAGGCGCAGAGTACTGGCACATATTTGACGACAAGAAACAACAAAAGCTTGGCAAAACGGCAGTGGAGAGCGGACTGCAAACGATCGAGAAGACCATTTGACCACAAGCACGAATGCTAGTTCCGAACGCCGGCAGCGACTACGGCAGACAGAATGTGCATGATTGGCACGGGCGGGCAACGTCTTTACTGGATTTCAAACTAAGACCACCGACCACTGCAGGACAATGGGTAAGGATGTTATTGCGCACAGGCTCAACGTGGCGACCACCTCGGTGATGAGGGAAATTGACTATGACCACAGGTTTTTCCATGGACGACAGGGCAGGCAATACTCCTACATCGAGGTCACGGTCTTGCAAGAGGGCCAGGTTCCATACTGATGCCGGCGCCTTACACTTAGCAAGGATGGCACTTTCGAAGTTATCCGAATCGATGGATAGCCAACCCTGGCAATTTGGCAGGGACGCCAACCGCGTCAGAGCCTCAAACAGGTCGGTATCCGAAAAGCTGCGAGTATAGAACCAGAACTTGCAATCAGTGTACTTCTGGACGGTCAAAATCCAGGCTTCGACATAATCAACTGAGTGAAAAAAGTCTCCGATATCGTGTATGCGAAGCGTCCAGGGGATAGCAGTGTGAGTGCCCGTGATCTTTGCAGTGAGCCAATCGCGAGGTCTGGCGGCTTCGACAATAGAACCTAGATTTTGGGCTAATAACTGAGAGCCGCCCTCATTCAGCAAGAACTGAACGGTGCGAAAGTTGCGCTCCCGCTTGGCTTTCTGCCCAGCTGTCTGGTAGCGAACGCCGTTGCCATAACAAAGCTTTTTGCAGATAGACGTAGCATTTATGCAGCTCTTATTGCGCGGAAGACTGAACGCCCAGCCCACTTTACTGTTATTCGTGAGTTCAAGTCCATAGTCATGATTTGCCATTTCCAAACCCTCCAAGCCGGTGTCTAAGCAGCTCGCGCTGCAAAAACGCCCAGCCGGCTCGGCTCCGCTGTGCGGGTCGACAAAAGATAGAAGACAAGCCACAACCAATCAGAGCACTGCGGTGGTGCTGAGACGGCATAATGGGCGAAAAGCGCGACGGCTCATACGCCCAGAGTTAGGCGGTATAGACACAGACGACCGTCAGGCACCTTCCGTGGTGCCTCTAACACTAAATTTTCGAACCCGGTGTCTCCGGGGGTTCCTTTTGTACGCAAAATGGCAAATAGTCAGAAAGCCAATGTGACTTTGCATGATAAATGGTGCAGTTTTTTGCAAGATAATTGTTGCTTGCACGATAAATGGTGCAATAGACAAATGTATGGTGTGCCGTGAGCCAAAAGGGCTTTATTTCGGCTAGGTTTTTGGCCTGGCAGGTAGATCCATAAGCAAACTTGCTCCAGCGGCATGGACGACCTCTGGGGATATAACTGTGATGGAATTTATAGTTCGAACTCGCTCAATTTCTCGCTGGAGCTTCAAAGCTTTATGAATATTGAGATTGCTTGCTTCTTCGATAATGGTAATGGCGGCATCGTCCACAGTGACTGTTTCCGACTGCCAGGCAAGGGTCAGTATTTCGCGCAATTCTTCAGCTCTTGGCTTTGAGTACTCGTGATAGAGCGACACATCGCAGTCCAGCAGGTCATATATTCTGATTCGGCGATCAAATCCCTGGCTGCCGATTAGGATGAGTCCAAGCCGGTGCTTCTTTCTGAAGTCGTTGAGAGCCTCTAGGCATTGGTAGGAAAGGCGGTGCGCATTGTTGACTATGAGCAGTTCCATAAAGTCTATCTGAATTGGCTGGTGCCAACGTTCTGGCTCATGCCAATAGACGGACTCCTTGACGAGAGAATCGAACTTGTTTCTTAGCAGCGTAATTGAAGTGCGCATACATTTCAGTGTGCAGTTCACTTCCGCTGACCAGTAGCCAGTATGGCATCGAGTCAGCTTTGGAGGGGCCGTATTGGGTCGTCTTGCACGCTCAAGAAGAGGCTGTATGTTTGCCCATTGAGAATACATTAGTGCAGAAGACTCTTTGCCGACGCCTGGCTTACCGGTGCAAATACCGAGCCCACGGCTCTTCCGGCAAGAGTCGGCAAACTCCACAAAGCGTTTGTGCTGTCTGGTTTCTACAAAACTATCATTCATCAACGGTGTACCTCTTTATTGTTGACGGAGTAACCATGGGCTGAGTGGTGCCTGGTGTTGGTTGAGGCGAGGTAGGCAGTCTTGCCGCTAGTCCTGAGTAAGTCTCAACCAACTTCTTGCTAGAAGATATTTGAGCATTCAACTCCTTTCTGCGTGAGGCGCGAGCCACCATAATTTCGGATACTGTGTACTGTTTGCCATTGAGTTCCTTGCATTCTGCTTCGCAAATGAATACGTCTTTGTGAAAAACAAAAATCTTAGAGAGGTCAATAGGATCGAAGCGAACCTGTACAGATTCAGAGACATAGCCGTTTTGCAGCTCGGTCGAGATATACCGGAAGGTGTTAATCTTAATTCCACTTGGGTGTACCTTCCGGGAATCGGAGACGCACATGAGAAGTAAATGCAGCTCGTCCACCGATTTGGGCATTCGTGGTACTTGCAACATCTTTGTCCAGCGCACAAACGGAGACTCACCAATCTCTTCGTTTTTTTCTTGCATGTACTCGTTGACAAGCCAGTCGTGGAAAGCTTTTTTCAGCTGATCTAGTGTCAAACCTGGCTTTTGCGGTGCTTTGTTTTCTGGTGTGTAGCCATCGAGCTGGCAGAGAAACTTCTGGTTCATGGTCTCGAAAAATCGCTCTATTTTGCCCTTGCCCTGCGGATGATAGGGGCGGCCCT
Source organism: Cyanobacteria bacterium REEB67 (assembly GCA_018971775.1). GTDB lineage: Bacteria > Cyanobacteriota > Vampirovibrionia > Obscuribacterales > Obscuribacteraceae > REEB67. Next base: position 4,538 of record JAGXAB010000045.1, on the reverse strand, counting down.
TTATCAGCTCGAAATCTAGCTCTACTGAAATTTGATGAAGGCGACGAGATACGAAATCAGCGCCACGATCGGTATATAGTTTGTCTGGAATGCCGCATACTAGCCACTTAGGCTCTGGTTTGTGCCAAATTGCGCGTCTGAGCGCCGTAGCGGTTCTTTGAGCCGAAGGGGGAGAAAAGTCTATAAAATAGCCTGCAACAGCTCGGCTGTAGTCGTCCAGAATCACCGTAAGAACTGGCTTGATAGCATTGCCATTTTCGTCCCAAACCAAGATGTCCATGAAGTTGTGGTCCGCTTGCCAGAGCTCGTTAGGAGTACTAGCCTCAAAGCGGTGGACTAGCTCGTAAAGCCGCTTGTACTCAGCACGGTTCTTGGATAGGGCAAGAAGATCTTTGGGTATCTTTTGTTTGATTCGATAAACTGTCCAGTATGTTGGAGGCTGCCAATCTTGTTTTTCGCAAATCCTGGTAACAAGCCTCTGAACCGTCTTTACGCTTTGATGATGCATAACAATAAGGTGAGCGCGGATGATTTCAGAGACGATAGGTGTTACTTCATGAGAATCTTTATCGGCTCTAGCTGTCCTTTCTAGCGCTGTCATGCCGCCGTTCTCAAAGCGTCTTTTGAGCCGCCCAAGAGTGTTCCTGTGAACGCCAGTTTCTTTGGATCGCTGTAGCAGAGACATCCCCTGCTCGATGCAAGGAGCTATGAGCAGGTACTTTTCATTGAGAGAGTCGGAGTCATCCTGAAGCAACTGTTCTTTCAAAGGTTGTTTTTCCGTAGTAGAGTGTATTAGCGAAAATCCTAAGATTCGCTAGACGCCCATATATCCCTGAAAAGTGCATGCAAAGACTAGCAAAAGATTCTAGTAAAAGGATAATCTAAAGCTATAACTTTTGCTAATCAAAAGGAAAAGAAGAAGCCGTGAAGATTGGCTATGCAAGAGTATCTACGAAAGAGCAAAGCTTGGATATCCAAGTGCGGGCGCTTGAGCGCGCTGGTTGTGAGCTTATCTATAAAGAAAAGGTTTCTGGCGCCGGTCGCAGCAGGCCTGAGTTTGAGCGCATGATGCAGCAGATCAGGAAGGATGATGTTTTGATCATTTGTCGCCTGGACCGGTTAGCACGATCAACAAAAGTATTGCTAGAAACCATTGAGACGCTAAAGGAGCGTGGTGCTGACTTTAAGTCATTGGATGAGGAATGGGCTGATACCACATCTGCTACCGGCAAACTCGTTATGACATTCTTTGCTGGTCTGTCTGAATTTGAACGAGACCTCATAAGAGACAGGACAGAAGCAGGACGCCGGGAAGCTTTAGAGCGAGGGGTAAAGTTTGGAAGGCCTATAAAACTAGATGACGATCAGCTAAAATTAGCAAAGAAGCTTTTGAAACAAGGCAAGTCTATTCAATACGTGGCAAATATATTTGGGGTGCATTTTACGACCCTCTACAGATATCTTCGTTCGTGAATGAGAGTATAAGTAGACTGGTCTAATGCACCAAATATCGTGCAAAAAGCTGCACCATTTATCGTGCAAAGTCACAAGCCAAGTCGCGGTTTTCAAAGAGTTGCAACCGTCAGCCCGCGTACCGGCCTATGCGAAATCGGAATTACATGCTGCTTGACCGCTCGGTTGTCAGCAGGAACATTACAGCCAGATTCTCCTATAAGCAACGAATTATTGCTTATCGAGGCTGTCAAAAGCGTGCGCTGAACGATTTGATGCCCTGGGTCTTGAGGCAATAGCCACCCCTGCGATCTATTCTCTAATGACCAAATGAGCAAACAAAAAGCAAATTTGGGAATAAGCCGCTGCAATTGATCGTTTGTATTTTTGGTGTTTTCTGCGGGCTGGTGAGAATGAGTAATCAAGAAGGACTAAGTGGCGGCGGCCAGGCAGCTTTTGTGGCATTCGCTAAGAACCCTGAGCTTGTGCCTGTTAAAACACGACTGGCCAATACTTTAGGTCAGGAGCAAGCCAGAAAGCTTTATTTAGCCCTCCTCGAAGATTGCTTGGCAAGTCTCAAAAGCATTAAAAGCGTCAAGCATTACCTTGCAGTTTATCCGGATGTGACTGGCAAACTGTTGCCTGACCTGGCTGCCAAATACGATTTCAGTTTGGTGCAGCAAGAAGGAGAAGATCTCGGTGAGCGAATGCTGAATTGCGTAAAGACGCTCTTGTCATCGCACTTGGCTGTAATCATCTTCGGAACCGACATGCCCGAATTGCCTCTGTCCGGCATCGAAAAAACATTGAGCCAGATGGAGCAGTGGAATGTGTTGCTTGGCCCGAGTCGTGATGGCGGTTATTGGGCTTTTGGTGCCAATAAAGTACATGACCGGATGTTTGATGGGATTCAGTGGGGTGGCGACTCAGTGTTTGTGGAGACGGTCAAAAACTGTGCAAGGCTCGGCTTGGAAGTGTCCTTTCTAGATATCAGCGAGGACATTGACGATCAGCAGTCGCTAGGTCGGTTCTGCAAGTGGCTTGCTCAAAGAAAGGATGGAGCGCCTGCAAGTAGAGAGGTGCTGAAGGAGTTGGGCTTGCTAGTAGGGAGAGAGTCATGACAGAGAAGGCGTGCCGCGCGGAAAGCAGATCCACGGATGAATGCGAACTAAAAAGTGATGATGAGTTTGTGGAATTTGTCAAAGACATCAGCTTGCAATTGAACCTTGGGGATTTGGCAGGGACTCAAACGCAGGTCGCGGATCTAAGCGGCAACATAAACAGGGTGCGCCGTATAACGTTTGAACGGCCAGATGGGAGCAAGCGCAGTCTCGTGGTCAAGCATGTTCCTGCTAACGGAAGATTGGAACGCTATCCAGAAATTGTCTTTCCTGAAAGCCGGCTGGAATTTGAGGTGCGGTGGTTCAAGCTTGCGGAGCTGCTTGGATCAGATAATGTAGTAACGACGCCACATTTGCTTCATTTTGACAAAGAAATGCGAGTGGTGATCATGGAAGATCTGAAACCAGAGTGCTCGCTGGGCGAATTCCTCCAGCAGAAACGCAATACAGCAGACCATTTGCTTATGCATCTCGGTCAATTCTTGCGGCAAGTTCACAGCAGTAGTAGAGACGTTGCACCGTCAGTCGCCAATCCGAGCGCTGCCCAAAACAGACCATTTGTCTTCAGCTTGCCGCTGCTTGAGCCAGAGAAAATGCGCTCAATTTGGGAAGAGACAGAGAACAAAAAACCTCAAATTGAACAAAGATCGGCAAGGATCACATTGGACGAGCGAATTAGACTACAAGAGCATTACTTAAAAGGCCAGGCGCAGCAAGTATTGCCGACTGTCCTTGAACTGGAACGCACGTTCAATCAAGGTCACAGCGGTGTGCTGACACACGGCGACTTACACACAGAAAGTATTCTTGTACTGTCCGGTGAGAGACTTGGTGTTGTTGACGCCGAGCTGTGTGATTATGGGTGCCCAGGATTTGATCTGGGAATGTTTTGCGCGCATTTGTGGGCCTGCCGGCTTGTTGCCGGATTGGACCAAAGAGAGGTCGCCGGAGAATTAGGACGCTTCATGGCAGCTTATGCAAACGACTTGTTCGAGTCTGGAAACAGTTCGCTAGAAGAAGCTTGGGTGCTCTATGAAAGCAGTATCGCGCATTGCGGAGCAGAGATCCTGAGGCGACTTTTGGGAGCGGCAGGGTTCGCATTCCCTTTGACCGCGTCTCAATTTGAGCGACTTTTAGCGGATGCTACGACGTTTTTAATCAAGCCGAAAGAGCATGTACGCACTTTGTTTGAGCGAGCTTTGGTATAGGAGTAATCATGGCAAGACTTTCAGATATGGATTCGTCCTCTCGTAGATTCGTTGAGCGATATCCCTTTCCGGACTTAGAGACACCAGCACTGCACAGGTTGCCAAAGCCACTCAAGGAATGTCGTATCGCACTTGTTACGACGGCAGGATTGCATTTACGCGAGGACAAACCATTCAGTGGCGCGTTTTTGGCAAGCGATTGCTCTTTCCGGCAACTGCCTGCATCAGCCAGATTGTCCGACATAGCGATATCGCACACAAGCAAAGAATTCGATCAAAGCGGGATTATGGACGACCTAAATGCTGTGTATCCAATTGATCGCTTAACAGAACTAGTGAAGGAAGGAAAACTGGGGAGCCTGGCGTCTTTTCATTACAGTTTCATGGGATCGCTTCCCAGGGTCGGTGAGCTCCGGAAAAAGACCGCGCCAGAGGTAGCGGCATTGCTCAGATCCGACAGCGTCGATTTGGCATTGTTAACACCTGTCTGACCAATGTGCAATCAGACTGCCAGTCTGGTTGCACGGGCTCTGGAAGAGTCTGGAATAAGCACGGTGACCATATCATTACTGCGTGAGATTACAGAGAAGGTGCGCCCGCCCCGCGCCCTTGAAGTTCCATATGGATTCGGATTTCCTTTGGGCAGGGCGAACGACGTCGGGCTGCAGCACAAAATTCTGAAGGCCGCTTTGGACATGCTTGAACGAGTCGAAGTGGCCGGCGAGATAAGAGAGTTTCAGGAGGATTGACTGGTGGG
>JAGXAB010000118.1 GCA_018971775.1 Cyanobacteria bacterium REEB67 | reverse complement strand
AGCAGCAGCAGCGCCTTTGCCGCCATTGCCCCCGACACCACCGCTCTCGCCGAAAGTCATAGCAGCATTGCTACCGGCCCCGGCATCGCCGGTCACATAGGATCCCGTCGCCGTCACAAGACCAGTCATCGTGATCGTGCCGGAGGAGACTGCGTAGGTGATGCTGCCTCCACCGCCGGCAGCACCGGCGTTACCGCCATTGCCGCCATTGCCGGCCAGGCCGTTGTTCAGACCGACACCAGCGATGCCGCCGGTACCGCCATTGCCGGTATAGAAGGATCCGTTCACATCGGCACCAGTCGTACTGATCCCGCAGCCGGTCAGCTTGATCTTGCCACCGACCGCTCCAGCTCCACCACTGCCCCCGCTACCGGCGTTGCCGCCCGCTTCCGCCGAGGTGCCGGAAACGGCTGAACCGCCGCCGCCGCCCTTGCCGCCTGCCGCTTCTCCGGCGACATTGTCGCCGGCGCCGGCTGCAAGCGTACCGGTAGCAATGCTACCAAATCCAGTAGATATAACGATCGAACCGCCGGCGCTCATCTTGCCGCCATTGCCGCCGTTGCCGCCGGCACCGGCGTTACCGCCGCTACCGCCGATGCCGCTGACGTTACCACCCTGACCGCCGCCACCGCCGATGCCACCGACGGTGCTCGATGGATCGGCTACCGCGGAAATAGATGAGCTTGTATTGAAGTTGACCGCACCATTGGAAGCAGTCGTTATCACCCCCGCACCGGCCTTACCTACGTTGCCGCCCACCCCGCCATTACCGCCGACGCCGGCCTTGCCGACAAAAGCAGAACCACCGACTCCGCCGCTGCCGCCATTGCCGGCTGTATTGCTATTGGCAACAATTTTAGTGGCGGCCTGGAGGGCCTCGATCACACCTGGCAGATTGGCGCCGGTAACCTTGCCGGTCGTGGCTATCGTCACGGCTCCGCTGGAACCGGAATTGCCGCCCGCACCGCCTACGCCACCATTGCCGCCGTTGCCGAAGCTACCGCCGTCGCCACCGCTACCACCGTTATTGCCGGCACCACCGGCACCGCCCTGGCTGCCCACGGCCAAGTCGACCTGTATCGCTGTGCCGGCATTGCCTTGACCCGAGACGACTTTGAAAGCGCCGCCAATGCCGCCGACACCACCGGCACCACCAACACCGCCAGCACCACCATTGCCGGTCGATGCTCCGCCGCCTCCGCCGGCACCACCCTTACCGGCAGCACCGCCCTGTCCGCCAAGCGTTTCACTATTGCTCAACATCTGAATAACGCCGCTGCCGCCCGTGCTGACAGAGATCACTCCGCCTGCCCCGCCGATACCACCTGCGCCGCCAGCGCCACCTTTACCGCCGGCCCCGCTGATCGATTGAGTAAAACCTGTCCCGCCGTCAAGGCCGGTACCGCCAGCTCCACCAGTGCTGACTACATTGTTTTGCGTAGTGATATTGCCTGATGTCGAGCTCAAAGTGATACTACCACCAGCACCGCCATTTTGACCGGCAGGCGACTTACTCGTGCCGACACTGCCTGTAGTGCCGGCGCCACCATTGCCTCCAGTCGAGACAAGGTCACCGGTTATGGATAAATTTCCGGAAGTCGTCATAGAGATGTTACCGCCTCGGCCGCCGGCCATGCCGGCAGTACCGGATGCACTCGCCGCGCTGCCCGCCGCACCATGGGCCGTGATGCCGAAAGCCTGCACATCAACGGAGCCGGCCGAGATTGTCACATTGCCTGCGGCAAGTCCCGGTGACCCACTGAAGATCGAGGTGCTGGAAGCACCAGCTGAGGCGACTATATCGAAGGCGCCGGTAGTGGCGGCATTGAAGTTACCGCCGCCGGTGAAGAATCTAGCCAGAGTAATACCGCCACCAGCCGGATCTAGCGCACCGGCTTTGTAGCTACCGGTGGCGACGCCACTACCGTTAAATGTAACCGAACCGGTGGGATTGGCGTTGCTGATGGCGATACTACCGACGGTGCCGGTAGCAGCTGCGCCCACATTTGTCGTAAAGAGTGCACCGGTACTGATCGCTCCCGGAGCGATGATCGTGATATTGCCGCTATTGCCGGTACCACTTCCGTAGGTGTTGATCGCGCCTTTACTGACATCGATGGTGCCGCCCCCGTTTGTGCCTCTAAAGGCGACAAGGGTGACATTGCCACCATTGACATTACCACTAGCCGAGCTTGAATCTAACAAGGTGCCGCTGAGTGTATTACCAGCGGTCAAGTTTATGCTACCACCACCCGATGCGGCGGAATAACTGGCCGTAACCGAGTCTGTCGGGCGGATAGCACTGGGAAATTGCGGTGCCCCGCTTGTTTGCTTGACGGTCGCTCCGGCGATCAGAGATATGGTGCCGCCATCGCCATTGGTCGTAATGGAGACATTGCTGCCACTTTGCACCGTGATGTCGCCCGCCGCGACAATAGCGATCGAATCGCCCGAAGCATCCGATATTGCTGAGGACAGGACAATGCCACCGCTCGCATTAACATAGGTTGGATCACCGGAATTGACGCTGGTACCGAGAATCAACTGTGGGGTACTGGCAGTGAAATGGTTGGCATTGTCAATCGAATTTACAACTCCGGTCACCTGGCCAACGGAGCCGACAATACTGCCGGTACCGGCATCGAGATTGAGGTTTTGAGAGAGCCAGTTGCCGCCGTTGAGATTGATGTTGCCGTTGTTGGAGTTGACATTGATACTGCCACTGGTGGCCTGGACGACTCCACCCATACCATTAACGGTCAAGCCAGCTCTGCTCGTGTTTGTCAGCGAAACATTGCCGCTACCAGCCGAGATCAGGCCGCTATTGTTGAGCACCGGTGTATTTATGGCGACATTGCCCAGACCGGAAATCACACCCGCATTGGTGAGCGAAGTACTGGCGTTGAGAGCGGGATCGGCAGCGTACAAACCGTTACCACCGGTAGCCGAGCCAATCTGGGCGCCTCTGCCATTGGTGATCGTCTGAGCATTTATTTGATCGACACCGCCGCTGGTACCAGCCGCCGTCAAGAAGGTACCGTAATTAGCAAATTTACCACTGACATCGAGATTGGCCACGGCATCGGTGACTCTCAGGCCATGCCCGACGACGAGTGCATTGATCGAGCCGCCAAAAGCTGAGGTGATGGCATTCAACAGTCCAGTAGTGATGACCAGACTGCCACCGGTAGCCACGCCGTTAGCAGCAAGCGTGATCGTCTGTGTGCCACTTTGCGCCACCTGTTCATAAGCAACAAGTTCAGCCGCGGTCAGCCGGCTATTCAGATCAACCCGCTCCATACGACCGCCGACATCGATTTGTAGCGAGGCAAAATTGCCAAGATTTCCAGCCAGAAAATTAAGCTGATTGGAGGTCAAATTGAGATTGGCACCGCTCCCAGAGGCCGGCGGTAGATAACTGGCGAATGTATGGGTGGGTAATTTGGACAATCCAGAGGTATGCAAGTGCTGCACTGCGTTTAGCGTCAACAAGTGAGCTGGTTGCACATGACCAGACACGCCTGTCGGAGTTGCTGAAAAGACGTTTGGCTGGTTGGCGGCTGCCGGAGAAAAAGACAGCGGCAGGCTGCATGCCAGACCAAGCATGAGGCTTCCTATTTTTGTTCTAGAATTGAGAGTCCGGTTACAAAAGTCTCTTCTTTTACCATGCTTCTCTTTGCACCCCATGTACAGCAATAGAGGTTTCAAACGACACAATTCCGCCTGGTCCGGTCCATCGTTCGAGTCCATCACCTCGCCGTGAATGATATCAGTTGCGATGTTTTTCTGGCTTTAACGGCGCTTGCGATTTTGATTTTTTATGAGAAACTTCATGCTAATAACTAACGAAAATGTTTGTTAGCAGATCGAGGCACGCTCAAAAGCAGCGCGCATTATCAACTAGCTCAGAAGTTTCAGCCATGCAGTTGAGCGGAGCAAGATTCTTGAGGACCTCATGTTCATCACCTCCAGGCATTGGAGTATTCAAAAGCAAGAGTCGATCCGGCGCTACATATTGTCCAGCTGCAAGCAGTCTTGAATGCCATCGGCTTTCAGCTCGAGAAACCAGATCATTTCGCCATGGCTTGCACACTACTTGCACACTACTTGCACACATGTAAGACCAAAATCGTATAAAGATAAAGAGAGAGACGGTAAATTTCCACTCTCTTCCTGGTCGCATATGACATGACCTTTACCAAATCAATAACAACCCTTGCCGCGTTGCTGTGCCTGTCAAATTCGACCATCTCAGCCAGTGCGCAGCAAAATTATCAGCAAATGGAAAAACTGCTCGATCAAGTCGAGCAGATTTCGCCGCCTTCCACGACCGTCCCGCAGCGCGGGTCAGTCCGCTTTCAGTCAGCACCTATTAATTCCCAGACAGCTCCCGCCCCGGCCAACTTTGGGGGAGGCGCAGATGCCAGTGTTCTTTCCGGGCAACAAGGCAATGGTATCCAAACGACAAGACAGTCACAAACCCAGTCTCCTGCAAGCACACTTCGCAAGGTCTGGCAAATGTTCAATGGTAATGGTCCAAAGCAACAGGCGCAGCCTGCGTCGGGGACAACTCCAAAACCCTTCAATGTTTTGAAAATAATGTTTGGCGATGATAACGACGGCGATTTGAGCGGCAATGCCAGTCGCGCCCAAACACAGGCAGAGATTGCTCACGATGCTTACTTGAACTCCTGCTATGGAGATCGCGATTCTCGCTGCCAGGCAGCTGATGAAGCTTATTATGCAGCGGAAGAAGCCCGACACGAAGCTGATAATGCTGAAGACAATCTCAAACCTGGCCGCCCAGGCGACAGAAGCTATGCGGAGACAGCCCGGGACGCTGCTGACCAGGCAGAGGCAGACGCCGAAGCGGCTCGGTACAATGCTGACAGCGAATGAAGATGATATCGGCGTCAGGCAAGATAATCTCTCCTCACAGCATGAACCGTACTGGCTTTATATTCCCAGCTTTTTCACAGAGAATCAGGGTTGCCTGATTTTACGATTGGCCGGGTATCGTTGGTCAGAAGACCATACTTAGAGAGCGTCGGTACAGGAAAACCACCTTGCCACCTTATAACGCATTCCTTAGGGGGCCAAGGTCGCAGTAAATCCTTATCACCGAGTTCGATCAAGAGAGCCCGTATCTCCTCGGGGGTGGAGACTCGCCCGCACGTATCTCTCAGATTGCCGCCCTTTTTCTGAAAGTTGAAATACGGTGGATCCAGGTTTATTGTCAGTGTTCCTTGAATTATCATAGATAGATTCTCCATATTATTCAACCAAAGCGAAAGCGGCGCGACGAGCTTTTATGCTGCAATAGAACCGGGGCAAGAGGTCTCTTTTGCAATCTACCTTATCGGCGTATAGAAAGTGTGCATTTCTCGTTTAGTAGATTGTTTGCACACAAATTGCACAGCGACGCCCAATCGTCTGGTGTTTGTTTTCGTGACTGCCTTTTTCAGAATGCTGGCAGAGAAGTGTGCAATTTTCGTGCACGTTTTGCGCGATTTTCGTTCTCAATGAACGCAATTCATAATGACTCGCAGTGGGAAAGATACTAAAGACAAAAAAACAGAATTGATCTACTTTATTTTTTGAAGATTCTCCCCCCTGAGTCCGACATAGGAAATTTATTCAATATATGTCCGGCAAAGTTTATTGCCGAACAAGAACAGTCGTGCGCCAGAGGATGCGCAGCACGAGCACTGATTAACCGAGAACCAGATAGTAATGCTGGGCATGGCATAAAACCGCAGCTAATAATGTACGAGCTGCTTTGGCAAAGGAGCGCATTAGATGAGTAATAGCAATTCAGAATTTACAAACCCAGCGGGCCCGATTGATCAAGCGGGACCTGGCGGTCAGAGGCAGGAGTCTCCGGCCTTTGACGCGTTGCAACTCCATCAGGAAGGCGCCGCAATGAGGGCGGGCGGAGGCGCTGCCGGTATCATGCCGGCGGTATATCATCCCGGTCAGTACGACGGATCGGGCGCAGCCGGAGCGCCTCGCCTTGAGGAAGTACGTTATGGCGATCATGATGGTAGAGGTTTCTTGGGTAATTTTGCTGGAGCATTAGCCGGCAGCCTGCTCTACAATAATTTGGCCGGTGCGGAAGGTGGGTATTACCCTCCTCAGCAAGAGATTTGCTACCCATCGCAATATTACGGGGCTCCCCCCGTTTGTTATGAACAGCCGGTGGTGCCGGTTGCACCAGTTGTGCCCTATTACGGCGGCTATGGTGCTTATGGTGGCTATGGTGCTTATGGTGGCTATGGCGGTTATGGTGGCTATGGCGGTTATGGTGGTTATCGCGACTATGATGGTTATCGCGAACATGGCGGTTATGGTGGTTATGGCCGGGGCGGCGATTTTCACGGAGATCACGGCCGAGGCAACTACGGCGGTGGCAATTTTAATGGCGGCGGCCGTCGTCGTTAATCACAATAAATCCCCCGGGTCACTCTTGCACAATGACCCGGTTTTACTAACCTATTCCTTTTCCTTTACCAGGCGGTGACCCCATAGCCACCGTAACCGCCGCCATATCCACCGTAGCCGCCGCCATATCCGTAGCCGCCATAGCCACCGTAGCCGCCATATCCATTGCCACCATATCCGTAACCAGCGGCAGCAGCAGCAGCACCATTGGCCTGTATGCGTGCCACATGGTCTTCATGCTTGTAGCGCCAACGATCTAAAACTTCCTGCTCGGAATATGCCTTATTTGTATAGTGATTTTGATCATCTCTGATGATCTGCTGATCCGCGGTGATGTTGTGACGATCCGAGTCTCTCTGGGCCCGTATTTGAGCTATATGTCCTTCGTAAGCTTTGATGCCGCTTGCTTCCTGAGCTTCCAGCTTTTCTTCCTGATCGATCCAGTGCATCAAAGCGTAATAATGGCTAGAGGGATCAGCTGCCATTTTTTTCAATGCAGGGGCGGAAACCTGTTTTCTGATTTTCTCAACTTCGGCCTCCACACCCGGCAAAGCCTTGCGAGATGAAGCCAGTTGGGCATCCATCTGGGCTTTATAAGCAGCCTGTTCTTTCACGTAATTATTAATCCGGCTTTGATCTTGCTCCAACAATTTCAGATCGGCATGGACCGCAGAACGATCGCCGGTGACTGGGCTATCAGGTATAGTCACCCCGACGGCGTTGTCGCCTGCATACTGCCCCATAGCAGCAAGAGAAAAAGAAAGCGAGCAACAACCAGCACACAATATTGGAAAAATCAGAAATCGACGCATCATGCCTCCAAACAGGGAGTGAAACTGAAGACAGCATCCACCTTTACTGATCAGATTCTCCAATTTACACTACTATCAGACATACAACACCGTCGGCAGAAATGTGTGCAATATTCGTGCAAGACGAGCAGATTAATTCAGTTATTATTGCCAAGTTCCTTCAATTGCGTCGCTGCCTGAGTGTAGCCCTGAGCAGAGGCGCGCTTCAAAAACTCAATCGCCTTGGTTTTGTCCACAGTCGTACCTTTACCATCAATGTACATCTGAGCCAGAACATATTGAGCTTTCGGGTATTCAGACCTAGCTGCTTTGGTCATCCAAACAAAGGCTTCATTATCGTCTTTAGTAACGCCGTCACCTTTTTGCAAAAGACGTGCAAAGCTATACGCAGCCTCAGGCATGCCTTGCAAAGCTGCTCTACGAAACCATTCAGCAGCCTGTTTCGTATCCTTAGTCACCCCTTCGCCATCGCGAAAAAGTAAGCCCAAATTGTATTGTGCTTGCGGCATGCCGCTCTCGGCCAAAGGACGCAACATATTAGCAGCCTTGGCAGGGTCTTTAGCTATTCCGGTACCATCGGCATACATCAAAGCCAGGTGAAACTGTGCCGGGGCATAGCCCTCGGCAGCAGCGGCACTAAAACATTGAGCCGCTTCTTTTTCGTCTAGTTTAACTTCTTTACCGCGGCTGTACAAAATGCCAAGGATATATTGCGCCGCCGCAAATTTTTGCCCACGTAATTCATCTAATGACTTGACGGCACTGGTCACATCGCGTTTGGTGCCCGTGCCATCTAACTGCATCATGGCAAAATTAAACTTGGCCTTCTGACTGCCAAGTTTCGCGGCCCGTTCGTACAACTTAGCGGCATGACTGGCATCAGACTGCACACCCTCACCATTTTCATACATAAGGGCCAGATGATAGAGGACAGAAGAATCCTCAGAGCTTTTTTCCAGCGGACCCAAGACCTGAAAGGCGGCGACATAGTCTTGCTTTTTCAATTTTTCCAAAGCGCTTTTGATCTCAGGTGTTTCTTCCACACCAAAAACTTTTGCAGGCAAGACAATCAGAGCGGCAGAAGCTAACACTAGCGAACTGGCCACCAAAATACCGCGGGAACCGCGTGAAACATACTTATACAAAGACTGAATCATAACCTTTCCTCTGGTAATCGGGCGCAATCAGAAAGTTGAAACACATTGTACAATGAAAATGCATCGTAAAAGAAAGTGCTTCAGAAAATCAATTTAGCAGGAACTAGTTCATGAAAATCAAAGTAAATAAGTTAAGCACCGGCTGCCTCCTGGCTCTTATTACGGTCATTAGTGTGTCCCAATTATCAGTGCGGGCTGACGACGATGACTGGAGACATGGCGACGATGATCACTGCGGCTATCGTTATGGCATGAATGCTGGCAGATACGGAGGCTACGGGTATGGCCAACCAGCCTATGGTGGCTACGGCGGCTACGGATTTGGACAACCAGCCTATGGTGGCTACGGCGGCTATGGGGGGTATGGTGGCTACAATGGTGGCATATTTGGCGGACTAGCTGGGATGCTAGGCAACCGATTCGGCCACTGGTAAAAAGCAGTAGGCAAAAGGCACAATAAGCACAATTAGGATCTCTAGACTGAGCGAAACAGCCTCTAGCCGCAACGAAGAGTACTGAACTTTTCGAAGAAGCTGGCAATAGAAGATCGCCCGGGAGATTCGCTTAATGTCGGCACTGAACGGATGTGACATCTCAATAAATCGCCGACTGTACAGGTCAAATCTTTAAGCTTAAACGGCTTTGTCATGAGTAAATTGGCACCATTTTTTAGGGCTTGAACTTTTACGGCCTTTGATGCAGTGGCCGTCAGGATCAATATCGGCGCGGTAATACCGTCCAGACGAGCTTGTCGACAAAGCTCAAGACCGTCCATAAAGGGCAGCATATAATCTAAAATAATGAGGTCATAGCGATTGGACCGTATCCGGTCGAGTCCATCTTTGCCGTCGAAGGCCATATCAATAGTATGAAAATCTCGCCTGAGCCAGTTAGCCGTAATGGCACCAAGGTCTTTTTCATCTTCTACTAGAAGAATTTTAGTCGCCTCTGTGACTGACACAATTGACCTCTCGCGCCTGAGTGAGATTTATCCAGGGCCAATTTATCAGTGTTCGGGGATATAGATGTGCAATTTTCGTGCATAAAGTTCAGCGAAATTAGACCGGATGCCAAAAAGTGCGGATAAACGATATTTGCTATGGTTCACTGGACGGAGTTTCAGCCTTTAGCACTGCTCCAACAGGGCAATATTGTTGAATACCTTCAAGAACCTTCCCTGATAAGCTAATTTGCACTGTCGTGTCATTAACGTCCAACAACAAGCGATCCTTTTCCTGACGCACAGTCTTCACCACCGACCAGGGAATTTGAAGTGGTCTAAAGGCAAACTTAAAAAGTGCTAGCGGCAGGAAAAGTGGTAACGACAATAAAAACCCAACAGCAATGCCAATACCATCAGTTGAAGTATTCGCAAGCGGCTTAAACATTTCTGCTGCCTCTGCTTTTGAAAAGGACAAATCCGGCCTTAGATATATCGCAGCAGCGTCGATGGCCATGCGCATCGGCATTTGGAATTTTGATTCAGGATTTCCGTATACAGTAATGCCCCCCTCAAACTCCGACGAGGCCTTGCTGAAGGGGCGACAGTTCTTCCTCAGGTTCTTCCAGTAAGTCCAGCCTCTATATTGATTCAGAAACAATATAGTAACTAAGATCGGGAGTCCGACGATCACAGCAATGAAGGACAGCAGAATTGCTCCCACTGCAAGCAGCCATATCAGGTCCAGGTGCCGCAGGCTCAGCCAGAGGATTGCGCCCAAAGATAACTACGCGAAAATCTCGACCTACATAGGGGAAGCAAAATATACAGATACCGCATTTTGCGTCACTAAATATTCTTTTTGAACTTCTCGCCGTATCCGGTCATCTCGACATAACCCTGACCGCTCACCGGCTTACCGTTAGAAGTGCCTTTGATACTGACCGAGCCTTCCCAGTAAGTGACGCCGGTAGAGCGCGCCGTGATCAGCTCCTGGTCTTGCTGTGTCGCCTGCAGATTGACGTCTACTCCGGCCGATTGGGCAACGATATGCCAGCCCATAGGATAATTGGCCCCACTCTTCGGTGAATGCCACAAACCACTGGTGGTGACTTTGAAATCATCCAGTTTGATATGCGCAGCATTGCCCTGGGCATCGACTATCGTACCGCTCGATGCCGGTTCAAAAGATCCATCAGTACGGCGCAGGAGATAGAGCATCAGTTCACGGTTATCATCGAGTTGCAGCGAAAACCAGTCCCAGCCTGATTGCTCGGAGCTGAGCTGATTACTGCCAAATTCATGATCCATCCAGGTGGTGCCGGTCACTTCCAGCGGTTTGTCGGCGACGAAGACGGTACCTTGAGTCTTCAATTTCGTCATCGAATAATAGTGCGAAGCGCAGCCAACACAGGAAGCTTTCTGACTGACACCGTTGACGCCGTGAATGACCGGCGGCTTGAGCGCGTCGAGCAATAAATGGATGGAATAATCCGGTGCGTCGGCTTTTAGCAGAAAATGATCGCCCAGCTTTTCCACCGACCAACCTTCATTGTAGACGTAATAAGCATCGCTGCGGGCGCCGGCAAGATTCAAACCGGAGCGATTGAGCTTTTCATAGAAGCGAAACTTCTTAGCGCTTTCATCGGTGACGGCAAAGTGAGCCAGGTAGAAGTTTTCCAGTTTCCAGGCCGAGTTTTTGTTAGCCGGTTCGTGATCGGCACCGGTGCGGAAAAAGGTCAGCTCATAGCCAAAGCGTTTATTGTCTTTGCTGACGAGGTGACCGGTGTAATACCACCACTCTGTTTTGAACTGGTCGTGACTGTAGTGGTCTTCGGGAAATTTGTATTTATAGCCGGGCAGTGCTTTCTTATAAGTCCTTTCAACGGCCGACGCCGGTGAGGCGCCGGACCAGAACAGAGGCAATTGCACAAGCATGGCCAGCAATGGAAGGAGACAAAAGCTCCGCGTATCTCGCCCTTTATTCATCATGGACCTCCGCCGGCGCCAGAGTGCGAGCGGCCATCCTGGCCGGCAGCACCGCTGACAATACCGCTGTGATAATCACCAAAATACCAGACTGCAAAATAAAATCATAAGGGACTGAATACTGAACGCTCCAGCCAAAGGATTGTTTATTGATCACATGCACCAGCAGCAGTGACAGTATATATCCCAGACAAACGCCACCGACATTGCCAAAGGCACCGAGTAATCCCGCTTGCAAATAGACTATTTTAGCCAGTTGGCCGCGCTGGGCGCCTACATAGCGAAGGATGGCAAATTCGCGTTTAGATTCGAGAGTGAGGGCAAATAGAGCGTTCATCACCGATAGTATTGCTACTGTGACGGCGATCGTGTGCAGGGCATAGGTGATGGCGAAGGTGCGGTCGAAGATGACGATTGCCTCCCGGCGCAGCTCGCTGGTGCTGCTGAGAGCTACAAGGCTGTTGCCGCTGATGGCAGCCAGCACCCTGGCGCGCACGGTATCGAAATTGACGCCTTTATCGAGATAGATGGCCACATTGGAGACAGTGT
The DNA here is from genome assembly GCA_018971775.1 of Cyanobacteria bacterium REEB67. GTDB lineage: Bacteria > Cyanobacteriota > Vampirovibrionia > Obscuribacterales > Obscuribacteraceae > REEB67. The sequence continues at coordinate 1,911 of JAGXAB010000118.1, read as the reverse complement.
GCTCATCATAGATCTGCTTGTAGACATCGCGCGGAATGAGTACATAGCCGAGATCGCTTGCGTAGTCATAATAGATGTCTTCGACAACGAAGCTTTTCTTGCCCTGGGGCGTGTCGATGGCAATCGTGTCACCGGCTTTGATACCGCGCCTGACGGCAAATGGTTCTGAAACCATAGCTCTCATCCCTTTTAGATGCGAACATACTTCGGCGGTGGATTTACCGGATAAAAATAGCTGGTTACCGTATCTGCCCAGGACATCAAAATCAGCGGCTCCGAGGAAGGCATCCATGCCTTCATATATGATGCGGCGGTCGACGAAGCCTTCCGCTGCCGCCACCCCTTTTACGGCTAATATTTTACTGATCACACTTTCATCAAGACGGCCGTCTTTGCTGCCGGCGGCCCGGGCGGCCGATTGCAGCCAGAGGTCCGCTTCAAAGCTTTGATCGATCCAGGCAGTCACCGTATGGCGGAAGCTCGAGATCATGATCGCCAGCGCCACCATCATGGCGATGCCGATCATCAAAGATGCACTGGCGACCGCCGTGCGACCCAGGGTGCCGTTCAAAGAACAAGCGGCGATGCGGCCTTCAGCACCGAAAACCAGAGCTAGAGGACTGGCAATCAAAGGCAGGACGCGAGACAAAACAAAGGGCGTCAGCAAAGAGGTGCCGACGATGCTGAAGAGGGCGGCGACATAACCAAAAGCCGGAAATCCGTAGACCGGTTTTTGCAGGGCAAAAACATAAGTCAGACCGAGACAGACAAGACCTATGACAAACAGGAGCGACTTGCCCTTGCGCACTTTGGCCTCATGGGAGGCACGCTTGGTCGCCTCAGCCGGCGCTACCGAAGCAGCTTCGAGCAGGGGCGGAAAAGCGGCGGCCAGGGTAAGCCCCATACCGATCAAAAAAGCAAGGAGATATTGCAGGGGATCAACTGCTACTTTGTCCATCGGCACTTTGAAGTAGAAAAATTGGAAAGTCTGGGCGACGGCCTTCAATGCGCCGTTAGCCATCAGACCACCGAGCAGCATCCCAAGCCCTGTGCCAAGACCGCCCAGACAAATTGCTTCGAGTAAAAACATCCGCAAAATAATCGTCGGACTGACACCGAGAGCGCGCAGTACGCCAATTTCAGGACGACGACGCAATACTGTAATCGTCATCGTGTTGTAGATCAAAAACATGCCGACCATAAGAGCGATCAAAGTCAGGGCGAGCAGATTGTATTCAAAGGACCGGGTCATTTTGTGGGCCTGATCAGTGCGCGTATCAGGCGTAGCGACAAGCACGTCGCTTGGAGCAAACGACTTAATTTTTTCCTGCAGGGCACCGAGCCTATCCGGGGGGACGATCATGTCGATACGACTGATTTTGTCGCTCCAGTGCAGTACATCCTGAGCGAGCCCGATATCGGCCACGATCAAGTTACCGCTATATGCGCCTCCCAGACCCTGGCCGGAAAGCACACCGGCAACAGTCAATGGCTCTCGCCGGTCGCTGACCAGGACCTCAAATTGAGAGCCCTTGTGCAAGTGATAGCGTTCGGCCACTTTCGAGCCGACAAGCACCGCCCGTGGGCTAAAGACGCTCAGGTCAAGACCTCCGGCCGTTTTCTCTTGACTGTTTTCGCGAGGGGCTTGATTGGCGTCCTGCTTTGATTTCAGGTCGGCTTCTTCAGCGTCCTCTTGATAAGATTTGAAATCAGGGTCGGCGAGCATGTCAATGCCCAGGAGCTGAATCACCTCATGATTTTCACCAGCGGTAATGACAATATGCTCATCGATGATTGGTGTGTATTTCACTCCAAGCACACTCAGACCACTCAGGTCACGCAGCAGGTCCTGGCGCACGCCGAGCCCAGAAAGCGACATCAGCTCGATATTGGCCTTGCCTGAGATGCGAC
>JAGXAB010000117.1 GCA_018971775.1 Cyanobacteria bacterium REEB67 | reverse complement strand
TTTCTACCATTTCGCAGGCAGTCAAGATTCGCTTATGCTCCCAATCGAGACCACTGGGAGATTCGCCATGAGCATTTTCAATTCCGGCCTGCCCTCAAATAGCGCCGGCGCCGCTCGCGCTTTTAGCATGAATCTCAACTTGGCTTGCATCGCCAATGCCGGTAGCCTGAAGAACCCTGGTCGCTATGTCATGGGCCGTCATGAGATCTCCGGCACGACAAAGGTGGACGCCTTTGGCTCAGCTTGCGTCACAGCCAAAGACCACTCCAAGGTCTATGCCTGGGAAGCGGCAATGATCACAGCCCAGGACAATGCCATCGTCATTGGAGCCGGTCAGGCGCAAGTCATCGCTCTCAACTCGTCGAATATCATTGCCAGCGACAGCGTCACCGTCCATGCCCGCGATAATGCCGCCGTCGAAGCACTGGGGAAAGCAACAGTCTATGCTTCCGGCAATGCCCATATCCGCGCCCTGGAAAGCTCGACCATCCACGCCTCTGGCAACTGCACGGTGGAGGCACTTTCATTAACCGGTTGCACTATATATTTATCGGAAAATGCGCAGATTGTTGGTCACACCGGCAAGGCTCGCATCGTCAAAAACTAGTTGCGGGCGCCCCGCCCCCCAAATATAATTGTCAATTTGTCAAATATTCTCGTGTTTACCTGATTTAAGCAGCGTAGACAGTGTCAATTATTTTGGATATTCTTGTCTGCCTGCCGGTGACCTGTTCGTTCAGGTTGCGGTAGACAACGGAATCCCTTATAACGGACCATTGATACCGGAGAAAATTGAATATGCTGCAGCCAGCCGCAAGCGACAGCGACTCGACTTGGTCTCGAGGTCGCAAGTTTCGGGCCTTGGGCCTGAGCTCGCTCTTTCTCCTCTCGCATGGCCCGGCTCTGGCCAATACCAGCCCGACAAACTGGATGACTCCGGCCAGCCATCCCGGCTCAGCCAACCACTTGCCGTTTTTATCCAATTTGTCCGCGACGCACGGACAGACCAGCATGTCAGTCGGCCATACCCTGGTGCCCACCGCTCACCACCTGCTCCCGCTTCTGAACATGCAGTTCGCCAATCCAGCCCTCTCGCCGACGTCATTTTTACCGGGACAGGGACTCAACCTCGACCTCACCTCGTCTGTAGCAAACATCATTTTGGGCAGCAACGCTTTTGGCCCGGGCATGACCTCGGCCACGGTCGCCGTCGGTGGCAGCAAGCAAACTTTTAGCGTCGGTCAAAAAGTCACCGCGGCCGAATTTCTGGCCATACAGGAAATGCTAGGCGGCGGCTCGCAAACTCTCACCTTAAACCAGAGAGGAGCGGCGAACGGCGGCACCGTCAATCTCAGCCAGCTCGAGAGCAGCAGCCTGAAAATTTCGAAAATTGTCATACCAAAGCATGTGACGGCCCTCGACTATGCATCGTCAACCCAGTCTCTCAGCTTTACCGGTGACCTGATCAATTATGGCTCCATATATGGTATCAGCACCGACAGCAGAATAAACTCCGCCACTATTTCCGCCGGAGACATTGTCAACAAGAGTGGTGGTCTAATCTCGACGATTTTGCCTGGTGCGCTTGCCGCTAAGAATGAGGGCGCGCTGACTAGTCTCAATCTAAACCTGGTGGCAACAGCCGACATAGTCAACGCCGGACAGATCAAGAGCGCGGGTGACATCAACTTAAACGCTGGTTCGGGCAATTTCACAAATGCTGGACTAATTGCTTCAGGCAAAGGCAATGTCACCTTCGGCGCACCGCTTTCTCAAAACATCGACATCAATGGCAGCGGCGGTACAGTGCAAGCTGCAGCCGGTAACATCAACGTGCGTGAGGCCGGATATAGCGGCGCCGGTAATATCAACGTCAACGGCGGCGACTACATCTCGCAAAATCTCAATCTCAATGCCGGCACTGGTGCCATCACTGGAAGCGTCGGGACGATCACAGGCAACCTCAACAGCACGGCGGGCAGCTCGCATTTGATTGCCGACAGCAGAGTCTTGAAGCTGGGCGATAACACCATCAGCGGTGACCCACTCTATGTCAATACCGGCGGCGACATCGAAATAACCGGTGTGGTCGATGCCAGCAATACCGGTGAGCCTTTGACGATTATCGCCAGCGGCAACGTCTCGGCCTTGCCCGCAGACACGCAAGCGCAATTGATTAATCACGGTGGCGATATCACTGTCATGGCAGGAGCTTCAGTCAGCTACGGAGGTTCCACGCAAACGGGTACATTGCCGGGCGCGACGCAAGCAAACGGAAATGTCACAATCGACCTGACCAAGGCCAGTGCCAGCGGCGGCAATATCGACCTGTCACCAAGCACTCAGTCGACCGTGATCGATACCAGCTCGGCCAGTGCCCGAGGCGGTAATGTCACTCTCGTCGCCTACGGCCACGGCGCCACGAACGGCAGCATCTCAATACCAGGTACTACATCAATAGACACTCACTCCGCTGCAGCTCAGGGTGGCGATGTCACAGTGGTAGCGAGCATAGCTTCGGGTAGCGCGGTAGCTTTGAATGCGATCAATGCCGGCGGCACGGGCGGCTCGGGGGCAGTTTCAATCGTCAACGCCACTCCGACCGGCAACACTGGTAACTCCATTGTCTATACGACGACAGGCGCAGTCGATCCCACTAGTGCTGCGACGGCAATAGTGCCATCGAACAATACGCAATCGGCCGATGTCGCGGTGGGAACGATAAGCGCAGGCTCGATCAATATACAAGCTCCGGGCGGCACGATCAATCTTGGTAGCAATAACTACCAGGTGGCCACAGACGCGCTGGGAAATGGCGGCAGTATCACGCTAAATGGAAATAACATAAACTGGACCGGTAGCGGCACCAGCTCACTTAATCTAAAGGCATCTGCCGGCAATACCGGCAATGGTGGCACGGTCAGCATCCAATCGGGACAGCCCATTACTCTAGGGCAGACCGCCGGGGAATTCAACGCGGTGGCGATGTCGGGCACAAACGGCGGCAATGGCGGCACCCTTGCCGTGACCACGCCAGGAACGCTGACATTTGATGGATTTTTCACGCTCAATTATTGGGTACAGGGCCCGAGCGGAAACGGCAATAATTTTTATATCAAGGCCCAAAATCTGGCATCGGCTAGTGGCAGCGATATAGCGCTGATATCGACAGCCGGTGGGACGAGCGGCAATGGCGGGGTGGTGTCGGTAACGCTTACCGGTACCAATCAGGTCAATGTCGGCACAAATAATGGATCGCTCTTAATGAATTCGCTTGGAAGTTCTGGCTCTGGCGGCGGCAATGGCGGTACTGTAATACTGGACGCAGCAGGGAAAGTTGTTTTTGATTCAAACAGTCCTGGTTTTACCTTCGACGCATCGGCTACAACATCAACTGCAAGCGGCAATGGCGGCAGCCTCACCCTCAAAGCGCACGGCATAGACTGGGCCGGATCGGCAAGCAACTATCTTAGCCTAGGCGTTGGCGCCCAGGGCAACGGCAATGGGGGCTCGCTGTCGATAACCGATACGCTCGGCAGTGAGGCGATAGCCACGGGTACCGGTGCCGGCCAATTTGAACTTTTTGCCAACGGCCAGGGGTCTGGAAGTGGCGGCAGTATTTCATTAACTGCAGCTGGACAACTTGTCCTTGGTGGATCAATAAGCGCGGCCAACGGCTCTGGAGTGCCGTCCAATACCCAGGGCACACTCAACTTTATAGCGAGCAAAATTACTCAAGCGGCCGCCACGATCCTTACTGCCGGCACAATCAATTTCTCGGACGGCACGGCCGGCCTGGGTAGCCTGGCTACGCCTTATCAAATCAGCACGACCAATCTCACCGTCAACACCGCCGGCAGTGCCTATATCAACAATACTGGCGCAGTTACTCTCAACACATCGAGTGCAGCCGGTGCATTTAACCTCAGCACCACCCCTGATGCCACAAATAACGGCTCTATCACAATTGGTCATCTGGCGATAGTTACCGCAGGAACGATCAACCTCAGCTCAAGCGAGGCGGCTGGCGGCACCGGCGGCATCACACAGATTGACGGCGTCTATTACACCCTGTCCCGCTCCGCTCCCAACGTCTCACTTTTTGCTGGACAGATCAGTTTGCAGGATCAGAACTATAACGGCAGCTTCGCTCCAGGCGGCTCGGGCGCAATACTGGTCGGCACCAATAGTCCGACTGGAAACACCAAAATTACAGCAAATACTGGCGGCGATATCACCATATACGATGCGACGCCAAACGCCACAACAACATTTGGTGGATTTGCCAATACAACGGCGACAAGCAATATCGATCTCGCCACCCTCAATAACATGACGCTTAGCGCCGTTCCAGGCAGCTTCGCCTCACTCAAACTGGTCACCTCGCCAGTTAACGATGCCACCATTGCTTTGCCGACTAACAACTTAGCGGCGAGCAGCAATCCCACCACCGGCAACGGTGGTTCGATATTTTTAGAATCAAGCCACATTACCTGGACTGCTTCAAATGCAAATCCGCTCAACTTGAGCGCTAATGGTTCCAGCACCGGAAATGGTGGCAGTATCAGTGTATTGTTCGAAAATGCTTACGGCAAGGCTACCCCGAGCGCAACGATCGGCACCGCTGCCGGTGCCTTCAATCTTTCGGCCACAGGCGGCGCTGCGGCCGGTAACGGTGGGTCAGTGTCGTTGCAAAATAACGGTACAATTATTGTCCAAACAACAACGGGCGGCACTGGCCCGGTCACGCCGCTGGGTATAAATGTCGCCCCGTCCGCAGGTGGCGGCAATGGCGGCAGCATATACCTCAGCTCTAATAGCCTTACCTGGTCAGCCCAGGGTACAAATGCTCTGAGTCTGGCCGTGGACGGATCACCGACCGGTAGCGGCGGTGCCATTACAATTTACGCCAGCTCGCAGCCTGCTCCTATCTCTATAGGTACTGGGGGAACAGACTGGGATCTGAGCGCTGCAGGCGGAGCAAAGAGCGGCAATGGAGGCAGTATCTTCCTCAGTGTCGGCACACAGGTATACATCGATAATAGCGCCGGCCTTACTGTAAGCCCGGCGAGTAAAACCGGCAACGGCGGCATGATCTCCATCAACGCCACAGACTTGATCAATATCACTGGCGCTCCACTGGTCCTCAACGCCAGTCCTCAAACCGGGGGCAAAGGTAATGGCGGCTTGATCTCGCTCACCTTATCGAGCTCGACTCTCAAACTCGGCAATTTCAATGACGGCTTCCTACTTACTGCCGCAGGTGGTAGTGGCGGCGGAAACGGCGGCACCATCTCGCTCATTGCTAATTCCGCCAATTTATTATTCGGTCAGAATGCAATTGCCGTCAACCCACTATCCAGCAATGGAAACGGCGGTTCAATCAACCTTTCAGCAGCGAGCTACAGCCTTGATCCAAGCGTCACCCTGCTAAACCTGAGCGCCAATGGCACAGGCACCGGCAATGGTGGCGCAGTCGCTCTCACACTAACCATGCCGGGGCAGATCACGTTGGGTAATGTCGCAGGCGGCATCAACCTCAGCGCCATAGGCGCAAATGGTGGGTCTGTATCCTTCACCGATCATGCCGCCGATATCACACTGGCGACAACAGTGAATAAAGCGGCCATGGCTGCACCAAATGGTTTAAACATCACACCAACCAGCAAGACCGGTAACGGCGGTTCAATAACTCTGGACGTCAACAGCCTGTCTTATCAAAATGCCGGCACTGCAGCCTTACTGTTGAGTGCCGATGGCGTCGGCGGCGGCCAGGGCGGAGCGGTTAGCTTGACCATGGCCGGCTCTAGCCCACTGGTGCTTGGCACGGGAGCGAGCAATATCGACATCAGTGCGAGCGGCGCAAGCGGCGGCAGCATCTCACTGCAATCGGCAGGACTTATTTTAATTCCGACAACTGTAAGCGGCTCGGCCGCAATACCGATCGGGCTAAACGTCGCGGCAACAGGCACTAACGGCAATGGTGGCTCTCTTGCACTTTCGGGCAGCAGCATCGTCTGGACAAACTCGACGACCTCCTACCTCGACCTCAACGTCAATGGCCAGGGCACCGGGAACGGCGGCAAAATTTCTCTCACCGAGTCAACGGCTACACCAATAACAATCGGTCTGGTGGCCGGCGATTTCAAACTCTCGGCCGCGAGCGGGCTGACCGGTGGCAACGGAGGTACTGTATCCATAGCCGATTCCAACGCTGCCACTTACCTTGATCCGGCGGCTCTTAACATCGCACCACGCGGCTCGAGTGGTAATGGTGGCTCAGTGAGTGTGACCACGAACGGCCTGATTTCTGCTTTGGGCATGGCAGTCTCCATTGACGCAAGCGGAGTCGGCAACGGCAATGGCGGCAGCATAAACATCACCAGTAATGGAAGTACACCATTAACGATCGGTACCACCAATGGTGCCTTTTCTTTCAGCGCCAACAGCGGCTTGAGTAGCGGCAATGGCGGTACAATCTCTATTACAACCACCGGAGCGACTCTCAGCATCGACCCGTCGGCCCTGAGCGTAGCGGCGCTACAGTCGTCCGGCACCGCGGGCAACGTCTCGTTGACCGGTGACAGTCTAAACTTGACCAGCAATGGGCCATTGACTGCCAATCAGTTAAGCCTGAGTTGGACAAATGGCAACGTCACGGTCAACACCGCCGTCAACATCCTCAACCTCAACAGTACACAAGCAGCCACGATAGTCAACAGTGGGCCGGTACAGCTGAGCGCACCAGGCGGCTTTTCGACGATCGGCAGTATTAATCTATCGACCACTCCCGACGCCCAGGGCAATGGTTACATAACCGTCGCCGAAACATTCCAGTCCATCGGAACGGCCTCCCTGACCTCAAGTGAAAGCGGTCAGGGCAAAGGAGGCATCAATCAAACCGGTGGCACAGGCTTAGTCGGGCTCTCTCCAGTGGGCGAGATTTATCTAACGGATCACAACATTGCCAACAATATCAGCGCCACAGGCAATGGCGCAATTGCGGTATCGATAGGAAGCAGTCTCACTAATTTCAGCGTCAATACCGGTGGCGATGCCATTCTCTATTTACCTTATAGTAGTACGCCGATCCTGCTCTCATCGTCGGCCAAAACATTGACTCTGAGCTCGTCGCAAATACTTTACGTGACCGGCGATGTCAGCGCTACAAATGGCTTATACATCAACAGTGCAGGTCTCACAGTCATCGACGGCTCACTTTCAGGCAGCACCGTGGCTTTGAGAGGATTCAGTACAGCCGGGGACATGAGTGGTGCGACTTACACTTTGAGCAATCTCGGCAGCATCTCCGGTCAACTCGTGTCGGTGACAAGTGCTGTCGGCTCAAATATATTGGTGAACAATTTATCGACGATAAACGGCACCGTAGTTGGGGTGAATATCGTCAGTACCCCCGATAGCGCAAATATCGGCGGTAATTTGACGATCGCCGGCGGCGGTACAACATCGGGCCCGAACAGCACAGACGGTGCAGTCAACCTCGTCGCCGCACTCTCAAACGACGGACTGGCCGCAAACAATATTACTTTCTCTCTAGGTCAAACTTTCAACGGCGTCACCAATATAATCGCATCAGGACTAAACCAATCGATTGTGGTGCCATCCACCGCTAACGTAATTGGCAATGACGCAGTCAACGTAACCACGCCATTTTTGCTGGTCAATGGTGTATTGACCGGTAATCCGCTCACATACAGTGGTGGCACCGGCGGCGCCACTATCGCCAACAATACCGGCACTATGGATCTGTCGACGATACTTGGCGGCAAATTAACTTTCACCGGTCAAAATCTCGTCCTGCTCTCGACCGGTGACATCACGGATAACGGTTCAGCGGTGACGATCGACACATCTAATAGCGCCGGCAACGGCGGCAATGTGGCACTCATGGCCGGCTTCAATTTCACGGCAAATGGAACGGTCTCTAATAACACTCCTGATTCTTCGACGATGTTTACGATACCGGTATCCAATAGCAATACTGGTAATGTCAGTCTGACCAACAGCGCCACATCGATCAATACAAGCGGTTCGGTCAATGGTGGGACAGTCAATGTCTATGCACATGGCGGCAGCGTCACACTCCAAGCGGTCAACAGCCAGGGTGGTAGCGGTAATGGAGGAGCAGTCACAGTCATTGGGGAAAATATAACAATCAGCGTCAACAGCCCGATCACTACTACAAGTACAGCTAGCCTCTCCAAATCAGGCAATGTAAGTCTTACCGCTGATGAGATCGGCACGACTGGACCGGTCTACGTCCAGGCCGGTAGTGTTGGCGGTGGCTCGATCGTGGCAGCTGGGGTAGGCGCAGGCAACGTCGCTCTCGACGCCAATATCAACGCCGGAACGGCCATTTTAACTGTGAAAGCATCAGCTGCGGCAGGCACAATAGATTCATCCCAGGGCGGAGTTTTCTTAACAGTAGGAACACTATCTCTCAATGCAGGCGGTGATATAGGGAAAAATCAGCCTATCAATAGCTCGGCGTCAACCCTCAATAATATAAGCGCCGGTGGTGTATTCAATTACGCTGGTACTGCATCGATGCTGACATTGACCGGAGTACAATCGGCCAGCGACTATAACGTCGGTAACACTGGCTCTATACTGATCGGCAGCAAGATCACAATAACCGGTGCAAATACGGTCAAATTATTTGCCCAGGGCAACAATGCAGCAGCCTATATCGACATGGTCGATAACACCGGAGCGATTAGCGCACCTGTGGTATCGCTTCAAACATCAAATTCCGGCGGCGGTTCTATCGGCGCCAATAACGCCATAGTACTGACCAACGCAGTGAATACACTCACCCTCGACGCCGGCAACACAAGTTCTGTCAATCTAATCGGTCAGAGCGCGTCGCTTACGCTGGTGAGCAAACATGACGTGGCAAACTTTAGCTTGAATATGGCCAACGGCGGCAGCATTACTGATACGACAGGTATAGTGAGCACAGGCAATACGAAGCTCGTTACTTCAGGCTCGGGTAATATTACTTTTAGCGGATTGACCAATGCCAAGGGTGTCAATATAGATCTGGAAGCGCCGGGCGGCACAGTCACTTTATCGACAGCTTCCGGTGTCGGCCTAACGGCGCTTGCTCAAGCAAGCGGCGATGGCGGGTCGATCAACATCAAAGCCGCTACACTCGCAGTAAATGCCGGTCCTTCTACCCAAATAAGCGCCGACGGCTCAACCGGCAACGGTGGCAGCATAACGATTGCAACTACAGTCAGCAGCCCGGATATAGGCTCAGCCAATCAACAAGTGAACCTGAGCGCACAAGGCACTACCGGTGGTGCCATCTCATACACAGCAAGCGGGGGCGCCCTGGTCGTGGACGGAGGAGCGGCCCTTGTCAACGGCACCAAGAGCAATGGTACGATTGCCCTTTCAGCGCAATCCATTACTCTTCTCAACTCCGTACCCTTGCAGGCATCGGGCCTCGCGCTTACAGCCAGGGCTGGAGACCTGGGCAGCAGCGGCACACCTTTGCTCACAGTTACGTCTAATTTGACAGCAAACGCCAGTGGCAATGCTTACATCACAAATCAAGGTTCACTCACTCTGGTCGGTGCATCGAGTGCAGGCGGGACTTTCAATCTTTCCACAGTGGTCGGAGCAGATGGCGCTATTGTCATAGGCAAGGGTGGCACTATCACGGCTAACTCTGTGCAACTTCAATCTAATGAAATCACTGCCGGAGCAGGTGGTATCACACAGCTTGATGGCAACCAGATAACGACAATCTTCGCTCCCACGATCATACTCAATGATGTCGGAGCAAGCGGCAGCAATATCGTGGTGACAACATCACAGGGCGCCACTCCTCTCTCGTTCAGTGCGAGCACAAATGGCTCGATCGACATTACAAGCACAAGTCTGACAGCAGCAGCCGCCGACAATATCAGTGGCAACGGCGTGACGATACAGGGCCTGGTCGGTCAAAACCTGACCGTCAACAATCAGGGCCAGATCAATTCCAATACTGGTGCCTTAAACATAACAAGCACCCCGAACAGCTCGGACATCGGGGGCAATCTCTATATAGCTGGCGGTGGCGCCATGAACGCTCCGACCGGCTTGATCACCCTGACGGCACAGAGTTCCGTAGATGGAGCTTCGAGCAATGTCGTCGAATTTACCGGCAACCAGTCTTTCACGTCGCAACTGGTACTGAACGCCACCGGCAATAGCCAGGCAGTCATTGTCGACAACGCCGTCATCGTGGACGCTAGCGGTCAAACTGTGGTGGTGAACAGTCCGAACTTCATCAACAATGGAACCGTCAATGCCGTCCAGATCATCATGCATACGCCCAATCTGGCCGGTACCTATGCCAGTACCAATTCTATCGATATCGGTTCGTTGTCTCTCACTTTCAACGGCCAGCAACTGACTATTCTATCGGGCGGCAATATAACCGATAGCAATAACTCAACAATCAACTTGAGCAGCAGCACCGGCAACGGCGGCAACCTCTATCTGCTCGCCGGTTTTGCCTTCAATCCGGCCGCCAGTGTCGGCGGCGCACCGGACAGCAATACCTATAATATTACGGCTACGGGAGTCGGCAACATCGCACTGGGAGGCAGCTCGATCCTCACCAATACGACAAGCACTACTGCCGGTGCCAGCGGCGGTAATGTTTATGCTTACGCCAACGGCTCGATCGATATCGGCACGATTAACACCAGCAGCACAAACAATACCGGCAGCGGCGGTTCGGTCAATATGATCGGAAGCGGCGTCACGGTGGGCCAGATCAACACGGCATCTAATTCCAGCGGGGCGGTCAATATCGCCGCTGCGACGATAGCCCTCAATTTCAATCCGGGCAATACATCTATTACTGTCACGAATGGTCAGGTCTACGGCGGCTCTTTCAAAGCAAGCTTTTATACCGGCGATATCAACATCACCGGCGGCATAAACGCGGCCCCAGGCAGCGGTGCAGCCGGTACAATCACCCTAAATGCGGCCGGCGGATCGATAACATCGGCGGGCGCCTTTGTGTCCGAGGGCAATGTATTTTTAACAGCTGGCAGCGGTGGAGTCGGCACTGCGAATCAACCAATAACCACAGATGGGGCCAATTTGACGGCCAATTCTACTGGTTCGGTTTATTTGCTCGACACCAACATCGCCGGCTTCAATATTGCCGGAGATAATTCCGCTTACAACTTTGTTGTGCATGGTGCAGGTACAGTCAGTGGGCCGACCAACAGCCTCAGCCTGGGCCGCGGCGCTACAATCACCGCTCAAAATCAGATACTTCTAAACGCCGTCGGCGGCATCGATATCTCGGCCGGTAAATTGAACGCGCCGCAGCTTACCTTGCGCACAGATCGCGCGGACGGTACTTTCAGCGGCGGCAAACTCACACTTTCCGACGGCCTTCTGGCTGCAAGTGTGGACGGAGCGGGTAATGGCGGCAGCATCACAGTCGCGGTCAACGATATTAAAGTCAATCAGGTTGGAGCAGGCTTCGTGGCCAATGCCGCCGGTACTGGCTCGGGCAATGGCGGTGCGATTGTTATCACGACGGCCAACGGCATGACTATCGGCACCGGTACCGGCACTATCGACGCAGTTGCCACCAGTGGCAGTGCCGGCGGTGATGGCGGCTCCTTACAATTAATCACAAGCGGCACAATTCTCTTCAATACAGACGCCTTCGGCAATGTAAACGGTGCTGCCGGTGGCGTACATGTTGCACCAATCGGTGCAAACGGTGATGGCGGATCGATTTCGCTGCACGCCGGTAGTATCACCTGGAACACGATCGGCTCGACCGCCCTGGCGCTCGACGCCAGCGGGGTGGGAGCCGGAAGCGGCGGCAAAATTGACATAGTCCTGCCCAGTTCGATAGCAGCAACAATCGGTACGGCCACCGGTCAATATAAGTTGACCGCTACTAGCGGCGCCACGACAGGAAGCGGGGGACAGATTTCTTTCACCTCCGGCCCACTGATAATAAACAGCAGCGCCTTAAATTTCGGCCCGCAGGGCGCGAACGGCAATGGTGGCTTTTTAACTCTCACGACTTCATCCCTGAGCTCGACGAGCGGCCCTCTTGTCTTGCAAGCAAACGGCACCGGCATCGGCAATGGCGGCATCATCTCCATCAATCTCAATGCCTCGACGGCGCCAGTCTCGATCGGCAGCGGCACGAACAGTCTCGAGCTTTTCACCAATGCCGGCAACACGGCAGGCAACGGAGGCACGATATCAGTTTCGACCGGCGGCAGCTTGACAGTAGATCCAAATTTTCTCTCGCTAAAAGCCAGTGGTTTTAACGGACTGGGAGGCGGACTGGCGCTCGTTGCCGGCAATGGCACCGGTCCGGGTGTCCTGCTCGTCACCGGTTCGCTGGCAACAAATGGCTCCGGTACAGGAGCCGGCGGAACAATCGAGCTGCAACAAAATAGCAGTACCGTCTTTGCTATCGATTCGGCAAAGACGGTGAGCGGCGTACAAGGCACACTCTCGGTCAACGGAGGCGGCGCCGGCAACGGTACACTCAGCCTGCTGAATCTCGGCGGAAGTGTGACCGAAAATCAAGCGCTGACGAATTTTTCGACCCTGAATATCAGCGCCGCACCCAGCGGCACATTGACCCTGGCGACAAACATCGGTAACTCTTCGAGCGGAACAGTGATTCTGATTGCCCCAGGTAAACTCGTCAGCAAGACAATTCAGGCTGATAAGCTGTCAGTATTCACAGGCACTCAAGCCCTGACAATCGCGACAAACGTGCATGACCTGCAAGTATCGGCAAGCGGAGCCGTGACAGTGACAAACACGGCTAGCCCACTGGCAGCGCTAAATATCGCCGGGCTGTCCGCTACGGCTGTGACGATAAAGTCTAACGGGGATATAGTCAACAGTGCCACCACTACTGCCACCAGCGGAGCGATAAGCCTGACGTCCACAAGCGGCAATATTAGCAATTCCGGCACGCTTGCGGCCAATGGGTCGAAAGGTGCTGTAACGCTCATTGCCGCCTCGGCGAACGCAAAAATCAGCGAAAGTGGGGCAATCAGCAGCAGCGGGGCCATCGCTCTGACTGCGGCCAAAGGCTCCATCGGCTATGGCGGTATTGGGACGGTCTCGATTGCATCGACGACAAAAACAGTAGCGCTTACCGCCGCCAACAACATCTTCGTCCCTGGTACCGTCAGCGGTGCCACCGGTGTGACCATCAAATCGACAGCGCTGCCAAGCGGGCTGGCCGTGCAAGCCGGGGCTGTGAGCTCAAGCTCGGGCAACATCGTCATCACCGCTGTCGGCGGTATTGAAACCGACGGCGCTTTGAATGCGATCGGTGCAAAAGGAGCGATTACGCTCACCGCCAGTGGCGCCAATGCCCAGATTGACACGAAAGCAGCCTTGACTGCGACGACAGCGGTCGGACTGACAGCGGCCAAAGGAGCGATTGTTGTCGAGAGCGGCAGCACGCTGACCTCCAATACATTATCGGTGACGTTGACCGCAGGTAATCTAATTAACGAAATCGGCTCCCTTAACGCAGTCACAGCGGCAACGCTAAAGACGACGATAACATCGGCATCACTCAACAATTCTCTAACGGTCAACAACGTCCTCGCCTCAAACGGACCGATATCGATCATCGGCGCCGGCGGCCAGGTAAGCACCATAAGCGGCGGCACAATCAAAGCCGACTCATTAACAAGTAAGACAAAGGCCACTGTCACCATCGAGGACAGCAATACCGCAAGCGGCTCGATCATCGTAGCGGTGGGCTCGACGATTCTCACCCACGGCCCGGGCGGCGGCAATGTCAATCTATCGATAGGCGCACCGGCAAAAGGTGTGGTCGGCATCGTACCGACACCCGGCGTGGCGACCTATGACGTAAACGGCACG
>JAGXAB010000116.1 GCA_018971775.1 Cyanobacteria bacterium REEB67 | reverse complement strand
TATTGTCGCGACAAATGACAAGTTCGTTTGTCGGCTTACAGCCGACAGCCGGCGCTAACTGCGCGCCCCACAAAATACCGTAGAAGAGCCATCAGCTCTATGTGTTGCAGAGTTTGGGCCAAAGTTGGAGTGCAGGCGGCGCAATGGTTTTACCCGCAAACCGCGGCCGGTGACCAAGTATGAAGGGCTCGTCCGAAACATTTCCTAATACCTTTCGATGGCTGCTCAGACTAAGAATCAGGTAAGCCCTATCCATTTCCCTTCACTCATCGAGCACTCGCAGACTAAACCCGTCTCACTCGCAACCCACTTCTAAGCCGTCAGCAAACGCTGTCGAGTTGAAGCTTGCGACAGGTGATGCGGTAAATGCAGAGACGAGATAGTGATCGGCGTGCGAAAGCGGCTGACTCTCAACCCTCAACTGAAAGTTCACAACCATGTTCAAGCTCATTGCCGCCCTCGCCACCGGCGGCGTCAAACCGTGGATCTACAAGACCCCGGACGACTGCCTGCTGCGCCACGGCGTCCTCTCCGGCACGGGCTACCTCTACTGCAAGACTCGCCACTGGTAAGCCAGCCGGCCTTTATCTAGGCGTTTAAGCGTTTAAGCGTTTAAGCGTTGTTTGAGTTTTTCGTGAAAGGGAGAGCGCCTCGCCCCTCCCTTTCTTTTCCACAATCGTCACCCGTCCGCGCCTCTCATTAATTGAGGGCTAACCGGAGTCTACACATGTCCAATAATATGTCAGCATTTCTCCGTCAACTCGTCTCCTTCGCCGGCGCTCAGACTATAGCCTATGCCGTGATGCTAGCCCTGTTTTGCGGAGCTCCCCCGACCAGTTCCTACGACGCATCTTTTGGCTCGTACTTGAGTGTGGCCTTCGTGGCCGCCCTGCTCATCGCCGTGCCGGTCGTTATGCTGCGAGCCTTCGACGCCTCGGTCCGCATGACCACTGGGCTGGTCGGCGGCTTGCTCGGTGTCGCGGCCTGCAGCGTGCTCAGCACTCTTCCGGCAGGCCCCGAGCCGGACCACGCCCTGGCCGCATGCCTGGCCGGTCTTCTGCTCACCGCGCTGATGGTTGGCATCGCCCGTCTGACCGTTTACGGCTCGGACCTCGTCCTGCGCAAATACAACAGCCGCATCGAGCGCTGAGGTAATACGCAGGACACGCCTCCAGCACGCACGAGTTTCCTTGTCCACATCAATGGCTTCGTCGAATACCTGAGTTAGAGCGAAAGCCATCTGGCAGCAAGAGAGTATTTTCGATGATCACAAAGAGAACCGTCGCTGTGCTTGAGACGGCACGGTCAGTCTATCAGCACATCGCCTTCGTCCCCGAATGGCGCGTCTGCTTCAGCCTCGATATCGATGAAGTCAACGCCGTCGCCAATAGCCGAAGCGACAAAGAGCGTGAGCTTCTGGAAAGGCTCTTCGCTGAAAGCCCCGTTTACAAGACCGCTGAAGCAGCCGACTGGGTAGCCAGCACAGCGGTCGACGAGGCGAACATGAGGCATCTCCCTCCCTGCGATACCGGCGAGCCTTATCCCAATCAGCTCGCTTTCTTCAAATCAGTGGTGGCCTTCTCCGCGCCCCTGGCCGAAGCAGACTTCTAACAGAGCGAAAGATTTTCGTTTTTAAAGGAGGAGCGCCTTGCTCCTCCTTTTTTCACCGATTTGCCTGTCATTTTGAAAGAAAAATTCTACTACCCCTTATAATTACAATCCGAATTCACCCAAATTGGCCCGGCATCAAGTCATTAAATCCGCAATCAATTTGCATTCAGAGGCTAACGACCACTTTATCAGTAGCGCTTCTGTAGGCGGCTTCGATGATCTTTGCAGTACGCCAGGACTCTTCCGGGTTGACACAAGGCACCAGTGAGGGATCACTCAAACAGGCGGCAATATTTTCGTAAAATCGTTCGTAGCATCCGGGCACAGTCTCGACCTTGCCATGGACAGCGAGCCCTTCGACGTCGGTCACCATCTTGCCCCACTGTTCTCGCTCCTCGCGTCCCCAGCTGCTCGTCCACGGACGATGTCCGGCGCGCAGCGCATCTTCCTGAGGGTCCAGGCCAAATTTTTCGTAACTGCCCTTGCGTCCGTACAATTTAAAACGCGGTCCGTTCATGCGCACCATCACCGATGCCCACAGATGCGCTCGCAGGCCAGAAGGAAAATTCAAGGCAATGAAGCAGTCGTCATCAGTTTCTACTTCGGCGCGACGAGTGTTCAATTCGCAATAGACATCCAGCGGCTGACCAAATAAGAAACAGGCCTGATCGATCAAATGACTGCCCAGATCAAAAAGCAAACCGCCGCCATCTTCTTTACTGCCGCGCTCGCGCCAGGCTCCGGCTCTCGGTTGCGGCCGATAGCGATCAAAACGTGATTCGAAGCGCACCACATCGCCGAGTAGTTTTTCATCGAGAATTTTTTTGACAGTGAGCAAGTCGCCGTCGAAGCGCCGATTTTGAAAGACACTGAGCAGCTTGTTTTGCTTTTTGGCCAGCTCGACGAGCGCCAGACAATCGGCCGCACTGGTTGCCATCGGCTTGTCGATGACAACGTTTAATCCAGCTTCGAGAGCCGCTTTAGCCTGCGCATAGTGATAGCGATTGGGCGAGCAGACTACGACAAGATCATATTTTTCCGGATGGGCAAAAATTTCCTCGGCTGTACCGACGATTTCAGCATGCGGAAAATCGCGCCTGGCCTGAGTCACTTTTTCCTCACTGCGAGTGACTATTGCCGCCAATTTCAAACCGGCGACCGAGCTGACCAGAGGTGCGTGAAAAACAGCGCCGCCGATGCCGTAACCGATCAAAGCAACTCGCGCAGCAGCCGTCTTCTCGTTAACATCTTTATGCGGAAGTTCATTCATTGATCGCGTCCTGCTCATTTGCCGATGGCCTGGGCCACGCGGCAATGGTATCAGAGCAGTGCAGCATCAATCACTTCGGCACGCGCCAACCGTAAACAACCTTGTAGCGATCGAAGAAGCGCTCTTTCAGACCGTCATTTACGAGGCTACCGACGCGGTTGTTGAAGGCTGTTTTATGACCTTTGCTGTCGACATCGACCAGACCGACATGGCGACCGTGGGAGCCGTCGCGCTCTTCGCGACCGATGACGAAATCACCTTTTTGCAAATGGGCTGCGTCCACCTTGACAGCGTGCTTCTGATTGACTAGAAATTTTTCGAAGCCATCGACGCTTTCATTGAAATCTTTGGCAGTAGCCTGCTTGTCGGCAATCATTAGATTGGACATTGTGGCAGCACAGCCAAATTTGGGAGGTACATAGGATACATCGGCACCTTTGGGCGGTTTGGTCAGGTTATGACCAACCAGATCCGAGGCGGTCTGCACGAGCCGATCGCCACCGACCATAAAAGGGTCTGCCTGAGGCGGTTTGGCAGTTTCGGCGACTTTGTCGGCGCCCGGCGCCAGCGTCTTGCCGGCCACCGGCGTAGCGACACCTTTTGCTTCAGGGGTTGTGTAATTTAGCGGCGGTATGTCCAACTGACCGCCTTTCAATTCAATCTCGCCATTTCTGGCAAAAACAGTCGGAAACGACTGGCTGCTGGCTAAATTTTCGGGCCTGGTAAAGTTGGTCGACGACGGCATCAGATCGTGAATAAGAGGACGATCAGGCACTGCGGCCGGATGCGGCGATGGCATTGAGTCATTTGGGTGGGTATTTTCGTACACGGGGCAGCCTTCAGTGGGGGAAACCGCATACCATTAATAGAAGCCAAGGGGTGAAAAAGTCGTGAAACTTCCCGAAAGCCAAGTCGTAAATGTCCGCCAATTGGAGCTTTTAAGTTCTCAAGGCGCCACGATCACAAACTGCAAGCCAGGGCGTGTCATACTTTGTTCTTTTGCACAGAGCAAAGCAGGCTAAGCCTTTGAGAGATTCAGGACGATGTCCGAACCAGAACAAGAAGTTTCAACACCGGAAGTCGTAAAAGAGCATGCCGCCGCGGAAAACATCGGCTCCGGCGCCTATTTGCCCATTCTCGAAGCGGCAGTGTTTGGCTTTATCGCCGGCATCGCCGCCGTCGCTCTCAGCCAGGGAGTAAATGCCCTGGGCGCCCTGCGCATCGAGCTATCGACAAAATATCCGGCCATCTATGTCCTGCCGGCCTTTGGTTTTGTCGGCGGCGCGCTAGCCGGTTTAATGGTTCAGCGCATTGCACCGGAAGCTTCCGGCTCCGGCATTCCGCAAGTGAGAGCGGCGCTAGACCGGCTGAAAATGCGCCTGGACTGGCGCATCGCCGTGGTCAAGCTTTTTGGCGGCACGATCGCTCTTGGCTCGGGGCTTTTCATGGGCCGCGAAGGACCAACCGTGCAGCTCGGCGCGGCCATCGCCGCCACCCTCGGTAAATATGCTCCCGGGGCCAGGCAATATCGCAGGCAACTGATCGCCGCCGGAGCCGGAGCCGGTCTGGCAGCCGCTTTCAACGCTCCACTTGCGGGAGCCGTTTTTGTCCTGGAAGAATTGCTCAAGGAAATGAAGCCGACGACTGTGGCCATCGCCCTTGCCGCTTCGAGCGCCGCAGCCCTGGCCCTTAATCTGTTGCCCCTGCCTGAAGCTCACGCCAGCGCTCATTTGCTGGCTTCGCAGATATTTTTTCGCGGTCAGGATCTGCCCTTTTATATTTTACTGGCGGCGGTCTGTGCGTTGGCCGGCAAGCTATTTAATGACGGCATCTTGCTCTCATTGAACACCTATCGTCGGGCAAAATTTTTGCCTGTGGCATTGAAGGTCGGTCTGGCCGGCCTTGCTTCCGGTTTGCTCATGGCGACAACGCCGGAGGCATTCCACGATTATGCCAATCTGCGCGGACTGATCGTAGCCGGCGTAGAAAACTGGCAGACAGTGGCAATCGCCGTCCTCGAGTTTTATTTCCTCACGCTGGTCGCTTACGGGTCCGGGGCACCAGGCGGTTTATTCGCGCCAAGTCTGGCTATTGGAGCCAGTCTCGGCTTCCTAACCGGCTCTTTCGAAAATTGTGTTTTGCCGGGCGCCTCAACAGCTGCTTTTTCTCTAGTCGGCATGGGAGCGTTCTTTGCCGCAGTCGCCAGAGTACCGCTGACAGCCATTGTTATCACCTTCGAATTGACGGGCAATTTCACTTTACTGGTACCGCTGATGATATCGTGCCTGGGCGCATCGGCTGTCGGCGAATGGATTTCCACCGGCTCTCTCTACGAGCGCCTCATGGAGTGGAACGGTCTCCACCTGCGCAGGCAGCAAGACTCCGCCAATAAGGAGGGGCTTGCTAGAACCATGGTCCTCGACTTGTATGTAAAACATGTTGCCACGGTTGCTCCCGATACCAGGGTCAAGGATATGATCGCCAGCCTCACCGAACAGCGCTATCAAGGCCTGGCCGTGGTGCAAAAGGGCATTCTCGTAGGAGTCGTAAGACAGGAGAATATGACTGATCTTTTGCACCTGGAAGAGATCAGCAATGACCTGAAGGTAAACGCGGTAATGACACCAAATCCGGTATCAGTTTCGCCACTGGAGAGCCTGGAAGAAATCTTGCACCTGTTTACCCATCACCACTTCAATTGGCTACCCGTCACCGAAAACGACAAGTTTTACGGCGTCATCTATCAGGACGATGTCGTCAAAACACTTTTCAGTACGGTTGATATGGAAGCGACGATTGCGCCGGCGGCGCTGGACGAACCATTGATTTTAGAAGAAAAGCACTAAATGTGCCACAATTGGCGATCATTTTTGAGGAGTGGGTGATGAAAAACGAGAAGGCGCAAGCCGGCCGCGATTACAATGGGTTCACCAGGACCAAAAGTCTGACGGTCGCGCTGCTTGCTCTCGCCTCCCTGGCCGCGGTTCCGCTTGTCTTTGCCTCAATTGGCTCGTTGACTCTGGCTTGCCCGGCCGCCCTGTCCAAGGACCAAAAGCCTATTAGCGAGTCGATCGAAATCAAAGCGCCGGAAAGCGCAGTTTTCGATGCCATCCGTGCCCAGCGCAACAACGAAAAATCGCACCGCAAGCAAATATTGGCCGAGGGCGACATCTATCGCATCGACGAAAAGATGGAAGGCGTTGCTATCTATGGCAAAGTACACTGCATCTGGGAAGAAAAGGAAATCCCACCACATCGCATCGATTACAAAATGGTCGAATCGGACAAATTTAAATCGGGTTTCGGTAGTTGGATCATGACACCGTCCGCGGACGGCAAATCGACGACGCTGGAATTTCAGTCCTTCATGGACACGGGCTTGAAAGTCCCCTTTGCCGGCGAAATCACAAAAATGGCGGCGCACGGCGATGCCAAGGCACGCCTCGAACGCATCAAAAAACTGGCCGAAGCGGCAGCCAGCAAATAGATATATCGCTCCGTCAGCTACGCAATTGATTGTCCACATTCCCAGGGGCGGCGGGTTTCACCTTCTGACTAGGTAAGCTTCGCTAATGTTAACGCGCCCTAATAAGATAAATTCGTATTTTGTCGGCCGAGATAAGCCTTCAGGAATTCTAAAAGCTTTTGTCCACGGTAGATCTCCTGCTAGGTTCAAATCTCAAACAAACCCATACTTTCCCACCAGAGATCAACAGCAAGACCATTCACCTAGCCTGAAGCCATCGCTCAATCCTTCTGCCCCCGGCAGAGTGTTGTGCAATGGCTTTGTGCTTGATAACGCAATCACGCTGTCTCGCCCTGTACCGATGCCCAAAAGGCCTTACCCAGCCCACGACCTGCCAAGCAATTCAGTTGCTGCGGCCGCGAGCTTTTGTCTAACAAAGTTTGTAACTGTAACTGAAAAGGCAACCACCATGAACACGACCCCCGCGCTCCACAGGACTGCGTTTGTTTTCAACGGTAGCTTCGATAAGAGCATCGACAGCTTCACCGATTACGTCACCAAGTTTATCGAGATCAACCGCGGCAACAACCGTCCGCTGCTGATCCGCATCTCTTCCTCCGGCGGTGTGCCCGAAGTCGTCTTCGCTTTCTGCGGTCTGCTCCGCCAGGTCCAGGTCGAAGGTCACGAAGTCTGGGTCCATGTGCTCAGCCAACTCTGCAACTTCACCTACATGATCGCCGAGGTGGCAGACAAGGTCTACATGGAGCCGTCCGCTTCCTTCCAGTTTGGCCAGATGACTGCCCGCGTCAGCGGCAACATCATCAAGATCGCCGACAAGAAGAAGCACCAGCAGCAGCTTTTCGACCAGCTTTGCGATTCCATCGTCAAGCGCTCGAAGGGCAAGCTCAAGAAAGAAGAAGTTTCGGCCTGGAGAGCCAAGCATATTTCAGCACAGGAAGCCCTTGCTCTGGGCCTCTGCGATGAAGTGGCCCCTGATCCGGAGCCTCAGGAAAAGCCGACCAACAAGTCGGAATGGGTGATGCGCGTCAGTGGCTCTTTCGCCAATCAGGCCGACATCTACAATCTGCAGATCGCGCTCAACATCTTCCTCGAAGACTCTGCCAACACGGGTCGTCCGATTCGTGTCTACCTGACCTCGCAGGGCGGCACTGTCGCATATGCGCTCGCTCTCTACGGCTTGCTTCTGGAAGCGCAGCGTCTCGGCCACCATGTCACGGTCCACGTGATTGGTCAGGCTTATTCCTGCGCTCTCTGGTTCGCCACCTGCGCCCTCAAGGCCGGCACGGTGCTGATCGATTCGTACGCGATGCTGATGTTTCATGCACCGTGGATCGACGAAATCGCCGCCGACCTCGACGACATCGACGACCTCGTCGCCGTCCAGCTCGCCGTTTACAAGCAGACCCGCGCCCTGCTCAAGCAGATCCCCGGTTTCACCGAGGCGCTGATCAGCGAGTGGGAAGTGGGCGAAGACCGGTTTATGAACGCGGCGGAAGCTGTCAGCCTCGGCCTTGGTCGTCTCTCGACGGACAAGCCGGTGGCTGCTTGATTCTGCAACCGTTGCAACCGAACCAACGCAGACGAAGAACTGCAAACAGAGCACGTGATGGGGACCCAAAATCCCTGCCACGTGGCTCTGTTTTTTTGCCCTTTCCTATGCTTTACTATAGTAAAACACCGAAATATTTTTTTCGAGGGAAATAGCTGGGACCGTCGCATAAATGCCGACGATCCCCTAATCAAAGCGCTCTGATGCAGGAATTTAACGAGAGCGCCATTTGCGCAAACCAGAGGAAAACCACGTCGCCACCCAGGTCGAAGCATAAATCAAAAGCGCGAGGATGATGAGAAAATCGACGAGGACGAGAAAAGTGACAAGCGGCGCGGCAAAGAGCAAAATCGGGCGATGCAGGGAGAAGAGCTCATGAAGCGCGACCAGATTGCCGAAAAGACAAATGACCGTGATTTGCAGGGTGCCATGTGCGAAAAATCTTTCGGCGGGGCGAGCCGGAGCATGGCCAGAAGCGTTTAGATCACGACGCCTAAAAAGCCAATCGGTGAACCATTCTAGAACCGCAAAAAAAGCAGTGACTACAGCGTCGACAAGCTCGGCAACAAGCCTGCAGGAGAAGACGGCGCAAAGATAAGCAAACAAAACGATCATAATTCCTCCAGAAACAGTTTGGTTAAGGGCGTGTGGATATAAGGCACCGCAGGCGCCGAAACAAGTTGCGAAGGTAACGAGTGGGTAGAAGTTAAATCGGATTCGACAACGAAAAGAAATACTCGGAAATGGTTTATACCGTCAGATTATTGCTGAACGCTACGAATACGCAAGTTGATGGCCGCGGCCGAAGCCATTTGCAGAGGACAATCAGGGCGAGTCGAGAAAAATCAAACTGATGAAGCCTTAACTGGTGGCGCCCACTTTTAAAAGGCGGTCGCATGTTAAGAGACTTTATTAGCGAGAGGTTGCGAGGCCCGGCGCCTAAAGTATTGCTCAGAAGAACGTCGCGCTATGATACATCTCGAAAGGCACCATTGACTCTGCTTCACCGGCAACGAGAAGGTAAGTAGTCTCCTTTCGATTTCAGTTCTTCAATCAACCACCCCAAACATCTAGTGCGCTCACTTTCCAAATAATCACAGACTGTGGAAACAGTTGTGATCGAGCCCGCTGTCAAAAGATGCGCAGCGATTGATTGAAGGCAAGGCTTTTGCCGCTCGTCGGAGACCAGGTCTGACACGAATCTGCCGGAGTTGAGGTTAACCGAGCCGCTCTGCCATTTTCCAGGCCAAATTTTATGAGTGCGAACGTGGGTCTGCATCCGTTCCCGCTCAACCTCAAGCAGACAGAAGGATACGAACATGCCCAAACAAGAAAATTTACTGGCCGCCCCCTCGGCGCCGTTCAGCGCAGTCCACCCCGTCCTTGCCGCACTCGAGACGGCAACCGGGAACCAGTACAACCTCATCGCCACCTTCCGGCAACGCAACGACTGGACAAAGCGCCTCTTCGATCAAGTCGAGCCGACGAACTGGACAGCACGTATCGAAGCGGCCCGTGCCGACGCCGATGCGCTTGCCGCCCTGCGTCAGGAATACGACGAAGCAGCGCTGCTCTGCCTCAGTGCCTGGCTCTCCTGGGACATCAGCCGCAGCGCCATGATGGAAGGTCGCAGCGCCATCAGCAAAGCGATTGTCGCCGCAATCGAAACCACCCACGAGCTGAAGACCAAGGGCGAAAACGATTGGCTGACGCCAATCTTCCAGGCCCGCATCATCGTCGCCTCCGAGGCTCATCGCCAGGATGTCGGCGACTGGATCGATTTGCATTCGCACAATAACTTCATGCAGAGGCTGCAGCAAATCCAGGCCGAAGCTTTCCGCACCTTCCACCAGGGGCTGAAACAGATTGGGGCCCGCCACTATCCGACCGAGGCAGTCTCGCTACAGAAACTGTCAAAGACGGCTAACAGCTTCGGCAGACCCAGGGATCTGCGGCACGTCATCCTGGTCGACTTCGTCGACTGCGTCAATTCCAAACATCCCGCCTCCGCCCGCCTCGTCGACCTGGCCAGGAAGGCTCAGGAAGAAATGAGAGCTCTCTGTGCCGCTGAACAAGAGCTGAAAAATAATCAGAACGGTCGCATCAATGAACGCCAGCACGCAGTCCGTTTGCTCGACTTCCTGCACACCGACGGCGGCGCCCAGACTCAATACCATTGCGGCGGCTCTCTGGACCAGCAGGTCGACGCGCAGACCGAACGTCGTTGCGAGTATGAAAAACACAGGCATCTGCTCGAAGTGGCGAGGCGTAATTTCAGCGCCACGTCAGACGCCCTTGTTGCCGCTTTGAAAGAATCGGCGGAGGAAGCCGAAACGATGCTGACCCAGGTCGAGGCTGATCGGGCCACGACCGTGGACCGCTATCTTACCTTGCGGATCATGATGAACAACTGCCTGGCCGTTGATCATTCCTTGCGCCAGTGGACGAACGATCTCGTTCAGGCGGAGCGGACGCTCGGCACCGATCTTTCCCGGTCTGCCGGCAAGCGCGCGCTGGAAGCGGCTTTCGAAGAGGTGGAGCGTCAATACGCCTACGCCTTCAGCGAGCATGCTAGTCGCGATAGCAAAGCGTAAATGAAGGGCGGGAAGACTGATCTGGTCTTCCCGCCTCTTTATCGCCGAATATGACAGTTAAGTATCGCACCACATGCGATATCATTTTCGAACAATATACCACAGACGATAGTACTAAGGCGATTGGCTCGATGAAGGGTGTTATGTTAGTCGGATAAAGGGGAGAAATGAGACGAAATATGTGGCAGCAACCAGCGCCAGATCGTTTCATGCGACTTCGGATCGCCGGCGTAGCGAGGCTAGCGCGGCCCTGACTTAGCTCGGTTTCAGCCCTTTTCCAGACACAATATTCGATTAGCGCGAACAGTTGTTTAAATAGCGCGCGTACCGAAATGTTTCTATACGCTCTTATTTCTTGAACCAATCAAAGACCGATTGTTAGTTTATCAACACTAATCTTTCTTACCGCATCGTTTTCCCGCAAAAACCAACCGACATCCGCACCGCCACCCACTCAATCGCCCCGACTGAAAGCCGCTAATCGCGTGCTGGGCAATCGAGACCTCGGGTCGAGGACCGGCGTGGACCTTGGTTGTGAATTTGCGTTTCTTTGAACACAATCCGAAAGGAGATTTTCAATGGCAGACCCCAACGACAAAAGCTTGTCCACTGTGCCCAGTAATGACGATGACTCGATGAAAATCGCAGTCCTCGGCCATCTGCTCAAACTCGAGCGCGAACAGACGGCAAGCACCGTCGAAGCGATGGCCACCCTTCTCGAAGCGGCTGTGCCCGACCGTGTCGAAGTGACGCGCGGCGGCTGGCCCTGGTCGAAAGTCAAACCGGTCGAACGGCTCACTATCGCTCTCGACGATATCAACTACGAAGTCACCAAAAGTAAGCATGGCGCGCCCGCCGTCACGCAACGCAAGGTGGTCGGCGGCATTGTCATCAAGACAGCCAAGGTGACCATGGTCGCCTGCATCACCGACATCGTCGAGCGCCTGACGGCACTCGAGAAAGACAGCGCAGCCACGAGAATTGCTCTGAAAAACTTCGCCACCGGGAGATAATCCATGTTCAAATGGCTATTTGGCACGACATCTCCGGAGGAGCTCGCCCGCCAGAAACGGCAGCAGCTTTCGCTGGAATCTCTACAAAAAGGCGGCATTCCGCTCGACGCGAAAGAACGCATCGAACGCGAAGTAGCGCGCGGCAACTTTTTCTTCTCGAGCGACCTTTCCGCTCAGGAGATGTCCCTCGCTCACGAAACCGGCGTCGAAGTGATCGGCCAGGTGATGGGCAGCTCCTTCTACAACGTCAGCTTCTACGGGCTTTTACAGCGTCAACAGCGCAGCACCGGTGAAATGCTCGACCTGACCAAGGCCCATCTCGACGCCCGCCAGCTGGCGATGAGCCGCTTGCAACAGGAGGCCACTTTGCTTGGCGCTTCCGGCGTCATTGGTGTGCGCATCAAGAGCAACGTGCACAGCTGGGGCAATCGTCTCACCGAGTTCACGGCGGTGGGCACGGCAGTGCGCATCTCCGGTTACACCGGTGAACCCTTCACCAGCGCGCTCAGCGCCCAGGAATTCTGGCAGCTCCACAAGGCCGGCTATCTCCCGGTCGGCGTGGCGCTCGGCGTCTGCTCGTATTATATGTACACAGACCCCGACACGCGCAGCATGCTCTACGGCTACTGGAACAGTCGCAAAAACGTTGAAGTGCCGCTCTACACGCAGGGCCTGCAATACGCCCGCGAAAAGGCGATGGACCGCCTGACCAGCGACATCGAAGCTCATAAGGGCGAAGGCGTCGTCGGCATGGAAGTCGACTTTTCGATGGAACACATCGAATACGACTCTTCGAGCCAGACCTACCATGACCTGATCGCCCACGTCGTCGCCTTCGGCACGATCGTGCAGTATCGACCCGACATCGTCGAGCCGACTCCCAAGAAAGGCCTGATGATGATCGACCTGTCGACACGGCCCAAGGGCAGACACGGCACGACTCGCATGACTGCGCTCGGCGAAGGCCACACGCAGGGCAATCGCCTCGGTCACACCCGCTGATTCGCAACTGCGTCTCGGCCAACGTTCAGCTGGAACAACCCACAATTTCTGGAGTTTACAATGCCCGCGAACAATCAAGAAATCGCCGCCATCCCCGCCGAAGCGCATGAACGCCTCAAGCACATGCGGGGCGACGGCAAGACTCGTCCTCTTTTCACCAGCGATCTTTCAGTCAATGAATTCCTGCTGATCAAAGAAGCAGGCTTCGAGCCGGCCGGCATGGTCGTCGGTTCGTCGATCTACCACATCGGCTTCCAGCAGGCCAACTGGAGCAAGAACGAGGAGATGAAAGTCCTCAGCCAGGCCATGTATCACGCCCGCGAGCTGGCCATGCAGCGCATGGAAGAAGAAGCGCGCGAGCTCGGTGCTGACGGCGTCGTCGGCGTCCGCCTCAAGGTCAAGCACATGAGCTGGAATAGCGACCTGGCGGAATTCGTCGCCATCGGCACCGCCGTCTATGCCAAGGACCGCAGCAAGGCGGACTTCTTCAAGCAGAAGAACGGCCTGCCTTTCACAAGCGATCTGTCCGGCCAGGACTTCTGGACGCTGCTCAAGGCCGGCTACAAGCCCGTCAGCCTGGTCATGGGCAACTGCGTCTATCACATCGCCCACAACGGTTTCCGCCAGTGGATGCGCACCGTCAACCAGAATACCGAAATGACCAACTTCACCCAGGGCCTCTACGAGGCGCGGGAGCTGGCCATGGAGCGTATGCAGGCGGAAGCGGAACGCGACGGCGCCACCGGCATCGTCGGCGTTGACCTGCACGAGGGCTCCTACGGCTGGGAGACGCACGTGATTGAGTTTTTTGTAATCGGCACCGCCATCGAGCCGATCAGCGACGAACATCACATCGAGACACCGCATACGGTGCTCTCGCTGAACGATTGATCTCGATCAATAGCCGCCTAGAACAGAAGGGACAAAACACATGGGTCTTCTCATCCTCCTCGCCGTGCTCCTCTATTTCGGCCTGCTCGGCCCGCTGATCTGGGCGATCGTCATTCTCGCCCTGCTCAGCTTCGCCTTCGGATCGTTCGGCCACATGTCCTACGGCTACTACCCGCATCACTATTATGGTGGCTGGGGCAGCTATCACAGCTACGGATACGGTTACGGCGGCGGCTTCAACTACATCCTGCCGATGCATCTCGATGGCGGCACGCTCCTGCTCATCGTCATCATCGCCATCGTCCTGCTGCGCCGTCCGCGCCGCTGGTAATAGCAGTGCTGCAAGCGAATCAGAACCGAAACGTTTGAGCGCTGAATAAACCTGCACAAGGGGAAGCATCGACCTGAGCTTCCCCTTGTTGTAAGCCGACAAACGAACTTGTCATTTGTCGCGACAATAACTTCAACCTCGTGACATCAAAGCGGGTAAGAATGGCAAGACAGGTTGACGCGCAAGCGTTAACCTGTCTTCTGCCGCTTTTTGTGTTTCTGGCACTTTTTTAGATCA
>JAGXAB010000044.1 GCA_018971775.1 Cyanobacteria bacterium REEB67 | reverse complement strand
CAAGCGGCACCGGTCATGCAAGCGCCACCTGTGGCTCCGGCTCAAGCGGTGCCGGACGCCAATACCTGGAGCCTGGCCAATCAGGGTAGCGGCACCTTTTCCGCCGATACTGCCCAGTTCAACACTCTGTTTGGCGCGCCGATCAAATAGGATCGGGCAGTTGAAAGCCTGAGCTCTGCAATTTACCTATAAGTTGAATCTCCGACAGTGTCAGAGAAGGCTTGCCGGACGCGGCCAGGTTTTCTTCGACCTGCTCCACCGTTTTCATCCCGACGATGGCCGTCGAGACGGCCCGGTCCGAAAGTGCATATTTGATCGCCGCTTGCCCGAGGGTGCGCTGTTGCCTGCCGGTAAGCTTGCTGTGATCCAGGAAGGCCAGTTTGCGCGCGGCATCGGATCGGGCCTGAATGTGTTCGACTGGCCAGTTTCGGCGGAAGTCGCCCGGACCAAATTGGGGATGCGACTCGTATTTGCCGGTCAGGAAGCCGTTTGCCAGTGGTTCTCTGGCGATAATCGCGCAGCCCAGCTCGAAGGCGCGATGGAAGAGTTGCTGTTCGGGGCGAAAGCTAAAAATGTTGTAAGTTACTTGCAGGCAGTCGGGCTTGCCGACATTAAGCGCAGTCATACCTTCCACCGGCGTAAATACCGAAACGCCCCAGGCGCGAATCTTTCCCTCTTCCTTCAGCTGCCTGAGCGGCTCGTAAAGGTCTTCGCGGTTGAGCAAACGCAGGGGCGGATTGTGTAGCTGATAGACATCAATATAGTCCGTCTTCAATCGCAGCAGACTTTTCTCGAGAGCAAAGCGGATGTATTCTTCTGTGAAAGTTTGGAAACCGGCCCCCTGATAGAAGTCAGCCCCTACTTTAGTGGCGATCACCAGGCGATCCCGCTTGCCCTTGAGCGCCTTGCCAAGTAGTTCTTCGCTGTGTCCTCGCCCATACACGTCAGCGGTATCGAAAAAATTCAGACCGAGATCGACTGCTTTGTTGAGCGCTTCTGTTGACTCTTTGTCATTGGTTGGTCCATAGCTCTGTCCATAGGTATTGCCCCCTATAGCCCAGCATCCAAAGCCAATCTCCGATACTTTTATGCCTGTTTTGCCGAGGTCTCGGTAGTTCATCTAATGTTCTGCCAATCTCTTGCCCTCGGGCCCGGTGTTTCAGCTCCTTCATTATTCATGAATACCAGGGCACATTGCAACTTCAGTGTATTACAATTGCCGATGATTATTGGATAAGCTGGAGCCTTGGATTCACGCATGGATCTATTCGACATTACAATTATTGGTGGTGGCCCGACAGGACTGTTTGGCTCATTTTACGCGGGTCTCAGAGGACTGAAGGTCAAGGTTATTGACGTTCTCCCTGAGCTGGGCGGTCAATTGACAGCTCTGTATCCCGAAAAATACGTCTACGACGTAGCCGGACATCCGAAGATTTTGGCTAAGGATTTGGCCAAAAATCTGGCTACCCAGGCGCAACTCTTCAAGCCGGCCATTTGTCTCGGTGAGAAAGTGCTAAATTTGACCAAAAACGATGATGGTCACTGGAAAATTGCCACAGATATGAGTGACGAGCATGTCACCAAGTCTGTTCTGCTCGCACTCGGTGCTGGCGCTTGCGTGCCCAAGAAGCTCGACAG
Organism: Cyanobacteria bacterium REEB67; assembly: GCA_018971775.1. GTDB lineage: Bacteria > Cyanobacteriota > Vampirovibrionia > Obscuribacterales > Obscuribacteraceae > REEB67. The sequence goes on along the minus strand of JAGXAB010000044.1, from coordinate 52,853 downwards.
CGACTATCCGAAAGAGTGCGAAGGCGAAAGCATCTTCTACGCAGTCAAAAACAAAGAGAGATTTCGCGGTAAAAACGTCCTGATCATCGGTGGTGGTGACTCCGCAGTTGATTGGGCTAACGAATTTTCACTGCTGGCCAACAAAGTGACCTTGATTCACCGTCGCGATCAATTCAGAGCGGTGCAAACATCGGTTGAAGAGATGAAGCGCAACAAGGTCGATATCAAGACCTTCTACGAATTGAAAGAAATCAAAGCGACCGGCACGAACGTCGAAGAAGTAATCATCTTCGATAATCGCACCGGTAAGGAAGAGACTCTCAAAGTAGATGCGATCATCATCAACATCGGATTTGTGATCAACCTCGACTTCCTTAAGAGCTGGGGTTTGAAGATGGATGTCAATGCCATCACCGTAAACGAAATGATGGAAACCAGTTTGCCCGGCGTCTATGCCGCCGGCGACATCGCCGCTCACCCGGCCAAGTTGAAGTTGATCGCCACGGGCGCAGCCGAAGCTGCTACCGCCGTCAATTTCGCTGTTACTTACATCAATCCGTCGGCTAAGGCCTTCCCGGGCCACAGTTCGAACCTCAATTTGAGCATCTAAGCTCATTATTGATAAATTTGGAGAGCCCGCTAACCTCTGGTTGGCGGGCTTTTTATCAGAGGTGGTTTTTGTTGGAGCACTTGGCCTGGCCCGAGCTGTATAAAAGGATAAAAAAGCTGGCCGATACCATACAAATGTAGTACAATGGCTTTACTTGAGAAAAATTTGTCTGTGTCCTTGAGCTCGGCGGCAACCGCCGGGACTTTTTGGTCGTCTTTTTTCTCAAAGTTGCTAGGATGAAAGTAGCGGAGGGCGGCCATGTTTTCAGAAAATGCCATAAAGGTGCTCAATAAGCGGTACTTTTTGCGCGATGAAAATGGACAGATAACCGAGGATCTCGATGGTCTTTTCGGGCGCGTCGCTGCCTGCGTTGCAGCTGTGGAAAAGCGCTGGGGTTTATCCGGGCCGGCCATTGAGCAGCTCGCCGAGACTTACAAGCGATTCATGCTTAATCAAGAGTTCATGCCCAATTCTCCGACTTTGATGAATGCCGGTAAAGCGGGCGGTCAGCTTTCGGCATGCTTTGTCTTACCTGTGCCGGACAATCTCGAAGGCATTTTCGAAACCTGTAAAAACGCCGCCCTCATTCACAAGACCGGAGGCGGCACAGGTTTCTCTTTCTCACGCATACGTCCGCACAACGATCGGGTCGCGCACTCGGTCGGAGTGGCTTCCGGTCCGGTTAGTTTCATGACTGTCTACGACGCCGCCACCGAAGCGATTCGTCAGGGTGGTACCAGACGTGGTGCCAACATGGGTATGCTCCGTGTCGATCATCCTGATATCGAGTTGTTTATCAATTGCAAAAAGGACACGAGCAAGCTCAATAACTTCAATATATCTGTGGCGATCACCGATAAGTTTATGCAGGCCGTCAAGGACGATAATGATTTTGATTTGCTTCACCCCAGCCGGACCGTAGACGGCAAGCCGGAAGTGGTAAAGACGATCCAGGCGCGCACTCTCTTTGCCGAGCTTGTTCACAATGCCCATGCCACCGGTGAACCGGGCATGGTCTTTATCGATCGCATCAATGCAGGCGATCCGATGCAACTAGCTTTTGATCCTTCCGGTCAAGCGATAGCGGGCACGGAGGATATCGAGGCCACCAATCCATGCGGTGAGCAGCCGCTCGGTCCAGGTGACGCCTGCAATCTCGGCTCGATCAATCTGGTCAAATTCCTGGACAATTCCCAAAGTGACTTTGATTGGCAGCGGCTCGGGCAGGCGATCGAGCTCGCCGTGCGTTTCCTCGATGATGTCATCGACGCCAATCAGTATCCCTTTGATTTCATCAAAGAGGCTACTCTAAACAATAGACGGATCGGGCTCGGCATCATGGGTTGGGCCGAATCGCTCATTTTGCAAGGCATCGCTTATGACAGTGAAGAAGCGATTGCTCGCGCCGATCGTCTCGGCGCATTCTTCCAGGAAAAAGCGCATCAAGCCTCTCGTAGGCTTGCCACTGAGCGCGGCGATTTTCCCAACTGGCAATATTCCAGTTGGGGTGCAAAAGGCGTGCACATGCGCAACGCCACCGTCACTACCATTGCTCCCACCGGTACTATCTCCATTATTGCCGGTACGAGTTCCGGTATCGAGCCGCTTTTTGCTATTTCCTTCGTGCGCCGTGTGCTTGGTGGCATGGAGCTTATCGAGGTCAACCCGCTCTTCTCTGAAATAGCTCGTAAGGAAGGTTTCCACAGTGAAGCTCTGATGCGTCGCATCGCCGAAGAAGGCACTATCAGCCATGTTGAGAGTCTGCCTGCCGCTTTGCGCAAGCTCTGGGTCTGCGCTCATGATATCGATTACATCTGGCATGTGCGTATGCAAGCCGCTTTTCAAAAGCATATCGACAATGCTGTTTCGAAGACGATCAACTTTGCTTTTGAAGCGACCGAGCAGCAAGTCGAGGACGCTTACATGGCGGCCTGGGACCTGGGTTTGAAGGGTATTACAGTTTATCGAGATCGCTCGCGCGGCGGACAGGTGCTCAATATTCCAAAAAAGTCGAGTTTTGCTGGCCTGGCGGGAGCTGCGAATAGCTCCCCGACTCGTGGCGCCCTTGCTCTTTCGATCTTGCCTGCGGTCGAGCCTGCCCGGCTGGCCCCTGCTCTCAAAGCTGCGCCGAAAATGGGTCGATCGGATATGCCTCGCATACGTAGTGGTAGTTGCCCGCAGTGCGGAGGAGAGGCTGAGAGATTGCTCAAGTTCGAGGCCTGCAGTTTGTGCGCATCATGCGGTTATACTAGTTGTTGATATTGCTGATAAAGTTTGCTTGCCGCCTCCGGCATCGTTCAGGAGCTTGAGCCTATGACAATTCTGGTTGATCGCGAAATCCGCGAGGAAATCGCTGCCGGCAAGTTAATCATCGAGCCCTATGAAGATCGCTTGATTCAGCCAAACTCTTATGATGTGCGCCTTTCGGACCGCTTTTCCTGGCATGAAAAATCCGACCAGGTGATCGATCCCTATGTTTCACCGACCGTGCTCGACGGTGTAGTCGAAAAAGTGCTCGACAGCATCGTCCTCAAACCATATGAGTTTATACTGGGAGCGACTCTGGAAGCGGTTTGCCTGCCCGATGACATCGTCGGTCAATTGACCGGTAAATCGTCTCTGGCCAGGCTCGGCGTCATGGTGCACGTGACGGCGGGCTTTATCGATGCCGGTTTCAGTCATCCGCCCGCTCAGATCACTCTGGAAATTCTCAATGTCGGCAATCGCCCCGTGCGCCTGCATGCCGGCATGAGTATCGGTCAGATGGTCTTTACCCGCACCGAGATCTGCGACCTGCCTTATCACAAAAAGCCGGGCGCCAAGTACAACGGTCAGCTCGCCGCGGCGCACAGCAAGTATTATCTAAATCCGCAAACTGTCTGAGCTGAGTTTCAGACCTCAGTAAAATCAATCGCAAACTTCTTTGCGCTGGGCGATCAGTTTTTGTATGCCTGTAATCGTCTGGCTTTGTTCTTTTTGTGAGTTTGCTGCTTGCTTTGGCGCGGTTACCGAATCGGCGCGCAAAGACTCAGGCAGAGCCACATCCTGCAAGGTGATATTTTCATCGATTTGATTGTACTGCGTCCGTCCGCGCCTGCCCTGTGAAACCGGCATCGGGCCTCGCGCCATCGGGTCTGCCGTTGTTGCCGGCACGCTTTCGCCAAGCTGATCGGCCGCCGATACGACATAGGCTTTATAAGTACCGGACTGTGTCCAGTTTGCTGGTGTGTTGGCGCCCCGAATCAGCGCGTCCATGTGTCTGGCTTCGGCCAACCGGTGCGTTTCTTTGAGCAAACGAGCATAGTTGGACATGGCGTTTATCGTTTGCGGATGGTGCTGTCCTAGCACTCGATTTTGTAAGGCGAGCGCTTTTTGATACTCGGTTTCGGCCATGAAATATTTTTTCTGATGATGATAGATCAAACCGAGGTTATTGGTAAAAACGCCGACATCGGGATGATCCGGTCCGAATTTGCGTTCATAGATCATAATGACGCGCTTGCAGACCGGCTCTGCCTGGGCAAAGCGGCCCTGGCGAAAAATAACTTCGGCCAGACATTCAAGGGTCATAATCAGGCGCTGGTCGTCGGGTTCAAAATCCTCGGCGATTTCCAGGGTGCCATAGAGCAGCGCTTCCGCCTGCTCCACCTTGCCTTCGGCCATGGCCTGCCTTGCCGCAGTCCAGCATCCCTTCCACTTGTCATCCGGATTCATATTTATAGTAACCAGTTCATCGCTGAGTAGATTTCGGCTCGAGATCTACAAATTTAACTTTCCCAGAAAATCTCTTGTCGACCCCCTTGAAGGGCGATATTGCCAATAAAATTTCCAGAGCCAATGTAAATTTATGCGCCAGGGGAAAATTCCCACTCAAAATGGGAATTCCACGAGTTTACTCGAGCCTGAGACCTTTCTAATATGGAAGTGTGTGGACGTGGAATAAAGCAATCAGTAAAGCAATTATTGCGATCGTGCCTGGCGAGCACTTTTCTTTGCGAAGGAGTTGGACATGGGCGGAGACAGTAGACCCGATTACAAGGCGGACAGCGGCACGACACCAGATGCCACTCAGCGTTTGATCGATCAGCTCAACCATAAATTGACTCAGGACGCCAGTGGCGATACAAGCGGTCAGAGAGCCAATTATGGCGGTAATCTTGCGCCGCTCACCGATAATCTCGGCCACGCCACACCAGGTGCCGGGACAGACCGTTATTACCATGGTGGCACTGGTCGCCAGACCCGCGCCGGCTACGGCGTCAGCGGCACGGATGCTCCCGGCGGGGCTGGCGAAGCGCCTAACAAGCCGGGTGGCAATCAACCCCCTGATTTTAGAACTCTCCACCAGGATCAGATGCGTGATCCGAGCAAACCCTATGACCGCAACACCATGGGCGTACCTCAACAGGGTCAGGGTGGCGATCAACCCGGCTTGCCCGGTCGTCCGACTCGCACCGCCGGCGGCCCAGACGATGGCACTGAGACGCGCATTCAATCATTGATCAGCAGCCGCGGCCTTTATCTCAGCCCCTATACACCGCTCGGTGGCGCCTTTGGAGCGATTGCCGCTCCTTATATCGCCAAGGGCATTAGCATGGGCGCCGACAAGGCTTTAGCGAGCACTGCCGAAGGCAGTCGCGTTCATAGTGCTGCCAAATACTGGCAGAATAATTTTGATGTTTCCAAAATGGGCAAGGGTGATCTGGTCAAAACCAACACCGTGCCTGAGGCCAACGCCAAATTTGCCAATCTCGTCGAAGCGGAAAGAAAAATTGCCAGTGGAGGCGCGGACGAGGCCGCTCAGGCAATCGCCAAAGAACGGTTGGACCTGCTCGAGCGTCCGATGACACCGAGTACCGTCGTCGATCTGAAAGCGACCAATGCCGCCCGCGTCAGCAATGGTGGCAAGGCTCTTTTCAGTGATGCCGAAATGGCTGTGATCGAAGGCAAATATACATCCAATGTCCAGCTCGCAGCCCGAGAAGATGCAATCAGGAAAAGTCTCGGCGCCACTGGTTCCTCCACCTGGAAATCGATGAAAGCAGGCGCTTTCGGCGTCATGGCCGACATCGCCGCCGTCAACGTCGACCGCTACGTGGCCAAGCAAATCGGCGGTACAAATTCTCTGATCCATTCCTGGAATACCGAGCAAATCCTTGCTCCGACGGCACTTGCCCTGAGTGAAAATTTGATCGGTCCTGGTTTGCTCAAGAAAACCGGATTGGTTGGCGCCACCATCGTCGGTAGCCGCATCATCGATGGAGCGACACAGGCTGTTGGTCTCGGCGCTCCGGAAAAATGGAACGCACCGACCGGTGTGATGAACTGGTGGGACGGCTTTGGTGTTGCATCCGGTCTGGCTATTGCCGCCGCCACTGAAAATCCCTATGCCAAGGCCGGCGCTGTTGCAGTCGGTTGGGCCATTCCCAAAGTTATTCATGCTTTCGAAGATAATAGCTCCAACGCTCTGGCTTATCGCTATGACGATCTCAAGTCCAGTTTCACTACGGATCACAAGGACCGCAGTCTGAGCTCACTTGAAAAAGTCACCGCTGCTTCGAGCAATCTCGACGAGAAAAAGGAGGACTGGCTTGTTTCGAAAATCGCCCAGGTACGCGATTCGATGGCCAAAAACTGGAGTCAGATGAGCACCGAGCAAAAGCTGCTCGCCTTCCGTGATGATGCCGGCATGAGCCGCGCTCTTGGTGAAGACCTGCTCAAGAACGGTACCCGTATCGTCAAACAGGGCAAGCCGGACTACACACTCGGTGGTTATGAAATCGATCTCGGTGGTCGCGCCATGCATTATCTGGTCGGTGCCAAAGACAGTACCGAGCGCGCCGAAGAAGTGACCAAGTCGATCATCGCCAACAATAATGACGGCAGCAAGCCGACCATACTCGTGGATGGCAGCAAGCCCACTCAATCGGAAGTCGATGATCTGGAAAAATTCAAAGGCGGTCTGCAAAAGGATCTGGCCAAGATTCTCGATCAGCACCATGATATTCCCGCGGTCATTAATCAAGTCGTGAAAAATATTCCTTCTTCCAGTGATGACTGGCGTCAGACTTATATCAAGCCTACCGACGGTTTGATCGAGCATTATTTCCCGCGCAATTCACCAGCCCAGGCTGCTGAAACCGCCAAAATCCTCGGTAAACTTTACCGCGATCAGGCTGTTGCCTACCTTGCCTTCGCCCAGTCGATCGTCGATCGCGGCGGCAATGGTGATGAGGGTGCTGCCCTTTCGCTTCTGGTAGACAATCCAAACAATCACAACGATATTTTCCCCTCCGGTAGACCGAAGAGTTATAACGGCGCCGAGGGCGTGATTAAGATGGCCCGTGCTTTCGATCCCAACAGCAAGGACCTGGCCGACATTCAAAAGGCCTATGACGAATTGCTGCCCAAGGCGGAAGCGCAGGCTAAAAACCAGATCAACGGACCGCAGAATATTCTCAACGTCGATGGCGGCAATCCAAATAACAATCCGCGCTAAGTGCTCTGAAATTTGAATTGACCCGGGAGTTGTTTGAACTCTTCGATTCGCTTAAGCGTCTAAATCGAAGTCGACCCTGACGGGAGAACTTCGGCTCAACATGCTTTCAATTTATTCAGGCAACGCTCGTCCGAGCGCGGCGGATTCGACTCTGGCAGGGGCACAGGAAAGCGCGCAGCTTTTTGTCTGCTCCTCCCTGGTGGCTGCAAGCGGCGCGCTGCTTGCCCTGCTTGGTCTACCCTGGGTCTTTGGTCTGGCAATGGCAATGATTATTGCTCTTGCCGCTCCCCTTTTCGGCGGCGGCAAGAGGGGCGCATTTTTGCTCGCCGCCGCTTTTTCACTGGCCTTTGGGTTGGCTTCTAACCGGCTTGCCGGGCTGATTGCGGGCCGGGACGACTTGAGCAGATCGCGGGCCGATTTTGTCGCCTTCGAAGGCAATGTCCAGAGCAGTAAGTTTAAAGATACGGATCAGGGGCGCTTTTTTACAATGGAGGTGGCCTGTCTGCGGCAGTTGACGCCGCGAGCAAAGGCGCTCGGCGGGCGCGTTCTCATTCACGCCGGTCCCTATCGATTATCGGATCGTTTGAGCGCGCCGCTCTGGGGCCGCACCTATATATTTCGCGGCCGGTTGAGCCGACCACACCCAAAGCTATTTTCCTTCGAATTTGACGAACAGCGTTGGTTGTCGTTAAAAGGGATCTATTGTCAGATCAGCTGCCAGCCTCCGTCAATCATTGCTCAAGCCCCAGCCCAGGCCGGCTCCAGCTCAGAGGCTGCTCGGCCGTCCGCGATCTGCACTTTTTTTGCGGCGGTAGCTGAGTTGCGCGATGAAATCGTGCGCGCTCATTGTCTGGCTATCGGGGATGAGCGCGGACGCGTGCTTGCTTCGATGGTGCTGGGTGATCGGGCCGTCAGCCTTAGCGATAGCCTGAGAGCCTCTTTCAATCGCGTCGGCCTCTCGCATCTGCTGGCCGCCTCCGGCCTCAATTTGACGATTATCGTCGGGGCCGCGCTTTTTATTCTTGCCGGCTTTTCTAAAAAAAACAGACAGGCAAATATCGGGCAGACCCTCGGCGCCTTTGTCTGCGTTCTCTTCTTCGTTTCACTGGCCGGGGCTAGCCCTTCGGTGACACGGGCGACGATCATGTGTTTGCTCCTGCTCTGGTCCGGCTTGCTCTTCCGTCGCCTCGCCACCGGAGCCGCTCTCGCCTTTGCCCTCTGGCTCTCGATTCTACTCGATCCGCTCAGTCTGCTCGATGTCGGCCTGGAATTATCTTATGGCGCCACATTCGGTATCATCTATTTTGTGCCGATCTTTACTGCCGCTCAGCCGTTCTTCTGCGCGCGTCGGCCCTGGTCCTGGCTTTCCTCTTTGACGGCGGTGGTGTTCGCCGCCCAATTTGCCGTCTTGCCCGTGCAGATATTCTATTTCCAAAAATTGAGCACCCTGGTCCTGCCGGCCAATATTTTTGCCGAGCCACTGGTCGCACCAATTACTGTAAGCGGCTTTATTTCGTCTTTGCTCTTCGCCCTGGTCTTTTTTTGTCGCGCCTCTACTTTGCCCGTATTTCCGTTTATCTCGGCAATCGCCCTGCAGTGTGCGAATTGCATCGACCGATTATGCGCCTTCTTGATCGATTTATTACTCCTGCTGACAAATTTTCTCGGCTCCTGTCCGCTTGCCTATATCCACCTGAGCCGGCCGACGACTGCCGATATAGTCGTCTATTATTTGACCTTACTCCTGGCCTTTTTGATCGGTCCGCAACATCCGCGCCGGGCCGCTCTTCTGCTCACTGCTGCGGCCGCCATCTTGACGCTGCAATCTTTGATCAATAGCTCGTTCATCGAGGTTTTGCAGGGGCGCGGACAACTGGTCGTCTTCGCTCCCTGGAGCGGCGTTAGGCTCTACGTGACGAGGAGTACAACCAGTACAAGCAGTATAACCAGTCCAAGTGATGCTTCATTCAGTCTGTCGCGGCCCCTGGCGGCTTATCGTCGCAATTTTGCCGCTCTTTATCTACGCTCGCTTGCCGGGCGCGGATTTCCTACTGCCGTTGATTGCCAGGCTGCGGCGCACGGCACCCTCCTTTTCAGCCGGCGTTTGCAGCCAGGTGGGCCGGTCCTGTCACTGCTTTCGCTGGGAAGTCGTGACGCCCTGCTCTCGCCGTGGCCCGCCGCCGCTTGCGAGTACGAGTGCGTGCAGGATGTGCGTTTGATCCGTCTCAAAGTCTGGGGGCTGCTCTGCTTGTATCTCGATCTCGATAAATTCTCTCGGCTAGAGCGTGAGTTGGCACCGCTGCCGGTGCATTCTATCGAGCCGTCAATGTCAGGATACTGAAAATAAAAGCCCCGCGGACTCTGTCGTCGCGGGGCTTTTGTATTGGCTTGCTGGACCGGTTATTTCATCGCTGCGAAATATACGGCACAGGCGTGATCCAGATATTCCCTCGAAAGTCTTGGATCCGTCTGCAAGAAAGCACAGAGGTTGATCACCTGGTCAACGATGTCGCGTGGGTGGCAACAACGCATCATGCGCTTGCCGCTGCGATATTGCGATTCAATAAGATAATTGACCGCTTCTTCGTTGTACGGTACGCCGGTGCGCTGGCAGTATTGCAAGAAGATCCATTTGAATTCGTCTTCGGTCGGATTGGTGATGTTGATCTTGTAGGGAATACGTCTGAGGAAGGCTTCGTCTACAAGGTCCGCCGGGTTGAGGTTGGTGGAGAAAACAATCAACTGTTCGAAAGGCACTTCCAGCTTTTTGCCGGTATGCAAGGTGAGATAGTCGACGCGTTTTTCGAGAGGGACAATCCATCTGTTGAGCAGTGATTTGTGGTCGATGCGCTGGCGGCCAAAGTCGTCGATCAGGAGCAAGCCGCAATTTGACTTGAGCTGAATCGGTGCTTCATAGAGCTTTGTACCGTAGTCAAATTGCAGTTCGAGCATGTCGATTGTAAGTTCACCGCCGACGACTACGCAGGGACGCTGGATGCGCACCCAGCGATGGTCATAGTCTCTCGGATAGTTGGCGGCGGAGACTTGCTCGTGGTTGTGGTTGTCGTAGACGCGGATGATCTGACCGTCGATTTCTACGGCATAAGGGATGAAGATGTGGCCTTTGAAAGATCTGACGATACGTTCGGCGATCGATGTCTTGCCGTTGCCGGCTTCACCAAACAAGAACATCCCGCGTCCGGAGTTGATGGCCGGACCGACGGCGTTGATCGTGCGGCGATTGACCATGATGTCCGAAAATGCCACTTCCAGATCGCGCGGCGTCACATGCTCGCGACGGATCGTTTGATATTTGAGCGAGTCGACATAACGGCTCCACGGCACCGGGCACGGTCCGACATAAGCGTTGTGGTCGAAGTAGGCGCGAGCTCTGTCGCGGCCTTTCTCGGTCGGGGTATATTCGTAGTCGGCCAGACCACCTGAGGCTCTGACTTCGATCAGGAGCTGCTTCTTCAAAATTTCCAGAAGCTCTTCCACGATTTTGAAAGGCAACATGGTCCTAGATGCAATTTCGCGGCCGAGGGCGAAGTTGACCATGTAAATGTCTTTAAGGACCAGCTCTTCCAGGAAGCCTTCCTTCATGCCCGTCTCGGCAATCGTCGAGGGGTATGGAGGGACAAACTCCTGTTGTTGCTGGGTGCCCGTTCTAACCTGTTGCATGTCTAGTCTCTCTTGTGTGACAACGGTGGCGACCTGCTAACTGTTACCTGTTCAGGTATAGCAGTCCAGCAAGTATTACCACTTTATCGCGTTCAAGCCGTTCTTACCAGCACTTGACGGTCCTTTATTGCCAAAGTAAGGGCCAATTTAGCCTGCCCATCGATTTGACCGGCGGCCACATTGACAAGCCTCTTGCTTGGCAGCCTCGCCTTCCGCCTGATAAATCTTGGTTGGCGTCGAGGCAAGGCCTCAGCGTCGACCTTTCTTGCTGTGGGCCAGAGCTTTGATGCGCTTGGAGAGTTCGTGCAGTTCGTCGAGGTTGTCGGCGCCTCCGAAGCGTTCCTCGCTGTAAAGCTCCATAAATTGACTGACAACCTCGGGCAGTTCGCTCGGCACCTGTCGACCATCATGGAGGAGCTGGGCAAATTGACTGCGGGCCCGCTCGGATAATTCATCTGCGGTTTCGGTGGGAATTTTCGTAAATTCGTAGCGCTTCAATTCGCTCAAGACCTCAAGGAAAACCACGGTCGAGGGTGGTTGATCGCTGATCAGTGCCAGAGCTGAGGTGTGTTTGCGTTGCTTGAGGTAGAGGAGGACGACTGCTAAAAGGACGATCAGCAAGAGGAAGGCACCAATCAGTTTGACTACCGATTGCATCTGGGTCTGGTCGATGGTGCCTAGCCAGGGCAGGTTGAAAGAGGAGCCCTTGGGCTTGTTTTTGGCGGCATCGAAATTGAATCCGGGATTGTTTGCCTTTTTCTCGTCCGGTCCGCGTTCATGCGAATCGCTGCCACGCAAGCTACTCTTTTCCGCTTTGCGCACGGTTTTACGATTGACGTTCTGCCCAAAGGGATTGGCAAGACCACTGCTGATAAACTTGGTCAGGGCATTACCGCCCTCTTGATGGGCTGGCAGTGCGCCATCCGGCGTCGGATCGAAGGGTACCCAGTTCCAGTAAGGGATGTAGACTTCCGCCCAGACGTGCGTGTCTTTGCCGCGGATTTCGCGGTAGCCGGTTTTTTTATTCAATTCACCAGGCAGGAAGCCGACGACAATGCGGGCCGGGATGCCCTGGGCCCGGCAGAGCAGGACGAAAGTGGTGGCAAAATCGCGGCAGTTGCCCACTTTGGTCTGGAAAACGAAACGATTGAGGTCGGCGTTTGGCGCCGCGGATACCGCCGCTGGAGCCGCTGAACCAGCTATGGCCGGGGCCGCGATTTTTGTTTCGCCTGGCGGTTTTTCGCCGGCCCTGTCTTTTTCTCCGTTACTCTCTTGGGCGCTGGTCTTCTCGTCGATAGTTTTAGGGCGCTCGATTTCACCGACTGCTCCGCCCAGGCCGAAGGCCTTGTCGGGAGTGTTGTTTGCTGCCGTGGTCTTTTCTTGCTCGGATTTTTCGCCGGTTGTTGTGCTTGCAGCGTTTTCAGTATTGTTACTGTTGCTGCCGGAAGCATCTGTGGCCGCATTGCCGCCGGCCTGGTCGAAGAAAGATCGCTTGTTATAGCGATAGTGCGTCTTCATATACTCAGCGGTGCGTTCAGCTTTACTAAACCAGTTGCCTTCGATACCGCCCGCGTCTGCGGCCATGTCCTTGATCCGCTTATCTAGATTAGCAGGCATCTGCAGGCAGGCCTGGGCGGTTTTTATTTCGTCGTCGCGCTCCTCGTCCAGTTGCAAAAGTGTTTCCGGCGCGAGGCGACGCATCATCTCCAGGTCATAAACCGGTACCTGCGATGTGACCGTGTAATGAGCGCGGTCCGGCATGGCCGCCGGCAATTTGAGGGTGCCGTCGCCGTCTATACGCAAACTTTCGCTATCGATCTTCACGACCTGAGGCATCCAGGTGTGCGGCAGGATCATCCCCATCGGTGTTTCTGTGCGGAAGTCCTGTGTGATTTCTTCGGTCGGCAGATCGGTTGGCACATAGACGGCGTTACTTGCAGTCAGGTCAAAACCGAGTTTGGCTGTCGGTTCCAGGCTCTTAGCCAGGACAGGCATTTTCCTTGTCCAGGTCTGGCCGTCGAAGGCATCGAGGGTGTAGCGTCGGATGTAGGTCGGATTTTGCGACCCTACTTTTAGTATCAAATTGTTTTGATTGGCTGGACCCTGTTTGAGGTCGAGGGTCTGTTTATCATAGTCTTCATCGATCGCTCTTTCTTTGAGCATTTCTTGATTGAGTTTCAGATCGCTGATGTCGAAATTGGTCTTTTTACCGTTCAATCCCGGAATGGCTGAACCTTTGCCCTTGGGATTGCTCGCGGTCGGGGCGCCATTTGAGCCTGATCCCGCTCCGGAACCGCTTGCACCCTTGCCGCCTTTGGCGCCGGCTGTCGGTGGGCCGGCACTGCTGGCGGTGCCTTCCCCCTGGCCTCCTTTGGCCGAGTAACTGGCGCCGCCTTCTTTCTTCTCCGAGCTCACACCGCCCTGCACCGATTGGCTACGTCCGCCCCGGCTCAGATAACCGCTCATCGATGCCGAAATCGGGAATTGAGCGCGGAAACTGTCGACGAAAAGTTCTAAAACAGAATCGCCCTTCGGCAAAATGAAGCAAGTTGCGGCAGTGACCAGTGGGATGAGGAAAATCGGCAGCATCGCCGTCAACGATGCGATGCGCAACCGGCGAATCATCGGCTGTCCTTCGATCTGTCCATCGGCAAAAGCTCTCGATGGTCCGATTTCATGGGAGCGCGAAGAGGAGTCGTAAAAAAGGAGCATGCCACCAAGGATGGTGTAGATCATCACATAGCCGCCGAAGATCAAATCACGGGCGACGCCGGTCAAAAAGGTAAGCAGACCCAGTCCGATCAGCGCCGAGATAGAAAAATCAGTGCGACTGCGCAGGTCGAAACAATGCAGGGCAAGCAGGCCGGTCAGCATGTGGACGAAGGCGGCCACAGCAGTACCCTGACCCATGCCGCCACCGGTGATCGAAAACCAGAGCTCGAGGATGAAATTGGCAAAGAGCAGGAAGGCGCCGATGAAGGGGAGGGACGCCACCCAGGTCGGACGTTTCAAGCGAAAGGTATAGGCGATGTAGCTGCCGGCGATGGCGACGAGCGCATATATGAAGATAGCCGCCGGTTGGGTGGGAATGTAGCTGGCGGAAGCGAGAATCAGGAGCAGGACGAGACTCAAGGCGCAAACGCGTATGCCGATCGAATTTTCCGGAGTCTGGATTTTTTTTACTTTGTTCGCTCCGGCGCTTCCTTGGCGGCCTCCATTGCGGTTGCTCGCGGCGCCGATTGCAAAAGGATTCGCGGCCGGCCGAGCGGAGTTTTTCTTTGGTCTAGACCGGGTCTGCATCAGATGTGTGGCAACTCCTCAAACTCGGTCAAGGACGAAAGCACACGGCCTGGAGGTGTTTTGCCTTTTCTGTGATCAACGGCCGATTGACGACGGTCACCTGAGCCCATGGCGTGCAATGGTATTGGCGCTTTGATCGAGAGCGCTTCTTCGGCGGCATCGCTGCTGATTCGGTGTGAGTCGGCCTCGAGGAGGGCGCGCGACATGACCCAGAGATCTACTTGTTTGGGATCGACCGGCGGGGCTTCTTCGTTTTCTTCGTCGAAGTCTTCATTGTCTTTAGCTGTAGCCGGTCTCGGACAGAGCAGGGCCATCGTATCGAGTTCACCGACTCGGGGTACTTTCACCTGATAGTCGCCATAATCAGGATCGACTACCAGTGCCTCGACTCGAGCTAAAATCTGAGCGGCCCAGCCGATACCAGGGGCGATGGCAGGCAGATCGGTGAGGAAGGTGGGGAGCAATTCGATATCTTCATCGACCGATGGTGTGATGTAGAGTTCAGGTGAGCCACCCAATTTGAAGCCCAGTTGCAAAAGCGAGAGACTGATCGAAATGGCCAGCTCAAATTGCTCTTCGTTTTGCCAATCGGAAGTGAGATCGAGAAGCACATCAAAACCGGGTAAGCCTTCGGACTCGAATTCGCGAATCATCAATTTGCCGACTTTGGCGCTGGTCGGCCAGTGGATCAGTCGCGGGCTGTCGCCGGTATGAAATTCTCTCAGGGAGCGTACCGAGGAAGAAGATAGGGCGGCGATGGGCCTGGCTGAAGAAAAGAAGAGGGCGGAATCGCCGGCTGCTCTCAACCTGTAAAGGAAGTTGCCTTCAATGTTGTTCGACCGGGGGAAGACAACCATCTGCAGAGCGCGCGCCTCGGTGCGATCGGTTACACCGATTTTCGAGTCGTAAGCGGCATTCAAGCTGAGCGAGTAATCGGTAAATTCGCTGGTGAGGGGATAGTTTTTTACCCACCAGGCCAGGCCGAAGGGATAGCAGGAAAAAACCTCGATTGATTCGAGGTTGTAGACGCCGCGTCTGAGTTTCGGAGTCTGTGCGACGACCCAGGCTTCGTTGAGCAGGTGCTCGATCATCACCGGGCGGAGCATATTCTCCTTTTCTCCCAGTCTGACAAGCTTGATTTTGACTAGCAGCCACTTTACCGGGAAGTAACGAGCGAGAAACCCAAGACCAAACCTGGACAGAAATGATTTGCGCTTGACCTGGACGCGCAGGTTGAGGCGCTCCTTGGACACCGATTCGCGCGGCAGATGGAAGAAAATATCCGACTCGATTACCTGGATGAGGGGGATGACAATGCCGAGTACAAGAGTGGAAAGAGCCGCCGAAGTGAGCAGGTAGACCCAGTCATTGCCGCTCACTGAGCCGAAGATATAAAGCGAGACTGTAACCGCCAGCGCCACGAAAAATCGCTCTTCGAGCACGAGTTTCAACTTCGGCTCGCGCAAAAAAGGCAAGTCGATAGTGACGCCGTTGAGTTTGCTGTCTTCTTGGGCGGCTCTAAGTTTCGGGTCCTCCAGCTGGCTTTGAAACCTAGACTGGAACGGGGACTTCTTCGAGTACTCTTTCAATAAGTTGAGCATGGCTCACGCGGTTATCCCTGACTTTCGGAATGATTCTATGGCCGAGAACGTAAGGAGCTAGTAGTTTGACGTCATCCGGTTTTACATAGTGACGACCATCGACGAGAGCGGCTGCCTGAGCGGCCCGCATCAGTAGCTGGCTACCGCGGGGGCTGACCCCGAGTACGATCGAGGGATGTTTGCGGGTCGCACCAACGACCGAGACAATATAATTTTTGATCGACTGGTCGACGACGACCATTTTCACGACCTGTCGCGCCTCCAGTACATCAGCTTCGGTGAGGACGGCGTCGACGGTGAAGCTTTCTTCCTGGAGGGTTTTATCCAGAATTTCCACTTCTTCCGAAGGTTTGGGATAGCCCAGCGACAGCGAAATCATGAAACGGTCGAGCTGTGCTTCAGGCAGGGGGAATGTACCGTGATATTCAATCGGGTTTTCGGTGGCGATGACGAAAAACAAATCGGGCAGGCGGCGCGTGGCACCGTCGGTGGTGACCTGATTTTCTTCCATGGCCTCGAGCAAGCTCGACTGTGTGCGGGGCGTGGCGCGGTTGATTTCGTCGGCGAGCAGGATATTAGTAAAAATCGGACCGGGCATAAACTTGAATGTGCCCTCGCGGGCCTCGAAAATGCTCACACCGCTGATGTCCGAAGGCAAAAGGTCGGGCGTACACTGGATACGTTTAAATTTTGCATGCACCGACATGGCCAGTGACTTGGCTAGAAGGGTTTTTCCGACTCCGGGTACGTCTTCCACCAGGCAATGGCCGCCGGCTAGAAAGGCGATAACGGCCAATCTCGTGGCGTGACCTTGACCGACCAGGACTCCGTTGATATTGTCGAGTAGTTTTTGCACCTTGGGGGCGAGCTGCTGCACTCGCAGCGCTGGGGTGCTCGCTCCGGCGCCACCGCTCATTGTCGTAGCGCCACCCGGATCGCGGCGCCCTGGCCCATCCGGGCCGTCACCATAACCGCGGCTAAATTGACCTTCCAATCACTGGCTCCTTTGCAACCGACGCTGCCCACAAGCGGAGCAGTCACTGACCAAGATTATTCCACTTATGTATGAGAGTTAGTCAATTTAATCCTGCTCCGCTTGACGTGTTAAGCTAAGACCCTTGGTCTGATGGCTCATTTCTCGGCGGGAGTTAGTACGGTGGCGCTCACTTTTCAACAGGTTTTACATACCCTGAACAGCTTCTGGGACAAGCAGGGCTGTGTAGTCATGCAGCCTTTTGACCTGGAGAAAGGCGCATCGACGATGAGCCCCGGTACTTTTTTACGAGTTATCGGTCCCGAGCCCTGGAAAATGGCCTGTGCCGATCCCTGCCGCCGTCCTACCGACGGTCGTTATGGCGAGAATCCCAATCGCTTGCAGCACTATTTCCAGTACCAGGTCATCCTCAAGCCCTCTCCAGCCAATGTCCAGGAGCTTTATCTCGAGAGCCTGAAAGAACTCGGCATCAATCCGCTCGACCACGATATCCGCTTTGTCGAAGATAACTGGGCTTCACCCACGCTGGGCGCCTGGGGGGTCGGCTGGGAAGTCTGGCTGGATGGTCTGGAAATTACTCAGTTTACTTACTTCCAGCAGGCCGGTGGTCTGGAAGTGCGTCCGGTGGCAGCCGAGATTACCTACGGCGTCGAGCGTCTGTCGATGTATTTGCAAAACGTCGACAATGTCTACGATTTGAAGTGGAACGATACTGTCTCCTACCGTGAGCTCTATCATTTGAATGAAGTGCAGCAGTCGACCTACAACTTCGAAAAGAGCAATCCGGAAGTGCTGCATACCCTCTTTCGCCTCGCTGAAGAAGAGGCTCGCAAGTTACTTGACGAAAAGTTAGTATTGCCTGCCTATGAGCAAATCCTCAAATGCTCACATGCCTTCAACTTGCTCGATGCGCGCGGTGTGCTCGGTCGCGATGAGCGCATGGACAACATTTTGAAAATCAGTCGCCTCTCCGAGCGTGTGGCAAAAGCCTATCTCGAGCAGCGAATCAAGCTAGGCTTCCCGCTCCTGCCGGAAGCTGAACGCGAAGCGGCTGTGCAATCCTATACCGAGCGGTTTTTGCAAGCCAATATACGCAAAGACAGCAAGGACAAAAAGAACAGCAAAGAGAATAAAGAGCCGCAGGAAGCTAAAAAATAGAGTTTCAAAAAGTCGGGTTTGCAGCGAGCTCGAAGTCGTGCTCTTAAAAAAAAGAACGTGCAAAGTCGACATATACGATGGCGCCCTCCTCACACTCTGCTCACGCGCCATTGGTATAACACTAGTGAGTCTTTTACGCTGACTGTAGGGTTGCTTTTTAAGCAAGAACAAGTTGCATGAAAGCAGTCCTTTTCGAGGTCTGACGGTGTAATCTAATTTGCGTAGTCGCCTAAAAGATAGTAAAAATGGGTATATAACGAAGCGAAGCGTTTCTGTCCCGGGGTCCTGCCAAACTTGCGGTTTCTCACTTACTATAAAAAAACAGTTTCTTTTGGCCTGCTGAGCGCCTTAGCGCTGGCCGCCAATATCGTCATTTGTCAACCAGGTCAGGCCCAAAAGCTGGCTATGGGACTGCCGTCCGTTCATTCCGGTTTGCATATTCCAGGCGCCACCCTCCATTCTTCCTTACACCTCGGCGGCCGTACGCATTCAAAAAAATGGATTCGTGGTGCTTTTAGCAAATTGCCGCCGCGCGGCAGACAAAAACCGAAGAGTGCCCCACCGGAAGTGAAAAAGCCGCACGCCAGACCTGCTCACAAACCTGTCGTCGGTCAGATTCCGGCCGGGCCGATGCTACCATCCCTGGTGAAAGAACTTGCTCCCGGCGTCAGCTATGTAGTCTATAACGGTCATCCGCGTATCAATATGGTCGATATCGACATGAGCAAATCGCCGATGAAGGTGCGCGCCCTGACTGCTTCTTACTCGTTCAATCATCTCAAGGACGTGCGCGAGCATGCTCGCGATTCCGGCGCCATCGCCGCTATCAACGCCAATTACTTCAAGCGTGACGGTGTGCCGCTCGGTACCCTGATGGTCGACGGAGAATGGGTGGCTGGGCCGCTTTTTGACCGTGTCGCCCTGGGCTTCACCGAAGGCGGTTATGCGCGCATGGCCCGCGTCGGATTGCATGGCATCCTATCGACATCCAATCCCGAGCATCAACAAATCTGGATCAATAACGTCAATCAACCTCACCGCACCGGTTCTCGTTGCATCCTCTATACGAGGCGCTGGGGCGAAAGAGTGACCTTGCCTTTTGCCGGTACTTTGCTCGCCGTCGATGCCAGTGGACAGATCATCGATAGAGCCGAAAAATCAATGGCCATTCCTTATGGTGGCTTTGTCCTCTGCGATTCTAAAAAATCTCCGATCGCCGACCTTGCCTCCGGTGAGCTTGTTCATGTCAAATGGCAGATCACTCCAGGCGGCTGGGACAATGTCAAAGAAGCCGTAAGCGGCGGTCCGTTGCTCCTGCAGAACGGTAAGTTCGCCTGCGATCTAAAAGGCGAGCGCTTCCCGGCCAACTGGACGGGCGGACAGATTGTGGCGCGTACCGCTTGTGGTATCACCGCCGATGACCATCTCTTGATGGCCACTTTCGAAGGACCGCATACGCTTTATGATGTGGCCAAATTTTTCCTCAAGCACGGTTGCACCGAGGCGATGAACCTCGACGGCGGCGGCTCGACGACGATGGTTGTAAATGGTACAACCGTGACCCGCAACGGTAGTGCCGCTCAGCGCCACGTTGCTGTGGCGCTCGGTATATTTAGCGAAGCGCGCGCCAAAAATCTTGCCGTTTGCAATGGCTGCAGCTATCATCCCAAATCGGATCTCGCTTCTTTCACTTCCGCTGCCGAAGCGGCGCGGATCAGTGCCCAAGCTGGAGTGGTCGGATCAAACAATGTGGGAGCCGGTGATAAATTCGAGCGAGACCTGATCCAGACCGAGCGATCGGCCGGTCAGGAAGCCGCTGCTCCCGAGCCGCGCCAAGGTGCGCCGGCCGAGACATCACTCAATTCCGCCGGCGGCTCTGTGCCCGGCCAGGTCAGGCTCGACTAATTTTCGGACGAGAAACTTTTTATCCAGTTCGGCCGGTCAGCCAGTTCAGCCAATTTGATAGTGATATAGTACTCGTGTTTCTAAATCAAACACAAAGTGAGTGCCTATCGTGGGTGATAAGTTTGCTGTCGGTGTCGACCTGGGCGGCACCAAAATACTTGCCGGCGTGGTCAATTTGACTACCGGTCAAATCCTCAGTGCCGCAAAGAAAAAAACAAGGGTGGTGGAAGAGGGGTCGGAGCTGGTCAAGCGCATTGCTGCTTGTATCGGAGACGCACTGCAGGACGCCGCCGCGGTCGATGCAAAATTTGAAAGTAAAAAGCTGGTCGGTATCGGCGTCGGCGCCGCCGGCATGGTCGACCGCGAAAACGGTATCTTACTGGCCGCCGCCAATATCGGCGGTACCAATGATCTGGCCATAGCCGAGCCGCTTAGCGCTCAATACGGATTACCGGTCAAGCTCGGCAATGATGTGGAGGTCGCTACGCTTGGAGAGCTGTACTTCGGCGCCGGTCGCGAATGCGACAACTTTGTCTGTATGTTTATCGGTACCGGTATCGGCTCGGGCATAGTCAACAACGGCAAGATTTATCGTGGCGGTTATGGCACCGCCGGTGAAGTCGGCCACATGATCGTCGTACCGGATGGACTGCCCTGCGGTTGCGGCGGCTACGGTTGTCTCGAAACCTATGCATCGCGCACGGCGATCGCAAAGACCGTCCTCTACGACATTCAACATGGCATGGACACCGTCCTTGCCGACAAGATAGACGCTAATAAAGGTATTCTGCGCTCCAAGGCGATCGCGCAGGGCCTGGAGATAAACGATCATTCGACCGTGCGTGCTATTACTCAAGCCGCGCAGTATCTCGGTATCGGACTGGCCAGCGTGATCAATTTCTACAATCCGAAGCGCATCATCCTTGGTGGCGGTCTCGTCGAAGCCGTACCGCATTTCTTCGATCTCGCCGAGCTCGAAGCCAGGCGCCGAGCGCTACGTATACCCTCACGCAAAACCGAAATCGTCCGCGCCGAACTCGGCGATTATGCCGGCACTATTGGTGCTGCTCTACTTCTGCGCAGCTGAGAGCGCTAGTGCTTGAGCAAATTTCGAGCCCTGCACGGTCCCTCGTCTTTGCATTTCTGATTCGATTTTTTGCATGACGCGCTCTTTTTCGAAGGCCCATTGGGGTGCTACGATTTCGTCCTGCGAACCTTCGGCGACAAGTCTCATCACGACTGTTTGCGGATCGAGCATTTCGAGGGCATCGGCGACGAGGCGCACATAGTCGTCTTCTTCGAGGAGGGGGAGTTCACCGCGCTTGTAATCGGCTTCCATCGGCGTACCCTTGTAGACGCAGAGCTGATGGATTTTAATGGCGTCCAGTTTAAGCGGAGCGATGCGACGCACCGTGTCGAGCATGTCTGCTTCGCTCTCCCCCGGCAGGCCAAAGATCAGGTGAGTGGCAAGGCGCATATTGCGTTTTTTCACCCTGGCCACGCAATCCATAAATTCCTCGGCACTGTGTCCGCGGTTGATCAGATCGAGGGTGCGGTTGTGAAGGGTCTGCACGCCCACTTCCAGGAAGAGGAATGTTTTGCGGTGGTAATCCTCTAAAAGGTTGAGGATGTTGTCATCCAGGCAGTCCGGTCGAGTGCCGATACAGAGTCCGACTACATCGGGGTGATCGAGGCCGACGTCATAGAGCTCGCGCAGCACGCCTTCGGGGGCGTAGGTATTGGTGAAAGCCTGAAAGTAGGCCATAAATTTCGTCGCTTTGAAACGCTTGCGAATGCGACCGATGCCCGTCTCTAGCTGATTTTTTATATTGAGGGCCGGTTGGATAGTCGGAGCGCCCGAGCCGCGGTCGTCGCAAAAAGTACAGCCGCCGAAGGCCCTGGTACCGTCGCGATTGGGGCAAGTGAATCCGGCATCGAGAGGCACGCGATAGACGCGCGCGCCGAAAGTCTCGCGTAGATAATTGTTGAAAGAACGATAATAAGTAGACATGTTACGCATCTTTGTTAGGCTGTACTTTTCGCCAAGGGCCAACCACGCGGCTCTCGACGGCAGATTCCAATAGTACAATGCGACATCATATTCTTGCAGCTTGACCCGAGCTTGTTGACACTAATGATCACGTTTTGTTATTCTCCTCTTTAGTCGCTGTGGCGAAAGCCACGCCTTAGATGCCCCCATCGTCTAGAGGCCTAGGACACCTCCCTTTCACGGAGGCGACGGGGATTCGAATTCCCCTGGGGGTAAATTTTCTTCTCTAAATTTCATATTTGCTTTAAACTGTCTTAGTTAAAAGCTCTCGTAGCTGTTTGGCTGGGGAACGCATTAAGAGGACAGAGGAAAATATTGCAGTGAAAGCCGGTACCAAGTTATCGCAGCGGCTGGGCGAGATGCTCGTCGAGGCCAAGATTCTCAACACCGACGGCCTTAATCACGCCATCGAACTTTCCTCCGAGACCGGTCTGCCCCTCGGACGCGTCCTGGTCATGTGTGGTTATATCGGCGATCGCGAGCTGGAAGCGGCGGTCAAGGCCCAGGCTTTAGTCAAAGACGGCGCCATGACCTTGCAAAAGGCCCAGGCTGCCCTCGCTTTGTTGGCCAGTGAAGGTCATGATTTTGATGTTTGTTTGAAAAAGGTTGGTTGGGTCACACCGGACCACGCTCCGGTGGCTCGCCTGGGTGAACTGTTGCAGGATGCCGAGATTATCGGCAAGATGCAACTGGAAGATGCGCTCAAGACAAGCCAGGAGACAGGCCTGCCCCTCGGTCGTGTCCTTGTCCTGACCAATGCAGTATCGGACGAGATGCTCTCCGCCGCCCTCACCGCCCAGGTGCTGGTGCGCGACGCCAAGATTTCGCGGGAACAGGCCGTGCAAGCTCTTAGATCAAGCCGCTTTCGCCGGGTCAACATCGAAGTTTCGCTGATTGATCTCGGCTTCTACAAGCCGCCGCCGCGCCAGAGAGTCAAACTTGGTGAGCTGCTTGTCCTCTCCGGTCTGGTTAACGAAGGCGACTTAATGACCGCCCTGGAAATGGGCCTGATTAGAGAAGTGCCGATTGGACAGATGCTGGTCGAAGGCGGCTTCATCTCCAAGCGCATTCTCGACACCGCCTTGAAATTACAGGAAATTGTCTCCAGCCATTCGCTCTCGGCCCTGAAAGCAGCAGAAGCCCTGCGTGAAGTAGCGACTCGCCATGTTTCTCTGGCCAGAGCGATTTCAGAGCTCGATCTCGGTGTGGCCGAAACTCGAGAAAGAGTGCGCCTAGGCGAGATGCTCAAAGCGGCCGGCATTGTCACCGATACCGAGATCAAAAAGGCGCTGCGCGATGCCCGTCGCAATTCTGCTCTGCTTGGCAAAATTTTGCTCGTTACCGGTGCTATCGACGATCAGACTCTGCACGCCACTTTGCGCTCGCTGGTGCTTTTGCGTGATGAAAAAATCAACATGGAGCAGGCGATTTTTGCCCTCAACCATGCGCGCAAAAACCAGATTACTTTCGACGAGGCCCTGGCTGAACTGAAATGGGCTTCCAATATCGAGCCGGAAGAATTTGATCAAGACGAGGAATCGCAGGAAGCTCTCGACTTGAAGCATTCGAACGATTTCGAAAATTCGGCAGAAGATAAATAAGCGATGACTGGCACCGAAGACGGCACTATGGATGAAACTGTAGAGAACAGCAAAGCGAACGTCAATCCGAAAAATAAAAAGGTCGCTGCCGGTATTATTGCCGTCATTTGCCTGGGGGCGCTCTATGTCGCCTACAGCATGTATGTTCAGTTTGACGAGCACTCGAACAATCAATTCCGTTCGGCGGACGCTGGTATCTCCGAACAAGCACGCAATTTTCTCAAGCCTAAGGAAAATCCCTACCAGAGTGCTCTTTTGAGTCTGGCGCCGCCCCCCAATGGTGAGGATGAGAGCGAACAATTAGTCCAGTTGATTCAGACTAAATGCGGTAATCTCCTGCTCGAGCCCCGCCTCTCCCGGTCGCATTTTCCCGATCCTAATTGCCAGAAGTTTTTCCGGGACATCGACAATGCCTGCAAGAGCGGCGATTATCAGGGTGGTCTCAAGACTGTGGCGACAGGCCTTGTCTACTGCCAGCAACATCCGGATGTGCAAAGGGTGGCCGAGCTGGATTTGCTTTTGCTCGGCATAAAGCTCGCCAATAAAACCGGTCAATTCGACCAGGCCCGGCTTTATGCCGACCGTGGTTTAGCTTCCTCTCGTCTGTTTCAAGACTATAAAATGGATGAGTTCGAGGGTCTGAGCTGTTTGCTCGGCGGCAATCTTGCTGTGGCCGAGCAATATCAGAAGCTCCTGACCAGTTTTAACGACAACTTTCGCCGGAATCAAAACGATCGTTTGGCCGCTATTGCAGATGCTCTGGTCAGGGAAACTGCCGTCCTCGGAGAAGGCAATTTTTTCCGACTGAATGCTCAGCTTGCCCGGGCGGTAAGCCTCAATCTGGGTAAGAAACAAAGTGAAGCTCTGGTCGTCTTGAAAGAGCTGCGAGCCGCTGCTGCAAAGGTGCACGATCTGAGATTGGTGACTGTTTGCGAAAATTTCCAGGAGAATATAGGCAAGTCTCGCTAAGCTTAAAAGGACGAGGTTTGATCTTTGCTTTTGCTATCATTATTGGCAGACGGAGTCCGGATTATTTCAAATTTCTGCCGTTGCTCTGATGTTTTTATTGATGGGACCGTGACCGATGCCTGATTTTGATGAGCACGAAGGCGGTGAGGGCGGTACTGCCGTCATCACCGAAAAGAAAATAAAGATTGAGCGACCGCCTTTATTTAAAGTACTTCTGCACAATGATGATTACACCAGCATGGAGTTTGTCACTTTTATCCTCGAGCAAATTTTTCATAAGTCGGCCGGCGACGCGCACAAGATAATGATGGCCGTGCATCAGGTCGGTGTCGGTGTGGCGGGAGTTTATCCCTTCGAAATTGCCGAAGCGAAAGTGGAAAAAGTTACTTTGCTCGCCAGGCAGCAGGAATTTCCTTTACGCTGCACCCTCGAGCAAGAATAAGAAAACCAGGTATTAACTATGATCACCAGAGAGCTGCAAAATACCTTCAATGAGGCTTTCAACGAAGCTCATTCGCGACGGCATGAATACTTGACCCTCGAGCATCTCCTCTTCGTCATGCTCGGCGAGCAGACGGCAAGTGCGGTTCTGACGGCTTGCGGAGCCGATCTCGATGCCTTGAAGCGCGAGCTCGATCGTTATCTCAATGAAAAAGTGGAAGTCCTGCCAAAAGGGCGAGATGCCATGCCCGAGCAGACCGCCACCTTCGAGCGCGTTATTCAGCGGGCCGCATTCCAGGCTCAGCAGGCTCAGCAACCAAGCATCGACAGCGGCAATGTACTGGCTGCTATGTTTCACGAGCGGCGCTCCTTTGCCGTCTTTTTGATGGAAAAGATGGATGTTTCGCGTCTCGATATTTTAAATTACATCTCCCATGGCATTGCTAAAGAGCCGGGCAACGATGAGCAAGACCTAGACGAGGGGCTGGCTTCGGAAAGTACCGGCCGAGGTGAAGATGGTGCTTTTCCAGAGGAAGGCGAAGTGCCGGTCAAAAAGACCAAAAAAGATGTTTTAAAGCTCTATTGCACAGATTTGATCGAGCAGGCGGCCAACAATAAGATCGATCCCTTGATCGGACGCGAAGCGGAAGTGACGCGTACGATTCAAATCCTCTGTCGGCGCAAAAAGAACAATCCGCTCTATGTAGGCGATCCCGGCGTTGGTAAGACTGCAGTCGCCGAAGGTCTGGCCCTGAAAATCCAGCGCGGCGAAGTGCCCAAGCAAATCCAGAATTTCAAAGTTTTTGCTCTGGACATGGGCGCGCTCATGGCTGGGACCAAGTTTCGCGGCGAGTTCGAGGAGCGCTTAAAAGCCGTTTTGCGTGCTCTCAAAGAGCAGAGTAATGTTATTTTGTTCATCGATGAAATTCACACAATTGTGAGAGCCGGTGCTGTCGAAGGTGGTTCGATGGATGCCTCTAACTTGCTCAAACCGGCTCTGGCCTCCGGCGAATTGCGCTGCATCGGCTCGACTACGCACAGCGAGTTCAAAAGCGCTTTTGAGCGTGACAAGGCTCTGGCCAGGCGCTTCCAGAAGATTGATATTAATGAGCCGAGTCTGGAAGACACGATTAAGATTTTGCGCGGTCTGAAGCCTTATTACGAAGAATATCATGGTGTCACATATAGTGACCCGGCTCTGGTCAGCGCCGCCGAGCTGGCCAGCAAATACATCAACGATCGCTTCCTGCCCGATAAAGCGATCGACGTCATCGATGAAGTCGGCGCGACGGTCAAATTGATCAGCGAAGAAGATCGCCCCAGCCGCGAAATCATCGCTCACGACGTCGAGCTGACGGTGGCGCGCATGGCCAAGATCCCGCCCAAAACCGTTTCCGGTTCGGACAAGGAACGTCTCAAAGTATTACAGAGTGAGCTCGAGGCCGTTATCTACGGCCAAAATCACGCCATCACCCAGCTTGTCAACGCGATCAAGTTGTCTCGATCCGGACTGGGCAATCCCCTCAAGCCGATTGGTTCTTATCTCTTTTCCGGGCCGACCGGTGTTGGCAAAACCGAGCTGGCCAAACAGCTGGCTAAGGTACTCGGCGTCAATTTCATTCGTTTCGATATGTCCGAATATATGGAGCCGCACACAGTCTCGCGTTTGATCGGCGCACCTCCGGGTTATGTAGGCTTTGATCAGGGCGGTTTGCTCACCGATGCCGTCAATAAGACACCATATGCGGTGCTGGTTCTCGATGAAATCGAAAAGGCCCATCCAGATCTTTTCAACATTCTCCTTCAGATCATGGACCATGCCAGCCTTACCGATAACAACGGTAAGAAGGCCGATTTTCGCAATATCATTTTGATCATGACCACCAATGCCGGTGCCCGTGAAATGATGTCAGACAATATCGGCTTCAAGGCTGCTTTGCCCCGTGAGAGTCTGTTGCAATTGGCCGAGCGTCAGGGGCGTGAAGAGAGCGATGCTCTCAAGAAAAGCGGCCAGAAAGATAGCCAGAAAGATAGTGACGGTAAGGACGAAAAGAGAGCCAAAGAAGCGAGTGCTCTCGATGCCAGTCTCGGCTTTGGCATGGGTAAAGGACGCGGGGCGATCGAGCGCACTTTCTCACCGGAATTTCGCAACAGACTCGATGCCTGGATTGCCTTCAATCCGCTCTCGTATGCAGACATTTGCCGGGTTGTCGATAAATTTATCGATGAGGTCAAGGTCACCCTGATCGAAAAGAAGGTCGACCTGACAGTCACCCTGGCCGCATGCACCTGGTTTGCCGACAAAGGCTTCGACCGTCAGTACGGCGCCCGGCCGATGGCCCGCATCATCAAGCAAAAGCTGCGAGAACCCCTCGCCGACGAGCTGCTTTTTGGCAAATTGGAGCACGGCGGCAGCGTCTTCGTCGACATCGTCGACGGCGAACTGAGCCTGGAGTGCACGGCCGCACCATTAGCTCCGCCGCTTTCGTCAGTGGCGGACGAAATCGCCGAGAGCGCCAAAATCGCTGAGAGCGCAGAGGTAGTTGCCCCCCTGGCCGAGGATAACTAGAGCTTTTGCACAGTCTGGAAAAATTTCTGGCCCAGTTAAACAGCGTTTTTCAGACGCCTTTTTTACCGATCGGCAAATCGACGATATCGCTCTGGCACCTGATCTATGTGCTTACTCTTTTTGTCGTCCTGGTCTGGTTTACCGACCGCGCCAAAGGTTGGATAGAGACGCGTTTGCTCACCCGCACAAGTCTCGATGTAGGCATCCGGCAGACGCTCGCCTCGCTTGGGCGCGGCTTGTTTTTGACCGTCGGCTTGATCATTATTTTACAGACCGCCGGCATCGATCTGAGCTCGATTACCGTTATCGCCGGTGCTCTCGGCCTGGGTATAAGTTTTGGCTTGCAGCAGGTGACGAGCAATTTCGTTGCCGGCGTCACTTTATTGATCGAACGTCCGATCAAGGTAGGCGATCGCATCGCCGTCGACGGCGTCACTGGCGATGTGATCAAAATTTCGCTGCGGGCGACGACGATGTTGACCAACGATAATATTGCCATCATTGTCCCGAATGCCGATTTTATCAAAGGCAAAATCACCAACTGGAGTCATTCCAGCGATATCGTTCGCTTCAGTTATCCGGTCCCCGTCGCCCATTCGGCCAGGCCTCAAAAAGTGATGGAAGTTTTGCTAGACGTCGCTCGCAGTCATCCGGGCGTGCTGACCGAGCCGGCACCGGATGTAGTGTTTGAAGAATACGGCGAAAAGGCGATCAACTTTATCCTGCGTGTTTATACAAAGGACTATCTGAGCCGTCCCAATACCTTGCGCAGCGAATTGAATCTGGCCATTTATAAGGCTTTTGCTAAAAACGAGATTGACTTTGCTTACGGCGCCGCAGCAATAGCGGCTACTACCGCTATCGCTGCGGCGCCATTACTGTCTAACCCTTCGGCTCAGGCCGCGGCCCTGCCTGAAGGCAGCTCGAAGTCATAGCGGCCGGCGGGCATAGTGCCGGGCCATTCTCATCGCTATCGAGTGATGGCCGCAGCCGCTTCGGCGCTACTGAATTTTTTGCCAGACCGGCGCTGCGATTTATTTTTTTATCGTGCAGTCTCGGCCTCTGCATCTTCTCTTTGTGGCGCGGCAGTGTCAGCGTCCTTGCCGGTGGTGGTGATACCGGCTGGTTGCTAGCCACCGGTCAGTACATCCTCGAGCATGGCCGTTTGCCTCAGTTCGATATTTTTACCTGGACTTCGACAGAGCGACCCTTTATTTGTTATCAGTGGTTGTTCGAGGTCCTCTGTGCACTGCTCTATCGTGGTGGCGGTCTTCTTGCCGTCGCTGCCGTTGCCCTGTCCATATCCGCTTTTCTGGTTCTCTGTGCCCTGCCGCTTCAGTGGCTACGGCGCGGCCTCCCTCTTGCTCTGAGCTTTGCACTGCTCGCCCCGGCCCTGACGCCGTTCTGGTTCTTTGCCCGACCACAGCTGGTCACCTACTTGGCCGCCTTTTTCTTCCTGGCCATCCTCGAGCGCTGGCGCGCCGCTCCCGCGAGCAAAAGCATTTATTTTTTGCCGGTGATTGTCTTATTCTGGACCAATATGCACTGCTTTGCTTTGCTCGGGCCTCTTTTGATCGGTGCTTACCTGCTCTTTTGCAGGCGCGAACGCTCCCTTCTTTACGTTTTTGCCTTTTCGTTTCTGGCCTTGTTTGTCACTCCTTTCGATGTGACGACGATCCTGCAATCACTCAATATTTTTGTCCATACCGATCCGACTTCTTGCAACGAGCTGCAGCCTCTTTATCTGACCAGGCTCCTTCTTGATCCGGCTAATATTTATGTGTTCGTCGCTCTGACTTTGCTTGTGATTAAACACAAAAACGTGCCTGTGGTTGGCCTGGTCATCTCTCTGACCGCACTGTTGGCCGGCCTTGCCGTGGCTCGTCTGCAGCCCCTTGGCGTGATTTTGTCCTGGCCCTTTGTTGGTCTCAGTCTGGCTTCCTTCTATGAAGCTGCGTCCGTTAAATCGACCGGAGCTGGCGGCCAAAAAAATGATGTGGTCTGGTTTGTCGCTTCACTCCTTTTTGGACTGATACTGAGCATCAGTCGCTATCCGGACGAAGCAGCGGCACGGCGTGCCTATCTCGGAGCAGCGGAGACGCTGCAATTTGTAGCTGGTCATCTAAAGCGCGACAGCCATATCTTTAATGACACCATATCCGGTTCGCGTTTGATTTTTTTGCAGGGTCCACCTGTCTACATCGACAGCCGGCTGTTCCTCTTCGACGCGGCCTTTTATAAAAAATGGCTGCAGGTGATCAATGCTCAAAATGATGATCGCACGGACCTCTCTGCCTGGCGCAAGTTTGCTGCCAGTGGCGATATCGACGCTGTCGTCTTGGCGCATGGTCTTTCCTTCTACCAGACTTTGCTTGGCGCTTCGGATTGGCTTTTGGTCATGGACGATGGTCAGTCTTCTTTTTGGCTTGCCGACAATCCGGGCAACAGAGCAAAGCTAAAGGCCTGGGCCGTCGACTTGGAGCGTGGTACCGGCCTCGGTCTGAGCGGAGCGGCTCTGGCCAATGATACGGTGGCGAAGGCGGCCAAGCATCTGGCCGTGGCCCGTACCTTTTTTGATCAGGGGGACTTTGACGCCGCTCATCGAGAAGCGCTCTCCTCTCTTCATATGCTCCGGAGCGCCGGGGCGCAGGCACTGCTTAAACGTCTGGAGTGTTTGATTGAAGGTAGACCCCGAAAATAAAGGCAATTTCGCGCCGCTCTCGAACGTGCGTTTTAAGTGCGACTATACTGTCATAATATACGTTTAGTTCTGTTTGTTCGAATGTATGAGTAGTTTCGATGTTGAAGTTGGTTACAGTCAGCTACGTCCTTGCCCTGGGCTTGATTGCCCTATTTTCGGTGTGTGGATTTTTGATCGTCGATTCGATCATTAAAAAGCAGGATAATAGCTCGACGATTATTAATATCAGCGGCAAACAGAGACGCCTGACCATATCGATTGCCTATTATGCCGCCGCGCTTGTGGCGGCCGAAACGCCTGCCGCCAGAGCCGAAGCGCGTCAGAGACTCGGGCAGGCCATCGACTTGATGGCTGCCGATCATCAAGCTTTGACGCAGGGTACAGGTCAATTTGGCCTTCCCACCACTCTCTCGCCGGCCATGCGTCAGCTCTATTTTGAGAAGCCCGAAGTTTTAGATGCAAAAGTATGCATGTATCTCGAGCATGCCAGACATTTGCTGCAAACCCCCGACTCCGCGCTTCGCTCGAACAATGCCGACCGTCTCTACCTTTGCGCAGAGGGACCGGAGAAGCTTGTCGCCGTCCTCGATCGCGCTGTCAGCCAGTATGATCGCGAGGCGAAAATCCAGGTCAGTAATATCAAAAATACTGAATTGATCGTCCTTGCCTTGACGCTTTCTTTACTCACTTGCGAGGTGTTTTTGATCTTTTTACCGATGACCAGGACGATCAAGGTGCAGATCAAAGATATTCTCGATTCCCAGCGTGAGCTCAAGGCGCTTTTTAACACGGTCGGTGAGAGCCTGATTACTTTTGACGGCGAGCGAAAAATTACCAGTGTCAATTCCCCGGCCCAGGCTCTATTTGGTCGTCCTGCCGATCAAATGATTGGCCAGTCGATAGATTTTCTATTGCAGGGCAAAGGGGACTATATCGCTATAGGCGGCCCGCTCATTCTCGGTAAGTTGATTGAGTTTGACGCTCAGAGGCCTGACGGGGCGCCAATTGCGGTCGAGGCGGTGATTACGCAGATCGATCTCTCGGACAAAGTTTCATTTATCGCTTCGGTACGCGATATTACCGAGCGCAAAAAAGGAGAGGCGCGCATCAGCGAATTTTATGCCATCGTCGCCCACGAAATCCGCTCACCTCTAGCTTCGATGCTGGGCTCTCTGCAGCTTTTCCAGAGTGGTTTGGTGGGTAGTCTGAACGCCCGCGGCATCGAGCTTGCTAACGGCAGCGTGGAGGCGGCCAAACGCCTCTCACGTTTAATCGACGACTATCTCGATTTGAAAAAAATCGCTTCCGGCAATTTCGAGATGCAGAAGGAGGCGCTCTCTCTGCACGAGGTAGCACTTGCTGCCGTGGCCGGTCTCGAGGGCATGGCTTCGCGAGCCGGTGTGACGGTCGAGCTGAGCGGCTCGGAGCAGATCCGCGCTAAATGCGACCGCGATTGTACGATTCAAGTGATGACCAATCTCGTCTCCAATGCCATTAAATATTCGCCGAGCGAGAGCAGTATTCATGTCTCTGTCGAGCCCACCAGCGATCCCGCCACGGTCCGTTGTTCCGTCGCTGACGAGGGGCCGGGTATTGCCGTATCGGATGTGCCCAAAATCTTTGGTATGTTTCAACAAGCCACTGGCAGCCAGGCGACGCCAACCAATAATGGCGTTAAGGGGACCGGTCTCGGGCTGGCGATCAGCAAAGCGCTTGTCGAACAGCAAGGCGGACGGATAGGCGTGGAAGTGGGCGAATTGCGCGGTGCCAAATTCTGGTTTGAACTGCCGGCTGCTCAGTAAGCGATTGTGCCTTTCTGCTATCGTAATGAAATGGACAGCTATGAAGGCAAACTCGATTACACTCCGATTAAACTTCAGTCCGGCGGCAAAACCAGTCGCCTCTTAGAATCTGGCGATATTATCGGTGAGACTTATCGCCTCAAGGGACTGATCGGACGTGGCGGCATGGGTTATGTTTTCAGCGCCGAACACCTTGTCTTGCACCAGGATTATGCTCTCAAAGTGCTCGCCCCCGATCAAGTCAATCCCGTTAGCTGGCAGCGTTTCCAGTCGGAGGGAAGGGCGATTGCCAGACTGGATCATGCAAATATTGTCAAAATTTATAATATGGGTGTGGACGGCGGCGATTGTCCCTATTATGTGATGGATTTGCTCTATGGCGTCACTCTGTCCGAATGCATTGCCGACAAACTGGCTCTCAGTCTGGCTGAGATTGTCGATATGTTTATTCAGCTCGCCGCCGGATTTGGCTACGCCCATGCGCGTGGCATCGTCCATCGGGACGTAAAGCCGGGCAATATCGTCCTTGTTGATTCCGGGGCGCGCTATCCGACGCCCAAGATCGTCGATTTCGGCATCGCCAAATTGGCTTCCGGAGAGCAACAGAGTTTGACCGCCCCCGGCGAGATTTTCGGTAGTCCGTATTATATGAGTCCCGAGCAGTGCATGGGCAATGAAATCGATCAACGCGCCGATATCTATTCGCTCGGTTGCACACTTTTTGAGACCCTTGCCGGTCAACCGCCTTTTAAGGGTGAAAGCGCTCTGCACACCGTGGTCATGCATCAACAGGCCAGCCCTCCGACGCTCGAGAGTATGGGCAGTCGCTTCGCCTCCGATGAGATGGAAGCCATTCTCGGCAAAATGCTCGCCAAGCGACCAGCCGATCGCTACCAAACGATGGAACAATTGGCCCATGATCTGGAGCGTTTGCGGGCTAATAAAACGGTTGGCAAAGTCCTGGAGACTGGTTTCAGAACGGCAGCAGACAGCCATTTTGAAATTATGGATAGGCGTTTCGCCGTGGACCGGGCCGGCGCCCGTCAGCGCAATAGGATCGTCACCGCCATCGTTTGTGCGACAGCTGTTTTTGTCACCATTGCCGGTGCCCGCTTTTTTGTCTTTGCGGCCAGGCCGACGGCCAGGGCCCCGCTTATTCTCTTGAGCGCCGACCGTTCCACCCGGCATGATCAGGCCCTGGCTGCAGCCAGGAGGGTTGATCCGGAATTAGATCGGCAGCGTGCTTGCTTCGCTGGGCTCAAAAAAATCGAGAGCACTGTTGATGCCAAAAGCGGCATGCGTATTTTTCATTTTCCGCAGATTCCGATCGGCGAATTGACCTGGGCTCACGGCGCTCTTGATGTTGCCGGATTCGATAACTATGTGCCAGATGATATTTCTGTTGCGGCCCGAGGCGATGTGCCCGTGCCGCCCAATATCCCCATCTATTTGAGCCTGGACTTCGGGAGAGACCGCGGTGCCTGGAGCACTCCGGAAGTGCTTACCAAATTTGGTGCCAATGAGTTGAACGGCCTCATTCTCAATAGCGAAAACCTTCTTGATACTTTTCTCGATGAAAAGCAGGAAGCGGATGAAGATGGCCGAACCGTCGCCCTTGTAGAAGCGACTGCGAGCTGGCGAGATCTTCAATATTTGAAGTTCTATAAAGTACGACAGCCCGACTCGATATTTAAGAGCCTGTCGCGGCATAAAAAAACGTTGAAAAAACTGGTCATCCATGAAACGTCGGTCACCGCAGCCGCCCTGGCCGGAGCCGACATTTTGTCCAGTTTGGAGAGTCTTTCCTGTGTTGGATTTGCCGATTTTGACCAGGTTTTAGTGGGTTTGCGAGGCTCGACCCACCTGAAAGAATTATCCTTGAAAGAGTGCTCGGTGAGCGCTGACGGTCTGAATGCCCTGGCGAACTGCCCCTCTCTTACACTGCTGCGCCTAGAGCAACATAGTCTGGACAGTGCCTCACTCCTGGCGCTGGGAAAAATAAAAAGTTTGAAGGCGCTCGATATCGCCGGCTGCAGAATAAAGCCAGAACAGATTCCTGAACTGGCCAAATTGAAATTCATTGGGGAATTGCGCATGCGGCTCCTGGACTGGCGGCCGTCGGACAGGCAGAAGCTTTTTGCTCTCCTGCCTCAGGTCAACAGCGCCGCTCGGGCTGTTATGGCCCGCCGCCAAAAACTTGGATTGCCGCCTCTTCCCTATGAGACGCACTCGATTGCCTATTGAAAATAGCTCTTTTCTCTTTGCTTGAAAGCGAGAGCGACTTTCAATTTTTCCAGATGTTGATCGGTTGTTTTCTGGCCCTCCGGCACCGGATGAGCGGCGAAAAACTGGAAGACCTGAGCGGCCATCGCAGGATCGATCAGTCCGGTGATGCCTTCAATCATGCGAGTGATGATCTGGCTCGGGAAGACTGTACGCGCCCTTTCCCAGTTATCCTGGGTAAATTGCCAGCCGACATTGCGGCCCCAGGGGTTGAGCATGACGCCGCGCACCACATATGGTGCGCTTTGCGAACGGATCTCGCCGCTCAATGTTTTGGCCAGAGTCTTACGCAAGAGGCTCTCATCTCTGAAGGCCGCCAGGGCGTACATATAGCGCTCTTGCTCCTGGGGTGAGGGGGCGGCGCTAAAGGCTCTTTCAAACTCTGCGTAGCGAGCGGCTCCGCCGTGATAAGCAAGTACCGTGATCATCGCCCCGAGCACATCCGGTTCGAGGGCGGCGGCAACTGGATCTTGCCGGTAGGTGCTGTAGCGTTTGTCGCACTCGGTGACGACATCTTCGTCCAGACCGACGGTACCGAGAGTGCCGATGATCAGGCCTCGCAGCTGCTTGGTCAACTCTGCTTCGTCGATTTCGCTTTTATTGTCGGCGGCCCGCCAGCCCAGGCGCCTGTATGTGGGATCGAGCAGGTCTCTTGTATAGGCCGATAGTTTGACTGTGTCCTTATCGAAGGCGCGATCAATATACTGAAGCGCCGTCAAAATGACTGTCCAGACATTTTTGTCGGTCTCGTCTTTGAAAAGAGCGATAAATTCCAGGAAGGCAGACAGTTTCACCGTACCGTTCAAAGTGAGAGCCCAGAGGTCGCCGGCCAGGTTGAAGCGCTCGAGCACCGTCAGCGATGGCAGGACATCTTGCAGCCTGGCGAGCAGGGGGGCGCTGTAGGCGACGCGATAGAAGCCGTGACCGCCTCTATTGATCAGCACCCAGTCCACCGCTTCGTCCAGCTTTATGGACATTTTGGCGCTGTTCAGAAGGACGCGTTTTTCAATCAGCGCGGTTGAGTTTTTGGATTTTGCTTTGAGTAATACTGGGATCTGAAAAAGGGTTGCTTTTTTATCGGCCGGTTGATTTTCGCCCAGATAGAAAAAACGTTCCTGCTTCAAGGTGAGCGTGTCGCCGGCGCCATTTAGCTCGGCTTTGACGAGGGGATGGCCTTCCTGGAAGATCCAGCTGTTCATGATTTCGCTTACCGGCTCGCCGGATGCGGCGGCCAGCGCTTCCCAGAGGTCATTGGTTTCGGTGCTGGCAAATTTGTGCTTTGTCAAATAGGCATTGACGCCGCTTTTGAATTGTTCGGAGCCGATGTATTGTTCGAGCATGCGCAGGACGGAAGCGCCTTTCTCGTAAGTGAGGATGTCGAACATGCCATTTGCTTCTTCTGGCTTCTGGACGGGAAATTCGATAGCGCGGGTGGCTGCAAGGCCGTCGGTGGCGAAGGCCATCGCTCTTGAGACGCCAAAAGTTTCGAAGCGCTTCCACTGTGGTTTCCAGGCATCTACGGCGACGAGGGCCATAAAAGTGGCGAAGGCTTCGTTCAACCAGATACCGTTCCACCATTTCATCGTGGTCAGATTGCCGAACCACATGTGGGCCAGCTCATGGGCGACGACATCGGCGACGCGCTCTTTTTCGGCCTGAGAGGCTTTATCTGGATCGATCAGAAGGGCGTTTTCGCGGTAGATGACGCAGCCGAGATTTTCCATGGCGCCGAAGGCAAAGTCGGGCACAGCGATCATGTCCATCTTGTCGCCGGGATATTTGATGCCGTAATACTTGTTGAAAAAGGAAAGGGCCGCCGCACCGATGGCCAGTGAAAATGAAGTGAGATTGAGCTTGCCGAGCGGTGCGTAGATGCGGAAGGGAATGCCGTCGACATCAACAGCTTCGCTGACGTCGAATTTGCCGACGACGAAGGCGACTATATAAGTGGCCATTTTCATGGTGCGGCCGAAGCGGATAATTTTTTTACCGTCTTTGCCGTCTTCAATTTTTTCCGATTCTATCTTTGTGTTCGATATGGCCGTAAAAGCCTGGTCGAGTTTCATTGTCAGTTGGAAAGTGGCCTTGAAGGCCGGTTCGTCGAAGCAGGGAAAGGCACGCCTGGCGTCACTGGCTGCAAATTGGGTTAAGGCGAACCAGTTTTTTTGACCGTCTTCAAGTGTTTGCGAGCTGCGATAAAAGCCGCGCAGCTTTTCATTGATTTCACCTTTAAAGTTAATTGTCAGGCTGGCTTTGCCGGCTTGCAGTTTTTCGGCAAAGGTAAATTTTGCCCGCTCGTGTTCCGGCTGCATCTCGATTTGCGCCCTTTGTTTCTGGCCGGCAGCCGTGATTTCGGCTGATTCAATGATCAGCTCGAGGGAGTTCAGGACGATAAAGTTTGTCGGACGCTGGATATCGAGCTCAATGGTCGTGCTACCGTCATAGTTAAAAGTCGTCATATCGGGGGCGAGCGTGATTTCGTAGGCCAGCGGCAGGGCAAAATCAGGCAGGCGATAGGGACTTTCTTTTTCGAGTGTGGCTAAATCGTTAGACATTGGCAACTACCTTAAAGCAATAAACTGGCGAAGAGGTTAGCATATTAGGCGCGGTCCAGAGAAAAGCCAGGCATTTACTTTAATCGGTTCGTTAAATCGGAGAGTCTTAAGTATGGTTGAAGCGCAGGCCAATGCGGCTGTTGTCGTCGATGAACAAGCACTCGCGCAGCAGTTGCGTGTCGACAGCATCAGGGCGACGACCGCGGCCGGTTCGGGACACCCGACTTCGGCTATGTCCGCGGCTGATTTGATGGCCGTGCTGCTCAGCCGCTATCTTCGCTTCGACTTTGATAAACCTCAGTATGCAAGCAACGACCGTCTTATTTTTTCCAAAGGTCATGCCGCTCCCCTTCTCTATGCCATGTACCGGGCGGCTGGTTGCATCGGTGAAAAGGAGCTGCTCAGTCTGCGCAAGTTTGGTTCGAGGCTGGAGGGTCATCCCGTCCCGAAAATCCTGCCCTGGGTCGATGTCGCGACCGGATCGCTTGGACAGGGGTTGGCTATGGGCGTGGGCATGGCCCTTGTCTCCAAATATCTGGACAAGCTCGATTACAAGACCTGGGTCTTGCTCGGCGACAGCGAAATGGCCGAAGGCGCGGTCTGGGAGGCGATGGCCAGCGCCAGTCATTATCGCCTCGACAATTTGATCGCCATCCTCGACATGAACCGCCTCGGTCAGCGCGGTGAGACGGCCCTTGGCTGGGATTCGGCGATTTATGCCGCCCGCGCCCGGGCTTTTGGATTTCATGCGATCGAAATCAATGGTCACGATCTGGACCAGATCAATTTTGCCTTTCAAGAAGCGATCGGTGTGCTTGGCCAGCCGACGATGATCATTGCCAAAACCGAAAAAGGCCACGGCCTTGCCCTCACCGCCAATGAAGACGGTTGGCACGGCAAGCCGCTTTCCGCCGAACAGGCAAAAGATGCGCTGGCGGATCTCGGCGGGGTGACGTCGATCACGGTGGCCGTGCGCAAGCCCTCCGAGCTGGCGAAGAAGTCCCATTATTCGGCCGAAATTACCGGCACCGGTAAATTCAACGTGCCGGTTTATGCCGGCGGTGTGGCCACAAGAGAAGCTTACGGCGATGCTCTCAAAGCCCTGGGCAACGCCTTTAGCGATGTCGTCGTCCTCGACGCCGAGGTCTCGAATTCTACTTATGCCGAGAAATTTTCTAAAGCATTCCTTGATCGCTATTTCGAAATGTACATCGCCGAACAACTGATGGTCGGTGTCGGCATCGGTGTTTCGACGCGGGGCAAGAAAGTCTTCTGCTCGACTTTTGCTGCTTTTTTCAGTCGTGCCTATGATTTCATCCGCATGGCGGCTGTCTCGCGCGCCACGATCAAGCTCTGCGGTTCGCATGCCGGCTGTTCTATCGGTGCTGACGGCCCTTCGCAAATGGCTCTGGAAGACATTGCCATGATGCGTGCCGTGCACGGCTCGACCGTGCTTTATCCAAGCGACGCGATCAGTTGCGCCCGCCTGGTCGAAAAAATGTACGGTCTGGAAGGTGTCTCCTATTTGCGCACCACCAGAGAAAAAACGCGTCTGCTCTACAAAGACGAAGATAGTTTTGAAATCGGCGGCAGCAAGGTTTTGCGCAGCGACAAGAGCGACCTTTTGACGCTGATTGGCGCCGGCATCACCGTGCATGAATGTCTGAAGGCTTATGACGAGCTGAAGGCACAGGGCATTACGGTGCGCGTCATCGATTTGTATTCGGTCAAACCGGTAGATGTGAAGACTCTGCAGACGGCCGCCCGCGAAACTGAAACCCTCGTCGTCGTCGAAGACCACTTTGCCGAAGGTGGGCTTGGTGACGCTGTTCTCGACGCCTTTGCCATAAAGGGGCCGCCGGCTCGCGGACAAAAAATGCCCCTGGTCGACGTCCTGCCCAGGGTGGTAAAAATGGCGGTGCGTCATATACCTGGTTCGGGAGAACCGCAGGAAATCATGGAACACGCCGGAATTGTCGCCAGCAATATCGTCTCCACGGTAAAAGGCTTAGTGAAATAAGCTTGCGGTAGTATAAGAACGTAGTGATATAAGGGTCCTGTGAAAATAAATGCAAGACGTTCCATTGCGCAGTGAATACATTACCCTCGGTCAGCTTCTCAAGCTGGTCGGCGAGGTCAATTCCGGCGGCGAGGTCAAGGACTATCTCGCGGTGGAAACACCGATCGTCAATGGCCAAGAAGAAGTGCGTCGCGGGCGTAAATTGCGCGACGGCGATGTCATTTATTTGCGCGGCGTCGGTGAATTGCGCTGTGTCTCGGTCTAGCTAAAAAACCATTGCTCGGCACGCAGCAGCTCGACGGCTATTTCGCGAATGCGCTGGGCGAAGGCAAATTGTTTTTGTTCGTAGGGTGTCAGGGAATCAAGGAGTATCTGTCCTTCCTGACTGCGTCTTGGATATTTGAGTGGGGCGTTCCAGAAGGGCAGTCTGCCCGGACCGGGCTCGGAGTGAAAAGAGTCACGCACTGTAAACGGTATCTCGCCAAAACCACTGTGCCATTCTTCGAGCAGGGCGCCGACGTGTTCCATCGAGCGGGTCAGATATTTGTGTCCCGCTTCCGATGTATAGACAGTATCGGCATCGAAAAGCCCGGGATTCTTCTCTCTCGCTCTTTTGAGCGCTTGTTCGACACGGTCGTGTCCGCTCATGTTTTTGGCTGCTTCTTTTGGGCCTTCGACGACGCCGGAGAAAAGCTCAGTCATCATACGCAGCACTCTCGTCACCGCCAGGTGCGTGCGTCTGATGCCGCTCAGGGCCAGAGGCCTCACTTCAGGCAGCAGTATTTTAAAAGAGTCGCCGAAGCTGGCCATGGCCGATTCCAGTGAATCGTATATGGTGGCATCTTCAAAAATGGCTTCAGTAGCCGGACCGCGTATGAGTGCGATCTTGGCGAAGCCGTCCGGATTGTTGTAGTTGATCGAATGGTCGCCTGTAATCAGGGCGTGGGCAATTTTCGAACCGGGGATTTTAGGATGCGGTACCCACCAGTCGTCGATGCCGATTTGCTGCAAAAGCTCGCGTTCTTCATCTGTGAAATCGATGCGGGCGAGATCCGCCGTCAGATTTTCTTCAGCGAAGGGATTGCGGATCTTATTGTAGATATGGCGCACCAGATATTTGCATTTATTCTGTTGCCTGTCTTCGGACATGCCCGAGCGCACCACCTGATCAAAGGTGCCGAGCTTGAGCTTACGGGCGAGCAGGACTGTGACCGTGCGGGCCATAAATTCAGGCGGGGCAATTTGATGCTGTTTGATTGCTAAAACAATACGCTTGAGCGAACTTTGCGCCTCTTCCTGGCTGATGTCCCAGAAATAAGAAAGGGCGAGTGCCGCAGCCTGCGAGCCATGGATATTATGAACAATGAAATTACCGCGGTTTTTTATTGAATCTGAAAAAATCGAGGCGATAATCGCGTCTCTTGTTTCGTCGGAGGAGAGTTTGAGGATTTTGCAGGCTTCGTAGACCTGGTCTACCTCGGCCCGGGTGTGCTTCCAGTTCATATTCCACTGATAGCCCTTTACTCCTTCGTCGGCACTGGATTCGAGCTGCAGATAGGCTTCCCGGACCAGGGCCAGGCAGCGCCAGACAGACATGCGATCCTGTCTCTGGATCAGGCTTTCCGATTCAAACTTGTGATAGACGTTGGTCACCTTGCCTTCACTGGTGCGCACCGGCACATCGGCAAGATCGGCTCGCAGAGCACTTATCGAGCGGCTTTCGTCGACTAGCGGCGGCAGGATCTCCCGCCAGCGATAATTGTCCGATAGCTCGCGAATCAGCTCTTCCGGGCTGAGCGGAGTTTGCGCCGAGACCAAGGCCACGGCGGACAGGCCGGCCTCGTGATCTATTGCAATTTCTGCAATTTTTGCCGTATCTGTCGTCCTGGCTGCTTTCGACAGCTTCGCGGAGGCTGCTTTGACGGCGACACCTTGCTTCGCTTTCACGTCTTTGCTTTCGCTGTTTTTGCTTTCTTTGCCTGTCATATTGTCTGGCCGCTCTCGATTATGTATGCGATGGAGCGGCGCATGCCTTCCTCCAGTGCTATCTGAGGATTGTACCCCAAGTCGTGCCTGGCTAAATCTATCGAGCAGGCAATGTCCTTGTTCATTTCGGAAAGGACGTGAAATTTTTGGTGGTAGAGACCGGCCGCCTGCAGGCCGGCGTCTACGGCGAGGGCCACTTCGCTGGCCAGATCCGGCAGGCGCATGCGTTTGTGAGCGACTGGCAGATTGAAGTCTCTTTCCAGCAGTCGTTCGATGGTATCCACTACCTCGTTCATCGTATAAGGGCGACTGTCGGCGATCCAGTAGGTTTTACCCTGGGCTTGCTCGATTGCTTCGCAGAGCATCAGTCCCTGGCAGATATTGTCGACATAGGCCATTGAGCGCAGGTTTTGACCGGAGCCGACGATTGGCGCTTTGCCATTTTTAATCATCGTAAAAAAGAGCGTCTGTCTCGGTGGCTGGCCCGGTCCATAAAACCAGGGCGGCCTGATGATCACTGTTTCGATCCGGCCGCTCTGTCCGGCGGCGTTTACTTTTTCTTCGGCCGCCTTTTTGCTTTTGCCGTAATGCATGTACGGATTGTAAGGAGAGCGCTCATCAAAAAGTGTATTGCGGTCGGGATTTGTGCCGATTGGCGAATTGGAAGAGACATAGATGAAGCGTCTGGCGCCCGCTTTGATCGCCGCTTCGAGCAGCTTCTCGGTGCCTTCGCTATTGACCTGGTAAAGCTCTCTGGTACCTCGAGTCGGATGGATCACGCCGGCGACATGAAAAACTGTTGCCCCGCGGGCATTTTCGAATAATTTGTCGAGGCCGCTGCCGCTTACCAGATCGCCTGATACCACCTGTAGTTGCTCACCGAAACGAGCCAATTTCGATCTGTCCTGGTCGGGTAGGGAAAACACCCTTACGGTGCGATCCGAGGTACCGGTGAGAAGAGCGGCGTGGGTCGATGCGCTCAGATCGGCTGTAGGCAGCCCATAGATCAGGGCCTCGACCAGGCTTGTGCCCAGCCAGCCGGGCACGCCCGTGACGATCGCCAGCTCCTTAGGTCCTCGGGCCATTGCTTAATACTCCTTGCTTGGCATGCTGTCGGCTATTTTGTGCTTTCTATCTGGCTGTTTCGGCGAAATGTTCAGCGTTGCGGTGAGCAAGCGCCATAATCGTGCCCTGGGGATTGATCCCTGGTGAGTCGGGCAACATGCTGGCGTCATTGATAAAAAGATTTTGCACACCATGCACCTTACCAAAAGAATCGGCTGCGCAGCGGTCGGCCCGCTCGCCCATGGGGCAGGTGGAAAAGGCATGCACAGTGGTCAGGCTGAGGCTTGAGCGCGGCAGCGATTCGTCGAGCCAGCGCACTGCTTCCAGCTCTGAGGTGATTTTACCCAGACCAAATACGCATGGATAGACCTCGCGAGCGCCGGCAGCAAGTAGCATGGTGGCCAGTCTGGCCAGCCCCTGGCTCAGGTGGCGCACATCTACGTCCGAGAGCTCGTATTTCAAAACCGGATCGCCGTCGCCGAGCATCTTGGCGCGGACGGTACCGCGGCCGGTGCCTCTCACTCCGACGTAATAGCTGGCCATATTGCGATAATTATTCATGGCATCGGCATTCTCATTCCAGTTGTCGGCGAGGTTGAGGGCGAGGTGGCCGACCGAGAAAAAAGAACCGCCAATTGATATGTCCGGCCAGAATTCCTTTACTTGCAAAAGCGGCATGACACTTTTTTGGGCGTCGATTGTTTCATCGAAAAGTGCCGTTACCTTGAGCATGGGATGGATTTGAAAGGTATCGCCGACGTGTTCTTTGATGCCGCTGCGGCGCAAGAGAGTCGGTGTTTGAGTCGGTCCGGCGCAAACAAAGACATAGTCGGCGTCGATGCGCACCAGATCAGAAGAGCCGCCTTCGCGTTTTAATTCGGCCAGGACGCCGGTGATGTGCCTGCCGCTTTTGAGCAGGAGTTTGACTTTGCAGCCGGTCAGGAAGCGCGCTCCCTTCGCTTCGGCTCGGGGAATCAGATCGACGCTTACACCCTGCTTGGCTCCCTTCGGGCAACCAGTCGAGCAAGTGTTGTTGTTGACGCAGCCGGAGGCCGCTCTTTTTACTTCCTGAGCAGACCAGGCCATCGCTTTGATGCCGCGGTTGAAGACTTCTGTTGATTTGGGCCAGTAGCCGCTACCGCGACTGCCCACTTTGAGCGCCTCTTCGGCCCATTCGAAATGTGGCTCGAGGATTTCGTTGCTGAAATCTTCCACGCCGAAACGCGCCTTCCAGCGCAGCAAAAATTCGGGTGGCAGTCGATGCCAGAAGCCGGAGTTGATCTCGGTGCTGCCGCCCAGGCAGCGACCTTCGACGAAGCCGATCGGCACCTTACCCATAATAGGCGTCATGCCGTAATTGCGGTAGAGCTGACGCATAGCCGTGGTCGGCGCCTGCCCGTAACTACTGAGGGGATGTCTGTCGCCCTCTTCTAAAACGACGACTTCAAAGCCCTGCTCGGCCAGGACATTCGCCGTCGTGGCACCGCCGGCGCCACTGCCGATTACCAGTACCTGTACTCTCAGTGCTTTTTCGGTTTCAGTCATTTTTCAGTTCAGTCACAGTCTCAGTATTTGTCTGGCTAGATTTGCGTTCGAGGGCAGCGAGCACGGCCGGACATTCGTAAAAGGCGAGCAGGGCGACGCTGCGAATAGGTTTGAAAAACTTGCGGGTGAGAGAAATCGGCCCATAGGACCAGGAATTGACCACCCTTGTGCGCTGCTCGCCGGAGAGCGATTCGAAAGTACGCAAGGTTGTGGCCAGCGTATAAAATCTGAAGGCGGTTATGCCGGCTTTGACGAGGGGGCGCAAGCTCTGGGGCAGGTGAGACAGTTCCTGACAGAGAAATGCGGCGCTAAAATCGACACAGTAGCGCAGATCTTGTGGCTCCAGGCCAAGTGATGACACCGGAGTGATTGCTTCGACGAGGGCGAGCCAGAAAGGGGTTTTGCTGATGTACTGGCGGCGCAGTTCGTTGCTGGCCGGTACCGATGTAATCACCGCCAGGCTCTTGTCCTGTTCGAGCTCGACGAGTGGCTTAGCCTGCCAGGCGAGAGCTGCCGTTGCACCAAGCTCGATACCATAGCGCACCATGGCGATTACGCCCCAGACCGTCACTGTCACATAAAAGACCAGGTGGACGACGACTGCGTAAGAGATCGCCGTGCTATCGGAAACTGTCTGCGAGCCGCCGTGGACCAGATTTTCCAGGAAGGCTTGATTGATAAATGGCAGATTCGGCATGGTAAAGCCGAGGGCGAAGAGCGCCGGT
Organism: Cyanobacteria bacterium REEB67; assembly: GCA_018971775.1. GTDB lineage: Bacteria > Cyanobacteriota > Vampirovibrionia > Obscuribacterales > Obscuribacteraceae > REEB67. Next base: position 8,793 of record JAGXAB010000044.1, on the reverse strand, counting down.
AATCCATTTCTGCCTGTCACCGCCTGTAGTGCCTGGCTGCAGATCAAATGGAAGACGCCCACGAAACCGGGTGAAGAGGGGATAAGAATGCCCAGATTGGTCAGAGACATTACCGCCTGCGCTTTTACCGGCGAGAAGGGAATGGCGAAGCAGGGCATGATCAGTGCATACATCAAGCCTTCGGCGAACCAGATGGCAAAGGATGTGGTCAGTACGGCAAGGGTGGTATTGACGTCGTGCAGGCAGCTCAGGCCTCGGCCCACTTGTGTGATCAGGGCGATTGCCCGGTCATGCCATTTGCGACCGAAAGGCGTGGTCAGTCGCGATACGAGGATGAGCGAGAGTTGCGGCGCGAAAGCTAGAAGCAAGATGAAGGCCACAGCCGTGGCGAAAATGACTCCGGCCACCTGAGCTGTCTGGCGCATCAGTTCAGGGGTGGGAATGATGCAACTGGCCAGGACGAAGATGCAGAGGATAGTCAAGCCATCGAGCAGTCGTTCGAGAAATGTGACAGTGAGCGAAAGAGCATAGGGCAAGCCCGTGCGTTCGGCGAGCATGCCGGCCCGGGCAAATTCGCCCAGTCGTGCCGGTAAAATATTATTGGTGGCATAGCCGACGCAGACGATATTGCTGGCCGTCAAAACTGTGACTTGCGCTTCCATCGAGACGAGCTGCTTGAGGCGTAAACCGCGCAGCAGCATACCGACCAGGTAGACTGCGACGGCTAGAGGCAACCACGGTAACCAGACGCCGCCGGCGAAAGCATTGCTCACTTCATGCCAGGCGATCTTATTGGCGGTCATGACAAGCAGGAAGATGCTGATAATAAAACCGACGGCAACAACAGCTGCCTTCGATTTTAATAATGCTCCAAGAGACCCTTGTCCCGTACCGTTTTCGTCAGCTTTAACCATGAGATCCGGTAATACGCCCTGATAACAATAATGTGGGCCAGTAATTTTCAAGATGGCCGCCACCTGGCAAAGTGGAGTGCCGCCAGCTAAAATCTTCCCCGATAACCACACTTTATCTCTTTCGAGCAGTATATCTAATATTATTGACCACGATTAGTATTAGGTCCCAATCGATAAACGCAGGCAAATTTTGGACGAATCATCACTGAGAAGTTATTTCCGTAAAGTGCTCGGCGTCCAGCCCGGCGCTTCTCGCAAGGAGATCCGCCAGAGCCGTGATAAACGCGCTCAGCGCTGGCGCATGATGTTGCCCGAGGCCGGCGTCGAGATCTTTTCAGCCGATCAGACCGGTCGGCAAAAGCTAGCCGAATCGCGCCTGACCATCACCAATATCGCTTATGATGCTTTGACCAACGCCGACAAATTTCGCGAGGCGCAAGGTCGAGTCGATGCCGGTGAACTGCCCCTGCCGGATCTGGACGAGATGATGCTGGTCCTCGGTGAGAGCAATATCAAGCCTCCTGCACCGAGAGTGCTGGCTAAGCGTCAAGCTTTGCTCCAGGAAAAAATGGAGCGCATTCTCACCCTTGTCACTGAAGCTGTTCAGAGCGCCGGGCATGACCAGGCGCTGAAGATGACGCAGGGCAAATTGCCCGATGCCGATCGTTTTTACGATGCTGTCTACAAGACGGCCAGAGATGCAGGCAACGAAGTTTGTCGCAGCGAAATTGCGTCCCTGGCTAAGGACAAGCTCGAACTGGACGAAAACTTTCAGAGCGAGGTCGAAAGCGTCATCGTCGACCAGGCTGAGATGGTCGCCCACAAAGAATATGACCGTCTCGAGGAAAGGGCGGCAAGCACAGTCAGCAAAGCCAATACCGCACCGCGAGTGGTGGCTGGTATGCTTTCGCTGGTAATCATGGGCCTGGTCGTCAGCGTTTGTTTCTATGGCGCCACGTCTCAGCCGACTGCCACTCCCAGTGTGGCTGAAGGTAGCAAAGATCTGGCTGTCGCTCCCAACCTCGACGCCGCCACTGCCCCTGTGCACGTACCCGTCGGTCCGGTTCAGGCCGGTCTCAATGGTGCCAGTGCGCCTGCTCCTGCCGCCGGTATCGCTAATAGTGTCTTCAATCGCAGTGTTTTCGGCCCGAACAACAGTGACACCACCGTCGCCACACCCGCTACCGATGTCGCCGCCACTCAAAACGGCGTCAGCCAGCAGGGCGCTGCCCCCTTGGCCCTGCCGGCCGCCTCCCTCAGTCCGATAACGGCTGCCCAGGCGAAGGACGCTGAATTCGTCAGCGAATCTCTGGTCAAGACAACGGCTGTACCAGACAAGATTGTAGCCATGGGTGTGGCTTTGCTCGACAAGGCCGGTCCGGCCGGCATGGCCGGTTATCCGCAAGACGGTAAAAAAGGCAAAAGCGCAGCTTATGCGGCCGGTCTCGATGCCGCCATGAAGCAATCCTACGCTGATAGCTTGCGTGCTTTTCGCCAGTATTTTTCGACTAGCGGTGCCAAAGAAGCACTGTACAACGAAGCGATTGTGCTCGGCCTGCAAGGACAGTTGAAGCCGGCGGTGGATGCCTACAGCAAAGCCCTGGAAATCGCTCCGAGTCTGCCGCAGGCTCTATACAACCGCGCCCTTGCTCATGATCGTCTCGCTGATGCGGCCTGGCTAGCGAACAACACCTTCGAATGGCGCAAACAACTTTTGTTGTCGATCAAAAATTACGATCTGGCTACCAGAGTCGATCCGCGCATGAGTCAGGCCTATTACAACCGTGGTATTGCTCATTTTCGCTTGAATATGAATGACCTAGCCTACGATGATTTCAACTATGCCCGCAGTCTGATGCCCGAGTCCATGCAGTCGGCCACATATAACCGCGATCTGGTCGGATTTTTCCTCAAGAAAAATACCAATGTCCCGTCTCCACCTGCTCCGCCACCGCCGATCGGTCCGGTCGGTCCGCCTGGCCCTGCCGCGGCTGTCACCGCCGCCGATACCGCCGCTAAAAAATAATCAGAACTAAAAGCTCGAATACAAAAAACAAGAAATACAGAGCTTGCGACTATTTGCTCTGGCCTTCGCGTTTGCGCAGGACGGCAACGCTGAAGCCACCGTGTTGTTCGCCCTTCGCATCTGTGTAGGCCCAGTCTTCGATGTTGTAATCGTTGACCGTGATGATCTGGCCCACCTTCAAATGTTTGATCACTGCGGAAGGCCGCTCGATGTGGCCGTCCGTTTCGTCTTTGCGCACAGCGTCGACGATTACCCACTTGTGCTCTTCGTTGACGCCTTCACGGAAGGGAGCTTTGACGGCAAACTTCTGACCGGTTTCCTTTTTGGCAAAAGCCGCTTTAAATTCGCTCAGGCCGTTCTGAGCCGAGATCTTAGCGGCAATCAATTCAGGGTCGCTGTCGTCAGCACGGGTGAAACCGGCCGGAGCTGCCGCCGGCTTGATCATTTCGCCTTGCTGGCCGCCACCCGGTCCGGCTGGCTTACTGCAGCCGTTTAAGGTGCCGCACAGTGTCAGGGCGGCAAAAATTGCGGGAAAACCCAATTTCAAATTTGGCATAAGTTTACTCTGGCGAGATGACCCGGATCGGAGAGAATCATAGCAAAAGAGAGCAATTTTCAAATTTTTCTAGTTGATCGCGCTGCCTTTTCGGTGTTATTGCCGGATGCCCGTTCGGCGGACGCACGTAAAGCGGCCTCGCGCATCTATATCTCCCCGGCGCGCCCTCAACCGAAGCGGGAAACCACCTTCAGCACTTTGAGAATCTGCTCTTTTACCGGCTTGCGGTGGGCCGAGCCCTCTTTGCCTTTCATAAACTGGTCGTAGTTGGCGACGAAGGCATCATAGCTTTCGGTGAGCATGCGGTCGTTGGAATATTTTGGATTGAAGCCCAGTTTTTTGAGGGGCTCGATGTCAAAATAGAAATCCTCGCCGTAGGTAAGATAGTGCCAGGGCGCAAGCGGGCAAAGATTGAGCTGATCGAGTATTTGCAGCGATTTGACCGTCAGATCGGGCGGTAGACATTTTACCTTTGAGCGCGAACCGGCATGAGCGATAAGGCTCTCGAGGGTCGGCTTGAGCGGGCGGAAGACTTCACTACCGACGTTGTAGAGCCCGGGCTGCTGATTTTGCATGAGCATGAAATAGCAATCGATCAGATCCTCGGCATGCAAAAACTGGATCTTATTGTCGCCGTTGCCGATTACGTAGATGTTTATGTCATTTTTGATCCAGTCGAACAACAATTGAAAGATACCGAGTCGACCGTTGGCGATGATCGTGCGTGGGCGCACCGAAATTAGTGGCACGCCGGCGGCGGCGCAGACTTCGGCAGCGGCCACTTCACCGTCGTATTTGCTCTGGCCGTAGAGCTCGATCGGCGCAGGTTTTGCGTCGACGCCAACCGGGCTCGGCGTTTTGCCGAAAATAGCCGATGAGCTCAAATAGACGAAACGCTTGGCACCGGCGGCGACGCCTTCACTGGCAACAAGGCGCGTGCCTTCGACGTTGACGCGGCGAAAAAGATCGCCGGATTTGGTCAGGGGGACGAGGGCGGCGGTGTGGTGGATAATGTCGATGCCCTGCACGGCCTGGCGCACGGCTGCTTGATCCATGATGTTGCCGAGGACAAATTCAGCACCGGGCGGACGTTCCGGGTCGTCCCAGATGTCGAGGATGCGCACATGCGCGCCTTCGGCAAGCAGGCGGCGGACGATAAGATTGCCGAGAAAACCGGATCCTCCGGTTACTAAATGTCTCATAGTATTAGTGTTGATGTTAAAGGCTCCCCTGACTAATTGATAATTTTGCCATGATTGACTTAGAAAGCGCCATCAGCAAAGAACGCCGGATCACTCTCAAATTGCCGGGAGCTACGTCCAATCTCGGGCCAGGACTCGATTGTCTTGGTCTGGCCCTGAATATTTACAGCAAGATGTCATTCTTTATCCTGCCCGAAAATGACCCTGGCATTCCCCTGATTACCTTCAAGGGATCGATTGCCAAGAGTAGTCTAGCGCAAGATCAGGGCACCCTCACCTATACGATTTTGAGCCGGCTCTGGAAGCAAGACCAGAACCTCCTGCAGCGAGCCCGCATAATCATCGATTCTGAAATACCTCTTGGTGTCGGCCTGGGCAGTAGTTCAACGGCGATACTCGGTGCTCTCTGGGCCGCGAACGTATTTAAGGACCGCATCCCGACAGCGCCTGCTCTACTGGCCGAAGCCTGCGAACTGGAAGGACATCCTGAGACGCTGGCCGCCTGCCTGCTTGGCAGCATGGTTGTTTGCGGACCATCTTCCACCAGTAAAAAAATCGTCACCCAACGGTTGAACTGGCCGCGTGAATGGCATTTGATTGTCGTCTCGCCTCAGTATTCACTGACCACGCCGACCGCCCGCCGCATTTTGCCTAAAGAAGTGAAATTCGAAGACGCCGTGCATAACATCCAGAAAACGGCTTTGCTCGTGGCGGCCGTATCACGTAACGACGAACAAGCACTGATGGAAGCCCTCGACGATCGTATGCACGAACCCTATCGCGCCCAGCTTGTGCCAGAGCTTTCGCGCCTGCGTCGCGAGCTCGCCAGTCAGCCGATTATCGGTTGCGTTTTATCGGGGGCCGGCTCTTCCGTGCTTGTCGTCGTCAACGAAAAACGCAAGGTAAAGGTTTTAGAGCAGATCAAGGACTGGGCGGAGAGCGAGGTCAAGCCGCCGCGTGTTTTAGATCTGCAGGTAGATCAAGAGGGCATTCAAGAGCTGCAGATTTAGGGCCCGAGCCGGATTGAAGATCCGGCGATTTTTTCGCCTGTGCTGCAATGGCTTTAAAACGATGTGTATACAATGTAGCCACATCGTTTTTCTCCGTATAGTTTGATGATCGTCGCCGCCGCGTGCGGTTGCGAGATTAGGATTAGATAAGACCTCATCAGAGCAAGTACGGGCATCGCCGGCGGTATCGCCGCGGCGCCAACATCGCTCATATCGCTGACCGCTCCCCTCCGGGCCGCGTATAGATTATTGATGTCGATAGCGGCGAGGAGCCTCCGCTGAAAAGCCAGAGGTCGATTGCTCGCAGAAAGTAGGGCAATCTTTCGATTATTGGCCAAGCACGTAAGCGAAGATCAATGGTGCCACTATCGAAGCATCCGATTCGATGACGAATCGAGGTGTGTCTTCAGCCAGTTTACCCCAGGTGATTTTTTCGTTCGGTACTGCACCGCTGTAAGATCCGAAGCTGGTCGTGCTGTCCGAAATCTGACAGAAATAGCCCCAGAGCTTGCAGTCTTCCTGCAGGTCTTGCTGGATGAGCGGCACAACGCAGATCGGGAAGTCACCGGCGATGCCACCAGCGATCTGGAAAAATCCGATCGATTCTTGAGCGCTATTGGTTTTATACCAGTCGATCAAGAAGCCCATCTGCTCGAGGCCGGACTTCACGACTTGATAGGATTTGACGTCGCCGCGAATGACGTGCGAGACAAATATATTTCCGAGCGTGGAATCTTCCCAACCGGGACTGATGATCGGAATGTTCTTTTCGCAAGCGGCTACTACCCATGAATCTCTGGGATCGATCTGGTAGTGTTTTTCGATTTTGCCCGATTTGATCAGCTGATACATAAACTCGTAGGGGAAATAACGCTCGCCTTTTTGATCTGCTGCTTGCCAGAGCTCGAGCACTTCGTTTTCGATGCGACGGATCGCTTCGTCTTCGGGGATGCAGGTATCGGTGACGCGATTCATGCCGCGGCTGTGCAGTTCGAGCTCTTCAGCAGGGCTCAGCTGACGGTAATGGGGAACGCGCTCATAGTGGTCATGGGCGACGAGGTTGAAAATGTCTTCTTCGAGGTTGGCGCCCGTGCAGCAAATGCCATGCACTTTGCCCTGACGGATCATTTCGGCAAAAGACAGCCCGAGCTCGGCCGTGCTCATAGCGCCGGCCAGGGTGACAAACATTTTGCCCCCCTTGTTTAAATGAGCGACATAGGCTTCGGCTGCGTCGACGACAACGGCGGCGTTGAAGTGACGAAAATTGTGCTTGATAAAGTCTTTCACCGTGACAAAGGTGGCCTGACTGGTGGGGGAATTCTTCGGTTCGGCTACTTTCACTGACTAATCTCCTGGACAAGAGCTGAGAATTGTATATGCAAGTGAGATATCCTAACCCGTGAAGCTTTCAAGATGTCGCGAAGATAGCGTCCCGTTTCTTAGAAATGTGTCATAATGTATGTATCCGATTATTTGCGGATTTCTATCGGATTTCCCTTTTCCAGTGGCAAAGCCAGGATTTGCATGCTGAGGTAAAAATCCTTTGCCCTCGTTTTTGGCGAGGGTTTTGACAGGCATACAAATTTTTAGAGGCAAGGGCAGGCATGAAAGTAGTTCAAAAAGGCGTTGTTCTGGTAGGCAACATCGGCACTAACGCGACTGAAGCAGCTATTCGCGAAATATTTTCTGCCACAGCCGGTGCCGTTACAGCCGTTTCCATACCTGGCGGCGGCAAGGGCGGCACCAATCGCGGTTATGCTCTGGTCGAAATGAAAAGCGATGCTGAGGCCGAACAGGCCTTACTCGATCTCAGTGGCGTTACCATAGACGGTCGGTGCGTGACCCTGAGCAAAGAAGTGCAGGTCGTCGTACCGAAGAAATGGTACCAGTTTTAGTGCCGCTCAGCGGTTTTTCGGTACCACTCGCGTCGACTGATCGTCAAATTTGAAATCGCTCTGACTGCCATTTGTGAGCTCAGTAGTGGCCAGGCGCGGTTGGCCGTCCAACGATCGGCTCCAGAGCAGTTCGCGCGTCTCGAAGATCGGATAGCGGTCGCCGATGTCGCTGGTGACCTCGACTTTATCGCCCGGCTGAATTTCCACTTTTTGCCCCGCTTCGATACTGCGTCCGTTCACGGCCAATTTCTGGTAGTGGCTGGTGCCGCCGGTGAGGCTGGCTTTGCCGTCGGCATCGACATTGAGGACCATACGTCCCGTGCCGCCTGGCAGATAAGCGGAATGTGCTTCGATGGCATTATTCAGTGAGCTGTCGCGACCTGACAGATCAGCTATCACCGGCTCGGCTCCTCTGGGGGTAAACTGTACTTGCTCTGGCTCGCCTGCGCCGCCGCGAGGCAAAATTTTCACATCACCGTCAAATTTATAGGTCTGGTCGTTTTTGGTGAAATACCAGTCGCCGGCGTCACTTTTGGTTAGTCGCAGAAGCTGTTGGCCTGGCTGGCTCACGGATACCTGGGCGAGATCGCCGTCCTTGCCGTAATAAATATCAGCTTTGGCTATGGTCTGACCGGGAGCGCTCAAACTTTCTGCCTTGATGCTGGCAATTTTCATGTCGCGGTTGTAATTGCTTGTTGTCTTGATGCCGTCGCCTTCTTCGATATTGTTGTATTTGGCAAACTCGGCTGCACTGGCGGCTTCTCTGGCCGCCTTAGCCGCCTGCTTAGCCAGATCGACGCGGACATAGCGATGGTCGGGCGTAAACTCTCTTGTGACGCCTTTACCGCTCATAAACAGATCATCCCCCTCGACTTTTACGTCTTCGATGTTGGGACTGGCGGCCGCATCTCCCTTCATGTTGCCCCAGTCTTCCCAGGAGCTGGAGGACCAGCTGCCATTGGCCATTTTCGTAGCCTGGAAGCCTAATTTCATATCGGAGGTAATGGCTGGAGCACTGCCTTCCACTTTGACCGGATTGCCGTCGTGGTCGAAGCTTACCTTGGCGTCGCTCCTGTCTGTCGTAAAAGTCCTGGTAGGTGGTGCGGTCAATCGATTGAAGGCATAGTTGGCTCCGCCAAAGGCCATGCCGAAAGCCGCATAACTGGCCGTGTCTTTGCCGAGATTTTCGA
>JAGXAB010000115.1 GCA_018971775.1 Cyanobacteria bacterium REEB67 | reverse complement strand
GATCTAAAAAAGTGCCAGAAACACAAAAAGCGGCAGAAGACAGGTTAACGCTTGCGCGTCAACCTGTCTTGCCATTCTTACCCGCTTTGATGTCACGAGGTTGAAGTTATTGTCGCGACAAATGACAAGTTCGTTTGTCGGCTTACACCGGGGGCGGAGGCGCCGAGGCCATGGCCAGAGGCTATTACGCGCGCGGCGCGCGTGATGAAACGCTGGTTATATGTGAGGGCCGTGTATGACTTTTCACAGTTTTAGCGTGCGCGTAAGACCCGCGATGGACGTGGGTGAGGCTGAGAACGAGCTGGGGGTATGGTTTTTGGCGGGCAAGTGAATACCCTTGCTTCACATCTTCGCACGCTTAAAAATTTGTGGCCCTAATTCTGAACGTGGCACTTTTGAAATTAAAAAAAGGTACACGTGAAACCCGCATGAAGACTCACGCTGTCCCTTCTGTCCCTTTTGTCCCTGTGAATTTATATAGGAGACTTACTTTTCTCGATTCATTCTTTTGGAAATGAGTTTTAGAGATGTCTCTCTACGTTTAAAAGTGAGTGCCAACAGGGACAGCGGTGCCACACCCGCACACCAAGCCACTTCCACGCGGTCCACTTTTAACTACGATAAGTGCCGCGAAAAAAGAAAGGGACAGAAAGGCCAGCGAACGTTAGACGGCTTAAAAAAAAAAGACCCTAGGCGTCTTCAAAAGCTTGAATTTGCTCGGGAGTGAAATCCAAATTTTGCCACTTCGCGAGGATGGAGCTACCATCTACTGCATGCTCCTCGTCAGCAAACCCATCGAGAACGCTCGCATCTATGCCATAAACCGGAATTCGCTCACCTTTCATTATAGTCACACGAATGGTGTCCTTGTCTTTCTCGCCTTTGAGTAAAAACTTGCTAAGACCTTTTTTCACGATGAGCAAATTTGACCCTGTGATTTCTTCAAGAATTTCGCCTGTCATGCAATAACAATTTTTGGACTCGTGATAGTAACCGGTGATCTCAGAGCGTCGTTCTTCAGGAATTGAGTACAAGTTCTCGTTCTTCGATAGTCCACCAATATTTAAAAACTTCGAATAACGGTTTCGAAGAATATACAATCGCACCGCCTGGAGAGCTCGTTCGCTGTCGCTTAGATTAACGGAGTTAGGCATGTATTCTTGCGTAACTTTATCAATTGCCTCAGTCACTAGATCGAGCGTCAAAGTAGGTATCAAATTAAAATCAACGAGCAATCTGCCTGAAACTTCAGCAAGTGCAAAAAGTTTGAGTGAACGCTCTTGCACAGAATCGAGCGGTCGACCGGCTGTCTTATTGCAGGCAATAATCCTATCGAAAGAGGTTTGAAAATATTGGCCTACTAATTTGAAAAATTCGCTTTCAGAATATCTAGAAGTGATCGCCTCGATAAAGGCTGGACCTAAGCATCCGTAAAATTTCGTGCAGCTAGCTTTGATTTTGTCGACTTGCGGACCACTCGAGAAGGGGCTGCACGCTAAATGATAGTCAAGCAACCGGAGCATTGCACCCGCCTTCGCTGTCTTCTTACGACCGTACGAATTGGATTCTTCCATCAGCTCACGGGATGATTTCTCACCCGTCGAAATAATTATCAACTGCCATGCTCGGGACTTTTTTATATTAGTACTGGCGTCCATTCTGGTTTTGCCCGTTCCTCCAGATAGATCATAGACAAGTTTACTGAAGTCTTTTTCGTCTCCCGATCCTGATTCGTCCAAGACTAAAGGAAGATGATTTCGTGCGGAAGCAAGGCCTTCTAGGCCATTGCGTGTACTATTCCATCGATTTATATACGGCTTAGTCCCTGGATTGCCCGGGTCTGCACCGCCGCCCCAAACTGAGGCAGCCATTTGCGCAAGAGTGGTTTTACCCGTCGAACTTTCGCCGTGCCAATTTATACCGCAGGAGGGCATGGCCATAGGCTTAAGTAATGGCGTCGAGAGTGAAATTAGAATGTTCACCAGCGGGAGCGGATCGGTTGTGAAAACAGTGTCAATCCAATCTCGGAGAGTGCCGGATTTACCAATGCCGACTGAAGTCGGTAAAGCTTGTGCCGATGGCTGAAGTTGATACTTAGGGTCAGTGCTCCAATTTGGCAAAACAAAAATCAACGTGTCGTCATTCGTCTGAACCCAACCGATTTGCGAAACAGCAACCCTGAATTCACTTGGTTGACACTCTCCGAGATAAAGAAGCAATTCCTTCTCCTTACCAGGCGTGATATAGAAGCCGTAACCCGCTAAATCTTGAGCCAATTCGGCGGGGTGGCGATGAAGCCGAGCGCGCGGGATAGTAACCTCTTTAAACGTATTCTCCATGGTTTCAAACTCGAGAACAAGACCATTGTTTCCGTCGTCGTCGCCAACGCTAACAGTTTTAGCGACAACCATAATAGGGCCGGCAAACTTCTCACCGCCGGGCGACTCCTGGCTGCACTTCAAAAGGCCCTCATTGACGAGCTTATAGGCATGCGGCACCGTGCGACGACCATCGAACCAATGATCGTGCGCGACAATGTTCCCCTTTACCAACGGACAATCACGAAAAATAGGTTTCGTGCGGATATCGACAGCGTCGATTGGTTTTTCGTTTTCTTCTGCAATTTCGTCTGGCGTCGGCTGAGCAAATATAGGCTCCGGAGGTTTGGCTTTTTTTACCATAGAGCCTCAACAGTAAGCGATCCGTCGAGCATTAGACGTTCTACAAATATTGGCTCAGAAGCTAAATAGTGCAAGTGAGCCGGAACAATCAGCCAATCATCGGGCCGTCCAACTGTTTTGACGTAAATCATGGCGCGTACTATTTCGCCGTCATCGTCGTAAACAGTGACCAGGCGAGCAACATTGTTTATTACTTCAGGCGCCTCGAATCGAAGCAAGCGCGACGCGCAACTACCAATAGGTAATTTCGTAGCGGCAAAGGTCGGCTCCTCCGCTGGGTCGATCGGAAGAGAGATTAGGTGCAGGTGCTCAATAATTTCCAGATCGGTTATGAATACTTTGACTGGCGGTACAAATTTTTTGCCGCAACATTTTGGTCCTGCTTTATAATAACGTCTAGTCATGATGCTCCTATCTGACAGCTCGCAACTGTTGGGTAATAAAAAAATCTTGAAAGCCGCCCTAATAGCCGGGGCGGCTTTTAATTTATGGGCTTAGGTTTCAACCGTTTAAGGCTCTTCCAAATGGCTAATGCTGAAGTGCCTGCTTTCGATAGCTCTAGATGATAAGCTTCGTCGTCATTGAGCGGAAGCGTTTTGATTATTCTGGTTGAAACTTCGCAGTCAAATTTGTCCAAGCCAGACACTTTAATTTCGATCCAATCGCTATCCGCTTCAAAGTGAAGACGGGTAACAATGTCCCATTCGCTACGAAGAAAACTATCTACATCCTGCTTGGATAACCAATTTTCTATTTCCTCTTGCTCGGCGGACATACTAGCTGGCCTCTTTCTCAACTGATGGTTGAGTGATACCACTTTTACGCCGCTTGGCTCGGGCTTCTCTTATGTGTTTGTGACTGTCCCCTTGCGCACCGGCCGGCAATTCAGCAGTGGAATTAATTGCGCATCCTTCCAGCCAGGCGACTACATCAGCTTCGTTGACATAATATCTGCCGCCAATGAAATACCACTTAAGAGCGTCTCCTTTTAGATTTTTAATACCACTTGCGCGCATACGACACTGTCGCTCAGGCGCAAAAATTTCAGGCCATCGATCTGCCAACATTTTGGTGCTGAGAAGGTTCGAGCTCTGGGGCGTAGATTGAAGACGCTTGTCGCCGGACGTAATTTCTTTTTCCATTTGAGATTGCTCTTTGTTTGTGCTGAATAATTTCAGGAAGGTTTCTTGCATTGCCTTGCGCTGTTGCACATATTAGGCGCAGAAAAATTTACAGGGTCAAGCGAAAATAGCCTGCCGTCTCAAATTTCATCTGAGGGTTGCATACGGACGTTGTACGGTTAACCGGAAAGACCTATCTCAAGTATATATTTTTCAACCCGGGTGAGAGGCTCTCTCATTCGCTCGGCATCCTTGGTCGTGTAGTGGTGCTCAGTGACGTCGGCGCGGTTAGTGTGATTCAAAATCATTTTGCGCTGCCCGTCGGTCAAATTAACGTCCATTGCATAGTTCGATAGCGTCTTCCTAAGCATGTGGCAAGTAAACTCTATTCCCGCCTGTCCTGGACCTTGCGTGCGCTGTTTTACAATCCGGATCCAGTGACGGGCATCGCGAAAATATCCGGTGCCTGTTTTAGCAGGAAAGACAAAATCATTTTTCTTGGCTGCCAAACGGCGCTCGAATATTTGCCTAGTGAAATCAGTCATAGGCAAAGTGTGATCGCTGCCGTTTTTCGTATCACGAGCCGTGAAAACAGAATTATCAAAGTCAATATCTGCCCAGTGAAGCTTTGATGCCTCGGTTAATCGCAAGCCGGTCACTAGCACGAACTGAAAGTAATCACAGTACATTGGGTTGTCGATTTCTTGCACGGCTTGAAACCAGCGAGGCAACTCCTTCTTGGTAATAAACTTTGTGCGCGGCTTAAGCTCCCGCCAAAGGTCCCGGCGGTGCAAAACAGTGACAGGATTTTTGACGATAATCTGCTCCGCCGCCGGTAAATCTTCCTGTCTAATTAGGAGCCAATTGAAAAGCATTCTGAGCGCTCGGAAAGTATTGCCGGCGCTGCCAACCGAAACGTCAGCAACTTTGTTGTATCGGTCCGCCACCATTTGCGCTGTAATCTCAGCAACAGGTAAATCGAGCCAATCTTTTAAATGTTTATAGATCATCTGTTGATATAGCTCTTTCGTCCGGTCTTTCGTTTTATGGGATTCAGCGTGCCATTGCTCAAAAGCCCGCCTCAAAGTGAATTCACTCTTTGCGGCCTCGGCCTTATCTAAAGCAATCTGCTCAACGTGAGCCGCTTTGACTTCGCTCTTACCAGCTCTAGGATCAATTCCTTCCGCCATAAGGCGCAAAATTCGGCCAGCTTCCTCGCGCGCCGTCGTCGCATTCCAGGTACCATGCCGGCCAATCGTATAGAAGATAGGGCGACCGCCCTTTATGCGTCCGTTGACCTGGTAGCTTTTAATCCCAGATTCTCCCTTTCCTATAAAGAGAGTGAAACCGGGCAATTTCTCATCGCGATAAGTGCCGGGCTCATTCGTCCGCTTAACAAATTCAATAGTTATATTGGGCATAATTTTGCCTACCGAAAAGTCTGGTGTACCTGTAAAACCATTCTCCGTTATAACGCCCTTATAACGCAATAGGTACAAAAGCACGCAAGACGACGCAAGAGGCAAAAAAGAGCAAAGCTTCGAGACGCTGAAATACCGCCAGCTCTGACAAGGACAAGCAAGAGAGCGCAAGACGCAAAACAGCTAGGTCGAATAACTTAGGATCTGGTGGTGAAAGTCGTGGAGGTTCAAGTCCTCTCTCGCCCAAATCATAAGGCGCAAGGCACTTTAGAGACTCGGCAGGCTGTCGGGTCTTTTCTGTTTTTAGGGGAGGCAAAGAGCTTTGAGTGACTCATGAGTTACTGGCGGTGTGCTGCGCGTTGCAAATCGAACGAGGTATACTCCTCGCCATTGAATATGCGAGGCTGTCATGAACTATGATTTTGGCGCTGGGGCTAATGTGCACTAGGGAGCCTGGAGAATCGAGAGGCATGAAACAAGAAGGCCGTTAACATACATAGAACCGCGGTAAGCCCAGCCAAACGAGGCAGAACCAATCACTTCTTCTTTGTTGTCTTCTTAATTGCTTCTTGTTTTTTTCGGGGGTCATAAACTTCGTTTGGCTCAGCTGGGGGTTCAAATCCGAACCGTTGCACGAACTCTTCGCGGGACATTTTCTTCACTGGAAGCAGCCGCTCTAGCAGAAGTTCGTAGTTCCCGGAACCAACCTTTCCAAGCAATTGAATGCGGTTATATCCCAGATTCTGAAAAGCGATTCCACCACTTGCGTTCACCAGAAAACGAGTCATAAACCAGTCTGGAACATCGGGCGGGGTCTGCCTAAACTCCCCAAACTCAATCAACGCATCCTTCGGCGTGAGCATAACAAGCTTGAGATAAACCTCGGCCTCAGTCACTCGCGCGGGTGTAACTCCGGGCTGTGCGCAAAGCTCTGCTATTATCCAAAAAGGAGGAGCTACCGGAAACCTATAGGAGGAAATCTGATCTATCAACCGGACAATCGTCGTGCTTCCAGCCTGCTCCTGTATCACGTCGGAGCTTACCGTGAGCGCCGACGGGAGGTAAAAATCTCGGATTGACGCTTTGGATTTCCGCCCAGTCGGCACATGTTTGGCTTTCATTTCGCTCTACCTAAGCCTCAATGGCCACCTTGCCCACAGAAACCTGACCAGTGTATCCACCACCGTATATCAGGCAAAATCCGGTGGACGCCTCATAAGGCTTGCTTGCCTGCATATTTCTCATGTTGACCCCAGTTGTGCTGGGCAGTTGGACGCAGTTGGATGGAGCCACTGCCTGAGCTTTTGGCGACAGCTCAACATCCAAATCGCAACCAAGAGCATCAGCAATCTTCGCCAAGCTTCTGAGGGAGAAGCCCGTGTAATAACTGCTTTCGAAACGGGAAATTTGTGACTGTTTTGTTCCAAGAGCTTGAGCCAGATCCTGTTGGCTAATTCTCTTTTCTTCGCGGATCGTACAAATTCGGTCGGCGAGCTTAATCGCATTGCGGGCTAAGATGCGCTCCACCCGAAAGGCTGGACTTTTCATTTTCTCCTGGCGGTACTTTTCTGGATCAAATGCCATTTTGTTCGCGCTCCTCATCCTACCCTGTTACCTGCTCTAACTCTTTTATGATCGTTTTTCTCTTTTTCTCTGCTGTCACTAGCTCGTTCTTAGGAGTTTCTTTGCTCTTTTTTTCAAAGGCATGAAAGAAAATTAGGTGTTGTCTTCTTGTTGGATGCTCTAAACCAAAGAACCGGCAGTTATACGATCGGAGCTGCCAATGTCCATCGACTAAGTGAAATGGTCCTCCCTTACCAATCAGGCCTCTCGGCTGCGGCTCGATATGAATCTCAAGAAATCCAAGAAAGTGCGCTTGCACGTAATCAGGCCGACTTTCAAAGAACTCTTGGACGGGGCTTTTGCCTCTTGGATTTGTGTAAAATTCCCACGTCCAAGTCATGTTATACCCTACATCACAAAAAAGTTATAACGGGTTTCCAAAGTTTTAATGGTCAGAGCAACAATAATAGTCTTGAAAAAGCTCGCCGGTTGACAGCCCTAGTTTGAATGTCGTTTTAAAGGCACGGGGCTTGCGCCCTTGCCCCAGCTCAGCCGTTTCGGTCGAAGATTCCAGAACGAACCCATGCATATGTTGCGTGGCTAGTACTCTGAAAAGTGCTCAACTATTCAGTCCACCTCTCGTTCTCCCTGAGGGCCAATACCCTTTACTCATACGGGAACTACCGCCTTGCTTGCCCCTATCTTCACCAGAGAAGCGACTGTACATCAGGCGCATCGCGCCGCTAGCGAGCGGCGGGCTTGCTCGCTAGCGGCCAATCTAATAAGGCCTATCGGCGTGAATTGCTAGCCTCAAAGAAGATTCCTCCGTTTCTTCCGCATTGCTAAAAAGCTAACTCAAGAACATCGCCGTCAGTAATGACACCGTCTCAGCAAGAGCAGCAGTGGCGCGGCGTACCTAGAACAGAAGGATTAGCACTCAGCAAGGAAACCATACGCAACTCGGCGCGACCCATATGGTCGGTAAGGTGCGGGTTTTCCTCAATCCTCTCTAAGCGGCTTCGCGCTGGCATCAATGGCCTCAAGGAAATCATCAACCAACTCTCCGAAAACTTTCCACGCCTCGGCCTCGGTCTCGCCGACACCAATAACTTGCTCGAGTTCCTTTGACTCAACTACAAAAACACCCTCGACGGGATCTTGGCGACAAACGGCAGCTTGCACAATGACAGCTCTATTCATCTCCGGCTCTCTCCCTTGTTTCAATCTAAACGGATGATTCTGGAACACTCCTCGGGGCTCACTCTCATTAAAGACCTAGAGTAAAACTATCATTCCCATTTGGTAATATATTTGAACGAAAGCTAACTAAAATGAAGGAATCAATTGGTCGCGCCCTACCCTTCAAAATGCACGAGGCCTGATCGTGACAAACAAATACGACCTTTTGACCCAGCGATTTCCACTGAAAACGATTGAAACAGTCGCCGACTTAGATCGAGCCCTGGAAATTTCAGCCGAGCTCATGGACAACGAAGACAACCTCGACGCCGACGAAAAGCGCTACTTAGAAGCGATACTCGCACTGATACAGCTCTACGAAGACAGCACCTACACCGACATCGAAGATCCTCCGAGCACTCCCCTGGAAATGCTCCGTTCCTTGCTTGAGGTCAATAATATGGCCGCAGGCGACTTAGCCAACATCTTAATGATTGACAAGCAAACTGCAGGAGACATAATCGAAGGGGCCAGGCCGCTCTCGGCCGATCAAGTCTCGATATTGTCAGCCCGGTTCAATGTTGCATCCGCACTGCTGAACAGCCACGAAGCGGATAAAGCTTAAGCGCCTTTTTTATCCACATTCAAGTTCGCCTTGCCCTCACTTCGCAAATACTCGCAAAATTCGACGTCATAGTTGCGGTGATCATCTTGATCGACCGGCGAAAACGGAGCGGTCAAAACCTCATCAAAGCTCCCTACTTTTCGCTTACCGTTAGTGACCGTCGCACGTACATGCCCAGTAGAGGCTAATGTTGACTCCTGGATTTCCACGGAGTCATAGACTCTGATAATTTTGCCGCTCTCATTATCGACTGAAATACTTTTGACAATGAAGCGCAAAGTGACTCTTTCCTTTGATACCGCTAGCGGTTCCAGACTAAAAATCAGTTTGTAATCAGTGAATAGAGATCCATTGACTTTGACGACCGAGGGCTCGTCGCAGGCTTGCCATATATGCCCGAGTGCATCCAGCTGCGTGCCTCGCACTCGGTCTCGGGAAGCTTTGACCTTCAAAGGCAATCCAAGCACCGAAACTTTTTCATTTTCGCGGTGCCAGGTTCCGGCAAACCAATCAGGTATCTCATACCAGCACTTCGTGGTGTGCAGCGGAGGCAGATTTGCCTCATCAAACACTGGCCCACGCCGCAGAAGAGGAGAGGCACTATTGAGGATCTGAGAGGCCTCGACGCCGGCCTTTAGGGGCTCGGCCGCACTTACGGCAGCACAGCAAAAGCCGAAAGACAGCAAAAGAACATTTAGCAATTTAGTCGTGTTTTGCATGCCGTCTACAGCATCCAGCGGTTATGATGAGCCTGGGAAAAAATGGCTAGCAAAAAGCCGCAGCAAGTATAATCAGGAAACCAGCACGCATGCAAATTTTTACGATCGGCTTCACTAAGACATCGGCGGAGTATTTTTTCGAAGCGCTTAAAACCAACGGCATCGAGCAGTTAATCGATGTGCGTTTAAACAACAGCTCGCAACTGGCCGGTTATAGCAAAAAGGAAGACCTGGAATATTTTCTAAAGGTTATTTGCAATGCCACTTACAAGCATGAAACGCTACTGGCCCCAACTCAACTCATGCTCGATGACTTCAAAAAATATCGCGGCCCCTGGTCCACATACAAGAGACGTTATCTGGAGCTGCTCGATCACAGGGAAGTAGAAACAAAGCTCAATCTTGAGATGTTCGAGCGACCGACGGTACTTCTGTGCAGCGAAGAAAACGCCGAACAGTGTCACCGCTCGCTCGTTATCGAATATCTAAATGCAAAATGGGGCAATGTCGAAGCAAAACATCTTTAGGCTAAAGGCGCTTTTTTACTTCTCCGTTTTAGAACAACTAGCCCTCTGCTCCAAATATCGCGCCGGCAGCATATGTTATACCCATGGCCAGAGCGCTCCAGAGCAATACTCTGAGGACACCAGGTCTGATCGGCGCACCACCGGCTTTTGCCGCCAGGCCGCCAAGCACCGCCAGCGATACCAGAGCACCGACGGCCAGAGCATAGACGATTGCGCTATGGGGTACAAAGGCGACGATGGCCAGTGGCAAAGCGGCACCGGAAGCAAAACTGCAAGCTGAGGCCACAGCCGCCTGCAAGGGATTGGCCTGACTGATCTCTGATAGTCCAAGCTCGTCTTGAGCGTGAGCGGAAAGAGCGTCATGCTTCATCAATTCGTCGGCGACCTGGTCGGCCAGCTGCCGGTCGAGACCACGACGTACATAAATCAATGCCAGTTCTGTCTTTTCACTGGCATAGTCAGCCTTTAGCTCGGCCTTTTCCTCTACCAGCGCGGCTTTCTCTGTATCTTCCTGGGAGGCAACAGATACATATTCTCCGGTCGCCATCGACATCGAGCCGGCGACCATACCAGCGATGCCCGCCACAAGGACGGCCTCGTGATTGGCGTGGGAGCCTGCCACCCCGAGCACGATACTGGTGGTCGAAACGATACCGTCATTGGCGCCTAGTACGGCCGCTCTTAGCCAACCGATATTCTTGATTTTATGATGCTCTCTATGAGCCTTGCCCGGCACACGTTTTGCCGCGCCCTTGCGCGCCGCTTCCTGCAGACCATCGGCCTCATTATCATTTTTACCGGCGTCAATATTTGCTGTACCCTGGGCAACCGCGTCATCAGTCATCTGTCACTCACCAAAATTTGATCTGACAATAATGACGACACTCAACGTGCCGGGAAGTTCCAGCCACACGGCATTCCATCAAAGGTGCGCCCTTGCAGTTCGCGCCCGGCACGCTTCTTGTTGTACTCATCTGCCGCATCTTTGAGCGCCAGCACCCTCACAGAAACGACACATTGAGAGGATTTAATAGATTCAGTCAAGCTAGCGATTCACTGGAGAATTTTATGCAGTTTTTGAAAACACTGTTCATTTTTGCAGTGGTCGCTTTTATAGCCACTGGCGCGACGGGCCAATCGGCGATGGCACACGGTGGAGGTGGGGGCGGCCATGGCGGTGGGGGTGGTGGCCACTGCGGCGGTGGCGGTGGTGGCGGTGGTGGACACGTTGGCGGTGGCCACTGCGGCGGACACTCTTTCGGCGGCGGACACTCATTTGGTGGAAGTCATGCATTTTATGGCGGCCACAGTTGCTCGCATTCATTCCATGGTAGCGGCATCCACTTCGGCGGCTCTCACATAAGCGGTATGAACAATTTTTCCAGCACTTCATCATCCTCAAATTCTGATAGGATAAACACCTCGCTCTCTCCGGCTGGTACAAGCACGCAAGCGACGGATAGCATTTCGGCGGAAGACGAGCTGATCGAAAAGAAAGCCAGACACGTGGGATTTTTCGGTCATTTGCATAGGATGTTTACCGGAAAACCGAGAGTGCCTGGAGGCAACTAGTGCTCACAATCGAAAGACTGACAGCGCCTTATCGCACTATCGAGGTGCAGGTGCTCGCCAATCAAGATGAGTTTGTAGGCAAAGTTGATGAGATACTGGCCAATCTAGAAAAATCCACGATACCGTTTGTGGTGCGCAGTGACGGCCAGGATGTTGGCTTTTTTACGTTGACGCCATCGCTGCACGACCCTGTCGAGCAGCTGCGCAGCAACAATCGCTGCACGCTGAAATCATTTATGATCGATGCCAGGTACCAGGGCAAAGGTTTTGCAGCGACGGTCTTGAAAATGCTGCCGGATCTGGTGCCGGATGTTTTTGGCGCCGACCTCAGCGTCGGCTTGACCGTCAACTGCCGCAATACGCAGGCCTATAAGCTGTATGAGAAAAATGGCTTCCGCGATACCGGCGAGCTTTACTCAGGCGGCAGCGCCGGGCCGCAGCATATCATGATGATGGATGTCACCCTGGAAGTTTAAGTCGGCCAACTTCAACTAGGCAGGCTTGCCTTCAGCGACTGTCTGGGCCATTCTCTCGATCGCTTCGGCCTCGTTTATCTCATCGCTCTCTTCACTGAAATAGCCTTCCATGGCCTGCATGCGCAATGTCAATGAGCCAGTCACATGCCACTGGCCATCGGCCTCAAATCTGTGGACATCGGCATCATTCTGCTTGCTGATATTTTTACCGTTTGCTGGGATACGATAAATTATGGCAGCACTGTGACGGTCCGGCGCAAATTTAAAATATCGCCACATCATTTCTTCCCTCCAAATTTATCCAAATCCTTTAAATTATCAATATTTCGAGGGTTCGGAAACTGATTACACCTGACTTTCAACTGGTCCTCGACTGCATCATAGACGTCTTTTGCCACCATTTCCGCATTGGTCACCAGCAAATAGCGCCTGGCTGTTTTTTGAAGATGCGGATAGTCCGCCAATTTATCGATATTTTTGGCAATTGCTTTTTCAGCGATGGCACGCGGATAATAGACGTTGTTTTTGTTCACCTCATCATATTCGCAAAGCTCGCGGGCAAATTCATAAAGCGGGTGGTTGTAGTGCTTCAGATCATAGCTTCCCGGACTGTGGAATTGTAATTCAAACATCTGTTCGTTTTTGATCAAACAGACGTTCACGCCTTTGTATGGCACATTTGGTTTAAAAGTGTTTTTCACCTTGAGGGCTTCGTAGCCGTCGAGCTCCATCGCCCGCAGTATCGTCTCAGTTTTTTCCACCAGCTGGTCGTCGGGGAAGATCATCGTGTAGCGCAGCGCATCTTTGATTTGCCCGGCCTCACTGCCATTTTCGATTTTGCGCGTCAAAGATTCGACCGACTTGAGACGGTATTCCAGACCAACCATCTCTCCTTTGTGGATTTTAGCCAGGGCCATCAGATCGTCAGTCACCTCAGGCTCGGCGTTCTCCGCATGGGTTATGAGGCGAATCGCGTCGGTTTTTGCCTGGCGAGCGATCGCTTCTCTTTCGACCGCGGTAAATTCCGCCCGAGGTTGCACTTCTCGGTAACCTTCAGGCCCGTAGCCGAGATTGCCCCGCGCCTCTGAGCCGGCCGACATGGCCAGGTAGTTTTCTGTTTTGCCGGCGCCGGCCGTCATGCCGGCGAAGTAACCATCCGGGATACCGGCCAGTTGCAATTGTGGTCCGCTCAGGCCGAGTCGATTGGTGTAATCCAATAACATCTGTTTGGTTTGAGCAGCGACGGCGGGAGAGGTTTTGGCCAGCTCCTGCACTGCGGCGTGCGCCCGCTCGATGCCTTTCATTACCGCCGCGTCGACGTGGGTGGCCACATGGTCGGCGATTTTGAGCACAGCCTCCCCGGCTTCAGTACTGCCTTCCGGATTGACCATCGAGAAGGCAGTCTTGCCAATCACCTGGCCTTGCTGCCGCGCAGTCATCTCCGAGTATTCCTGACTGGCCCGGAGAAGGTGCTCACCAAGCGCATGAAGGGCACGATCCACGACAGCCGGGTCATTTTTCATCGCCTCGAAAGCAGAGGCCACGGCCTTGAACATTGGCTCGTTGAGAGCATTCGGCTGGGCTAAAAAATTAGCAACCGTACCGTCGGTCAGAGCCTTCCAGGCATGAGAAGCATTGCTTTTAGTTTCTTCTTTGGCAAGATTGAGCCCTTCGCCAATGCCGACAAATTTGTCTATTTCGTCTTGCAGATAACGGGCATAGTTCGCCGGATCAGCGGCGCGCCTGGTGGCAGCCCCGACGAAATCGGAGAGTTTTTCTACAGCAGAGCGCTGATCTGCATTTGCGTTGGGGGCCTTACCGGCCTCACGCAGATCTTTGCCTTCTTGAAATTGCACACCGAGAGCAAAACTCTTAGGACCGGTGCGCTCGACCTGATGTTCGACGCGGTTGACGTCTATATCTTTTTCGGTGAGCGGATTGGCCCTTGAGGCGCGCCCGCCGGGGAAGCTGATCTCGATGCTGTCTTCCTGCTCAGCGGCGAGGCTCTGCCTGTCGCGCAAGGAGCCGTCGCTGGCATTGGTACGGCTCGCTTCAAAAGCGCCGGCGTCCTTGCTGCCGGACCCGTGCAATTCTTTATCGATCCCCTTCGCCAGAGGATCTCGAGTTGGCTGACCATCGACGGTTTTCACTGCTTGCGCGTCAGCAGCAGCAGCCGTCGCCACTCCCGCTGCCGCATGGGTTTCTGCCTTTTCG
>JAGXAB010000043.1 GCA_018971775.1 Cyanobacteria bacterium REEB67 | reverse complement strand
GTCGCCGCCGTCGCACCTTCTCCCTGCATCTTTTAGCTGGCTTGTGGGCGATCACGGCCACGGTCCTTTGTGCCGCCAACGTCCTCGCCGCTTCCGCCGACAATGGCGCCACCTGCCTCGACCTGCTTGCCACCGGACAGAGCGCCCTCGGACGCGGAGACGTCAAACTGGCCGACCGCTGTTTTGGAGAGGCGCTTCTGGCAGCCGAAAAGCTCGGCAAAGAAGACAAACATGTGGCCATGGCTCTCAATGACCTGGCATTGACAACGGCGACAAATCCAGACAAGACCGTGGCCAAGAAAGACAAGCTGAACAAAGCGATTGCTTATCAAAAGCGCTCGATCGGCATCGAAGAAAAAGTCTACGGAGCGGAGAGTGAAAATGTCGCCTTCGATCTGCACAATCTCGGCGTCTGGTATGGACTGAATCAGCAGTTTAAGGAAGGCGAAGCGGCCCTGAGGCGCGCAGCCAAAATTAGAGAAAAGCGCTTCGGCAAAAACAGCGACCGCCTGGGCGTGACGCTCGGCTCACTGGCCAGCAATCTCCGCAATCAAAAACGCTACGCCGAAGCGACTGTTCTATTGCAGCGCGCTGCCGACATCTACAAAGAAACAGACAGAGCAACAGCCGCCGGCAAGCTGGCGCCACATGCTCTTGAGCGCTCACGCGTTTTGAATGGGCTGGCCGACATCGATAAAGAGCAGGACAATTTCCAGCAAGCATTGCTGATACTGACGGAGGTGCTCGACCTGCGCGAAAAAATCTTCGGCCAAGACAGCCTCCTCGTGGCCGAAACTCTGCACAATATGGGCACTTGCCAGATCAAGCTGGGTAAAAATGCCGAGGCACTCGCCCTGCTCAAGCGGGCCCTGACAATCATCAAGAAAGGTCATGCCCCTGAAATCAGCGCTGCTGTCACCGAAACAAAAAAGAGAGCCGAACTTAACCTGGCCAGAAAGACGGGAGGGGAAAAAGCCCCACCGTCTAAAGGCGGCGGCCACTAAGATTGCTATAATCTCCCTTTATGTTTCGCTTGCTAAAAAAATACTGCGCTCTGGCCGTTTTGACTTCGCTCCTTTGGGGCGGGCAGGCCCAGGCTCAGGACTTCCGCGCCGAATCGCCGGACAGCATGCTGGCGACGATGCAATCCGAACTGAACCGCTCGTTTACGCTTCTCAAGCGTGATAAGGGATCGCCTCTTTACTATCTGGCCTACCGTCTGTACGACGGCAACTGGTGGAGCATCTCGGCTCGGGCCGGGGCTTTGAGCGGCCAGTACGGCTATCGCCCCTGGCGAATGCTTTCGGTAGATTTGCGCCTGGGCAGTCCGCAATTTGACAACACCCACTATCTGCGCAGTCACAATTCGGCGCCGCCGCACATCTACGAAAGCTCCTCCGACAGCGATTCGATCTTGCCGGTACACGGCGCTTCCATACCTCTGCGCCAGACTCTCTGGCTGGCCACAGACGAAGCGTTCAAAAAGGCGCAATCGCGCTTTGCCGAGTTGGCAGCGAGCAATGAAGTGTTGGCCGCCGAAGAAGATCATGCCGGTGATTTTTCGCTCGAGCCCAAACATATTTTCGAAGAGCCTCCGAAGGAGGAAACTTTTGACGCGGCTCTCTGGACAGAGCGTGTCAAACGCCTCTCCAGGCTATTTCTGAATCACCCGCTGATTAAGGATTCACTGGTTGAATTCAGCGCCGATCCGGAGATGCGCTACATCGTCACAAGCGAAGGGACGAAGCTGGCCGAGCGCCACAACACCTATCGCTTCCTCTGCGAAGCTTCGACTCTGGCCGATGACGGCCTGAGCTTGCGCCTGAGCAATTCGGTGGAGAGCAAGGACCCGGCCAATTTGCCCGATGAAAAAGTGCTGACCAACATGGTTAATAGAGTAGCAAACGATCTGGACAAATTACGAGCGGCACCGCTGGCGGAGCCATACAGCGGCCCGGCGATTTTATCGGGAAGAGCTGCTGCTGTCTTTTTCCACGAAACTTTCGGCCATCGCATCGAAGGACAGAGACAAAAGAAGGAAGACGAGGGCAAAACCTTCGCCAAGAAAATCGGCACGCGCATCATGCCGCCCTTCATCTCCGTCATGGACGATCCGACCCGCACTCATTCCTATGGCCAGGAGCTGAACGGCTGCTACAAATACGACGATGAAGGCGTGCCTGCTCAACCTGTGACACTGGTAAAAAACGGCATACTCAAAGGCTTCTTATTGAGCCGCGCTCCGGTCCAGGGCTTCAACAAATCGAACGGCCACGGACGCTCCTCGCCCGGATGGAATCCGGCCGCCCGACAGGGAAATCTGATGGTGCTGGCCGATCCGGCCAAACAGGTCTCCTTCCAGAAATTGCGCGCCATGCTGATCGAAGAAGCAAAGAAACAGCACAAGACCTATGGCTTGCTTTTCGATGAAATCGCCGGCGGCACAACCTGGACCGCCGCTGAAACCAATCAGTCCTACTCCATATATCCGCTCAAAGTCTATCGCGTTTACGTAAACGGCAAGCCGGATGAGCTGATTCGCGGCGTCGATATCGTCGGCACGCCGCTTGCCTCCCTGGAGCGCATTATCGGCTGCGGCAACGACTATGCCGTCTTCAAAGGCGTATGCGACGCCGAATCCGGCTCGGTGCCAGTTTCGGCTTCGGCGCCCAGCTTGCTGATTCAGTCCATCGAAGTGAAAAGACGGGCCAAATCCTTCCAGAAATTTCCGATTTTGAGCGATCCGACCGCTTCTACGAGTGCGGCTGCGGGGGCGAGCAAATGAAAACAATTCGACTCGGTGCGGCTATTCTTCTTGCCCTGAGCCCCTTACTACTGACACCACCTGCGGTGCTGGCCGATACTACCGTAGCGCCGCTCCCGGCCAGTTCGGTGCTTCCACAAGAAGCAAAACAAGAGACAAAACACGAAGTACAAGAAGACGCAAAAGATGATGTAGTCTTTCGAGCGCTCAAGGATGAGCTGGAACGTTCGACCAGGAATCTTAAACTCGGCCATCATGCCGCGCCCTATTTCATCCGCTACACAGTCAATGAAGCAGAAGAGCTGGACATCCACGGCTCGCTCGGAGCCCAACCTTGCGTCGAAAAATCGAAGACGCGCTATCTCGATCCGGATCTGCGTGTCGGCAGCTACGATCAAGACAACAGCAACTTTTTACCGACCGAGACGAAGCGCCTTGAAGGAGTTGAAAGCGTCACCAGTGAAAACGACTATACCGCTCTCAGACGTTATACCTGGCTGAAGACCGACGAAGCCTACAAAGCAGCCATCGAAGATCTGGAAACAAAGATCGCTTATCTGCGCGGCCATCCGTTGCGGGACAGACTGCCCGACTTTGTCAGGGCAACACCGGTGGTATCACTGGAAGATGCAGGCAAGCTCACCGTGGATGAAAAGAAATGGACGACAGCAGTGCAGGATCTCTCGGCTGTTTTCAAAGCTTATCCGAAGATCCAGCGCAGCTGCGTTGTCTTTAAGTGTCGCCGCCTGAACCGCTGGCTTTTGAATAGCGAAGGGACGAAAATCCGCGACACTCGCTCGAAATATCTCCTGCACATGATGGTCACGGCCCAGGCCGATGACGGCATGAGCCTGAGCGACTGGGAAGTGGTCGGGGCACCGGCCGAAGATCAGCTACCGGAGCTGAGCGCCCTCAAAAAAATCGCTGCCAACATGGGCGAACGGATGACCCGACTCTGCTCCGCTCCCAAAGGCGAAGACTATTGTGGACCGGTGATGTTTGAAGGTCAGGCCGCCGGCGAATTTCTCTACACTCTACTCGGTCCGAATATTTCTATGGCCGAAGAACCGATTGGCCTGAACAGCGACCAGAACTATTACGAGCACTGGCGCAACCCTCTCAAAGATTCGCTCGGCAGGCGAATCTTGCCGAAATACGTCAGCCTAATAGACGATCCGGGCGCCACCGTATTTAAAGGCGTCCCGCTTCTGGGCGGCTATAAATATGATGACGACGGCGTGCCGGGCCGGGCGATCACGATCGCCGAAAACGGTCTGCTCAAGGCATTTTGCCAGGACCGCGTGCCGACCAAACATTGTGCCGAGAGCAACGGGCATGCCTACCGCGGCCGCAGCGCACCGAGCGTTTTGCAGATGGTGGCAAGTCAAACGAACACGCCGGCACAGATGAAACAGAAGCTGATGGACATGGGCAAGGATGCCGGTTTGAAATATGTCATAATCGTGCGCAAATTAAACGACAACTACCAACTCAACGAAAATCCACCGGCGACAAATCCTCGCTCTCTGGAGCGGCGCGATACACCGAACTACACCCGTAAGCCGGGTGTGCCTTCGCTTGCTTATCAAGTCAATGTGGATGATGGCAGCGAAACGATGATTCGCGGCGTTGAATTTAAAGACGTCTCACTGCGTGCCTTTCGCGATATCCAGGCCGTCGGAGACGATGCTGCCGCTCAATTTCTCCA
Organism: Cyanobacteria bacterium REEB67; assembly: GCA_018971775.1. Classification (GTDB taxonomy): domain Bacteria; phylum Cyanobacteriota; class Vampirovibrionia; order Obscuribacterales; family Obscuribacteraceae; genus REEB67. Next base: position 50,446 of record JAGXAB010000043.1, on the reverse strand, counting down.
GCCCTGGGGCGAGCCGCTCAAGCATGTGGTCAGTCCTTCCTACATCGTCGGCGAACTTGAACTCACTACCCAAAACGCCGAACACGCGACTCCACCGGACCTTCCAAGCCCTCTGGCCGGCGAAAAATAGGCGTCGCCAGTCTCCCCATTTGCCTCTGCTTTTCTGACAATCCTCACGCCATGCGGCGGGCGATCAATAGAAGATCGCAAGAATGTGCAAGGCGATGCCGACGAATCACCAGAGCAAGATTATGACAGCCCTTGCGCCGCAATGGTTTACAGAGGCACGGCGGGCAAAAATTTCCCTTGACATGGTTGTCCAATTAGGGCACAATGCTGACGTGGGCGGCAATACAGCGATTTATGATTTTTAGACCGCAGTCCAAGCAAGATAGCGAAATCGGCTCACACTCTTACTAATCACAATACCCATTCTCCACCGCAAGATTATATCAAAGCAACAATGTCAGACGCAACCACCAATGATGATAGCCATAAGCCAGCACACACCGCGCCGGATGCCAGCGCGCATCTTTCTGCGGAAGCGCACTCGGCTGCACCGGGCGACAAACCCAGCGATAAAGACAGCCCGAAGGCTGCCGACACCGCTAATAAAGATGGCGAAAAGGATGCCGACAAGCCGAAAGAAAATGCCGCCAAGACCCCGGACGCAGGCGACCAGAAAACTGCGGCTGGTAGCGAGGATATCTCCAGTCGGTTGATGTCCCAGGTTTTGGAAGACTGGGATAAATTAAAATCGACATTTAGCGCCGCCGATACCGGAACAGTCGAAGCTAAGACAGTCGAAGCTAAGGCCGGCGCAACCGAGGCCACGAGTGCACCGGCAGCGGCAGATGACAGCTGGATGCATTTCAACAATATTTTCTCCTCGGCTTCGACCACATCAGCTCTAGAAACAAAGGCACCACCGGGAGCAGCCAGCCAGGACAGTAGCTGGTATGACAGCATCAAAAACGCCACCAGCAAAGTAGCCGACTGGGTGGATCAGGGTTGGGACAAATTGTCCGACGGCTTTTCCAACTCCTACAAAGCGATAACCTCCGATAGCGCCAATACGACAAGCAAAGTCGAAGCGAAGGTCGGAGCCGACGGCAAAGTCAATTATTTCGAGAGCTCTCTGGACAACAAAACCAGACAGCTCTCGGCCGGTGAAGAGCGCTACTTCGACGCCAAGGGCAGCACCATCATCAAAAACAAATCGACCGGCGAAATCACCACCCAGAGCGCCGACGGCGAAGAAGTCTATACGCGAAAATCCGACGGTACTGAAACTTATCGCCACGGCAATCAGGAATTTGTCAAAGAAAAAGACGGCAGCTATCACATCCGCGACGATCAGGGCAACGAAACGCATGTCTCTAAAGGACAGGCGATCACGGAGCTGGGCAATGGCTTCAAAGCCGCTCAGACTCTCGCCAATATCGACGACACCACGATCAAGGCCGAGAAAGGCCTGACCATAGCAGCTCGTGACGCGCAGAGACACTATGGCAAAGACGGCAGCGAAGTGACGGCCCGCGATAACGGCATCAGAGAAATCGTCACCCCGCACGGCAAGCATTTCCGCATCGATGATGCTCACAATAAAGTTGAAATCGAAGAAAACGGCAAATGGCGTCAGCTGAACGAAAACGAATTTTCCCGCTTCGAACATTTCCGCCGCACCGCGGCAGCCAATGGTAGACACTGCTATGAAGTAGGCGGCGTCAAAGTCGCAGCCGACGGCACGGTCGCCACCGCTGATGGTGCCACCATTGGTCAACAAACACCGGCAGGCAAGATGGTCGCGACACTGCCGACCATTACCGGCAAACCGGCCCAACTGGTGAGCAATCCCGATCACACCAGCGATTTGATCAACAACGGTACCGATACCAAGTTTAATCCAAACGATCCCACTCATCAGGTCGAACGCTTCAAGGTCAATCCGGACGGTAGTCTCGGCGACAGACAATTTAGCTTCAACGCCGACAACGATGCGCTGTGGACACCGGATGTACAATTCAATCCCGACGGCACCAATATCGATTGGGCGGATTTGACCGTGACAGCAGCAGGCTCGGTGTATAACTCCGACGGCACCAGCATGTTTAATGATGACCCGATCAGTTATCAGAACAGCGCCACTCATACCGAACAAGCAGTGCGTAGCGCCGACAGTGCCGTCGCCGCCGTTACTTCCAAGATCGGCAGCCAGGCTCTCGATTCCGGTGACGTAGCAGCCCTCAACGCCTCCCTCGGTGACCTTGACGGCGCTCTGGCCCAGGCCATGTCCTGCGGCAACTTCGATGCGGCCTGCTCGATTATGTCCGCCAAAAACGAAGTGGCCAGTGCCATCTCTCAGGCCTCACAGCAAGTGGCCCTGGCCCAACTTATGCGCTCGAACAATATGGGCGACAGTGACATCGTCGAAGCAGCCGATGACGTAAACTCACGCGGCGTGCTGGGAGCAGCGGTCGGCCAGGAAGTAAACGTCCTCGGACCCAATGCCCAGACCTTTGAAGGCCGGCTCGCCTACATGTCACAATTCGGCATAGCGGGATTGACCGAAGAACAAGCTGACCGCCTTACAGCTTAACTATTTAAGCTCGGCATTGAGTAGATTGCCCAGACGGGCGCCGCCAAGAGCTGCCCTTTGCTCGGCCAGGGCTTTCGCTTTACTGACATACGCCTCGTCCAGGACAAAGGGACCGCTGCCCTTCTTAATCGGCCCCACATAGACTTTTTTCACCGCCAGCTTATAGCCCTCATCGGCCCAGGTTTTGGCATCAAGTTTAGCCGCCGCCTTACTCGAAGGCTCCGGGAGCTTATCGGCAAAGGCAATCACATCGCTCGGTCCACCCCGACCGAGGATCCAGTCCCAGAATCCGTGCAGATTTTTGCTCTCGCCGGCTCCACTTATAAGCACGTCATTGCCGCCGCTGTCACCGTTTGGATGATCGCGACTGACACGGGTGACGCAATGCAGCGGCTGATGCAAATCGCCGACCATATGCAAGACCCAGACAAGATCGAAAGACTTGAGCTCGTCTGCGCTATCCGAGGCCAGTACGGAGTCAAACGACTGCATCTGCGTCAGAGCATTGGGCACGATATCATCAGGTAAAGGCGAATGATCATAGCTAAAAGGCTGATCGACAAAGTGCCAGTATTTATGGAGCTGATGATCGTCATAACCGATGTTTTGCGAGGCGCCGGCACCTTCGGGGCGGAAACCATGCTGGCTGCCGTCGACGAAATAACTACGATCGCCTTTAATCGTATCAGGCCAGGTAGAAGCAAGCATAAATATTTCGGTGTTGCGCTCGGCCTCACTGAGATTGACCGGTAATTGAGCAAGCCAGGCATTGTAAGCGGGATTAAGTGTAAGCAGTTTGTCGGCCCGGGCGCGCACGGTCGGGGTCAACTTTTTATAGGCCAGGTAAGCCACGGTCATATGCCCGAAGTCATTCCAGGCAAGCACAGGCAAGGGAGCCAGGCCTGAAGAAGCAAGAGTGAGAGCGGTGAGAAGAGAGGCGAAAATATTTTTACGCATTAGAGAATGCCTCTGTCATTGAGATAAACCGAATAAATAGATGTACTGGCCGCCATAAAAAGACGGCTGTTGTCTTTACCACCGAAGCAAAGATTAGCACAGAGCTCGGGCAGATGAATCTTGCCAATCAGCGTACCATCGGGAGCGTAGCAGCGGACGCCGTTTTCGGCAGCAGCGCCCCAGCCGAAAGCGCACCAGAGATTGCCGCCGGCGTCGACTTTGATACCATCAGCAGTGCCACCAGCGAAATTTTCAACAAAGACCCTTCCAGGACCGAGCGAGTCACCACGGACTTCATAGACACGTATAGAGGCGCTGCCCTCATCGCCGGAAGCGCTGTTGACGATATAAAGTAAACTTTCATCGGGTGCAAAGGTCAATCCATTCGGACGGATCACATCATCAGCAACAAGCTTGACACCACCGCCGGCCGGATCGATCCGGTAGACGGAGCGCGGCAGCTCGGACTGCTGGACGAAACCCTCATAGGGACCTTCGATACCGTAGCCGGGATCGGTAAACCAGATCGCCCCCTTCGAGTCGACAACGACATCGTTTGGGGCGTTGAACCTCTTGCCTTTGTAACGATCGGCAAGAACACTTATGGTGCCATCATATTCGGTGCGGGTCACACGCCGCGGCCCGTGCTCACAAGAAATCAGACGCCCTTTCTTATCGGTTGTATTGCCGTTTGCGTAGTTTGCCTGGCTACGAAATACACCAACATGCCCATCTTCTTCCAACCAGCGCATGATGCGGTTATTGGGGGCGTCACTCCAGAGCAGACATTTCATTGCCGGGATGTAAACTGGACCTTCCGCCCAGCGTGAACCGCCGGCGATTCTTTCGACAGCGCTATTGCCTATTTTGTATTTGAAGCGCTTGCTGTCGATGACCTCGATGCGTGGGTCTGGATAGGTAGAAGGCACAAAATGATTTTGATCGCGACCATTGTCCTCGCGTCCGGAGCCTTCGCAGGCAAAGAGCGTACTTGTCGACAAAAGTGCAGCAGCCGGCTGCAGAAGCAAAGCACCCAGGGCATGCCTGCGGCTCAGCCTAAAGTCAAGTACCATGGTCCGGAAGCCTCTTCGTAGGGGAAACTATCATATCCAATTTGCCGCCCAGGCGCTTCTCTATTTCAGCTCACTAATAAGCGCACCATCGAAACGCTTTTCGGCCCGATGTTCAGCAATTTTCATCGCGCCCAGGCCGATATAACCGATACCGGCTGCCACACCCAGCAAAGAGAAGCCACAGGTAGCAGGCACGGTGGGAACAAATGCGGCGATACCGACGACGCCTTTGACTATCTCCGGCAGACCTGCCAGCATATTTGGATACATCACTTCGATCGTATGATTTTTAAAGGTAATGTCGTCAATAGTTTTAGCAGTGTAACGATCGCTTTTCATCAAATCGTGAAAATGCCCCTCCACAAAATGGGCCGCAGCTTCCTCATTGGGCGAGAGCCTGACACCGGGAATACCGTTGCTGTCGAGCAACCTGACAGCATCATCAAATTGCTGTTCGGACATTTGAGAGTGATGTGTGGTTTTGGAAATTTTTTCAAAAGTCGTCTCCAACAAATTAGACTTTTCAACCGCACTCATGGCTGAAAGACGCTTCTCCGAGACTGCCGAGGAATGAGGCTTTTCAGAAGCAGTGATCTTCAGCTCGGGCAATGACTCTTTGTATTCTGCCGATACTCGCGTTATAGCGCTGGCAAAAGCGAGGGAGCCGCCAGCACCAGAGCGAGTCGCCATGGCGCCCTGAGCTTCGTGCTGGAGGGCAGCAGCAGCACTAGAAGCCTCGGCATCGTGAGCCAAAATAGAAAAATTTGGAGATTCGAATGATTGAATCTGAGACATAAATAAATCCTCGTTACTGCTAAGTGCGACTTTCTATACGCCCCTTATCGAAATTAGACACAGCAAAAGCGCGTCCATTTAACAACTCGGAAACATTACGCCCCGAAACATAGTATCGAGTGTGGTGCGATCAAAAATGTCTCAAAAAACTTGGGCTACAATTAATTGTGCAAAAATCGAGTAGAATCAAGTAATAACAACCAAAAGCAAGCTCCAGCTTGCCTGTCAATGAAAAATTTTGCCCAGCGTAGATTGGCCGAAGAAGCAGCACGCTTGATGGCCGAAGGTGTCGAGACCGAATATCTGCACGCCAAGGAAAGGGCCGCATCGATTCTCGGCCTCTCCAGCCAGGCCAGGCTGCCGACAAACAGACAGATCAAAGAATACATCGGCCAGTTCACCAGAAATGAACTCGGTCCGGAGCAGACCGCCCGGCAGCTCCAGGCCATGCGCGAAATCGCCGAAGAAATAATGACGGTTATAGAAAATAACGACCCTTATTTGATCGGCAGCACCCTCACCGGCGAGATTAGAAATGGCTCCGACATCGATTTGCACGCCTACGGCGACGATTACCGCGAGCTCAAAGACATCCTTGCTTTCTCAGGCTATGAAGATGCCGAAGAAGAGCTCGTCGAGAACGTCAAAGGCAGTTTTGTCCACCTGCGCTGGTACGAAGGACCCTATCCGGTCGAAATCACAATCTATCCGTGGAGCTGGCGACATATCGAGATGATCTCCTCGGTCACCGGCAAGCCAATGAAAAGAGCCGAGATAGGCGCCGTACGGCGTTTGATTTCTCGAGGTTAACGATTAGGGGCAAAGCGTTGACACTCCGGGAGCTTATTCACTAAACTCACTTAATGGAGATACTGTTGGGGTGTCGCCAAGTGGTAAGGCTCCTGATTCTGGTTCAGGCATTCCGAGGTTCGAATCCTTGCACCCCAGTTTTTTCCATTTGAAAAATGCGCTTTAAGCAAAAGGCCGACGAAACAGCAGATCTATAAGATCTACTTCCGCAAGGGAGGGCATGCCATGTGCCACACAAAAAAAATAAATGGCTTTCTTCTGGCCAGATTGCTGGCTCGCCCGTCAAGTAGAGTGCGGGCTCTTTAAGGTTGCTGAGTAGAGTCCATTTTCGTTTTCAACGATAGCGCTCCGCCGCCAGGCGGGACTATTGCGTTTGAATTGCCAGCGCCAGGAGACGCCCGTTCCGTGCGTCATAGTTTTGCCTTAACCAAAAATCGGGAGGTGTGTGATGAAACACTCCAGAAAGAATTCCGCGTGGTCAAAATTTTGCGGCCACATCGTCAGATGGGCAGCCGAAAAAATCATCGAATCGCTCCCAATAATCGGCCCGCTGTACAAAATAGCCGCGCTCGTCGTCAGGCTCAGCGCCCCATAAAGAGGAGCCGTTCAGGTGTTGAGCGGCGAAGAACTCTCTCCGGCAACTAAATGCCAGTCATTTACTGCTTGTCGTTTTTCTCGCCGCTCTTCACATGCCTGGTACGGGCCAGTGTGTGCAGCATGAAGGCGCACGCTATTTCTTCACCATCACGCACGACCGAGACAACGGCCTGGGCGATGATCAAAGTACGACCATCTTTGATGATGCTGCCGCGACCAATCAGAAGCTCCCCCCGAGCCGGCGCCAGGAAGTTGACCTTAAACTCGGCGGAAAGACACTCTTCATCGACGTCACAAACCGAATATCCGGCAAAACCGGAAGCGGTATCGGCGACGGTGGCTACCATGCCGCCGTGGAAGAAACCATGCTGCTGTGCTGCACCCTGACTGAAAGGCAGATGCACTTCGACGAAACCGGCCTCGACTTTGATCAGCCTGCCGCCGAGAGTTTTGACCACTCCGTTGTGCTCGAAACTGTCGCGTATTTTCTCGGCAAAATCTGGGTTGGGGGTGCGTAGCGGTCGGCTGCGGGTGATATCAAATCCTGACACTCTCTGGTCTCCTTACTCTTCCAATCTGGCCTGGGCGGCGGCACGGTGCGCAAGCAGCCCTTCGATACCGGCAAAAGCAGCTGTTTTTGCCGGCAAATCACTGGCACCAGTGCGCACATCGAGCCAGGTCTGCCCGCGCATGAAGGTAAGCGGACTCAAGCCACCGGCGAAGCGCGCCGAGCGATTGGTGGGCAGGGTGTGATTGGGACCGGCCATATAATCGCCAAAAGGCACTGTCGCCACATAACCCATAAAAAGAGCACCGTAACTGGTGACAAGTTTTTTCAACTGATCCGGGAAGGCCACTTGCAATTCCAGATGTTCGGGGGCGATCAAATCGCTGACGCGGGCGCACTCGCCCAGATCGGGCAGGACGAGAATGGCACTGGCCTCGAGCACAGGGGCGATGTAATCGGGAAGCTGACCGATAGCAGCGGCCAGCACCGGCAATTCGGCGGCCACTTGCTGCGCCAGGCTGGCCGAGTCGGTGAGCAGATAAACACGCGAGTCAGGGTCGTGCTCAGCTTGAGCGAGCAGGTCGAGGGCGATCCATTTTGCGTTAGCGCCGTCGTCAGCGATAATCGCCACTTCGCTTGGCCCGGCCAGCATGTCGATGCCGACTCGACCGAAGAGCTGCCGTTTAGCCTCGGTGACATAAGCATTGCCCGGACCGACAATCATATCGGCCGGCTCGATAGACTCGGTACCGAGTGCCAGGGCTGCTACGGCCTGGGCGCCGCCTAGCTCGTAAAACTCACTGACACCAGCCAGCGAACCGGCGTAAAGGACTTCATCGCAGAGATTGGGTGAAAGGATGCAGACATTGAGCACGCCCGCCACGCGCGCCGTCATCGCCGTCATCAGAGCGGTCGAAGGCAGAGGATAACGACCGCCGGGTATATAGCAGGCGGCGCGCTTGACCGGGCGCAATTCGAAACCGGCGGCATATTCGGGGAAATCCACCTGCACCGCGCTTACGGCACCGACGATGCCCTGAGCGAACTTCTTTATATTGTCGGCGGCGGCGCTAAGCACCTCGCGGGTCTCTGCCGGGATGCGAGTTTCCAGTGTCCAGAGCGTTTCGGGGTCGAGGATGACCAGCCGCGGCGCTTTGTCGCCAAGCCTGGCGGCGACAGCCGCCAGACCGCTATCGCCATCCTTCTGGATGGTGGCAATTATGTCGGCGACGGCGCCACTTATTTTCTCGCCGCGCGATTGCCCATCGGCAGCCACATGCGTAACGGTTTTACGTCCGAGATTGGTCTTGATCCAATGATCGGCGGCACTGCCTGCATAAATCGGCATCGAGCCCCGGGTCTGTTTGATTTCCACGTCTGACATCGTCTTTATCTGCGCCTCGCCGCCAGTTCGCTTTCAATTTCGCGCCAGTCTATACCTTCATCCACGGCCAGGACGCTGAGGAAATAGATCAGGTCGGCAATCTCCCAGCGCAAATTGGAGCGGTCCTCGTAGCTAACCACTTCAAAAGCCTCTTCCATGATTTTCTTGAACAGCAAGCGGCGACTGGCGAATAACTTGGCCGTGTAAGATTCCGGTTTGGGCGCGGCCTTGCGATCCTTGATAATTTCAAAAAGCTCGCCGAGAGTGAAGCGGCGGTCGGAGGACGCCTGACCGAAGCAGCTGTATGTATCGTTGTGACAGGCCGCTTTCACTTGATTGACTGTAAAAAGGATACAGTCACGGTCGCAATCGACACGACAGGAGACAAGCTCCTGCACGCTGCCGGAAGTATCGCCCTTGTGCCAGATTTCATGGCGAGATCTGCTGAAATAGACTCCCCGACCGGTCTTGAGAGCCAGGCTCAGGGACTCGGCATTGCTGAAAGCCATCATCAAAACCTGACCATGCGGGTCCTGCACAATTGTCGGGGCCAGTCCGTTGGCGTCAAATTTCACACTCTGCACGACTGCCTCGACCGGGTCGACCAGCCCTTTGTAAAGGGCCATCCCGACTTGCACATCGATGCCGAGAGCCGATATCTGCGCTACTTCGGAAGTCTCTTTGATGCCACCAGCAACGGTGAGCTGCCCGGGCAGCCTGGCGCGTAGATTTTTTACAGCCTCGATGTTCATGCCCTCGAGACAGCCCTCGCCTTCGACAAAGGTGGTGAGGAAACCGCTGCAATAAGGAGCCAGCCTTTCGGCGCGATCCCAGATAGTCTCGCCGGTGCTGTTTGCCCAGCCCTGATCGACGACGACTTCGCCGCGGTGATCGAGGGCGACCATCACTTGTTCTCTGGGGAAATCAGCGAGAAATTCCGGAGTGGCGCGGGTGCCGATGATCAGTCTTTTTGCGCCGGCCTTGAGCAGCTCGATACCCATTTTTTTATCGCGAATGCCTCCACCGACACGCACATCGGCGACACGGCAGATCGCCTCGATCAATTCGAAATTACTGCCCTTACCCATGGCGGCGTCGAGATCGATAACGGCCACTTCACCATAACGGTTAAATTCGCGCGCCAGCTCGAGGGGAGTTTTTTTGCTCTCGAGCACAAATTCTTTGCCTTGCTTGAGCTGAACGGCTTTGCCGTCCATGATGTCGATGCTCGGTACTATCATATCCTGACCTGGATCCCCGCTTTGCTGAGTGTGTTTTTGACGTCGGCGATGGTGAATAAATTGTCGTGGAAGATGCTGGCAGCCAGAGCGGCGTCAGCGCTGGCCTGCTCGAAGACATCGACGAAGCTCTGGGGATTGCGCGCCCCGCCTGAAGCGATTACCGCTATCGGCAGGGCCTCGGCAAAGGCGCGTACCATGGGCAAATCAAAACCTTCCTGAGTACCGTCGGCATCAAAAGAGGTGAGCAGTATTTCGCCGGCACCGAGCTCATAGCAACGCCTGCCCCATTCAAAAGCGTCGATACTGGTGGCGACTGTGCCGCCGCGCACGATTACTTCCCATTTATTCTCGCCGCATTTCTTTGCATCAATAGCGACAACACAACACTGCGATCCGCAAGCTGTAGCGATTTCGGAAATGAGCTCGGGGCGACGCACCGCCGCCGAATTGATCGAGACTTTGTCGGCACCGCTGTCGAGCAGCTTGCGCACATCATCGAGGCTGTTGATGCCACCGCCGACCGTAAAGGGTATAGAAAGATGGGCGGCGACATTGTTGACCAGATCGAAGACCGTGCGCCGCTCTTCCTTCGTCGCCGAGATGTCGAGAAACATCAGCTCATCGGCACCCTGTCTTTGATATTCGATGCCGAGCTCGACGGGATCGCCGACATCGCGCAGATTTTGAAATTTGGTGCCTTTGACGGTGCGACCACCGGCCACATCCAGGCAGGGGATGATCCGTTTGCACAATCCGCTGGTCAGATGCACGTTTGAGATACTAGCTGACATCGGCCACCCACTTACTGATCAAACCCTGGCCAAAGTCGCCGCTTTTCTCTGGATGAAACTGGAAGGCCGTGACATTATCCTGTTTTACAGCCGCGCAAAAATGCCCATAGTAATCGGCGCTGTAGAGCGTAACGGCATCGGATGCCGGTTTTGGATAATAGCTGTTGACGAAATAAACAAAACCTTCCGGCCACTTTTCGGGCAGGTAATCCTTACCGGGGATGATTTTATTCCAGCCGATCTGTGGCACTTTCGCCCCGACATATTTGCAAACGCGTCCGGGAATTATACCTAAGCCCGGCACACCAGGGGCCTCTTCACTCTCGTCGAAGAGTACCTGCATACCGACGCAGACACCGAGAAAAGGCGTGCCAATTTTGATCAACCGGCGCAATTCATCGGCAAGACAATTTTCCCCGAGCGACTGCATAACAGTACCGAAGGCACCGACGCCAGGCAGGACAATTGGCCTTTTGCCCGCTGGCGGATTGTGCGAGCCGGTCAGATGGAAGGGCACGCCAAGACGGTCCAGACAGCGACTGACACTGCCGATATTGCCACCGGCGGAGGTGACCAGATCAACCTCGATTGTCATTGCCCCTCCCTAACTCTCGTCGAGCATTCCCTTGGTGCTCAGATACTCGTTGCTCCCTAGCGGCTCAACCGCCTGCCTAAGCGATTTGGCCAGAGCTTTGAAGGTAGCTTCGATCAAATGGTGATCGTTATCGCTGCATATTTCATGACAGTGCAGGGTGGCTTTTAGCCCATCGACGAAACCTTTGAAAAATTCGCGGAATAGATTGGGATCGAGATTGCCGATCGTGAAATGGCCAAATTTGACATTCCAGGTCAGGTTGCGACGACCGCACAGGTCGATGGCGGCGGTGACCAGGGTACCGTCCATCGGATAGCTGAAACAACCGACGCGCTGAATGCCGGACAGTCCGCCCAGAGCCTTGAAAATAGTCTCGCCGAGCACGATGCCGGTGTCTTCGATCAGATGATGGGGATCGACTTCGATATCGCCGTGCGCTTCGATGATGAAAGACATACGGGAGTGTGCGGCGAGCGCCTCGAGCATATGGGAAAAGAAAGGCACATCAGTGACGATTTTAGATTGACCGGCCTGATCGAGGCGTACTTCGACGAAGATCGCTGTCTCTTTGGTCTTGCGCTCGGTGCTGGCAATGCGGTTTACGGGTGAGCCTGCGATTTCGGTCTTCATATGCATAACACCTTTTTCAGTTCGTTAACACTCGAGAGGATCATCTGTGCACCAGCATCAAGCAGTGCTTCTTCGGATAGGGTAGTAGTGACGGCGATGGCGGCCAGACCGGCTTGCCTGGCGGCCCGCATATCGTCGACCGAATTGCCGACATAGACGCCATCGCTGACTTTATAGTCTTCTTTTACTTTGAGCAAGTAGTCGGGGGCCGGCTTGGGCTTGCCGCCCGGTACATCAAAAAGACAGTAGACTCGCTCAAAAAGCGGATCGAGACGACTACCCCAGATCGGATCGTATTCAGGACGGGTGCGACCGGTGACGATAAAAAGAGGATGCCTTTCGCGGGTGCGCGGCAGCAAATCGGCGTCGAAATAGGCCGACTCGTGATCGACGGCCAGTTTGAGATATTGTTCGGTGGCTTCGGCGGCAATAATCTTCAAGTCGACAGCGACGCCGCGCCGACGCAAAAGCTCATGGGTAGCCACCCAATCGTCGTTGTATCCGCCTTCGGCACGCAGATTGTTCAGTTCCCCGGGCACAAGAGGCGAGCCGGCATAACGTCTGACCATGATATCGATGGTGGCATCGAAGCTCGCCGTCGTATCGACGAGAGTACCGTCGAGATCGAACATGACGGCATAGTTGCGGTTGAAGGAATCGAGCAATTCAAGAAATCTGTCGTTTTCCTTTTGCGTACCGGCCGAGATCCGCACCTTGCCCCAGAGCGGTCCGCTATCGGGACTCGGGGCGATACTGGCGCTGCGATTGCGGACCAGCACGCCATTTGTTTGGAAATAGTCGCTGGCGCCCCTGGCATTGCAACCGAGCGAAAGCAAAAGACAATTGGATTGGCCGTCATTGACCAGATAGTTGCGCTTGCGCAACTCCGCCACGAGAGCGTTTTTGCGCTCGTAGACAGCCGCGGCATTGGCCATCACCGACTGATAATGCTCGAGCATATTGAGGGCCGTCCAGACAGCCGCGGCATTGACGCTAAATGGCGAGCGCACGCGGCGCAACCAGTCCAGCATCTGCGGCTTGCCGACGACGATACCAAGTCTCAGACCGGCCATCGCCCAGGCTTTGGAAAAGGTGCGCAGGACAAGCAAATTGTCAAGCCGGCAGGCGGCTTTCAATAAGAGATCGCGCTCGTTTCTTTCTTTGGGAGCAAATTCGACATAGGCCTCGTCGAGCACGAAAAGGGTATCGGGGAAGCGCTTGCACCAGTCGAGGACCGTGGCCGATTCGATCGTGGCACCGGTAGGATTTTCCGGTGTGGCAAACATGGCTACTTTGACCCCGTCGGCCAGAGCCGCTTCGATACCGGCCAGATCGAAGGCGAGCGTATCGAAGATTACCGGCACTTCGATCAGCTCAGCTCCAGCCAGACGCAAACTTTGCGGCTGGACGACGAAGCACGGTTTTGAGACTACCGCCCTATCGACACCGGGCTCGATGAATGTATGAGCGACAACGAACAGCCCTTCATCCGAGCCATTGGTGAGCAAAATGTTTTCAGCGGAAATGCCATAAATCGCAGCAAGACGATCAAGGAGACGGCCATATTCAGGATAGGCACTCACCGATTGCGGCGGCAGGCCATCAGGATAGAGCTGCGGAAAATCGGCGGTATTTTCTCCAAAGTCCAGGCGGATGTAATCGAGGCGACCCTCGATCGGACCTTTGTAGGCCTCCTCGGCTTGGACGGTTTTTTTAGGCAGGATCGGCATGGCAGACTTTTCTCGAATTATTTTTCAACGCCGGAAACGATTTTATCGACTTTGTATTCGAGGATGTCGTGGGCGCCCATTGATACCAGGCGCGGTATCAGCTCGCGCACATCGCGACTGGGCACGGCGATTTTTACGGCATAGCCGTTGCCGCCATAAAGCTCGGAGATGGTCGGTGATTTCATGCAGGGCAAATTGGCGACGAGATTGGGAAAATCCGCTTTGGAGACGTTCATCTCGAGCATGACTCTTGACTTTGCATCGAGGGCAGCGCGCATCAGCATGGTCATTTCTTCGAGCATCTTGCCCTTGCGCTTGTCTTCGAGAGCGGCCTTATTGCAGACAAATCTGGTCGTGGACTGCATCACTTCGTCGATTATGGCCAGGCGATTATGCTTGAGAGTGGTACCGCTGCTGGTATTGTCAATGATGATGTCGGCATCTTCCGGAGGCAGCGCTTCGGTGGCGCCGAAGGTCTGGACGAAGATGGCGTCGAGCTTATTGCGTTTGATGAAAAGATTGGCCAGATTTTTGTATTCGGAGGCAACGATCAAAGGTCGACCATAATTGGTGTGGCGAAAATCTCCTTCGGCCATCAGCTCTTCCGGCATAGCGGCGACGATGCGCACCGGATCGAATTTCAGATCGAGCAATTCGACAACATCGGCACTCTGCTCGACTATCCAGTCATGGCCACTGAAGCCGCAGTCGTGGCGGCCGAGAGCAACGAGAGAAGGTATATTTTGAGATTTGAGCAGTTTAGTCGTCACGGTCGGATCCGAACAAAGCGGACGATAACTGCGGCCATCAGCCAGAAAAGAAAGACCAATCTGACCGAGCAAAGCGACGACTTTTTCTTGAATGCGCCCTTTGGGAATGGTCATGCGCAAAGTAAAAGGGTCGACAAACCCGTATTCGGCATCCTGGGCCGCAGATAGATTCATCTCTTCAGTATGCTTGCCCATTTCAGATATCCTCTGCTTTCTTCTGACTTGCTAAAAATTTGAGTGCTCGTAAAGACTGGTAAATGTCGGCAATGGCCGAGAGCGTGAGATTAACACCCGCATAGACCCTTGGCAAGCACTATGTGTGCTTCTGTGTACGATTCATTAACTGCTTCAGTATAACCGCCGGACGCTGCCATAATGACAGAGGTCAGCCCCGAGAGGCCTATCGAGAGGCCTATAAGGATTTCGAGCAATGGTTCACGACAAGCAATCAACAGGTGACAACCCTGATACGCAGGAAGGTGGCCAGCCCGCTCCCGCCGCCACGGCCCAGAACAATGGCGATGAAAAACAGACGCCCCGGAAGAACCGGCCGATGTCCCTGGACACGCAGAGCTTGAAGGCTCTGGCCCCCGATAACGAAGTGGCACGCTCGGCCCTGGAGATGCGCCAGAATCTCGAGAAATTTGTACCGGCCGGTCCCCAGCGCGACCAGCTGATCGCCCAGCTCAAAGAAGACGTGACGCCTATTTTGCAGCCCGAGCTCGAGGCCAAGCAAGCACAGCAACTGAATCATACAGCGGCGACAATCGAGGACATGGCCGCTCAGGCCGGCGAAGCGAGCCCGCTCCCTTCACTGAGCGAACACGACCGTTTGCTCAATGAAGCAATCGATCGCGCCGCTCAACAGATCAAAGATAAACTCGGCCAGTTCGAAAATTTTGGGCCCGTAAAAGAAGTCAAAAGCGTCGCTGCCGCCGTGGTCGATCATTTGCGCGCCGTACTGCACGACAGCCGCAGGGGTAAAGGCGAATTTCAAATCGCCGTCGGCTTGAAGGACGACAGTCGTTTTTCTTCCAGCCGCTATTTCGAGCCGTCCACAGTCGAGACTTTCGCCTACGAGCGGCAGACCAGCGAAGGCCTCAATGATTTGCAAGTGAGCGGCTATGCCATAGAAGCACTGATCCACGTCCACAAGGAAAGCGCCGATACTGATGCCGGACACTTCAGCAATGCCGACATAGAGCAGGCCGATGCCCTGCAACGCATCTCGCCGGGGGCGCTGGTGCGCAGTTATCTGCTCACTCCCGCACCGGACAATATCGTCATCATGTACGCCCCGAATATGAAAGAGAAATTGCCTCTTGGAGAAGCAATAGGCGTCTTTCTGGAGAACGGCAATTTCGATGTGCGCAATGAAAAATTTGCCGAGGCTTTCGAAACGGCGAGACTACTCGTCGACTAATACTGGACGTGGACAAAGCCTTGCTTGGCTCGCACGAAGCAGGTCGCACAGTAGACGGGCTTGTAGCCGGAAGGCTGAAACGGTACGCGCGTCACTTGTCCGCAATTAGCGCAATTGACCTCACTGGTAGTGCTGATTTTTTTCCCGGACAGCCGGGTGCGATTGAGCACTCGACAGTTGGGACAGCGCAATGGTGAATTTTTCAGGCCTTTCTCGTAATAAAACTCCTGCTCACCCTCTGAAAAAACGAACGATCCACCACAATCACCACAGACTAAAGTTTTGTCTGTAAACATAGCGAAATCCTATCGACGTTATCTACCGGCCTCGACCTTTCACCGGGGCATAACATCGGTTGCCCCGTTTTTCCGGAGCGGTAACAGCGTTCGCCAGGGGAAATACGCAGCTCGGATTAGATGATGTTAATCAGCATAACGACGCGCTTCGCGCAAACGACGGTGTTCTTCCTGCACCGCCTGCGGTGTCTGCACAGCGTCGTAATCGAGCAGGACTAAGCCGCGACGGCCATTGCCCATATCCGTGTAGCCAAGCTGGTGGACATCGCGATCGGTGTAGAGATAGCGCCGATCCCGCTCGAGGCGAGCAATAAATGTATCCATGTCAGCCGCACTGACCGGTGTGATTGCCGGCTCCTGCACATAGAAGGTAGCCTGTCCGTCCGGACGTTTAATCGTACGCGGTTCGCCAAGAATGCGGGCGTCGAAGCGGAAGCGGTTGCCCTGAGCATCTTCATAGCTGCGCTTGCCCCATTCGGGATTCCAGTCGAGGTGGGTAATTTTCAAGACATTGTTATCGGCGAGGCGCACGACCACACTGTCGGCACCACCATCAATAACGTGCAGCGCCGGGGTTTTGAAGTCTTTCAAAACTTCACTATAAAGGCCAAGATCGTGGGTATTTTTTTCGCGCAGCAAATCACGCGTACCGGGAGCGCGCAGCAGGCTGCTCACTGATTGCTCACCGAGGGCGACTGTGGTACTCAAACCGCCTCTAATCGGCAAGGCGGGATGAGCTATATCAAGGGCATAATCGGCAATTCTCGTCGATTTTTTCAAAGCCTCGGCCAGTTGCGCGCGGAAAGTAAGCTTGCCGCCGGGGCTCTGGGTCATCCAGAGTGTGTTTTCCACAGTCGGCATGATGTGCCGCTCGCGCAGAGCCAGAGGCAGTGAGGCCGGATCGCAACTGGCGACGATGTCCGCCTTTGCCGCCAGAGTTTCATTGATCGGAATTCCCTTGCCACCGTGCTGAACGAGCAGATTTTGCTCGGGGCCGAGCTTGCCGTCCGCCTTCACTTCCCTTACACGGGTCAAGATAGAGGCGTTGCGTGAGCCGGCGAGGATTTCGGCGATTGGTTGATTGAGGTTGGCGCCGCTGATCTGATATTCACGGGCTTCCGAGCCGGCGAAGTTTGGTCTGGCCGAACGGATCGACGGCAGACCGCCCAGAGCGGCGCCGGCCATACTGATCGCGCCACTCAGCGCTGTTTTCAAAAGAAGCTGCTCCGGGTCGAAGCGGCCTTGCTTGTGTTGACGGATTGTTTCATCGACGCCACCTTTGGTCATGCCAAAAACACCGCCCACCGCCAGCGTCGACCAGACCCGACTGTTCAAGAGAGCACCGTCTGTGCTCCGGTTGATCGCACCGAGGGCGCCTTTGGCCAGAGCCATGCTGACGACGTCGCTGAGGAGAGCGGTTTTGTCGGTCGTGCCGTCAAAAACGCGCCGGGCACCCAGAGCCGCGCTATATTGACCGCTGCTGCCGTCCAGATAAGTGTTGCGATTTAAGGCCAGGTCGGCAAAGCGAGAACCGACACCGAGACCGACAGCGGTCGAAGCCATACCCAGATTTAATTTACCGGCGCCAAGATAAGCGGCCTTGAGACCGACCGAACGACCGATACCCAGGGCGACATCGACGGCCTCGGCACTAAATGATTCGTGACTGGCCGGTTTGATTGCATCCAGCGCCGCCACACCGGCAGCCAGGGCAAAGCCCTTCCGTCCGGCCATAAACAGGCCGGCCGCCTGGGCAACACCGCTGCCGACCTCGGTAATAGTGGCTCGGCGTGCCAGGGCCGCTTGATCGGCTCTGACGAGCGCACTCGCCCCAGCGGCCAATTTGTCCGCCTCGCCGGTCTGACCTTTCTGTAGATCGGCCTCGATATCGCGGCGTAGATCATCGACTTTGCGGCCACTGGCACTGCCATGGTGAAAAAATTCGGTTGCACCGGCCAGGGCGCCTCCAAGCAAGCTCGTCTGAGCGGTCTGCTCCTGATGCAGTCGCGATTCATGGCGCAAAAGCTCAACGGCCTGGCTGGCCTGAGCACCGACTGACTCGGCAAGCGTATCCACTTTATTGTGATCCGACTCGTGGTTGGCCATTGTTTCCCGTGCGCTGGGCACATGCCTGGGGGGGGGACTGGACCAACTTAATGTTTTCAAGAACCGATCACAATAGGGGAATTCCCATGGCCGGAAATCTGAAACAAAAAGCCTCAGGAGACGCCGATAATTTTATGGGTCTGGAGAGTCAGGCGATAGCCATGCTTGAGGGCGATCTGCACGCATTCCTGGCGGTTGCGGGCATTGGTCTCGGGGTCATAGCTATCGAGCGGCAGGACATAGACGCTAGCGGTGCCGAGCGGACGCGCCAGCCTTTCGCTGCGGCCGGCTTTTTGGGTGCTGCAGACAGGCAAGCCGTCTACACTGTCGGTCTGCCCGGCGGCCAGCACATACTTATAGCTGTCGATACGCTCGACCAGTTTGGCGTTGAGATGAGCGGTCTTCGGACTGCAGACGATGTGCAGCCTATCACTGAGCGGTAAATCGACAAAGAGCGTGCCATTCGTCTCGATTTGCACGCGCAGGTGCGGCTCCAGGCCCAATAAGCGTCCCACTAGTGGAGCGATATTCTGGCGGAAAGGCTCTCCGCCGGTGATAACGATCAAATCGCAGGAGATCGGTCGGGACGCTTCGATATTTGTCAGAAGTTCGTCGAGGCACGGCCGCCAGGTGGAAGATTCAAATTCGGTGTCGCACCAGTAGCAGCTCAAATTGCAACCGGCCAGACGCACAAAAACGGCCGGATGTCCAGAGAATGGTCCTTCGCCTTGCAGGGTGTAAAAAACTTCCTGCACCCAGAGGTTCATTCCATCGTTTAATTCCTGGGGCCGATTGGGATTATCGCCAAACATGCTAGCGACCAACTTCGACGATGCAGTTTTCGGTCTCCCAGAGGACAACTCTGGTCAGTTCGACAGCACTGCCGGCCAGCACCACCGGCGCCACCACATTCAGAAGATGGAGGGCCATGTTTTCGGCGGTCGGATTGGCGTCGAGCAAGAACAATTTTTGATCGCTCATATGACTAAGCGCCGCAATCGCCTCGGCGTCTTGCTCCCAGAGGATGAAGCCATGGTCCCAATTATTCTCGATCCAGGGGGCGAAGCGGTCTTTCAAAACGGCAAAATCGATTACCCGACCAAGCTCGTCGAGACCAAGACCGCCGCGACTTTCACGCAGGGAGGCGGCCATCTGCGCGTGCAAAAAAACGACATAGTTGTGACCGTGGAGATGGGCACACTTGGACTCATGCTTGTAAACGCGATGCCCGGAGCAAAATTGCAAGCGGCGCACGGCGGAAATCGCGCTGCTCATCCGCCTGTCACCTCGGACAGAGCCCGGGTCATGAGGGGATCGCGAAGGCCGGCCTGATTAAAGCCTTTCTGCCGCAGAAGACAACTATTGCATTCTTCGCAGGGTGGATAGACGCCCTTGTAGCAAGTTGTCGTGTAAGCTATCGCTTCCATACAACCGGGCAACATAGCGGCCAATTCGACGGTTTCGGCCTTGCTGCGATTCATCAAAGGCGCCTCGATTTTGAAAGGGCGATCGAGGCCGCTGGCCAGAGCGGCAGTCATTTTAGAAATGAAATCATGCCGACAATCCGGATATCCGCCAAAATCCTGCTGCGAGACACCGACCACTAGTGTATTGCAATCGTGCACATAGGCGCGGTTTGCGGCCACTGTAAAAAAAAGAATGTTGCGACCGGGGACAAAAGTATCGGCGATGCCGGAGGGCAGTTGCTCGACATTATCATAGGTTTCGACCGCACGACTGAGGTCGGTAAGGGGACTGAGGCCAGCGAAGATCGGTCCGAGATCGATGATTTCGTGATGCACCTCGGCCATCGCCGCGATTTTTTTGGCGCTCTCGAGCTCGACCGAGTGACGCTGACGATAGTCGAAGCTGACGGCGTAGACCGTGCCGAAGCGCTGTTTAGCCCAGTACAAGCAAGTTGTACTGTCCTGACCGCCAGAAAACACGACGAGAGCATTGGACATCGGATAATCTCTTGATTACAGCCTTGCTCATTACAAGGTGTTCCGATTTTAACAGAGGTGCCCCGTATTCGCGCCTCGCCAGCATCTGACAACCATATTTAGGTAGCGCTTCTTAATGTTTTTTGCCGGCTCTCTTGGTTTCCGGGCGCACATAGTCGGCCACGGGCCAAAATGGAATACCGCCGCGGGGGGTGTAGCGGCCCTCGACCCGTAAGGCTAGAGGCTTGAGCAAACTGATCAGGTCATTGGCGATGCGCGCCACCGAGCCTTCGTGAAATTCAGGGAACTGGCGGAAGGCGCCCAGATAAAGCTTGAGCGATTTACTCTCGACGCAGAGCAGGTCAGGCTCGTAGTCGATAACAATGGTGGCGAAGTCGGGTTGCCCGGTGATTGGACAGAGTGTCGTAAATTCGGGTGCTTCGATATGGATCGTGCCAATCACATCATGCGGATTGTGCTTTTTACTGGCAAAAGGACTGGGAAAGGCCTCGAGAATAGCCGGGTCCGGATTATCGTAGTTTTGCTTCGAAACATGGCCGAGGCCCTTGAACTTCAACTTGCTGCCTGCTGTCATTGGCCTGTTACCTATAGGGGAGAAAATGCGCTCGCTTGCCGAGGAGACAATTTTAGCAGCAGGACCAGAGAAGGGCCCACCGTCGCACCAAGCGGCCGGGTAAGCACGAAGGCAGCCCAGAACAAAATCACGTTTGTCACCGAAAGACTGCCCGTCTGCCAGCGCCACAATGCGAGAATAGCAATAAGCAAAGAGGCGAGGATCAATGCCCCTTTTTCATATCCGATGGCGAGCGTGCGATCGATAAAATCGGACATGGTAGTACCGGCGGTGCTGGTCGAAAGGATCACCGACCAGTATAGAAAGGGATGGTAATTCTTCGCCTTCATCTGCGCCGCCAGGGTGAGAAGAAAGATCGAGATCAATTAAATGCAACTGGCGGCGTAGTCGAGCTTGAGCGTCATCGACAGCATATCGCCGAAGATCTCTCCCAGTGTCGTTGCGCAAATCGTCATGATCCAGAAAAATATCGTTATCTACGGCAGCTTACTCAAGATCGATTTTATGAACCTCGAAACATATCCGCGAATTAACGAAAAGAATAACGCATCAGGCTGTAGAAAACTTTTCTTGCCTAGTGCCACCAGCGGTCTACCGCTCTATTAGTATTTTTACCAGTGACGATGTAAAGCGGCCGGGGTACTATCCAATCATCGCCCCAGTGTCCCGTTCAATCGACAAGTATTTCGACTGGCTTTTTGCCTGTTCGTTCCTTTCAATCATTTCGAGCCTTTTAATCAACTGAATAGCAACCGACCGTAACCAAACGACAACGCTTAGAAAACACAACTATAGAGGGGTTTCCTATGAAAGAAAAACCTTCCTGCAGCAGCGTGCCGGAAAAGAAAATCCGCGAAATCACAGAAGCAGCCGAAAACGGCAATTATAGCCTCCTGACTAAATTTCTCAACAATCTCTCCTCGGCGGCCGAGCGCATAGCAGTACTGCAGCGCATTGAAAAGATCAATCAAGAAAATCGCGTCCGCTCCGGCAAACCACCAAGACTGGCCTTTGTCAGCAATAGCTATGAAGACAGCGATTTTATCGATGTCGCTTTGATGAAGAAAAGCTCCGACTGGCTTTTTAGGGACGACGTGCTCTATCGCGAATCTTTGATTTGCCAGATGGCATATCCGCTTATGACCGGGCGCTAGTCCCGATCGCGAAGATTGGCTATAGATAGCCACCTTTGGCGCCGTGGGTCAGGTGGTCCGCCACCGACTTATGGCGCCTCAGTGTTGAAACGCTGGCGCAAGCCTCCCTTGACAAGCTTAAAACAGGGACAGACGATGCACTCTCACGGAGAATAGTGGCGCCGCGCACTAACACCACCGGCGGTAGCGTTGCCAATTTCCTTGTCGACTGGATGTCCGCGGAAAAAGTTAGCGAACCGATCGCAGAAGCGGTGATGATTAGCAGCGGCTCTGCTCGAAGCGTTTCCTTCGTCAGCCGGGGCACCGTGCTTTCCAGAAAGCCATGAACGAATTTGCCCTGATTCGCGACCTGGGGCTTATGTGGACCTCAGCCATGTTGGCCGGCTTCCTCTGCCTGCGCGCACGTCAGCCGGTGATCGCCAGCTACATGGTGGCCGGTATGTTGATTGGACCCTATGGCCTCAAGCCGATCGGACTGCCTGGCCAGATCCGCGTATTGTCGGAGTTTGGCGTCACCATACTGCTTTTTGCTCTCGGCGTAGATTTATCCCTCAAGCAAATCGTCTCTTCAGCCAGACGGCTGGTGGTCCGGCCAGCGCTCTCGACTGGTCCGGACTGGGCATCTCCGCCGCCAAAGCAGTGCTGCTGATCGTTACGGTCGTGATCGGTGCGACAAAAATAGTGCCGCCACTTCTAGCAAAAGCAGCTAAAACAAACTCGCGTGAATCATTTCTCCTGACCCTGCTCACATTATGTCTGGGTATCGCTCTGCTCAGTCAGGGGCTTGGTCTATCGATAGCACTGGGCGCCTTGTTAGCCGGCATCATGATGAGCGAATCTATCTATGCGCATCAGGCATTACACGACTTAACTCCATTGCGAGATGTTTTTTCAACGATATTTTTTTGTCTCGATCGGCATATTGCTCGACCCGCTCTTCATCTGGCAGCACTGGCTGCAAGTAGCAATCTTCGTCTTTTTCCTGATCGCCGGCAAGGCAGCAATCGGCACATTCGCCGCCCTCTTTGCGACGCGCAATTTGCGCAGCGCTATTCTCGTCGGTCTCTGTCTCACCCAGATTGGAGAATTTCCTTTTGTCCTTTTGACGATGGGTCACGACTTGAATCTTATCTCGATGGCCATCTATAACTTAGTTTTTGCCGGTTCGGTGATCACTAAGATGGCGACGCCGGCGATCATGGCACTGGCACCGAAAATTCTGGCCAGGCGTCTTAGAAATGCGACCTCTGAGAACGAGGACCTAGCAACGAACACGATCAATCTGCTCCAGGATCATGTGATTGTCTGCGGCTTTGGTCGCATCGGTCACAATGTCGGTCTTGTACTGGAAACCAACGCCGTACCCTTTGTCGTGATCGAGCTCAATGCCAATATCATCGAAGAACTTGCCATGCGAGGTATCCGCCATATTTATGGAGATTCGATGAATCCGATCGTATGGGAACGCTCTAAATTGAAACAAGCATCAAGCGATGATATCGATATCTTCAAGGAAGCCGGCGTAAATGCGGCCGTACAACTGGAATTCAAGGCCAGTATCGAAATTACCCATCTCGTTTTACAGAGTTTGAATTTCCCCAATGCCGACGTCAAAGGCGCTTTAGAACAGAATAGGACAAGACGCTCTGCCATTTTTCAGCCGGACATCGAAACGGTTAATGCTTAGAGCCCTTTGGATAGGCGCCAGGGTAAGCAATTAGTTCGATATTTCCTGTAAAGGGTCTGGTATGGACTTTGCTCCCCCAAAAGTATCGAATGGAGCCAAAAAGGCGCCTTAGAAAGGGCTGTTTTTATCGAACAAAGGCAAAAATGTGCCCTTAAAAGGTCCTTTTTATCGAATAGAGCACAGCTATCATCGAGGACAATCTCGAAAAATATCTCGAGATGCCCAAAACGGCTGCCAATCAGTCTGCCGGCAGACCAGTAGGCCGGCAGACCAGTAAAGAGCATCGAAAAAAAGCGATCAATGGCGAGCGCTCAATACGGCTGCCCATCGAGATTTAGCCAGATCCAGTTGCCGTGCCGGTTCATATAGCCATAACGCTCGAACTCAGGGAAGTAATAAGCATTATAGAAATAGACGACGTTTACGACTTGCTGGGGCAAAAAGGCGCCAAAGGGCAAGCCTACATTGACCGAGCGCGGTTCGAAAACCTCGACCGAAATCGGACCGGTGTAATCAAAAGGAGGACCATAGGGCACGTAAGCATTGATGCCTGGTTGTCTCCAGGTGCCATAGGCAGGGATATAAATCCAGGGAGTGGGCACGTAATCGCGAGCGCAGACAAAGCCCTCCGGCCGCGGACCGTAGTATGGATGCCAGCCCCAACGCAACCAATTCAAATCGGCGCGCAGGGTATCGCCGAAGGTAAATCCGTTCGAAAATTGATAACCCGGCTGCGGCTGATACCAGACCGGCCATTGATTTTGCTCGAGGGCATTGATGAAAGTGTTCTGGCGATTGATGACGTATTGCTGATTGGCGATCGTCGCTTGATAGTTGTTGAAATACTGCTCCCGGGCAAAATCGCGCATGCGTATAATATTGCTTGGCTGATCCGCTTCCGAAACAGCGATCAAGTGCGCCTGCAAATTGCGCTGCACCTGATCTAGATGTTCGCGATCCTCTGGACGTGCGTTAGGTGCAAGAATCGGCATGGCAATTGCTTTTGCGAGCGGCACCCGATTGACGGGCAAAGCGTGCGGATGTTCGGCCCGAGCTAAAACCGGTTGACCGTTGCGATCGTTGACAAAGACATTGGGGCGGCCCGGGTTGCCATCGCGGCGCTCGTCTGGACGAGCTTGGCCCGGCATTCTATTTTGCTCGGCGCGGTTGATTGGAGGTTGCTGCCGCGCTTGTTGCTGTTGCTGCCGCGCTTGTTCCTGTTGCTGGCGGGCCTGCTGCTCGACTCGTTGCGCTGCCTGTTGCCGCCCCTGCAAGGCCTGCTCACGCGCTTGCTGCTCCTGCTGACGCAGAGCCTGTTCCTGCTGTTGTCTGGCCTGAGCGCTAGCCTGCATTTCCTGCTCATGCTGCTGGCGGGCTTGCTCTGCCTGTTGACGCATCTGCTCGGCCTGCTGACGACGTTCTTCTACTTGTTGTTGAGCTTGTTGCTGACGCTGCTCGGCCGCCTGACGTTCGTTTTGCTGACGCTGCTCAGCCTGCTGCATCACCTGCTGCTCGCGCTGCTGAGCTTGCTGTAGCTCCTGGGGTGAGCGACCGGCGGCAGACGCCCCAAGCGGCAAAATCAATCCGCTGCTCACGGCGATGAGCAAAAAGAGCCGACCTTTTTTATTCTCGAATACAGCCTGCATTTCAACCCCCACAATTCCTGCCAGCAAAACGATACTATTTTAGCTGGACGCGGAGGAAGAAAAAAGGTTGCCGATCGTCAACTTTTCGGACTGCAGTCTAAGCTGATATTTCAATCGTTGTTTCAGCTGCGAATGAAGGCTCATTTATGGAGCAATGACAGCGCCATAGACCAGGCGCCTGGACAGCACCATCGGACCTACTTTTTCACCGAGAATAGCCAGACGATCGGTTGCTTCGTGTTCTTTCACGGCCGCTTCGTCTCTGTACAATTCGGCAAGCCATATACAGTCATTGACTGGCGAGCCATCTTTTTCAAAAGGTCGCAAAACATCGAAACGCAGGCAACCTGGCTCCTGTTCGAGACTGGCTTTGGCATGAGCGCGGATCAGATCTTCAAACGGTTCCTGCTGACCGGGCTTGAGCTTAAACTCGACAATAATTGAAATCTGCGCCACGACTCGCTCCCCTTGAAATCCAGCCAAAACCGACCTTCAAAGATACTTTCATATAGAGGAGGCGCCGGGTCGATTGACATCTCAGCAACGGATAAAGTTTTACACGGCTTAGTGAGTTACAAGGCCGGGCATGGCCATGGGTATGACTCGACTGACGATATGGGCCGTCATTACGGACGCCTGATGCCGCAAGGCTGTCGCTTCCTCTTCCTTACCCAGTCCGTCCAGGGCAACTGCCAGCAAATCGCGCAAAGCATCGATCAGTCGGGCATCAGCAATAGCCGACTTATTCTGACTGAGCTTGAGAGCACGCTTCAGCAAAGGCTCAGCGGCACGATACTTTTTTTGCCAGACATACAACTTACCCAGACCAATCAGACTGGGAGCCAGCTTTGGGTCTTCGGTCCCGTAAAGTCGCTCGGAAACGTCGATGGCGCGCATAAAAAACAATTCGGCCTGGATTGCTTTGCCATCGGCCAGATAGACCATGGCAAGCTTATTCAAAGTCGGCGGTATGGCCGCCTCCGGCCCGCCGGCCTCGGCCTCACGCAGGTTCTCGCCAAGGCTCAACTCGGCCTGCTTCAGGTCGCTCGCTTCGCCTGGGTCGATCGCGCCCTCGCCGATTGCGAATTCTTCTTGTGCCGTTGCCGCCAGAGCAGGCGCCGCAGCGGAAACCAGCGCCAGGACAAGCAATAAGTGGCCAAAACTCAGTCGCATAAATGTCGTCCGATCTAGTAATGCGAGCATCCTAAAACACGTTACGTGACATTAACGTGGAAGGCAAATGAAATTCTATCTGACCGTCCGCGGTCATTTGTCGACGATTTTGTACTGGCCCGCCTGATAATTGAGCGCCTGTTCTCATAAAAATGGCAGTCATATCCTATATATTAGGGGCATGAAAAAGACAAAAATCCGCACCATCGCCGCCGCTCTCGCTGCCGCTTTTTCCACCTCCTCTACCGCTGCATTTGCTGACACGATCAAAATCCCGGCGGCCGATAATTTTGCCGCCCTGAGCGATCGCTTCGTCAAGGAAATGCTCGTATTAAACCCTACCACTGCCTCTCAAGCCGGTTATCACAAACATAGCGATGCCACCACCGGCAAGGTCATAGAACTGGATGCAGTTCTCGACGATTTGAGTGTAGCCGGCATAAACAAACAAAAAGACTTTTTCCGCAGCTGGCAAAAACGCTTTACCGCTGAAACGCCCCTCTCCGATCTGGGCGCACAGGATGCGGCCGACTGGAGGCTGATCGATGATCAGATCAATCTG
The DNA here is from genome assembly GCA_018971775.1 of Cyanobacteria bacterium REEB67. Taxonomy (GTDB): domain Bacteria; phylum Cyanobacteriota; class Vampirovibrionia; order Obscuribacterales; family Obscuribacteraceae; genus REEB67. Next base: position 23,381 of record JAGXAB010000043.1, on the reverse strand, counting down.
CAACTGCTCGATTACGATCACATCCAAAATTATCGTCACAATCCGACCGTTGCCGTCGAATTAATCGGCACGGCTCTTTTCCAGCCTCTGACCGAAGAATACGCGCCAAAGGAAATCCGCCTCGGCCATATCCTCAGTCGCGTCGAGCAAGTGCCGCGCTTGCTTAGCGACATCAAAGCCTACCTGAGTAATGTCGATCCGATCTACATCAGCACAGCGGTCGAAGAAAACGACGGCAATATCGATCTGATCGAAAACACTATCGGCAAAGAAATACCGAAAGATTCGCCGCTACGTGAGCGCTTCGAAAAAGTCTCACCTAAAGCCGTTGCCGCTCTCAAAGATTTTTCCGCATGGCTCAAAAATGATCTTGCCAGGCGTCCTCATGATCGCAGCTGGAAGCTGGGCAAGGAGCTCTACGACCAAAAATTCAGACTGGTCATGGAAGTAAAGGTCACTCCCGAAGAGCTATTACGGGACGCCGAAACCAACTTAAAGGCAGTGCGTGCCGAAATGTTGCAACTGGCTCTGCCAATGCACAAAGAATGGTTCCCTAAAGATTCGGATCACAAGGAGCTGAATGATCATGAGCGCGAAAATTTGATCGTCAACGAAGTGCTGCGTAAAATATCCGATGATCATTGCAAACGCGACCAGCTTCAACAAACAATCGAAGCCGATCTTGAAGGCATCAAAAAGTTTATTCGCGACAAACAAATCGTCTCGCTCGGCGATCGCGACAATCTAAAAGTCATCCCCACACCTGTCTTTATGCGTGGCGTACTCTCCGTTGCCGCCTTCCACAGCGCGCCGCCACTCAATCCGCAGGCAGAAGCCGAATACTGGGTCACACCAATCGAGCCCTCGGTATCGGACGCCAAAGCCGAATCTAAATTGCGTGAATATAATAACTTTGCCCTGAAATGGCTGACCATTCATGAAGCCCTTCCCGGTCATTATGTGCAGTTCGAGCATCTAAACAATATTCAACCGGTGCGACGCCGTCTTTTGCGTTCGCTCTTCGCCAACGGTCCTTACGTCGAAGGCTGGGCCGAGTACATCGCGCAGGTGATGATGGATCAAGGCTATCTGGATAACGATCCACGCTTCCGTCTGGTCATGCGCAAAATCAGACTGCGCCTTTTAGCCAACACTATTCTCGATGTAAAAATGCAATCCCAGGACATGACTGACGCGCAGGCGATGGAGCTGATGACTAAAGAGTCTTTTCAGACCGAGGCGGAAGCGGAAGGCAAACTGAAAAGAGCAAAACTCAGCTCCGCCCAGCTGGCCACATACTATACGGGCCTGCGCGAATGGCAGGCGTTTCGCAAGAAGTACGAAGCTACCGCCGGTAGTTCCTTCGACATGCTCAAATTTCACAACGCAGTGCTCGACGAAGGTCCTCTGCCAGTGCCTGTCGTTGAAACACTCCTCTTAACCAAGTAGTAAGAAGGCCATTCCGTCTTCAGCGTATTTCACCCATTGACCGGGTCTGCGCCCATAGCCATACTCGAGCCTGGCGACCTTTTCACTGTTCCCCCGGTGAGGCTGTAACTGCATCTATGGACAATAGCAAAGAAATCGGCGCGCCCGCTGCCGTTCAGGCAGGCACGGGCCAGGCTTCCGAAACTCAACAAAACGCGTCCAATCCTGGCCAATGGAAAGTTTCGCAGGAAGCGATTGACAGGGCAAACCTGGATAAAGCCATCCACGATGAAGCCTCCCATTCGCTCTTCCTCGACTCGATGCCCTACCAGCTCCGGCCCTCACCTCACACCGGCCTGATCGGGCCGCCGGCAGACAATCAAAAAAATGCTTCGCCACCGGAAAAAGAACCCCTTTTTAAAGTGGACCACGAAGATCCGCGCTTCAGGAAAGAAGATATCGAAGCGCAGGCCCGCAACGCGATACGGCAAAGCGAAGCAGCAGGCCCACTCAAAGGCACTCCCGGTTATAAACCAGCGGATATTTTCAACGACAGCAAACAGCATTTTATCGATGATGCCGAGGACAAAGTCTTCCCGGGCTTCGGCCGCATTCAATCCAAAAATCCAAATCAAGACTGGCGACTGGACTACCTTTACAGCAATCGCTGCAAGAATAGCGGCTTTGGCCTATGCTTCATCATGAGAGTGCATTAGCGGCTGAGGCACAAATCACACGTAAAATGAAAACCTAGATCAATAATAAATGCCTGCCTCTAATACCTCTGCACGCCCTGCCTGGTTCTGATATTTCCCTGGGTCCGGTCGTAGGAATCTGCCAGATTTCTGTAATAGCTGAGCATTTTTTCGTCCTCATTAGCCGCATCCGTGCGAACCATGGCGATGCGCTCTTCCGCCTGGCGGCGAATTTCAGCTGAAGCCGAGGCAAAATCAGGATTGGGATAGCTATTGCCGTCGGCATCGGTGAAATACTGCGGTATTGAATTGATCTCGTCGGTGGCGCGACTATTAATCTTGGTGATACGTACACGCAAGGTGCGCCGTCGGTCGCTTATATGCGCTGCCGCCTCGGCGGCCAGACGATCTCGCGCTTCCTGGGTTTGACGATCACGCCTGCGGCCGGGAGCCATGTCGGAGATATAACTCTGAATATCGCCCCTGTGCATAGTACCGGCGGGTCGCCGCGGAACATTGGCAACGGCCGGCCCAAAGGCGGAAGGGTCACCCGCCGCACCACCAATGGTGCCATATCCGCCCGCACCACCTCGTCCGGTAAGGACATTACCATTGTTATTTGCTGGCGCCGGACCATTGGCCGGGGCTCCAGCGGCCAGTAGTGCTTCAATAGAGGTGATCGCCTGCTTGGAATAAACTTCGACCTGGGTGCCGCTGCCGGCGACGGCGCAATAGCGATATTCCGGCAAGGCATCTTCATAGCGCTGCAGGCGCAAATAGAGATTGGCCCGTATGTATCTTACGCTGACATTGTCTGGATCTTTGACGAGAATTCTGGAGGCTATCGCCATAGCTTGATCAAATTGACCGGCCCTGTACATGCCGTTCAGAGAAGTAACGTCAGCCGGCTCCGTCCCCGGTGCAAAAGAGCCGTAACTCTCGGCAAAGACAGGTGCCGTTGCCAGCGCGCAGACGAAAAACAGGACATAAAGAAACATCGTTAAGGACCTCAGGGCAGCGACTCCGACCGATAATTATATAGCTCCACCAGGTTGTAAAGATATCTTTAGGCTCGGTTGCAATCAAGCCACTATTGCACATAGGATGGTTGTGGCCCTGCAGCAAAGGGCTAATAATCACACCCTTATGGAGACTGTCAATGAAAAGTGTTTTCGTATCAAAAGCCCTTCTCGCTGCCGTAATTGGCGCCGTCCTGTGCTCATCGAATGCGTTCGCCGCTGACAAAGGCTGCAGCGATAAGGCCTGTGGTGCCAATAGCAAAGAGTGCGCCAAAAAAGGCAAGCACACAGAAGAGCCGGCCAAAGGCTCCGAGACCAAAGCCTCCGAGACCAAAGCCTCCGAGACCAAAGCTGAAGCAGCCAAAGCCGAAGAGAAACCGGCTAAATAATCTCGAAGCTCTCTTATTCAGCGATACAAAAAACATCCAGAGCGCGGGACTATTGTGTCTCGCGCTCTATTGCTGCGGAAGGATTGCGCAGTCCAAGATCTTCGAGGGCATCGTCGAAACTGACTTTATTGGCTTTGCTGTGTTGCAGAGCTTTGATCGCACCGGCCAGATCAAGATAGCCATGCTTCAAAAGATACTGGCAACGCAACGAGGCAATCAAAGTCGCTTCGTCGATGGCGCCCGAGATGACGAGCATCTTGCCGATTAGAGACGGATATTTATTACTCAATTCGATCGCTTCGCTGATATCGGTATCGTCAACAAGTCCGGTCATTTTAAGCAATTCGCCAAGCACCGGCGATTGATCGCCCTTGACCACGGGTGTGCCGTCGGAATGCACGGCGGGAGCGCCAAAGACCATGCGATGAATTTCTTCGGCGGCCTGAGCCAGGGGCACGTTGCCGGCACAGACCTGCTCGTGCAGCTGGCAAGCTCGATCATAGACGCGTTTAGAAATCAGACCGAGTTTGATGATGCTGTCTTCCAGGCTGAGCTGATTGTTCAAGCTGGCTTCCATGGCGTTGAGGATTTCGGCCTCGGTAGCCATGCCGGAGAGGACCAGAAATTCGCCAAAGCGCACCTGCTTTTTGGCCGGAGCAGGGCTGACGGCACGCGCCTCGAGCGCCATGGCCTGTTGCTTGGGTACTTGCTTGCCGAGCATCTCGATGCCTTGCTCGATAGAAATGCGTTTGCTGCGCACCATGTACTGTATTTCCAGCGCTTTAGCCAGGGCAGCATGGCTGATGTAATTGTTCAGGACAAGCACCCGCCCCAGGCGCATGCCGGTCTCATAGCTCGCCTTGCCGGCCTCGGTCAGTTGCTGACTGTCGATACGCCCCGATTCCAGAAGCAAATTGCCGAGGGTAGCGCGATCTACCGCTCCCTGCATGCCGCTGTCGCGCAAAGCATCCGAAGCTGAGCAACCATGATTGCGCACGAGATCGGCCGCTTTCATTGCCGCTTCCAGAGCATAGCCATGTTGATTAATCAGGGGCTGCAGCTCGACAGCCAGTTGCAATTCGTCCTCGCTGATCTTGCCCGAGAGGACAAGAGTGCGCCCGAGCGGCAGACCAAACTGAGGAGCAACTAATAGCGCGTCGTGCAAATCTTTGGCATCGACGAGCTTGAGCCGGACGAGCAGATCGCCAAATTTTATTGGCTTGGTTTGTTCCGATTGGAGCTTCATATCAAACCCTGTCAAAAATCGCAAACAACAGGATACCGACTGGAAGTATATCTCGTTTATCTCATTTATCATGTTTATAGCGTTTATCGCGTTTAGCTCTTTTAACTCCTTTATCTCAGGAGTTGCCGACTACATGCATTGGCACGCGGAACCAGAAAGAACTGCCCTGCCCTTCCCTGCTATCGACACCGATCGAGCCGCCGTGCTGTTCGACAATCGCTTTACAAATGGCCAGGCCGAGACCGGTGCCGCCCTTGTAACCAAGATCACTCGCTTTCACCTGCTGGAAACGATCAAATATGTGTTTCTGATGAGCCGGAGCGATACCACGTCCTTGATCGGTGACTCGCAGCTCGATCCAGTTGTTCAAGATGCGCGAAGTGACATGGATGCTGCTGCGCGGTGGGGAAAACTTTATGGCATTGGTCAACAGGTTGATCAAGACCTGACTGAGCCTGTCGCCGTCCACAGTCAAATTAGTCTCGACAAGATCAGTAATAACAATGATCGACATCCCCTCCGCCTGAATGCGCACGGCATCGAGACTACGTTCGACCAGCGTGACCAGTGCGATTTCTTCCGGGAAGATCAACAATTTACCAGAACGAGCTCGCTCGACATCGAGCAAATCTCGAATCATCGTAATCAAATGGGCGACGTTGCGATCGGCCGCAGCCAGCTTCTTGCCGCCCTTTTCGTTGAGCTCGCCGAGCAGGCCGCTGCCTAGCAGATCCAAAAAGCTCTGCACAGATGTCAGAGGAGAGCGCAGGTCGTGGCTGACCATGGACAAAAACTCCTGCCTCATGCGCTCGATTTCATTGCGCTCGGTCATATCGACGAGCATGAGCAAATAGCGCTCGCCGCCTACTCCTTGAAACTTAGTCAGACTGACTTCGACCGGCAATACTTTATCCGGCATCGCCTTCAATTGCAATTCCCAGGCACCATCTTTGGTTTCACGCATCAGGTCGACTAAAAATTTTGCGGCGTTCTTATTGCCAAAAAGCTGGGCCACATGCAGACCGACGAGATCAGATCGGCTCGAACCGCAAAGGGATGAAGCGGTAGGATTGACAAATTCGACGCTACCCTTATCATCGATAATCAGCAAACCGACCGGCACGCTCTCGACTATCAGACGCACTCGCGCCTCAGCTTCGCGCAGGATTTTTTCGGCCTGCTTGCGGGCCGTGATATCGTGGGCAACGCAAAAAGTGGTCTTGTCCTCCTCCGACCACTGCGCCGACCAGAGCATGTCCATGGTGCCGCCATCCTTACAAATGACGCGATTTTCTACCGGTTTATCGCGCTTTCCCTCGCGAATCTCCTGCATTGCCGCCAGGGTAAGGGGCTGATCACTCTGGGCAATCAAAGTAATGTACTTGCGGCCGATTAAATCAATCGGCTGATATCCCCACAATTTTTCGGCGGCGGGACTGACGCGAGTAAGTGCGCCTTTCTCGTCGATCGAACAAATCACATCGGTAGCCTTGTCGACGATCGCCCGGTCTTGCCGTGCCGCCTGAGCAAGAGCGCGAACCATCGTGCTGAAAGTGCGATCAAGATGGGCAATCTCGTCATCGCCAGTCAAAGGCAAATTGAGCGGTTTGCCGGCGGCCAACCTGACCGTATTGTCCATCAGGATACTCAAACGTCTCGATGTACTGCGGTTAAAAAAAACAGCGAGCGAAACGGCGACGACAATATTGAAAATAATACCGATCCACAAAGCAGTCTCGACGCGCTTTCTGTTTATGGCTTCTGAAGCCACTTCCGACTTTTCCAGAGTCAACTGCTCGTCGATAAAAGCGTCCAGACTTCCGAGCAGATCTCGCTCCAATTTACGGGTGTAAAGCAGCATCTTCAGAGATTCAACATTATTTTCCTTATCCAGAGCCGCTTTCAAATCTATCCAGGCTTTACCCATCTTCAAGGTCAGGTCCTGCAGATGAGCGAGCGAGGCTTCTTCGCGCGCATTGCCGCGCACCAGAGTATGGATGGTGGCAATCTCGCTGTCGACGGCGCGCAGGCTTTTTTGCGAATCAAAGACGAGCAAGCTGGAATCACTGCCCATCGAGCGACTGAACGATGTAACGGCGCTATTCAAGCTAGTGCTCATCATATAACGCAGCAAATTAGAAAGATGCGAAGCAACGGTGCGCGTATGCACCTCGCGCTGATTTTGTGCCTCGACTTCATGCAGAAGTGATTGCAGCTCTATGACAAAGCCAAGTTCGAAGGCCAGCGGTACAACCACCAGAATCAGTGCTTTTTGGCCGAGACTGAGCTTGAGCGACAATCGAAAATCTCCGTCTGCTTTCAATTTCAATCCATTATATGTTATTTGCTGCCGGCGCAAATTTGCGGCCAATTCAAGCAAGTCGGGGGGCGAAAATACGCCGGCTCCGATCCAGCTGGCCGATCATCTCACCCCAAATTTCCTGCCCAAGCCTTCGAAAATCCTCGGCTTCTAAAAGTTGTCTATTTCCCTGGCAGCTCAAGCTTGTAGCCGTGACCGCGGAGGTTCTTAATCAATGAGTCTTCGCTATCGCCATCGATCTTCTTGCGCAATCTCATGATATTGGTGCGCACTGTCTCGACGCCTACCCCTTTTTCCGAATGCCAGAGGTGGTCGATAATCGCTTCCTGAGCGAAAACTTGATTGGGATGGCGCAGGAAAAATTCGAGCAGGGCATATTCTTTGGGCATCAAATCGATGGGCTGACCGCCCCTGGTGACCTGGCGCGTCGCCGTATCGAGGGCGATATCACCGCCGGTAAGGACCGCAGCGTGGGTGTTGCGCGGTCGCCTCAGGAGGGCACGCACGCGGGCCGAGAGCTCGCGCAGATGAAATGGCTTGGTCAAATAATCATCGGCTCCGGCGTCCAGTCCGACTTCCTTGTCTTTAATCGTTTCTTTGCCGGTAATCATCAAAACCGAGGTCAGGCCGCCATTGGCACGGTATGTCTTGATTAAGTCGATACCGCTCAGTCCGGGCAAATTCCAGTCGAGAATGAGCAAGTCATAGTAAAAAGTGGCGAGCAGCTCGCTTGCGAGTTCGGCAGTATGAGCCACTTCGACAACGTAGGTCTCGTGTTTCAGCCAGTCCTCGACATTCTCGGCCAGATCTTTATCGTCTTCAACTAAAAGTATTTTTGCCATAGTACCCGTACTGAAAGTAAAAAAATGCGCCCGGACTTGCGACTACCATTGAACCATAGCCCAAAGCAGCCAAGATTAAATCATCGGCAAATGACCGCATTTCACACTGGCTTTGGCCAGAATTCACAGTCAGTTTATACAGCCCTTGGTAGAAGTGAATTGGGGGGCTTGAACGTCCAATTGGACGGTCAGGTGCCTGGAGCAGAGGGCCATGTAATTCAGGTCAAATGGTGGTGGTCATCTCGGTGGAGACGATGGCGGTTGACGGGATGGTTGGTCTAGTCCTGGAGCATGGTTCCTCTGCTCACCATTGCTAGACGAAAGAGTGTTTCACATTGCAGGTCGGCAGACTATGAATGATAATCGAGACTTAACCGATGAAATAATTCGATTACAGCAGCAAGAGCTGCAACATGCAAAGGCTCAGGCAAAAGGCAGTTGCGGGGAGTCATCGCCGGCCAGTGCCGCCGAAGACCTGATTGCCGATCTCGAGTCGACCTGCAGAAACACTCTGGAAACGACAACGGAGTGTGACCTCTCCAGCTTGGTCGAAGAAGACCAGCAAATCGCCGCCCAGGCGCGCACACAGGTCATGCACGAAGGGCCGCAGATCCGAGCTCAAGCGATGCTGCAACGCGATGCCTGCCGCAAGACCGTGCAGGATCACCCCGTCAAACCAGCCAAGAATCGCGCACGCGAAGAGCGCCTGCAAAAGATGCAGGGTCCGGCTGAGACCGCCGGCGCGCTGGCGGAAAAGCTGACCTATTTCACCTATTACGAATTGCTCTACATCGAAGACGATGCAAGCAATGAGGAAATTCACAGCGCTTATGTCAAACGGGTAAGCGACATACGCAGTCGTTTCCATCTCGGCTCGATCACGCAGGAGTGGAGACTGACCGAATTTATCAAAGTGCTGCATGAAGCACACACTATCTTAACCAACAAAATGCTGCGCGAAGCCTATGACGAGCGGCTGAAGAAAGGTCAATGGGAAGGTACTTTCAAGGATCTGGTCGGTGAGACGCCTGGTCTTCGCGAAGTTGCCCGTTTGTACGGCGGCACAGCAGCAGAGGTTTCACTGAAGGGCCTCTTGCTGTGCGCCGGAATTCTCCCCCAAGCCCGACTGGCTTCCCTGCCGGAGCCTCTGGACGGCACGGACCTGGTTCAGAAGCTCACCGACGAAGGCTTGATAACATTTGAGGAGCTCGCGGCGGTAATGCTCGGCAAGGCTCTAATTGATCGCCGCCTACTTTCAGTGGCCCAATTTATGCAGGCTGTTGCCTCGATGCGTAATCAATCAGCCCGCTTCATCGACGCCATAGTGAAGGAAGGCTGGCTAACAATGAACGAATTGCAGGTCATCGACTTCGACCTTCAGACTTGAAGTAAAATAATCAAAATTTTGATCACGTTCAATCAAAAAAAGGGCATATAATTTTCACCGAAACGGTCGGTTGGTAATTTTGTGGTGGCTTGTGACTGAAACTCCGACAGTTAAAATACTCATTGTCGAAGATGACAAAATGTGCTGCGTTGGGCTCAAGCTCTCGCTCGAGCGCTTCCCCAATTTTGCCGTGATCGGCGAAGCGGCCAACGGTCAAGACGCCATTGACCAGGCTATTGACCGAAAACCGGACGTCATTCTCCTGGATATCGGCCTGCCCATTATCAACGGCATCGAAGTCTGTCGCCGCGTCAAAGCCAGTCATCCCGGGATACACGTCTTGATGCTCACTTCGCATACCGACGAACGGATCATTCGAGATTCCATGGCCGCCGGGGCCGATGGCTATTTCAATAAAGATGTAGACATGGACGTGCTTGGCGAGTCGATTCAAAAAGCGGCGGACGGCAAGTCTAGTGCAAAACTACACTAAAAGTCGTACCGTCACCGGGCTGGCTTTCACAGCTAATCGTGCCGCCCATGGCATCGACGATCTGCTTACACAGATAAAGGCCGAGACCATTGCCAGGACCGACCTGGAGCTGTCCGTCGCTGCTCTGCCCGAAACGTTTGAACAGGCGATCTTTTTCATCCTGGCGTAGACCAGGCCCGCTGTCGCCGACCTGAAAAAGCACACCGTCCTCGATCGCCCGGGCGCTGATCAAAATGGTCGAACCGCTCTCCGAAAACTGCAGAGCGTTGCGCAGAAGGTTGGAGAAGAGTCGCTTCAGCGCCAATTCATCGGCCTTTATCACAGGCAAATCCGCCGGCAGGGTCAATTCGATAGCAACATTGGCGAAATCGGCCGCAGCGCTCAAATCGGACACAGCGCTCTTCAATATAGATCCGGAATGCAGAGGTTTGGGCTGTAACTGCATAACGGCCGAATCATAGCGGTAGACATCGAGTAAATTGTGTAACATGGCGAGCACATTGTTATTGCTCTCTTTCAATAAACCGAGAAAATTCTGTTGTTCGACTTCGAGCTTTTGCAAGGAAGAGTCGGCCAGCGCCGTCAATATGCGGTCCACACCGACGAGGGGATTTTTGATGTCGTGAGCAAGGGCAGAGGCAAAATCTTCGCGCTGTTGCTCGAGCTTGATACGCTCGGTAATATCGAGACCGACAGCGATACCACCTTTGATATCACCATCGACGCTGACTACAGGCCAGGCAGTGACATCCCAGACAAGTTCCGAATCTCGAGTGCATTTGCAGCGATCGATGCGGAAGGTGGTGCCTTCGCTGATTATCCCCAGCCAGAGCTGAGTATCGGTGGCGGCCATAAGCTCGTTGATGGGCATTCCGAGGATAGTTTCCGGGGCATGGCCTACCTGGCGGCTGAAAACCGAATTACAGGCCCAGATTTTCAAATCGGCGCCAAACCTGGCGATGCTTATCGGAGCGTGCTCGAGGATTTCCTTGAGAGCGTTATTTTCGATTGTTATGGCCAGTCGCGACAATTCGTCGGCGCGTTTGCGCATGATCGCATAACGAATCGAACGCAAGAGCCGGTCTCCGTCGAAATTGCCCTTGACGAGATAATCCTGAGCGCCATTCTCGACGGCTTCGGCTGCCATTTTTTCATCATCAAGACCGGTCAAAATTACAATCGGGATATTATCGGCGGCGGGATGAAGCTTGTTCAAAACATCCAGACCACGGGCGTCGGGCAGGCCAAGGTCGGCAATGATCACCTGAAATTTATTGGTCGGCAGGATCGACAGGGCCGCGGCCAGGTCGGTGACCAGCTTGAGTTCATATGCGCCGGGCCCGGCTTTGCGCAAAACTTCTTTCAAAAACAAGGCGTCATTAGGATTGTCTTCAATCAACAGGACGTGGTCAGGACCGTCTTTCGGCCCATCCAGAACGCCCCCCGCCACTGATGCGGTCGGGAGGTCGGCCACGGCACGATTTTGACCGGAATCAATCAGGGTGTAGCTGCCCGTGGCGCCAAGACTATCCAGATGCGCGGTTCGCAGAATTTTATGGAAAGTGCCCAGGGTCGGCGGCTTGGAAGTACACGTGAGAGCGCCGGCCGCCATTGCTCGGGCACGATCGGCGGGATCATCAGATGTCGTCAAAACAACTACGGGCAGGCGCTCGAATACTGAGTGAGAGCGGATTTCAGCCAGCACCTCATGACCGTTTTTGCGGGGCAAGTTGAGATCGAGAAAGATCAAATCAGGAAATGTCTGCTTGTCGGCATCGGCCAGCTCACGCATATAAGCGATTGCCTGCGCTCCATCATCGAGCACGGTCAAATTATTGCTCAGCCCCGCTTTCTTGAGCATGGCGCGCATCAAGAAGACATCGTCGGGATTGTCCTCCACCAGCAAGAAGTTTAAAGGGCGCGACATCTAGACAGCACCACCTTTGATGGCGGGACTCCTATCGCTTTCTCCCTCACTTTCAGCGTCGGATTCGGGCGGGACTGGCAACTTAAACCAGAAACGCGAACCATTTCCTTCTTCGCTTTCCACGCCGATAATGCCGCCGTGACGCTCGACGATTCGCTTACAGACAGCCAGACCAATACCGGTACCGCTGTATTTGGTGCGTGTATGCAAGCGCTGGAAAACAATGAAGATGCGCTCGGCGTACTCCATATTGAGGCCGATGCCATTGTCCGTCACTGTAAATTGCCACTGACTGCCTGCCTGCTTCACACCGACATGGATCTTAGGTTGATGCGGTCCGCGAAACTTGATGGCATTAGCGAGCAGATTTTGAAACAAAATGGCCAGCTGCGTCTTGTCGCCGAGCACCTCGGGCATTTCCTCGACGGTTATCTCCGCTTCTGTTTCTTTGATAGCGGTATCGAGACTGAGCACGGCATCGGCAAAGGCCTCGTTGATATCCGTGCGCACCAGAGGCATACCCTGCGAATCGACGCGGGCATAATTGAGCAGGTCGCGCACCAGCTGCTGCATACGTCCGACACTGTCGACGATGACATGCAGGTAGGTCTGCGAATCACAGTCCAGTTTGCCTTCGGTCGACGTGGTCAATAGCTCGCTGAAACTCTTAATCGTACGCAAAGGTTCTTGCAGATCATGGGAAGCGACATAGGCAAACTGTTGCAAATCGTTGTTGGAGACGGCCAGCTTGCTTTCGTTTTCCGAAAGTTTCTCGTTCAATTCTTGTAATTCGGCGGTGCGATCTCTGACTCGCTTTTCCAGCAATTCGGCGCCCCGTTTTTGCTCATCGATATTGGTGCCGATGCCTACCCAACGAGACAAATGCCCGTCTGCGTCGCGCATCGGCTTGATGCGAGCAATAAACCAGCGATATTCGCCGTCCTTACCACGCAGAGGAAATTCCATTTCAAAAGGAGTGACCGTGGCTAGAGCATGCTGCCATTTGGTAACGACTTCGGGCAAAACGGCAGGATCATGCACGGTGCCCCAACCCCAACCGAGCATTTCTTCAGGAGTTTTGCCGGTGTACTCATACGTTTCGGTATTAAAAAAGTCGATCTGTCCGTCTGCTTTTGCCGTCCATGACAGCTGCGGCATCAAATCGAAAAGCGAGCGAAATTGCTCTTCGGACAAACGTGCTTCGACCAGGGCCCGATCGAGGTCCCGGGTGCGCTCCTCGACCTTGCTCTGCAGGAGTTCTTCCGACTGCTGAAGCTTCTGATTGGCTTCGACAAGCTGCCTGTTCACGTCTTCGAGCTCTTTTGGGCCGCGCAGAGAGAGTGCTTTGGGAATGAGCGGCACTAGCATGGCGGACGTTGCCAGAGAGACGAGGGCCGTCCACAAATCGGCACCAGCTTCTATCCAGTAGACCGGTTGATAAAGCGTCCAGATTTTGATGATGTGAGTGATACCGCAGGACAGGATGAAGACGATAAACATCCGGAACATGTAAACGTAGGGAAGATCCCGACGCTTACCAATAAAGATGCGCAGGGCGACAGGTATGAGGAAATAGGCCAGGGCGATACCAGCATTGCCGGCAATAAAAACGGCCAGTAAGGGCCCATCCCAGCGCAAGCAGAAGCCATGCGGCATAAAATCGCTTGTCATCCGAGCCCAAAAATCAGCCACTTACAACTAGCTCCAGCCAAGGCTTCGCCGGGTTTCCAGAGCGTTGATTATTGCATGCGATCAAAAGGCAGGTGACAATTTTCTGCAATATTTTCCTCCAGTTCACAATCCTTGTGACCTCATCGTGACCACATCTCGGCCACATCTCGGCCACATCTTTGCCACGCTTCACCACGCTTTGCCACGTCTTGTCACATCTTTGCCACGCTTTGCGCGAGCAACGACGGCTTGACAATCAGCCGGCGGGGCAGGCTCGTGCAATAGCGCGCGGAGCAGATTTTGATCAATAGAATAATCTGAAAAAGCTCTAGGAAAAGATCAAAATGAAGACTAACATGAGATCTGCATCCAATCACGCTTTGGAAGATATTCGCAGGCCTGCAAAAGATTATCGCAGCGACGCAAAACTTGGCATTTCATACTGGCAATTGCCTAAATTATCCTCGTCACTCAATTTTCACCATTACAGGCAAGCCCTCCAGATAACAGCCTCAGCCAGCCTATACAGCCGCCTCAAACATACTGACCAGCAGTATGGTGATGCGTATTAGTACAAGCGCAGAGGAAATAATGACGCTTGCCCCTGATGTGTGGCAATTGATGGAACGCCAAATCGCTCGCCAAGCTGCATACAGTTCAACCAGCGCCCCAGGTGCAGAACCGAGGTAGGACTCGGTCGCCACCCGGCCCAACAATGAGGCTCCTCTCATGGACCAAAGCAACACCACCCCCGGTGCAATGACAAATCCCGCCGCCTCCGAAAGCGTTTCTACCCCCGCCCTACCGAGCATTTTTGCTCCTCCGCCCCATCCGGGCGAAGAAATCATCTCAAAGAGCCGACTGCTTGAATTCGGCCAGAGTATGGCGATTTTGGCCGAAGAGCTGAAGGAAATTTTCCCGGAACGCGGCGATTTGATCGAACAAATCATTCACGCACTCGTCACTCGTGAGCACGTGCTCATCCACGGCGACTATGGCACCGGCAAGTCGGATCTCGTCACGGCACTGTTTAGCTGCTTCACCACGCCGGCTATCTTCTCGATCGCTCTTAACAAGTTTATGTCCGAGTCTCACGTAATCGGTGTGCCCGATCCCAAAGAAATGCGCGAACAGGGCCGTTTGCATTATCAACGTGATGGCGGCATCCTCGATGCCGAGTTCGTCGAGCTCGATGAAATATTCGACGCCAACGCGCCCCTTCTGCGAGTTCTGCTCGGCATTTTGAACGAACGCAAGTTCAAACGCGGGCGCCAGACCGAAGAGGCGCGACTGCATTCGGCCATCGCCTCGACCAACGGGGACCCCGAGACTGTGCTCAAGAATGCGCCGGAACTGGGCGCCGTCATCGATCGCTTCATCTACATCTGCAAGGTCGGCTATTTGACCCAGGCGGATAGTCGTCGGGCCATGTACGCCAAGTTTGTCGAAGATCGCAAACCAAAGATGCGCATCGCTTTCGAAGATCTCGTCGCCGCTTCCGAGCTGGCTGTCGGCCGGACAATCAAGATCGACGCCGAATTTCTCGCCGTTTACGACGAGGTTATCCAGGCTTACAAGAAAAGCCAGGAAAAGACTCGCGTCGTCATCTCGGATCGTCGAGCCAACAAACTGCTCAAAACCGTCCGCGCCGCGGCCATCTTGCATGGCCGTTACGACGTCGCCCTCGAGGACATCTACGCCATCCGCTGGGGCCTTTGCACCGGCAACGTCAAGGCTCAGCACGAGGCATTCATGAACGCGGCCCGACCGATTATCGAAAAGGCCGAGACAGCTCGCCAACAATCCTTCGACGATATGGTCAAAAAGCTGCTCGAACAGTACGAAGCATCCGTCCCGGTCATACCCGCTTCGGCCACCGACGGCGACCTCGTTTCGCTGCTGCGTCAGGTAAATGGCCAGATCAAGCAAGTCGGCGAGGTCAAGCCGCAGCTCGCATCCAACCAGGATCGAAAAGCCAAGTTGGTGACACGCCTGAACACCATGAGCAAGCAGCTCAACGAGCGCATCAATGGTCTGGGAGCCACCGATGGAAAAACAAGCACTGCTCCGGTGAACGCGAAAACCTGAGGAGCTCGGCAATGTCGATAGCATTAACCACACTGCTCGCCCTGGCGGGCATAGCATTGTCGTGGCTGTTTCTCCTGTTCCGCCTTTTGCAAAAAGCACTCAACGGCGGGGGCGGAAAGGGCAAAGACAAGGGCGATGGCGAGGATCAGGGCGACAGCGAGGCGAAAGCCAAAGCGAAAGCAGCCGAGGAAGCACGCCGGGCCAAGGAGCTGGAAGCCCTTCGCCAGGCGCAGGAAGCCGAGGCAAAACGCCAGGCTGAGAAAAGAGCGCAAGCCGAGGCAAAAGCGCGCCAGAAGGTCGTAGAGGCGCTGCAAAAAGACCCGCTGCTCCGCCGCCAGATGGAGAAACTGGCTAAGGTAAACGAACTCCCGCAGATGAGCGACGAGCAGAAAGCAAAGGAAATCATGCACCGTGTCCCGGCGCATGTGCTTCA
This sequence comes from Cyanobacteria bacterium REEB67, assembly GCA_018971775.1. GTDB lineage: Bacteria > Cyanobacteriota > Vampirovibrionia > Obscuribacterales > Obscuribacteraceae > REEB67. The sequence continues at coordinate 7,443 of JAGXAB010000043.1, read as the reverse complement.
GGTCCTGGTTGTAGCCGGCACACAAGAAGACATCGAGATGGACCTCGATACAGTCTTCACGCGAGAAAAATCGCTATTCCCAACCCACGACATCGAACCGGTACCAATGAACGGTCTGGAGCAGATGCATCAGATCTTGCCCGAGCAAATGATCATGGATGACGATTTTTTCTACGGAGCGCTGGTCAATGAAGAACTGCTCGTGATGCAGCCCTACGAGCGAAAGGTCGAACGCAAAACTCTACATATCTCCCTCGATCTCTCGAGCTCCATGGAAGGTCCGATGTCCGATGGACTGACCCGACACAACTGGTCGCGCGGCATCACGGTGAGTCTCCTGCTCAAAGCAGTCAACGGTGAAGCGACATATATGCTACGGGGCTTTGCCGGCCAACCATACACTCTCGACCTGGTCGATAGTCCGGAAAAAGCGCAGGCCCTGATCGATAAGCTGCTCTCCACAGCCGCGTCCGGTGCCGATACCAATATCTGGGGCGCCCTCAAACAGGCGGTTATCGATGTACGCGCCGTCAAGCGCGCCGGCGATGTCGCCGACATACTCGTGATCACCGATGGTCAAGACAACAAAGCAAACGTTTACGGAGCCGGAGAGATGAAAGCTCTTTTTGGCGAAGACATTCGTCTGCACGTAGTCGCCATCGGCATGCATGCTCCGGTCCTGCAGTCCGGAGCGACCAGCTATCGGGAGTTTCAATGATGAGTAGCCAAAAGAGCATGAAAATTGATTTTGCCACTCTGGCTCTGGCTCTACTGACCGGCGCTGGACTGTTCTTCGCCGTCGTCACCGCCTGGCATGCCTACAACGAGCCCATGGACTTTATTCCGGAAAATTACTGGCTGGTAGCGAGCGCCCTGGCGGCTGTTCTCGTTGGCGCTATCACTCTTACCTTCAGACCGCACTTCAACAGCCTGCGCGTCTTTATCGCTTGTGCCATCCTGGCTGGCATTTTCTTGCAACTTAACGTCCTCGGGGCGACCACCACCAGTCACAAACCTGCAGCCAATCCGGTTCAGACACCGGTTCAGACACCGGCTCAGACACCGGCTCAGACACCGGCTCAGAGACCGGCTCAGAAATCTTAGTCAGAAAGTGAAAGGCTGAAGATCGCGGCTTAAGCTGCCTCTTCAGCCTTTTATTATCCCAGAAAATCGAAAAAAAAGCTGGCTACTATATAGCTTAGCACAAGCGACAACACACACACTTTTTCGCAGCAATAAAAATAGCGGTCACCCAAAATTTGTTCGATAACTAGCAAAAGTAGGCATCCCATGGGAACTCTGGCCAGCGAAATTATCGAACAAGTGCTTAAATCGCCCCTAAAACTGGCCCTAATTATCGAATCAGGGCAGAAATCGGCTGCAGGAAAGGGCGAAATAATCGAATAAGCGATTCGAGCCTGACCCTTTATGTTGCGCACTCGGTTCTCGGATTTTCAAATGACATTGATCCTGAAGTGCAGGCCTCGTTCGATAATTCGGCCAATTTTTCCAGGTAACTTTAGTCTTGTTCGATAATTTAGCCAATTTTTCCGGGTAATTTTAGTCTTGTTCGATAATACAGCCAATTTTTGGCCGGTAAATAGACCCTTGTTCGATACTTTTCTCAGCCGGAAGCCCCATAAAAAGGCGAATAGGGCAAAGTATCGAACAAAAATTCGAGCCGGGAACGGCCGAAAGTCACTGACAATAAAGCAAGCAAATTTCAAAAATGGCAAACATCCAGGCAAAAGGCACAGCGACAGTAAAGGCGGTATCGAGGCCCCAGTTGATGTCATTGCCGTCGCGCCAGTCGCAATACCAGGTCACGGCCGTAGTAAATGGCACAATCGTCCAGCCCATGATGCCGGCCACAAAAGTGAATATCAGTACTACACTCCAGAAGTCCATGGGCCGGCCACCTGCTCAATTGCGATAGCATGAGTGTGGCCGATTTCCATGACTAAACTATGACTGGACCCAGATCCGGCATGTGGAGCACTATTTAGCGGTCGAATCCCCCTTCTCCTTTCGCCGAAATTGAGGCCCGAGCGCGACTCTGTTCATTTCCAATTTGATTTGCTTGCGTTGTTCGGCGGTCAAGAGCTGAGCTGAACTAATGGCACTGTCGGTAAAAAGCGCATCAAGAGCCTGTTTTTGGGTAGATATCTGAACACGCAGCTTGGACAGTTCGTCGCTGCTAATTGTCGGCTGCGCCAGAGCAAAAACGAAATCATGCTCCAGGGAATGCAACTTAGACATGATCGGCTCAACTTTTTCATGGGTCGAGGTGCGCATCGCCGCTAGTTTTTCAACTTGCTCGTCGGTCAAATCAACGGATGCGAGGGGCAGCATGATTGGACCAAAACCAGGCAGCGGAAACATGCCAGGACCGCCAGGAAAACCAGGAAAACCGGGAAAACCGGGAAAGCCAGGAAAGCCAGGAAAGCCGGGTCCTCCGCCGCCTGGTCCACCATGACCGACTGGTCCGCCAGAGGAGCAACCATCACCGGGTATACCCGGTCCGCCAGCCAAGCCGCCTGGTCCGAAGGGTGGGGGCGGGGGAAAACCCTGGCTCAGTAAAAGTCCATCAATCTTGTTGAAGTCGACCAGATTGCTCGCTACCTGATTGCGTAGCATTTGATTTTCGCCTCGCGGTCGGTCGACTTTATCGTCCACCGCCTGGTCTGCAGCGATCTCGTCGACTACCAGTTGATCCGGATTGAGGTGTGTAGAGTCAAACTGCTCGGCCATTCCAGCCAGACCATTACCAAAAGCAAGGCTGGAGCCGACGACCAGAGACGGCAAAAGACATTTGCGGTAGATACGGTACAAAGATTTATTCACGGACAGTCTCCTTAGTAAAATGAGGACGGCGTCATCCGTCTCGGAAAATACAGCGCCGCCAGGTCGGCTCGTTACCACCATCAAATCGCAAGTGCGTTAAGTATTGATGCGGCCCACGTCAACTGTTTAAAGGATTTGTAAAGGTGCCTTAACTCGCATCGCCTACACTTGTAAGAGCAAAACTCAGGGAGCTGGAAGATTTGGAAGAGCGCAGCCGCCAAAAACTATTAATCGTGGATGATGACATCAAGTTTTGCCGATTGATTACCGACTACCTGCAACGCTATGGTTTTGATATTCGAGCCGTACATGACGGAGACACGGCGCTCAAGGTGAGCGCCGAGCAAAGTTTCGACGCGATTATTCTGGATGTGATGCTGCCCGGAGGCGGAGACGGTTTCGATGTGCTGCGTCGACTGCGAGATTTTTCCCAGGTACCGGTCTTGATGCTTACAGCTCTCGGAGACGAAACCGATCGCATTGTCGGTCTCGAGATCGGAGCGGATGATTACCTACCCAAGACATTTTCGCCGCGCGAACTACTGGCCAGGCTGCGAGCGGTTTTACGTCGCACCACCCGAACCGCCCAATCGACAGCAGGCAATTCGGAAACGGAAATTATCATCGACAAATTGCAAATAAAACTACTGACCCGCTCTGTTGTCTACGATCATGAGCTGGTTGCTCTAACACCAGTTGAATTCGATCTGCTCGTCGTCCTCGCTCAATCAAAAGGCCGGATCAAGACCAGAGAACAATTGCTCAACGAGATTCGCGATCGCAACTATGACGCCTATGATCGCTCCATCGATGTACATATTTCGGCTCTGCGCAAAAAACTCGGCGACGATTCGAAAAACCCCAAATTAATTCGCACGGTGAGATCCGTGGGATACATGCTCGTGCAGAGTGGTGACAATCCCGGATGAAATTGCGTTTTTCACTCTACTTTCAAACGCTGGCGATGCTTATCCTCTATCTGGGCACTTTGCTGACGATAACATTTTTCCTCTTCAACGCTCAGTTCGGTCTGGGCTGGGAAGCTGCTCTCAAGAGCCCCCTAGGCGAGAGATTCGAGACGACTGCCGGAGCCGTAAGCAGCCAGTTGCACGCTTCGAAACCTGGAAGTTGGAACGAAATTTTGAAAAGCTTCGGCGAGATTTATCACGCCCAATTTTATATTTTTGATTTCCGCCGTACGCAATTGGCCGGTCAACCCATAGACATACCGAGCGCAGTTATCGACCGCCTTGGTCCGCCACCACCAATGATGCCCAGCCATAGTCCCCTCGGTGATGGACCAGACTTGAGACAACCTGGACCGCCGGAACCGCCGGACAATTTTGGATATGGCCCCGGCGATCCGCATCAATTTCACCACCACTTTTTTGGTGGACCGAAACCACCCTTAGGTAACGGGCCCGACCATCACTTTGCTATGCCTGAGCCGCCTGCCTCCGTCTTCCTGCATTCCACGGGCCGTTTCATGGTTCACACAAAAAATCCGGATCGCTTCTGGATCGGCGCACGCATCTTCGTTTTTTCACCAGGGATCGGACATGCAGTGCCTGGAATCCTTCTGGCCTCCTGCGACAATCTGCTGCGGACCAACTTACTCTTTGATTTCCAATTTGTCAGTCTGCTTTTTGCCAGTGTTATCGGCTTCAGTATCCTCTTCTGGTGGCCTTTCATATTCCGCATCACAAGCGCACTTTCACGCCTGACGCAAGCAACCGAAAGTATCGCCCAGGGCAAATTTGACACCCGCATAAAAGCTAACGGCGCCGATGAAATCGGACGTCTGGCCGAGGCCGTCGACATCATGGCCGAACGACTGCAAGGTTATGTACTTGCTCAAAGACGGCTTTTAGCCGACATCTCCCACGAACTGTTCTCACCAATCGCGCGCCTGCAACTGGCCCTCGAACTCCTCGAAGAAAACGCCAGCGAGAGCCAGAGCAGCCAGATCGCCGATATCAGGGAAGAAGTGCAAGAAATGAACAATCTGGTTTCCGAGTTGATCGCTTACTCCAAAGCGGGCATGCAGGCTAAAGCACCCGACCCATCGGCCATTAATCTTAAGGCCCTCTTCGACGGTCTGCTGCCAAAGATCACTGATGGTTCTACAGTCAAATTGGCTGTGCCGGCCGATTTAACAGTATCAGGAGATCGATTACTCCTGGAGCGATCTATCTCCAATGTCATCCGCAATAGCATCAGATACGCCGCCAACCAGGGCCCGATCGAAGTATCGGCGCTACAAATCGGCGATGAGGTGATTTTGACGATGTCGGACAACGGACCGGGCGTCAGCGAAGAAGCGCTCAAACACCTGGGAGAACCATTCTATCGTCCGGAAGCATCACGCAACCGGAGCAGTGGGGGCTTTGGTCTCGGATTGGCGATCGTCAAATCCTGCGTCGAAGCATGCCAGGGCAGGTTGGAAGTAGGTAATAAAAAGCCAAACGGACTGGAAGTGAAGATCTTTCTCAAAACCGGCTGATTAGCGGTGTCTCGTTGTCGTCCGATTCCAAAATTGAACCCTGGCGTGCGGCACTCTGGCGGCAGTGGCATTGGCAGGAGCACTTCTCACTGATGAAGCACGATTGATTGTGGTCGTTGTCGAAGTCACTACGGGAGTCTTGCCAGCATCATCGTTATAAGGTTTGACGCTATTCTGAATCAAATCATTACCGCCACCTGTAACCGCTCGCACCGGCTGGCTGCCGAAAAGGCCGTTGGCGGAGCCTCTCAAGGGACTGCCACCATTAGCAGGTAGATTTTTGACATTGAGTTCCGTGGAATTGCGCGGTGGCAAAGGTGTCATCATCGAACTATTTTGAGCAGCGGCGGTCGAACTACGTTCGCTGCTGGAGCTGTTGCCATTTTCGGTCGTTGATTCAGAAGCGCTAAGGCCACCTGCTGCTGTCACCGCCCCCATTTGCGCGCTGCTGCCGGACGAGCGACCGGCCATCGTGGAAGCCTGCGATTCAGCGGCCAGCGCCGCCGATGCCAGAGATAAGCCCAGAGCAGAAAGGATCATACTTCTGCCGATTTGCGCGCCCTTAAACATTGTTTTGCCCTCTTGAACGATGCTATTGCTTGGACGCAGCTTTGAAGAGGCAGTTCCCGAGCGGCTTTGATTGGCTGGATTTCTCTATGCACTTCGAGCATTTCTGTCTCTTAAGACTGTGGTCAGGACATATAGTTCTGCCCAAAACCGAGAATTTTTAGCGGGTCGATTTTTTGACTGAGCCCTGGTTCCAGACCTGAGTTTTCCAGTGAGCAGGGCGCGTCCGGGCCACTCTGCGTCGGGTATTGCTGACGCGGGCCCGGCCTGCGCGCGAAGGTTGTCCAGCCGCCTGGAGTATCTCGCTACCAACATTAGAACGATTGATCACAGTTGGCCGGCCGACCAGCCCACTCTCACTTGCCGAATGTGTCACGGCTCTACGGCTCGACTGGGTTGCAGCTTCACTAGCGGAGGCGCGGCCGGCTTCCGAAGCACCGTTAGCCGACGCCTCCGTCGAAGATTCAGTACCGGCCTGACTGCCGGCCTGACTGGAGGCTGCGCTCTCAGCTGCCCGAACAAGGCCTGCGGAATCAACGAATGAGCCGGCCAGAAGGCATAAGGCCAGGCCGCTAGAAATGCACAATTGTCTGAAACTGACCATCAGTCACGTCCTTTATTAGGTAATCTATTATCTTGTCTTTATTTTCTTCTCTTTGCCATCGTCTTCCAATTTGCCTCTCAACCAGTCGATCAGTTTGGCTGAGACAGCCATAACGACTGTCGTACAAACAGCTAAAACAATTTTGTTAACCATAAAAACCACCATACTTGTCCAATCGATAAGCGGCCCGATTGGTCCAGAATTCGATTGTCCCGCTTCCAGGCGCCGCCTGGGCCGCCGGACGTTACTAATGAGCACTTAAAAGTGCCAAAAGTTCCAAATGATCAATCTTGTGGGATAAAATACCCCCACATCTCCAACGGCGGACATATTACAACTATGAAAATCCACGCTCCAGCTCTAGCTCTTGGCTTATCGCTCCTGGGCAATGTAGCGCTCATGCCGGCTTTTGCCGACACCGCAGCCGCCCCCGCACCGGTCTCTTCTGATGCAGCGGCCAAGGAAACCAGCCCGGAACTCAAAGTCGAGCTGAAGATGGATGCAAAAGCCGATGCCATTTTGCATAAAGTCTCCGACTTTTATGCCGGATTGAAATCCTTCGCAACGACTATGGAGCGCGAAGGCAAAAACGGCAAAGAGAGTCATAAAGCAACCTACAAAGTTTCAGTCGAAAAGCCCAACAAGATTTCAATCGAAATCAGCGGCGGTGCCAAGCGTTTCGATGGCGGCCAGGCAAAAATGAACGGCGAAAAACTCTTCCTCTACAACCCGGTCTTCGGCTATGTGAGCTCACCTGCCACCAGCAATTACGAAGATCTGATTCGCGATCATGAATTTCAATTTGCCACAGCTTTTGCTCTGCACGGACAAAACTTGCTTGAAGCTCTGCTCACCGAAAATCCCTATGATTTCATGCAGAACCACTACGGCATCAAGGGCGCCGAGCTGGTCGGCGAAGAGAAGT
>JAGXAB010000206.1 GCA_018971775.1 Cyanobacteria bacterium REEB67 | reverse complement strand
CGCTCTGCTCAAATGTATGAATGTGTCGTAAAAGCGCAGAGTGGCAAGATTGCCGCCTGCGCTTTTGCATTGCGCTACTACTCAAGCCGGGATTACTGCTGAATTGACTCTTTTTGAAGCCCGGTGCCTGGTTTATTGTCTTTTGTTCGGCAGCAGAAAATTTATTACGGTGCGCGATGCATCGAAAGTCGGATCCGAATCTCTATCGATGCGGGAAATGTATTGAATAAGGTCCGGGTGCGGTTCGCCGGCAGTGCCGTTATTGCCGCCATCCCAGGCGTGTTGGCCGCCGGTCGATCCGAAAAAACCAAAATGCGAGTGGCGAATTATTTCTTCCACGGGAGCTTTGCCGCCGCTGTAAAGGGTCGTTTTTTGATCCGAGTTTTCGCTTACAGTTTTGACCGTGTCGCCGTCAGCCGCTGCCCAGATCGGTGCCTGGGCCAGAGGGCGCGATTCGCTTATCTTCGGCACGATTTCGGTGAGATAGCCTTTCAGTAGCGCTCCCTGGGAAAACCAGCCATGGCCGCCCTTTAAGGGCAGGATGTTATCGTCATCACCGAGGATGCTGATCATCGGCGTTACGTTGCTCTTGCCCGGGCGTGGGTCTTCATCGAGAATGGTGCCGTGCACGGAGGCGATGCCGGCAAATGTATCGGGCATTTTCTGAGCCAGATATTGGGCGGCCTGTCCTCCCTCCGAAAATCCTGCCAGGTATTCTCGCTCTTGATCGATGGCGATACTGCCTTCCACCTTCGCTTTGACGTCTTTGACATAGTCCAGATCGTCATAGCTCTTATCTCGTGGCGTTAAGGTGCCGTGGTCAAAATTCCAGGAATTTTCCTTGTAAATACCCAGTGTGCCTGGGAAATTTTGCTTGTCCGCTTGCATATAGACGACGGCGAAATTTTTCTCATCGCTCATTTTGTCCATTTGCGAATACTCACGCATCATGTCCATGTTTTCCGTAATGCCGTGCATCATATAAACGACCGGCAATGGAGATTTGCCGTCATAGTTTTTTGGTACGTGCAGCTCGAATTGTCTTTGCCGGCCGTCGCTGCGTATGGTTTCGCGTATGTCTCCGTTGGCTAGCGGCGTTTGCCACTGGCTCTCAAATGAGAGTCCGGCCGCCTGGGCCACCTGCGGCTGTTGACGCGCCTGGTCCACAATCGTCAAAAAATTCAGACCTGCATCCTGGCTGGAAGCATTTTGCCGGGGCCTATCCTGGGCCATGGTCGATGCCCTGTCCGGGGCCTGAGAGTCTTGCTGATTTTCCATGGCGCCTGCAGGCAAAGTGAGTTTCTCTTTTATCTCCTGACAAGCGGCAAAAGTCAACGCTCTTCTAATCTTGGGCCAGGTTCTATTAAAACCCGGCCAGCCTTTTGACATCAAGGTGTGGCGGCAAGGCGCTGTCGACGTTAGCGCGAGGATTTCCAGTCAGACTTTGCCGGAGCGCAGGAGATCAGATCTACGAATCTCATCGGCAGAGTGATGTCGATGGCGGCGTCTTCACGAGTGTTGGCAGGTTGTCGAGAATCGCTGCGGTCGTATACCCTTTTTTCCTGTTTTCGGCACCATCGACAGCGCCGGGGAGCCTCTCCCGGCAGGGCGTCGATTTTGCCTGAGTGGGTATATAAATCGTGGAAGAACAGTCTGGAGATTTTTATGGCTAATCACAACGGCCCCGAGAGCGCACCGATCCGCGATACCATCGACCACAAAGTCGTGGCCGCCGCCGATGGACCTTCGCCCTTGCAGCTTGACGCCGGGCTCGGCGGACCGCCTGCCGGCAGCGCCAAATCTCATAGTGTCAGTGAAAACGCATCCAATCAAAACCCTAAAGACGCTGACGGAAAAACTCACGATAAAGCCCAGGGCGGTCATCTAGTCGACCATTATCGCGATGCTTACATGCTCAATACCAAGGATAGCGAGGCGCAGTTTCTGGCCAAGGAGCCGGCCCGTATGCGCGAGCATTATGGTCTCGATAAAAATGCCAGTTCGGGAAAATTATTCGACCGTATGACCGAAGATAGCTACAAAGTCTATAAAGGCAGCAGCCCGGAACTCAAAGACGAGGTTAAGCGCGAGTATGGCCTGCCCGCGGGCAAAGGTGACATTCCCGAGGCTGTCTTCAAAAAGGCGCATATGGACTTCTTGCACAAGGCGGCGGGCCTTGATGGATCGGCTTCCGCGGAAGCGCTCGAGAAAGCCCTCAATAAACAAAATTACGAGGCGGTAAAGGCCATGCAAAAGCCTGGCGCTAAAGGCAAACTACCTGACCATATCGATTTTGATTGACTGGATTGATTGATAATCTGGATTGATTGATGATCTGGGCCCTTCAAAGCTGGTCGTATTGCTCGACTAGCTTTGAAATAAGTAAGGCGGCGCGTTCTGCGGCTAGTTCGACAGCGGGTAGGATTTCTCTTTTTTCCAGGGTGGCGACGCGCTCATTGTTTGAAATAACACGCACGGCCAGAAACGGCACCTCATGCTTGGCGGCGATTTGAGCGACATAAGCGCTTTCCATGTCCTCGCTGTCGACACCAAATGTGGTGGCAATAAAATCAAGCTCTTCGGCTTTTTTTGTCCAGCCATCCTGTGAGCCGATGCAGCCCAGGCTGATTTGAGAAGGTCGTTTGGGAATGCTGTCCGGCCAGCCCGGCCCACTCCAGGGTGCTGTTTGAGTGCAGATGTCGGCACCGATTTTAGCCGCTGCGGCGAGCAGTGTCGGCGCGCCGACCAGGCTATCCACATGTACCGGTTTGCCGCCCTTTAG
>JAGXAB010000114.1 GCA_018971775.1 Cyanobacteria bacterium REEB67 | reverse complement strand
TGATCTAAAAAAGTGCCAGAAACACAAAAAGCGGCAGAAGACAGGTTAACGCTTGCGCGTCAACCTGTCTTGCCATTCTTACCCGCTTTGATGTCACGAGGTTGAAGTTATTGTCGCGACAAATGACAAGTTCGTTTGTCGGCTTACACAATTCTGACCCGAAATTTTCTTGTATATTAGAGCCATGACGAATTCGCGCTATTCCAATAGAACATTACTATCTTTTTCGCTACTGCAAGCTCTGCTCATGCTCACGACAACAGTGGCTCTGGCCAATGATTTGCCCCTCTGGAAAATCATCGAAGACCAGGCTTTGGAGTTGACCGGTGGCCCCCGCGAACATAAACTGAATGAAGCGCTGACCGAAGCCAAACAATTCAATCAGCCGGATGGCTATCCCCAGTCGGAATGCCTTTTTGAACTGGGAGTTTATTTCACCGATATCGGCAAAACAGCGCAGGCGGAAAAGTATTTTTTCGAAGCGGCGGATTTGAAAAATGCCGCTTTGCACAACTCGATATTTGGCCTGGAAGCAAAAGAAGACAAATCAACGCATTCGCCGATTGTTTTTCTCCCGGCCTATGGAGACGCAAAGGCAGAGCATCAGGGCAAAGTCCATGATCTTGCCAATTGTTTGAGCTGGCTTGGTCGCGCTTATACTGCCGAAAAAAAATACGAGGAAGCAGAAGACGTTTTTAAAAAGGCGCTGGCACTACTCGACACGAGTCAAGATCCCGACCACGAGTCGATTCTTCTGCCGGAAACGCTCTTGCGAGCGGCGAAGGTACAGAGGCTTCTAAACCACCTGAACGAAGCAAAAAAAATGGAAGAAAAGGCCTGCTTCATTTTGCACAATCGCCACGCACTGGACCGCTAAAAACCACCCTTGATTCGAGCATTTTTTTGGCAAAGTCTGCACCCGTTACATTAGACCCCCTTAAATCTCCGAGACGCTAACGCGCGTGACACAGCCCGTGAGCCTTTGCAGATTTTTCTCACAATTACCACTTGCAAACCCTAGCGTTAGCTCGCGTGAGTGCTGGATAGGCCATATATCCCCCAAAATGCGGCAACTGCATAATCAAAGACAGTCTTAGATTAGTGATTCTTCCATAGAAGCACGAGAAGCTTCTTTGCTAGGTCTCTGGTATCTACACAATTTCTTTATACGAGTCTTTCTCTCACCGTCTATCTAAGCAGCTCATTAAGCCTCTACTCCCGCCAGCAACCATGCACCCCTTGTGGTGCCTGTCCGCAACCAGTAAAGACCCTCGTCAATGAAAAAATTCAACTACGGGCATCTGCTCTGGTTTGGCACCCCGCCGGTGACACCAGAGCCCAAGCCCTACCTTCTCGGCTGGAACCCCGCCCTCGCGAACTTTAAGCCTTTCGGACTGCCGGTCAAAGAGCTGGCTAGCAGCTCGCGCGCAGACGTAGATTTCGTTGCCAGCATCCAGGCCATGATCGACGCCGTCCCGGCCGATATCCTCAGTGTCGTCAGAAAGTTCGGCATGGCTGTCTTGCCGGTAGCCGATCTCTACGATGTCATTTCCTGGCTGCCATATCTTGGACCCGGGGGTACATGGGAAAAACGCACACAGTGGGACACGGTGAGCGGCGTCTGCCTCTTCGACGGTCACTTGTCGGTCGTCGCCCGCAATTACCGCGAAGAGCGCGGCTACTACAAGGCCGAAAATCGCCAGGGCGTCTTCAATCACGAGCTCGGTCACGGCTTCGACGCCGCTTTTGAGTATATTTCGCAAACGCGCGAATTTCTCGAATGCGTCGCCGCCGATATCGAGAAGCTAGATCGGCTCAATCAGCGGATCTACGCCTATCTTCTTCAATCCATGCCGACGGGACCGAGCGAGATTTTCGCTGAGTGTTTCGCCGCCATCCTTGGCATGTGCGCCGTCCCGAGCTGGACGAAAGACATGCCTGTTTACTTTCCCGAAAGCTTCGGCTTTGTCAAACGGCTGGTAGACGACCTGTCATCAGCACTCCCCCCGAAGGAGCCAGACCAATGTTGAACAAATTCTTCAAGTACCTCTCCAAGTTGCCCAAGGATCGCGTCTTCAAGAAGAGCGTCCTGCACTTCGCAATCTTCTCGGCGGTGGTCACAGCCTTCGTGCTGCTCACCACCCATCACATCATCACGCGTCAGCCCCAGCCCACCATCCCGGCACAATACGGCGTACTGGCAGCCACTCCGACCAATATCATGAGTCCGGTAGAGCTCGAGCGCGACCTGCGTTCACAGTCGCCCGACGTACAGGGGCTCGTCTTTTTCAAAGGCATGAGCACGGTCGTTGTCCTCGGCAATGGCCTCGAACATGACCGCATCGTGCCGTCGGCAGATACCGATGTGATGCGCAAACTCGCCGTCGCCGACAAGCTGCCGGTCTCGGACAAAGATACGACCTTCGGAGGCAACCTGACCGACCTTCTCTCCGGCTGGTGGTACGTGGCTGCGATCACCCTCGGTTGCTGGCTGATTCGCATGCTCATCTACAAGCGTGAGAAAGGCACTGTGCACAGCCGCTTACGCGTCTTTCTCACCGGCATCCCGGTGGTCATGAACGCGCTGCAAAAAGCCACAGGCCTTAAGACTTCGCGCTTCTATCTCTACTTACTGATCGGTCTGATTGTCGTCAACTGCGGTGCATTCGCTCTGCGCCTGTACCACACCGATGATCTCTATGTGCTCCCCGCCGATGTGGCGAGCGCCCAGGCCATTCAGCCCTGGCAGGTGATGCGTCATCTTGAGACGCACCCGGAAGAATTTCAGCGCGTCAGCATCGTCAAAGAAATGAACACTGCTTATGTGGTGCTCAACTCGGCCTCGGCAACCAATGCCAAGGCCAAGGGAGATTTCTCCGACGACGATGACGACACGCTGATCACGACTCCGGCTGCCGGCGCTACGTCGACTCCCCCGGCCGCTACCGACCCGGCAATCGGCGGCGGCGTCGTACCGATGATCGCCATCCCCACAGGACGCGGTGCTCGTATGGTGCCGACCCCACAGGCACCGAAAGTGGTGCCGATGGTTACGGTCGGCAAGGACGGCAAGCGCCTCTCCCTTGTCGGAAGACGTGTCGAATTCGGCACGACTGCAGAAGGCAAAGCGGAATTCGCCGCCTTCATCGCCGGAATCAACGCCAAGAAAATCGAGTCCAAGACGACACCGGCCGTGCACCAGGTCGACTACATCGACAGCCTCACCGTCGAAGGTCGCTGCATCATGTTCGTCCTTCTCGGCCTTTCGCTTATCGTCGGCTTTATCGTCGTCTCCAGCTGGTCCGACTGGAAAGAAGCGGAAAATCCGCGCCAGCCCGGCGAAGTGAATACGCCCCGTCCGATTCTCAGCCTCGGCAGCCTGACCGGCGGCGGTGGCGAGAAAACTCCCGTCACCCGCGAGGAAGATCGCAAGACTTTCGCCGATGTGGCGGGCTGCCAGGAAGCAATCGACGAGCTGCTCGTCGTCAAAAAGAAGATCATGCGGCCGCGGCTCTACAAGGTCTTCGGCGCGCCCACTCCGAGCGGTGTCATCCTCTGGGGCCCTCCGGGCACCGGCAAGACCCTGCTCGCCCGCGCCCTGGCCGGCGAAGTCGGTGGCTCATTCCAGATTGCCTCCGGTTCGGAATTTGTTGAGATGTACGTCGGCGTCGGCGCCAAGCGCATTCGCGAGCTGTACGCTACAGCGCGCGCGGCCGCCAGCAAAACCGGTCGCGTCTCGATCGTCTTCATCGACGAATTCGACGCCCTGGCCAAGAAGCGCGGCACCAGCACCGAGGGCGGCAACCGCGAATACGAGCAGACCCTCAACCAGCTCCTCGTCGAAATGAACGGCTTCGGCAATCACGGCATGGTGCTCACCATGGCCGCCACCAACCGTCTGGACGTCCTCGACGAAGCGGTGCTTCGCCCCGGACGTTTCGACGTCAAAGTGAAGGTGCCCAAGCCCGACAAGAAGGGCCGCGCGCTTATCTACGGCATCTACATGAAGAAGCTCCGCCTGGTGCTCGCCGGCGATACCGCCGAGGAAAAAGCGGCCAACTATCAGCAGCTGCTCGATGATCTGGCCCGACGCAGCCACGACTTCTCCGGCGCCGAAATCGAGGGATCGATCAAGGACGGTGCCACCATCGCCGTCGAACGTCAGTTTGGCGACCTCTCCGAGGACATCACCGAAGAGCAGGAAAAAGAGTATCGCGACAAGGCGATCATCACCGCCGATGACCTCAACCTGGGCATCGACAAGATGGCCTACGGTACGCAGATCCGCTCGCGCGTCCGCACCGACAAGGAACGTTGGGCCACCGCCGTGCACGAAATCGGCCATGCCACCATACCGACCGTCGAGAATGGCGACAAAGTCAATCGTATCACCATCGTCATGACCGACAAATCGCTCGGACTGATGGACAGTTCACCCGAGGAAGGCGAGCGCTACGACTGGACTGACGAGCAGTTCATCATTCGCTTGAAGATGATGCTGGCCGGTCGCGCCGCCGAGAAGATCCTGCTCAACAAGATCTCCACCGGCGCCAGCAACGACTTCGAGCGCTCCAGCCAACTGGCGCGTCAGATGGTCGGTGTCTACGGCATGTCGGCAGCCTTCGGCAATAAATCGATCCCGCTCGATCAGTATGGATTTCCGGCCAGCAATATCGGTGAGACTATGCTGATCAAGTTCAACGATGCCTGGGGCGATCTGATCGACCGCATGCAGGCCGAAACCGAGGCCCTGATCACCAAGTACAAAACGCAGATCAAATACTGCGCCAAGCGCCTCTACGACGAGGAGACCCTGACCGGTGACGAATTCCGCGCCCTGTTCGCGCAGGAAGCAGAAGCCCTCGCCGAAGAAAAAGCCGAACTGGAAGGAGCGCAAAATGCTCAATAAGCGTCTGCTGCAATTCCGTGCGCCCAAAGCGTCGGAGCCCCTGTGCAGTGGGTCTGAGCTCAAGCTCGAGCAGGAACAGCGCATCGATCTGGCCCACTTCCACACCGTCGTCACCTTGATCGCGACGCATCCAAGAGCCATGCTCTTTGGTGCTTCCGCCGATATCGCCCTGACATGCACCGCCACGATCAATGGTCGCGAATACGAAAAGCAACAGCTAATTGTGACGCGTCAGGACATCGGCAAGACCCTGTTTTGCGCGGGCTTCCCCTGTGTGACGCTGATCGGCGTCGATGAAAAATCGGGCACCGTCAGGATGACCCTCTCCGAAATCGTCGAACCCTGCGAACCGGGCACCTGTCCCTGGGGCGACGACTAGAGCGCAACGGCGCTCAGAGCCTTCACCATCGCATCGTCTGAACCAGGCCCGGCAATCGTATCTGCCTCGATTGCCGGGCTCCATTTTTGCAAAGGACACATCATGACCTCTCAAAACATTTCCTTCGAAGTGCGCGGCGCCGGCGAATTGCTCTCGCATACCTGCCTCTGGCAAAGCGAAGCCGACGCCCCCGAATGCACGATCGAATTGCCGCGCGACGGCGAAATCATCCTCTCTTGCACCTCGGTCGGCAAAATCACTATGGAGGGCGGCCTGCATCTCGACATGACCCGCTCCCAGGCCGGCGTACGTCTCTTCACCTGGTCGCCAACGGCGCGCACCGAAGGCGAAGACGGTGACGAAGCATCGATCACAATCGAGCATCCGAGCGATGACTTCCCAGAACTGACGATCAACATCGTCCGCGCCGAAGAAGCGGCGCTCTCGGTCGAGGCGGAGGAGCCCGTAGTCGAGATCGACCGTGATTCGCTGCGCGGATTCTTCACCGCCTACGGTGCCTACATCGTAGCCGGACTGGCCGCCGTCGGCGCCCTTATCTTTGCCCTGCTGATGCCGGCTCATCGCGATGAGTTGATCGGCGGCGCGGCCGGCATCGCTATCTGGGGCTATCTGGCCACGGACGAGGGCGACAAATTCCGGGCGCGCCTCCTGCTCTTCCTGGGCGCCGGGCTGACCATGTGCTTCGCCATGGCCATGCCGGGCAGCGCCGACGAATTGATTGGCGGCGCCGGCCTCCTCTCGATGCTCGCCATACTCTGCGGCGACAATTTCTGATTGCTCTGCGTTGGCAAAAGCGGGGAGGGCGAAAGCTCTCCTCGCTTTTGCTTTGCCAAATCTCGCCAAATTTGCAAAAAAACAGATCAACTATACAATTTAATAGGCAGACGCTCTTTTTTTTTGACCGTCAATTGCACCCGGGCAGAAGCGTGTCGCATAACGACCAGCCACTTCTGCCCGAGCATCAAGCGGAGACTATTTTTAGGGCTTGCGGAAGCCCTGATAGAATATGATGCCACTGCGCACGGCACCAATCAGCACCGAAGCGAGAGCTCCGACGAGGCAGGCGAACACCAGTTGATGATCAACCTTTTCGAGGGTCTCGATGACGATGACCAGTGCGATCAGACCGAACGGGTAGTTATATCGAGGCGAGCCGATTTTGGTCTGGCAAATGAATGACACGGCCGGCGCACTGATGGCGGAGACAACGATGAAGGCCGGCGTCGGCGAGGAGAAGAGGGAGAGGACCGCCGCCAGAATGGCCGCCACGGCAGCATAGACCTGAAAATTCAGGACGAATGAATCGACGTGCTTTTGCATGGTTTGATTTCCTCTACCAGTTGCAGATCAACGAAGAGACAGGCCGGAGTTTTTAGCTAAGCGCACCGCGCACGGCGCTGCCGAGGGGGCTGAAGAGACTCAGAAACGCCAGCAGGTACGCACGAGGCGGGACAGCTCCGCGCGCTCTTCGAGCGGATGGACATCGACGCCCATCTTGACGAGACGCTGGGTGTCGTCGAGCATCAGGCTGCCGTCGACGAGGCGACGCGCCTGGCCGGTGACGACCGAGCCACGCTCGAGCCAGCAACAGGCGACCTGGTCGGACGCGGTGCGGGAGGCCGGATGAGCAGAGGCAGAGGCAGAGGCGGCGGCGGCGGCGACTTCGATGTTGAGGTTGGTCATGTCATATACTCCGACTGAAGAGATTGATAGCGCCGCAGCCGACGTGAACGCCTGAGCGTCCGCGCCGGCTGGTCGTCGAGCAGGGCTCTGCAGCTCTGCCTTAGTGGTCGTTGGCAACTTCAGCCGCGATCGAGGCGAAGGCTCTCTCGCAGTGAGCGCCACGGTAGATGGCGACCGACCTGACACCGCTAATGGTGCAGACCGGGGTGAGCGTGCCTTGCAGGGCATGCACGACTGCTTCGGCCTGTTCGAGCAGTCCGCCGGCGAATTTCGAAGCCTCGCGGATGTCCTTGCAGGCTTCGCTCAGACCAACGATGGCCGGATGGACGTCGCCGGCGAAAGGGTATTCCCGTTCGCTGTTGATGCAGGCGAAGGCGTGCAGGGCGCAGTCGAGGCCGCGCTGGCATTCGAGGAAGCCTCGCTCGTCGCCGCGGTCGTAGGCGTTGTTGAGCATCGGAGCCAGGGTGCCGAAAGCGCGCAGAGCACGCTTGGCGAGATTGTCTCTGGCGTCGAAGCTGCCGCGATCGAGGAAGGCGGAGACGGCTTTGGACATGGGCATAGGCAGACCCTTTCTAGCTGTTTCGGTTAAAAAGAGAAGTTTTTCTCCAGGCGGCCATCGTCCGGTAGCAACCTCAAGACTGAGGTCTGGACCACTTGATGCCGAGGTAGAGGAAAAACTTGTGGATGGTGAAGTCATAGTCGCGGACGAGATAAGGTCCGAGATTGGCATCTGTGCAGACTTCCCAGACGTGCCTGGCGGCGCCGGTGAGATAGGCGGGGTTGGGCAGACGAGTGTCGTTCCAGTAGCCGCTCATGTCATTGGGCTGTTCCGCCGACTCGTCGAAACGCAGGCGCATGATCACACCGTGAGCATGTCCCTGAGCCCTGCACTTACGGACGACTTCCGGAATGCCCTCGACGATTTCGGCCTTACGAACGGCTTCGTCGCGAGCGACAATTGCTGCTCTTTCAGCCATGAGCTGCTCGTGGCCGAGCTTTGCCTCATGATGTTCGGCCGCGCCCAAGTCGATAGCCTGATTAATCAGACCGAGAATCTTTTCTTTTTCCATTTTGGTTCCTCCTTCCTGCGCCGCGCAGTTACACTGCGACCATTTACTATTACGGCGGAGGATCGGTCAGGGGTGACATAGACAAAGCCTGGAAGCAGAGCGCTGTTGGCGACGGCCAGGAGGGCGTGCATTTCCTCATTCTCCTGAGCGGCCGAAGAGTCGAGACGACAATTGTCTCGACTGTGGTTGGGGATGGGATGGTCAGGCTTGTATGGCTTAAGTGCGGGTGAAGATCTCTGGAGAAAAATGGTGTGAAATATGTCCATACCATAGAGATGATCGATGGCCGAAGCAAAACTCCAGCGAGCGTAAAATTCGGCAAGACATGGCGATTCCCGACCCGCCGGGCGAAAAAGCACCGGCTGTGGTGCGCAATCGTGGGAGGAATACGCACAGCTTTAATCTTGAAGCACCTAGCGCAGCGGCTGTCAGACCTCGACGCCAGGCTTTTTTGCGAGCAGCAAAACGTGCAGCTCGATCTATGATCGATCTCTGATCCAGCTGTGATCGAGCTGTGACCAATCTGTGACCGAATCGTGACTGAAGCCTCACGCTGCGCTAGTCATATCGACATCAGTCGCCGCTATAGTTCCAGATGCGGTCGTCCGGCTCGACATAATCATGCACCATGCGGCGCAGGACATCCTGGCGCTCGGAGCTGCAGCTGTGCTGCCCGAGCATACGCCAGACCCGCGTGCAATGCGTGTCGTCCCGATGAACGCTCTCGTCGAAGCGGCTGTCACAGTGCACGCCGAGCACGACTTTCAACTGCCAGGCCTCCTGCGCGAGAGCAAGCGCATCTTGCCAGTCGAGGCCGCGCACGCCGTCGCCGAAAGTGGCGGCTCGGTGCGAGGCATGCAGGTGAGCGAGCCACTTGCTCGACTGATCGAGGAAGTAGGCTCTCCACGCCTCGGTCTCGGCAGGCAGCGGACGGCAGTGCTGACGGAAGCCGCTGTAGGCTTTGTGCGCCAGGCTCTGCCAACCTGCGTCCAGACCATCCTGCCAGGGATTTTCCAGCTCATTGGTGATTGCCGTGTGCACGGAGACGAGCTGGGCCTTAAGCATGTCGTCCTTGGTCGAGTCGCGGTCGAGGATGGTGAATTCGACCAGCAGCAGGGCGCAGCGATAGCCGTCTGGAGCGCCTTTGCTGTCGAAAAGGGCGCGCGCAAGGAAGATCGCCCCGCGACCGGACCGTGCCGCGTAAACGCGGTTGGCTCCACCGACACTGATGCCTCCGGTCAGACTTTCGCTGTCCTTGCGTCCCCAGGCGGCATAGCAATCGAAGCTGCCTTCCGCCAGGCGATACCACCACTTCGGCCGCTTGTTGGTGTGGCGCTGGTGCTGGTAAAACTGACGCGGCCCCTCCACCAGGAGAGCGACGTTGTACGCACCGGCCGGCCTGGCTGCACCGGCGGCGGCGAGCTTTGTCCAGACGACCCGACCGGCAGGCGCACCGGCATGACCGCTGAGCAAGTCGTTCACGTCCCAGCGCGATTGCTCCTCGGGACGGACGACGTAGGACGACCGCCCGGAGAAGAAAGGCGCATAGGCGCGCGTCAAGTATGACTGCGGCTCGGCCAGACCGTCGCCGTAAGCGAGAGCCTCCTCCGCCGAGGCGAAGCCATAACTGGGCAGGAAGAAACTGCTTTGATCAGCGGCACCACAGAGAGTGGCACGAGTGGCGGCGGTGTTGGCGTTTATGTCGGTCATAACAGAAGTCTCCATGAGCTTGCTCTCCTTGAAAAATTGCCGGGTGGAGAGTAAACCCGGTCCTGCATTTCGAGCGCTGTCGGCACCATTTCTCAGCGTCGAGCGCCCGATTTCAACCATTCACCGATGGCGGAGGCGCAACGGCGCAGCCAGCGGTCAAGGTCAGCGTAGAGAGCTCGCAGTGGATACAAGGAATGATTGCCGGACGCAGTCTTGGCCAGACCGAGATTGCCGCAATCGCTAGGCTTTCCCTCTCCGAGCGGCACGGCGTCGACGCCGTCTCCGACAGCCGATCCGACCGGCACAGTCACGTAGGACTGCGCCAGGAGCGGCGGATAGATACGGTCCAGGACCACCTTCACCGCGGCAGCAGCCGGCACAGCCAGCAACATACCGAGACCACCGGCCAGCGTCTCGCCGGCCAGGACGAAGAACATCGTGAAGAGCGGATGCAGCTGGACGGTATGACCGATCACCCGAGGAATGATCACATAGTCCTGGAAGAGACGCACCGCCCACAATACCGCCAACACTTCCCCGGCATCGCCGAGACCAAACTGCGAGGCGGTGATGCTGCAGGCGAGAAGCTGTGCCGCGAGCGGACCGAAGACGGGAATGATTTCCGCGACGCCGGCGATCAGAGCGACGATCAGTGAGTAACGCACGTGGTAGACACTGAGGATGCAGAAGGTCATCACCGCCATCAGTACAATCAGCAGCAGTTCGCCGCCGATGTAGAGGCTAAATTTGTGATTGATTTCACCGACGACCTTGGCGCACTCCGCCCGCCTGCCTTCCGGCACAAAGCGCAGCAGGAATCGTCCCATCGTCTTCGAATCGTAGAGGAAGTAGATGGACGAAATGAAGGCCATGAGGATGAAGAGCAGACTGCGCGAGACGACACCGCCGACGGCAAGCCACTCCTCGGGCTGACCGGTGACGAAAGTCTGAAGCTTTACGAGCGCCGCCGCCGAGATGGCGGTGACGTCGGGATTCCAGCCCGTGGCCTGGCTGAGCTGGGTGACCATACTCTGGACAATCATTTCGCGGTGGGCAAAAAGACTGGTCGCCTGATCGGCGACTGAGGGCAGGCCCTTGTAGCCGGCATAGCCGATCAGGCCAATCGCCAGCACGTAGATAATCGCCACGGCAAAACCGCGACTGATGCGGGTGTAGCGGCAAAGCAGCGACACCGGTCGGCTGAGCAGATAGGCGATGATCATTCCGACGATGAACGGCGGAAATTGCTCTCGCACCTGATAGGCCAGCCAGATACAGATAGCAGCGATAATCCATCGCAACATGGCAGTGGTCCTTTCTTTGAAAAAGATGGCCATTCAGCCATCGATAGAAAGAAGAGAGTCAGCGTTCGGACGACTGGTCGTTCACGCTCGTAGTGTGAACTTCGACCGTCTTCTGCATGGCGACCGACTTGAGCGAGCCGAGAGTATAAGCGCCAAAGGCGAAGCCGATGAAGGCCCAACCATCAGCCTGAAAACGGCTCAGATAAAAAACGGCGAAACAGGCTAGAGTGATCAGAGCGCCGGCGATGCCGAGGGCGAGGGTGGCGGCAGCTTGCTTGGTCATGACGAAATTCCTTCGATTGTCAGCGGTGTAACCGCCTGGTAGGACACGGCGGGATTGACGTGCCTGGTAACGTTCAGGAAGAAAAGAGAATCAAACGATAACCACAAAAGCGATACCAGAACGATTTGCTTGCGGAACAAACCATTCTGGTATCGCTGTGCGTGTGGTTGGGTGGACGGCGAACTCTAGGAGTGAATAGACTCTAGGCCCGAGCCAGTGAAAAAGTCGTGACAACGGGCTCAGATATAAATCCTCAAACCACCGATGGACGCGTGCGGAGTCGCAGCGGTCATCGGCGCTCGGGTGGAAATGGAGACAGTGCAGTGAAGATTGAAGCGTGCTTTTTAAGAAAATTCCGAAGTGGTTAGAGGTTTAGTTGATAAGAATATAGTGCCAAGAAGCTCAGGTGATAGCAATAGCGCCTGCGTAGCCTTACGGCGCCAGAGGCGCCTGCCTGGCCGGAAGATACAAAGTCTGCATAGAAGAGCTACGCTAGCAGCGCCACCACGGGCAACACCAAACGCAGAAAACACCAGATAACTATTTGCCCGCGCAAACAGATCCGGTGTTAACGAAACTTATATTTCAGAGAGTATTACCATACGATGCTTAAAGTGAAAAAGACGTGATGGTGACTGGTGCCTTAGTCAGGACTTCCGGACCATGATTAGCCACAGCCAGAGCGGCCAGGCAATCGTTTACGAAACGTGAACGGCGCGGGCTATTGGAGCTATTGTAAATTAGCGCGATGCGACGCAGCAGAGGTAAATGCGCAGCTCCTTTTCCGCCACAAATGCCACTGCTGCGGACTCTAGCCAGCGCCATCTTTAGAAGCGGTAGTGCGCGACCGCTTTGTCCGAGAGACAGATAGTTATCAGCGAGCAAGCAAGCGACGGGTATCAAACCTTCAAGATTATCGCCATCCGAATCGCCGCTCTCCAGGATAAGCTTTAGGGCACGGCGCAAATTTTTACCGGCCTGAGCGCGGCGCCCGTTGCGCATCAGCAGTGCCGCGAGACCGTAAAGGGCTGCCACCATACCGCCCTTGTCACAAGCCGGCTCGGCCAGGACAGCCGCGTACATCTGCTCGGCGACAGCGTCGTAGCCGGCCCGGAAAGCGCTATCAGCGACCTGAAAATAATTGTCGAGTATTTGTTTTTGCCAGATTTGCATAGACTGCCCTCGCGGCTATTAGCTCGCTCTGACTCTACGGCAATCGGGACAGTCGGTCGCTGTGCGATCGCACAGTCTTGAACGCTGCCGGCAAATGAAACTGTCAATTAGCCGAGCTGCAAAAGTTTCAGCGAGGCGAGGATAAGGACAATGCCGAGGATACGCTTGAGAAAAGTCGAGGAGAAGCGGCGAGCACCAAGCTGGGAACCCAGGACAGCCCCGACTAGAGCCGCACCCAGAAAAGGCCAGAGGCCGGCGTCGAGGATTAGTTTGTGACTGAAGAGCCGACCGGCGATGCCGCTCAATGAATTGACCAGGATAAAAAGAGCGGAAGCGGCGGCGGTTTCTTTGGTCGTGGCGAAACGCGCCATGATCATAATCGGGCTGAGAAAGACACCACCACCGATACCAACCAGGCCAGATAAAAGTCCGAGTACGCCACCGATAGCAGCGGCCAACGGCAAGGGTGGCCGCCTCACATCAGCGTCGCTCCGGCCCTTCAGCTCAGGCCAGAATAAAAAACGCAAACCGATCAGCGGCAAGATAATGCACAAAATAATCGTGAAGAGTTTTTTGTCGATTGGAATGAGCGCCCCGAGAAAAGCACAGGGCACTGACAAAATCAAATAGGGCAAAACGACTTGATGTCTGTAGTTGCCGGCGCGGGCATAAGCAAGAAAAGCGAGGCCGGCAACACAGCAATTGACGACCAGGGTAGAACTGGCGATCTCCTCGTATCGGACGCCGAAGAGTGAAAGCATGGCAATGTAGCCGCTCGCACCCCCATGCCCGACGGCTGAATACAAAAACGCGACGAGAGAAATCGAAATCGTCTCGAGAATTTTGACAAAAATAGGGGCGCCGTCCATAGCGCCCCATATTAACCGATATGATACTGTCGAACTTTTTTTAAGCCTTCACATCGACTTAATAGTGCAAATTGCCCCAGACCGCTTCCAGTGAAGCCATTTGCCTGGTCAAATATTGCTTCTCACGAGAACTCGGAGAACAATATGACTGCCAGTACAGACGCCAGTAATCACTGTAAGCGCGTTCCCTGCCGCTCTGTGCCTCACGCGCCAGAATTTCACCGCCGACAACAAAAGTATTTGGCCCAAAGGAACAGACCCCATCGGAGCAATCGCTCATATGGTCAAAGTCTTCTTTGCGAGTGGCCGGGCCGCGTTCGATCCAGACCTTGTTCAGACGGGAGCGGGTGAGCGGGTGCAGTTCCTCGATGGCCATGTGAAAGACGTCATCATCACGCCGCAAACCTTCCGGGTGCAATTCGATGATGCAGCCTTCGGGTAGAGCTTCGCGCGACGACAGTGCCGAACCATCGCGTGTGACGGCGACGACATAAGCAGGGAAGGCAGTCAGCAACTTGTCAAAAAGAGCCTGCCGAATCTTGGCCCAGAGCCTCAGTGTCAACTCCAGCTCCCCGGACTCGGCAGCACTTAAGGCGCTGCAAACGGTCTTGAGGGAATTGGCCAATTTATGCAAATCCTGCGTGGAGCCGTCATTGACTGTCTGACGATAAAAATCGTAGGCCTCGTCGAGTGCGACTCGATCGCGGCGTTCTGTTTTCATCATGCTGATACCTCGCAACCCCTGGCGATAAACACAAGGATTTTATACCCGCGCTGA
>JAGXAB010000205.1 GCA_018971775.1 Cyanobacteria bacterium REEB67 | reverse complement strand
TGCGCATCTCTTCGGTACCAGCCGACCTGCCCCTGCTGATTCAACTGGCCAACGGATCGCAGATCCGTCGCATCCGTCTCTCCGGCGGTTACTACTCCGCTTCGGACCGGAGCCAGTATGCGGCCCGGTCTGAAAAGCTGCAATTCGATGAATAGTATGCCATTTCGGATTTTTCGTTAACAAGTCGATAACATCATCGGAGATGCTTTTGCCTACTATCAAAAGCCTCCACCAGCCTTCTTATTCGGGTTATCGCTCAGCATGGAAAACTTTTCAGATAGTGCAGATCGCAAGGATGCTCACGTCGAGCCGGCACTGGGTTTGCAGGCGCAGCCTGAGAGCGCGCCTCAACAGGTCTCCTGGCGCGATGATTGGACACTTGTCGTCGATCTCGGCCTGGTAACAAAAGCAAAGGGTGTGCGCGGTCAACTGGGTAGCGAAGAAAGCCTGCGCGAATTGCAGGACGAAGTGGCTAAACTGCCTGTTCAAAAGGCTTTTAATGGTCAGGCAGCGGTACGCCTTGTGGTCGGAGCGCTGCTTCCTCATGAAACAGCAACTGTGGCCAGTGCAGCTAACGGAGGCGCTAAGACCGACGGCCAGACCAGGGGGGCCGGCAATTATGATTTTGATGTTTTCCAGCTGCAGGACGGCAAGTTGAAGATGGTGGCGAGTGCTCCGACCGCGGGCCTCGATGTCGACTTGCAAAAACTGACCGGCTTTGCCCGGCCGCGCTTCAAGGAAGAGAAGATGGGGCTTGTGATCAATGCCCACAGCAATCTCAGCGACGGTTATTTTGTCGGCGGAGTCGATGGTCAGAAAAATTCGATCCTGGCTCCCGAGCGATTTGGCGCTATCGTACATGACTGGCTCAACCTTGATCCGCTAGGACTGGCTCGCGAAGTGAGCGGCAATAAAAAGCTTGATTTCCTCGACGAAGAGATGTGCTACGGGGCCAAACTCGGCAATCTCAATCTGGCTTCCAAAATAAGCGATAATCTTGTCGCCAGTGAGCTGGCTGTGCAGGAGCTGGCCTGGGGACCGCAGGAAAACGGTCCGAATACTGTCGCCTTGAATGGCCAGAATCTCAGTGCCATCTATGCTCATCTGGTCGAAAAGCCATCTGTGAGCGGCGCTCAACTCTCTGATCTGGTTATCGACGATGCCCGCTCCGGTCGCAACGACCTCAAAATAGGCGATACGACATACACGGCAACGGCCACCCTGGCTCATTTTGATCTGGGGGAGGCGCGGGCGCGCTTTATGCAAAGCCTCGATCATCTAGGAGCGGAGTTGGACAAAAGTCTCGCCCTACCGTCGGCTCGCGCTCAGATCGGCGTCGCCATTGATTCCACTGTCGATCTGCATCGTGATGACAGTGATTACAACAGTGTCTCCGCCCGCTTCGCTAAGCGTGATCTGCAGACATTTCTCGATCATTTGCAAGGAGCGATTCAGGCACGTAAGATCGACGACAACGATGGCCATTTGGGCGAAGCCGTCTCGGCCGTTGAAGAAGCGCAAAAAGCGATGATCAAAAATTCGCACGCCAGTCGCGCCGGGCGTGATTTACCCCGCCTGCAAGTCGTCGATCCGGAAAAGCTAGGCGGCCTGACCGTAGCCCTTCCGGAAAAAAGCGTCAGAGAAGACACTTCCATCAAAGCCGAAGATTACGACTGGACAATCGGTTCAGACGTCCGCCTTGAGCAAGCGTCGGCCTGGCGGAAATTTTTGAACGATTTGCACACGTCTCCTGATGTAAACTCAACGACCGGAGCGAGATGAGATTTTGCTTTGTCTGCCACCGAAAGTTTTGATGAGTTGCGTGTGATTACTCTCTCGGGGGTGCAGCCCGGATCGGGCGCACGGCAACTGAAACGCGGCGATTTGATCGGTGGATCTTATCG
Organism: Cyanobacteria bacterium REEB67; assembly: GCA_018971775.1. Classification (GTDB taxonomy): domain Bacteria; phylum Cyanobacteriota; class Vampirovibrionia; order Obscuribacterales; family Obscuribacteraceae; genus REEB67. The sequence continues at coordinate 885 of JAGXAB010000205.1, read as the reverse complement.
TTTGCAATCGTTGCTTGGCCGGGGCGGCATGGGTTATGTCTTTTGCGCCGAACACCAGATTATCGAAAAACAGTATGCCCTTAAGATGCTTGCGCCGGAGCTGCTTAACGAACAGACTCGGCAGCGCTTCGAGGTGGAGGGCCGTGCCATTGCCAATCTCGATCATCCCAATATCGTCAAGGTCTACAATATGGGCCTCGACAACGAAGTCTGCCCGTTCTACGTAATGGATTTACTGCACGGTCAGTCCCTTTCTGATTGCATCGCCGGTAGTATCAGTAGTACCAGTAGTACCGGTAGTGCCAGTAGTACCAGTAGTACCAGTAGTACCAGTAGTACCGGTAGCGGCGTCGCCCTGACCGTTCGCGATAGTCTTGAGATAGCGCTGCAAATGACTCGGGGCCTCGGTTACGCTCATGGCAAAGGCATCGTGCACCGTGATGTAAAACCCTCCAATGTGATTTTACTCGCCGGCGATAATGATCAAGTTCTCGTCAAAATCGTCGATTTCGGCATCGCTAAACTTCTGCCCTCGGCCAATTTGAAGAATCAATCTCAAACCGCCACCGGCCACGTCATTGGCTCACCGCTATATATGAGTCCTGAGCAGTGCATGGGAGATTGCGTCGACGCTCGAACCGATATCTACTCGCTTGGTTGTACGCTTTTTGAAATGCTCGGCGGCCGGCCGCCCTTTCGTGGTGCCAACGCCATGGAAACGGTGATGATGCATCAGAATCGTCCAGTGCCGAGTCTTGCCGACTCTGTTTTTTTCCGTGTCCCCTGCGCTGCGCCGGGCTCGCCTGATTGGCTCGAGGCGCTTGACGCGCTGATTGGCAAGATGATGGCCAAAAGGCCCGAAGATCGCTACCAGACTATGGAGCA
>JAGXAB010000042.1 GCA_018971775.1 Cyanobacteria bacterium REEB67 | reverse complement strand
TCGCGTTTTTGTCCGTTCGAGATACGTTGCCAAATTCGCCGAAAAGATCGCTGAACTTGTCACGAGTGTCATTGGACATACCAATCTGACCGATGTCTTTGAGGCGTGTCATTTCTTTTGGCAGAGCAAAATCTTCCGAGCTGTACGTTTTGGTCTGGACCGCCGTCGTCCATAGCACTTGCTCCGGACCTTTACGTAAGTCCCTGGCCAGGTCTGCGTCGAGCCAACCATTGCTACCGTTGCCGGCTAGTTGACGCTCCTGGCGAACGACCAGGTTGCGTCTGGCAAGAGGCACCGCCTTCATTTTATTGACGAAGAAATAACGACAGAGTAATTCGGATACTCTGGTGTCTGTTGCAATGGTGTTGGCACCGAGCAGGGTATAGGACGCCGGATTTGGACGATATTCCGTGCAGGGCACATTGCAGTACTGCACTTGTGCTACTTGATGGAGGATCGCTTGATTAAACTTGGGCACGGCAAAGGGATTGCGCAGGAGGATGCCGTTGAAATCCTTCATGCAGCCAGTCCAGTATTTTTTGTCTTTTGCCCGGTAGCAGTAGACTTGCCAGTCGGGGGCTTTTGTCAGGACAGCGTAGCCCATACGTAGATTTTCGATTTTTACTGCGTCTGGACTGATGTAGACGAGCACATCTCCCACGTCGACGGCGCTCTGCTTGAGTAGCCATTCGCCAGGCGCCTTGAGCGCATCGGCCGGCGGCGTGCACACCGACCCGATTGTCGACAGGGACACTAGCGTGGCCAGCGCCGGCCCCAAGGTCTCGAGCAGGCGAAGCCTATTTCGCAGAGCTCTTACCTCGACCGTTCGTGGCGTGTTCACCGATCTGATCGCCTGCGGCTTCAGCTTCGATTTCGGCGACGAGCTCATCTTTATAATCTTTTGCTTTGTCGGCCAGCTCAAGCGCTCTTTCGCGGGCTTCCATGCCGGCTTTGATCCCGGATTTGAAAAATTTGCGCGCATACGAGCGACCACCTTCGGTCGAGAATGCAGCGATTGCCAGAACGGCCGCTATGCTCCATGGACCCATTTTTTATTCTCCTGTTTTGATCATAACTAAAGACTATTACATCGGCGCCTTGATGTATAGGTCAATTTTCGACCGTGGGGTAAGAGCTACAAAACCTGACCCTGTGAGGATTTCCTCACGTTTCGGCGGCACATATTTTTGCCTGAGTCGTCTTGACATGAGGGTGACTTTGAGGGGCGTAATGAAAATTTTTAGAAAGACTGTCGTGTTTGGCATGTTACTTTGCGGCAGTTTGCCGTTGGCTGGGGCGGCCTGCGCCATGGATAGCAGGCGGGACATGGTCTCCGATACGGTCGTCATAAACGCGCCGGCCAGTCAGGTCTGGGATGCGATCAAAACGGCTCGGGCTGGTGATCCCAGGCATCGGCGCATTGTCTCCAATCAGGGACCGGACTACGTGATCGAAGAAACGTTCACGAAAATTCCGGCTCTCGGTAATGTCAATTGTCGCTACGCCGAGCATGAAATAGCCGACAAAAAATTGGAATACCAAATGATCAGCTCGGACAAGTTTGTCGCCTTCAACGGAGTCTGGGAGCTCAGTCCAATCGATACAGGTAGGCAGACGGCGCTCAAGCTCAGCTCTTTTGTCGATACCGGTCTGCATCTACCTTTCGCCGATAAGATAACCAAAGACAATACGCTGCGCTCGGTCGACTTACGTTTGAGCGAAGTGAAGGACGTGCTGGCAAGATCCGCTCAGACCCACTGAGTGTCAAAATCCGTTTTTTCAAGCTGAAAGAAAAACGCCCTTATCCTCTCGGAGCAAGGGCGTTTCAACCTATCTAAGTGCTACTCGCCGCGCAGCGGCAAATATTTAGTGCCACCGGTTGTGGTGATAATAGGCGTGCGGGTTGCGGTAGCGTCCATATATATTGCCGTAGGGATTGCCGCTGCCGTAAGCGTAAGGCATGGCGCCGGCTGACCATGGTGTTTGACCGTTGTAGCCGTTGCCGACGGCGTAGTTGCCGTAGGGTACAGCGCCGCCATAACCGTAGGGGTTATAAGCCTGCGCCTGGTTCTGGGCGTACATCTGCATGGCAAGCTGATTTAAATATTTGTTGTTATTGCCCGCTTCCGCAGGGGCGATCGACAACCCCGCCACTGTGGCGGCCGCGAGAGCCAGAGTTGTGAAAGATTTGATACCCATGATTGTGACCTCCATGTCTACAGCAGTCGACGGAGGTGGAGGAGAAAAGGTTCTTCGATGCGCATTAACTGCGCTTAATCTTCCCTCGAATAGCCTTTCATCTGACGACTCTCCAGGGGCACTGCTGCCGGCGAAAACTCGCTCAGCTCTTAATGCAATGGAGCTAGTATATCCACCGGTATATTGCTCAATTGTTCGGCGTCGTGATATTCGACATTGCCGATTTTGTCTACTCGTTTGCGTGTTATCCAGAAAGTCTTGTCGCGCACGAAGACTTTTTTCAGGCTGGGAAGGCCCTGGAAAATGGCGATGCTTCGATCGGTCACTGCGGTGTCGTGAATGGCCAAAGTATGGAGATGCTTCAGCCCTTTGATATACTCCATGCAGGCGTCGTCAATTTGTTTATTGTCGGCCAGCGCAACGACTTCTATATCTGTCATTTCTTTGAGTATGGCGGCGTCTTTTTTCTGCAGTTTTGTCCGGGTCAGATTTAGCGAGCGCAGTTTCGGGAGCAATGGCTTCAGCTGCGCAACGGCGCCGGGCTTGAGAATATTACCTTCCAGGCAAAAGATGCGCAGCGTGCTCAGGCCTTTGAGATCGCCCAAGCCGCTGCCATCTATGCAGGAGCGACCGACTGATAGATTGCTAAGCCGGGGAAATCTGCTTAGCGAGGCGAAGGCTTTGTCTGTGACCAGGCAGTCTTCCAGGCTAATACGTCGCAGCTGCTGCAGAGGCGTCAAGTATTGGATGTGCTTGTCTTCAAAGTCCAGGCCGCTCGATTCGAATGAAGTAACGCGACAGACGCTGAGTAGTTTTAGATACGGCAAATTTTGCAAACCGTCATAGGTGAGCTTCACCTCTATGTCGCGGTCTCTGGGCAATCTGACCAGACCACGCGCCTTCAACCAGGCACGAGGCTGCGGCGGCGGCGCCAGGATTGTCTCTCTGCCGAGGGGATATTGCATCGTGGCCACGATGATATTGTCGGGAAAATGTAGTTCGGCTACACGGGCGCCGTCTGCGGCCATAACATCTGAGCCGTGGAGACTGGTTGCGGCGGCAATGAATAGCGAGAGACTAAAAGAAAGCAGCGCCTTTTTTGTCTTAATGCAGCGGGGCAAACATTTCCATTGGCACTTGAATGTGATCTGATAACTTTTCAAAAACAATATTACCCACCTGATTGCGCGGTTTGCTCTTGGTCCAGAATTGGTTGGGACGGACCATAATCTTTTTCAGTTTTTTGAGTCCCATTAAAATCGGCAGGCTTTTCTCTGTGATCGAAGTATCCATAATATCCAAGCTTACCAGGTTGGGCATGCTCGCCAGATTTTTGGCGCCGCGGTCTGAAATTTTTGGATTGCCGTCGATGGACAGCTGCGTCAGGGCCGTAAATTTGCCCACAGTTTTCATCTCCTCATCGCTCAGATGACAGCGTGAGAGCGAAAGAACTGTAATCGATTGTGCCGACCCGGTCAGCTTTTCCATGGTACCGGGCTTGAGCTCAAGGCCTTGCAGGTGCAGACTGCGGAGCGCCGAAATTTTATTGAGAGATTCGATGCCATTGCCGGTGATACCAGTACAGCCGAGCTCAAGGCGATATAAATTTGTCAGAGTCGCTATCGTCGGCAGCGCTTTGTCGGTGATTTGCGTATCACCTAAAAACAATTCGCGTAAATTTGCAAAACGCTTCAAGTGCAAGACGTCCGCGTCGGAGAAATCGAGCTTGTCCGCTGAAAATCGGTCGACGGCGGCTGGCGGCAGGCGATCGATCAATTCTGCGTGTTCCACTCCGTCATAGGTCATCTCGACATTGATCTTGTAGCCTTCCGGAATGATTACTCGACCGCGCGCGGCGAGGCGCAAATCTCTTGCCTTCGACCATTGGCCGGTGTATGGACGCAGATAAAGATTAGCGATTGAGAAGTCGCTCGGGAAGGTGACGACGGCGCCTCGATATCTAGGGTCCGCGGCTCTGGCGGTCTCAGGTGTAACCACCGCCGTCAGGGCGAGACAAAGACCGATGGCCGAGGCAAAAATTTGCCCCGGCCTGGTTGATTTCTCCTGTCGTCGCCTGCTCCTGGCAGACCGTGGCGACCGCCCGCCCAATTTATCTGGCCCGGGCCGGCACTTTGTTGTCGAAGCGTTCGGCATCGCTCTTGGGAGCCATCGGACTGACTCCGACTATTTCGCCGTTGATTGTCGTTTCGGCACTTCTGAAGGGGCCGCTGTTTTTGATGAAGTCGGCCGGGAAGTTGAGCTTGGGCTCGGAGATCTTGTCGAGCTCTTTGATGTGGTCGGCGCCGAGGACGAGATCGAGGGCGCCGAGATTGTCATCCATCTGCTCGATTGTGCGCGCGCCGATTATCGACGAGGTGACGCCGGGCTTGGCTTGCAGCCAGGCAAGAGCGACCTTGGCCGGCGATGTGTGCAAGTCTTTGGCCACTTTTAGCAAGACATCGATCACTTCATAGGTCGCTTCTTTTTTTAGATGTCCCATCACCCATTCGCCACGACCGGCCTCGACCTTGTCTTTGTTTTCTCTGGTGTATTTGCCGGTCAAGATGCCGTATTTGAGAGGGGACCAGGGGGTGACCCCGAGGCCCATTTCTTTGGCCATGGGGATGAGCTCTCCTTCTACAGAGCGCTCGAGCAGTGAGTATTCGATCTGCAAAGCAATCAGTGGCGCCCAGCCGCGAAACTTGGCCATGGTCTGCGCCTGGGCAACTTTCCAGGCCGGTGTGTCGGAGAAGCCGACGTAGCGGATCTTGCCCTGGGTGACCAGATCGTTCAATGCGGACATTGTTTCTTCAATAGGGGTGTGATAGTCCCAGCAGTGCATCCAGTAGAGGTCGATGTAGTCGGTCTGCATGCGGCGCAGTGAAGCTTCGCAAGCGGCGATGATCGCCTTACGATTGGCGCCGCCGGCGTTTGGATCGCCCGGATAAAGGGTGCCAAAAAATTTGGTGGCAATGACGGCCTGATCGCGGCGGAAACCGCCTTTGTTGAAGAAATTACCGATGATCAGCTCGGAATGGCCCTTTGTATAAACGTTGGCCGTATCGATGAAATTGCCGCCCTCTTCAAAAAAGCGGTTCAGTATTTTGTGCGATTCTTCCTCTGTCGATCCCCATCCCCATTCCATACCGAAGGTCATGGTGCCGAGGCAAAAAGGGCTGACGCGAAGGCCGGAGTTGCCAAGGGTGACGTAATGATTTAGTGGCATATCAATATCCTCATCGATGCGATGGCCTGAGGATAGATCGACCTTGGGCCGGAGGGCACAACTATAGCCAAACCTTTAGATAGTTGTCCGCCCAGACTGCCACGTACCTGTAATTTCAGAAAGGCCTCGGGCCGATAATTCCATCGCTTGTTCCAGTAGTCGAAGTTCCAAAACGTCGCATTTTCTTCGAGAACTTAGTGCGAGAGCTTGCAGAGTTGCTCTATGACGTCTAGCACCATATCGCGCCTAGCGAGACATGTTGGGCCCGGCCGGAGCAAGGCCTCGATAGAATCTTCAAAATTCGGATCCTTCAACAACTTTCCGCATCGATTTGCGAGCCAGGTTCTTAACTCGGGACTCCGGCCACCCGAGCGAGACTCAAGGCATTAGATGGTTCGAAGCAAGAATCAGAGTTTACGCTCGGTGACCAAAAGATCCGGGGTAGACTTACTCGCCTGATCGAAGGCTATGACGGTGGCGCTTTCGACGGTGTAAATACCCCAAACCAGCAAAATATGTCGTTCCTGATCGAACCGGTTGATGGATAAGTCATCGATCGCACGATCACCGGCCTCGGCCGCACGTATGTTTTGAAATGTTTAAAGCCGCATATACCACTGATATGTGATCGGTGCTCCTGGAGACAGAGTTAATGACTTTTGAAACACCTGAGCACCGAAACTCACCTAAAATTGGACATTTTGTTGTGAGATTACTACGGACGGAGATTGATTGGTTTGAGTTTGACTAGACCGACTGACACCTTTTTGACCTGTGAAATTGCTGTCACACCGGACGGTCGCCTGCTCCTGACAAATCATCTCAGCCAGTTGGAAATAGATGCCGATGTCTGGATAAAAAAAATTGTCAGAGCTTTTTCAGTCGATCAATATCATGGTCTTTTTAGCTTGGGGGCATCGCATCCAAGCGCCCTGATATCGCCCTCACTCGCCTTCTGGCGAGACTTTGCCTGCCTCTATCTGACTCTACTTTGCCAGACGCCCACAACTTCTCCATCGGGCACCAAAGAGCCTCTGCCACCAGCTGAAGGAGATCTGGCAGTTTTGCTGGAAAGACTGCCCCCTATGCGGGGTGCCGAATATTTAGATTTAGGCAAAATGCAAGACTTCTGGTTTGCTCTGGATCGATGGTTAGCCGATCAAATCTCAAAATCTGGCGCTAGCTTAAGCGACTGGCTGAAACAACACGCACCGTTGTGGAATCAGGTCGGCAGAGTATGCTTCCACCTGGCGGAAAACAAGCGCGATCCTAAATATCCTTTCGCCTTTTTGGCCACATACGCTCCCAGTATTAACAGCGGCGGGCGAGTGCAGTACCAACCCCTGAGCCACGCTCTGCAAGAATATGCCGGAGAACGCAACAAAAAAGCTCTGATCAATCTTCTCTCACCTGTACAACGGGCTTCAGAAAAAAGCTCATTTATCAGGGCGCTGGTCGAGTCGAACGAAATATTCCAACCACAAATATGGACCGCTGAAGAAGCTTATCGTTTGCTCAAAGACGCGTCGATAATAGAACAAAGCGGCTTGCTGGTGCGGCTGCCTGACTGGTGGCGCAAGCGCGCCAGACCTCGTGTTACTGTCACTATCGGAGACAAAAAACGCAACAGCCTTGGCCTCGACTCGATGTTGGATTTTAGAGTCGATCTAGTTTTGGGCGACATGAAGCTAAGCCGAGCGGAGCTCCAGGCCCTCATGAATGCTTCAGCCGATGGGCTTGTCTTTATCAAGGGCCAATGGGTGGAGGTAGACAAAGAACGGCTGGCCGAGGCCCTGGCTCACTGGAAAAAAATAGAAAAGGACGCCTCTGATTCCGGCATGACCTTTATCGAAGGCATGCGTCTGCTCGCCGGTGCTTCCGCGGACCTGGGTAAAGAATCTGCACAAAATTACTTAGACGACAGCTGGTCTGACGTCGTAGCCGGGGACTGGCTGGCTAATGTCCTGTCAAACCTGAAACAACCTGGCTCCAAAAAAGATGGACCTGTGCTGAGCAAGCATTTTCGCGGCACTCTCAGACCTTATCAAAAGCGTGGACATGACTGGCTCTTTTATCTGACGAGACTTGGTCTGGGAGCTTGCCTGGCCGACGACATGGGGTTGGGCAAAACTGTCCAGATATTGGCACTTTTACTATCTCTAAAAGAGGCCAAAGACAAATCGTCACTGCCATCGCTTTTAGTGCTACCGGCGTCTCTTCTGGCAAATTGGGGAGCTGAGCTAAAGCGCTTTGCCCCGACTCTCAAAGTGTGCTTTATCCACCCGTCTCAGCTGGACACTCAAAGTACAGCGGCACTGGAAAAAACGCCAGAAAAGATTGTCGCAGGCGCTGATGTCGTGCTGACCACATACAGTATGCTTTTGCGTCAGCCCTGGTTGGAAACTCTACAATGGCAGCTGGTTATCCTGGATGAGGCGCAGGCCATCAAAAATCCAGCCGCGCAGCAAACCAGGGCTGCGAAAAAACTGAAGAGCGGAGCACGAATAGTGCTTACCGGCACACCCGTAGAAAATCGACTTTCCGACCTCTGGTCTCTGTTTGACTTTCTCTTGCCGGGCTTGTTGGGATCAACGGCAAAATTCAAAGCCTTTATCAAAAATCTTGATGAAGGTGAAAATAAAAGCTACGCCCCTCTGCGCAATCTTGTCAGTCCTTACATTTTGAGAAGACTCAAAACAGATAAGTCAATAATCAACGACTTACCAGACAAAACAGAAGTATCGGTCTTTTGCGGTTTGGCAAAGAAACAAGCGGCACTCTACGCAAAGTCTGTAGAAGAGCTAAAAGAATCGCTCAAGACATCTGATGGCATAAAACGGCGCGGTCTTGTTCTGTCTTTTCTGATGAGATTTAAACAAATATGCAATCACCCCAGTCAATTCCTCGGAAATGGTGCTTATGATCCTCTGGACAGCGGCAAATTTGAAAGGCTCAGAGCGATTTGTGAGGAAGTTGCCTCGCGCCAGGAAAAAGTGCTTGTATTTACACAGTTTAGAGAGATGACAGAGCCAATTGCCGCATTTATGGCTGAAATATTTGGCTGCAATGGCCTGATATTGCATGGCGGCACCGCTGTCGGCAAGCGTCAAACTATGGTCGATACATTCCAAAAGTCTGATGGTCCGCCATTTATGGTCCTTACGGTCAAGGCTGGTGGCACCGGTCTAAACTTAACCGCGGCATCGCATGTGGTGCACTTTGATCGCTGGTGGAATCCTGCGGTAGAAAATCAGGCTACAGACCGAGCCTTTCGCATCGGCCAGCATCGCAATGTGCTCGTGCACAAATTTATCTGTCTCGGCACAATAGAAGAAAAAATCGACCTTTTAATCGCCGAAAAAAAAGACCTTGCCGATGACATCCTGAGCGGCGGAGCGGAGGCACTTTTAACCGAAATGAGTGACAAACAATTATTAGAAATAGTCAGCCTGGATCTTGAAAAAGTAAGCATAGGAGAAATGCAATGAACTATGGATGGGGATGGAGACCTTATGTAAGCGTAGCTGAACGCCGCAAACAAGCTACTAAAAAGATGTCCTCACTAAAGAAACAAGGCCTAAACATCCAGCCAGTGGAGATCCAGGGCCGCAAAATCGCGCGTACTTTCTGGGGCGAATCCTGGTGCCAACATCTTGAGTCTTTTAGCGATTACGCCAACCGTCTACCGCGCGGCAGGACGTATGTGCGCAATGGCTCGGTCTGCCATCTAAATATTTCTTCTGGTGAGATCACTGCGATTGTAAGCGGATCTGAGCTCTATGACGTAAAAATCAAGATCAATTCACTGCCGCGGGATAAATGGAGCGCCGTTAAAGAACGCTGCGCCGGAAAGATCGGCTCTCTTTTAGAGCTCCTTCAGGGCAAACTCTCGCACAGTGTCATGTCGGTGGTGACACATAAAAGCCAGGGCATTTTCCCCCAGCCCGCCGAAATAAACTTGGACTGCAGTTGCCCTGATTGGGCTACTATGTGCAAGCACGTGGCCGCTGTGCTTTACGGAGTGGGAGCCCGGCTCGACGAGCAACCAGCACTGCTTTTTCTTTTGCGCGCCGTGGACCACGAAGAGCTCATTGCAGCAGATGCAATCGCTGCCACGAAATTGCAGAGAAAAACAGGCAAAGCTGAGAAGCAAAGACAAATAGCCGAAAGCGACCTTGGCGATATTTTTGGCATAGATATAATCGGCGCCCAAAAGCCTGTGAAAAAATCGAGACAGGCAGATAGAAGCGAAACCGCCAAGGTAATTGCGGCAGCAAAGACTATCAAACAGCCAAAACCAAATGTACTTTCAAAATCAAAAACTAAAGCCGGCACCAAGACCGAGATCAAGCTCAATGCAGCGAAAGCCCGCCCCCTGACAGCAAAATCGGTGCGTGACTTGCGAGCCAGATTAGAGCTGTCTCAAAGCCGCCTGGCTGAGCTTCTGGGCGTCAGTGTTGCTTCTATCAACAGCTGGGAAAGTCAAAGGGGCCGCTTGAAGCTTCAGGCACGCTCGCTGTCAGCTTTAAACGATGCCATGGATCTGACTAAAAGTCAGGCGGCGAGAAGGCTGAAAAAGAGATAAGCAGTTACTTGCCTCGAAAAGGCATAAGTTCCATATCTTCACGGTCGCATCGATAGGCAGCCATTCGGTCAGCCTTGGCCAGGTCAGGTCGCCGGATCTTAGAGTATAAAATTGAACGTTCCCGATAAGCATCTTTCCTCATTGTCCGGCTAAAGTCTGAATGCTCCTCGCCAATCTCAAGCTTGCCAGCACCGATTAGATGGCCGTAGTCTGCCAGAGCTCGATTGACCTGGTTGATATTGCGATAGTCGTTGCCGCGATAAAGGAAAGCTTGACCAAGGGTCGGATCTAATTTGGTGGCGCTTGTATAGTCTTGAATTGCCGCCGCAATCTTACCGAGGCGATCGTTGACAATGCCTCGTTCTAGATAAACATAAGAGAGGCGGCGCTTGCTAAAGTGATTTGATTTTATTACTCGCGTATATTCGGCGAGCGCCTCCGGAAACTGATCAATCTCCTTGTGCAGCGTGGCCTGCAGATTGAGTGCATCCATGGCGATATCAGGCGGCGCTATTTCATAGACTTTCTTCAATTGGGCAAGCGCTTGGGCAAACTGGCGGTGAGCGCAATAGACAAAATAGCGGCCGATATACGCCCTGGCACAGTGAGGATCAAGCTTGATCGCTTGATTAAAATCAGACATTGCCAGGTCTATGTCTGAATCAAGAAAACGCGCATTGCCGCGCTCAAGATAGGCGGTCGCAGATTTTGGATGAAGCCTGACTTCATCTTCAACCCTGGACATTGTCCAGCCGGCATGGTCCATACCGATGCCGACACCTTGCAGGCGCGGATCCGGATGTACCTGGTCTGAGTCAGTCCCTGCGGCCGAAAGCAAAATCGCGCTGGCCGTTAAACAGACTGTTTCCCGAGCCCATAACCGCAAATCACCGCCCATTTCGCCTTTCTCCTGTGAACCTCGCTGGCGTGTGTGTCTTATCATATCTGACCACGGTTGGAACGTCACGATGCCAACCCTGGCCCCAAATGGAAGATGTTATTCTAGAGGTAGACGTTCAGGAGTTACTGTTCAATCTGCTCGTGCTTCATTTTTCTCGCGGCCGTGCTTCTTTTTCGCTGCCAATCTGCTTTTGTTTTTTGCCCGGACGGTTTTGTACGATCAGCACACGTCCCAGGGTTTCGACGGCAAGCACTTCTCCGCTCTGCGGATGTCTATGCAAGCGCGCTTTGACTTCGCTACTTTTGTTGATGCGGCAGGCACCGCTTGTATAAAGCAGGTCTTCGCTGAAGTGAAAATCGAGATCCCTGCCGAGGCAGTCGGCAGGACCAGCTTTGATTTTGCAGTTTTTTAGAATGGTCAAAGAATTAGCGGTCGAGATGATTTCGAGGGTGACATTTTCCGACTGATTGTGCTTCAGTGTTTGCTCGACAAAAAATCGGGCGCGGCGATTACTGATGTGTTTTTTGAGATTGCCAACTGCTATCCGTAAAGCTAGCAAGCATAGCAAAGTGGCTGCTAGAGAGACATAGGTGTTGACGTGCAGGCACCATAGATAGATCGTATAGGCTATGGTAACCAGGAAAAAAAGAACACTACGATTGGATGTCTGACGCGAGATCTTTAAATTGGGCAGGCGCAATTGACCATGTGCGTCAAGCTTTAGCCCTGTGATTCTATCCGCGTCAAGGGTGTCACCGGCGGTGCTATGTTCTGCTGCTTTGGCACTCGAATTGAGAATTTGGCGCTTTTCGATGGCCTGGCCGATGCGCTCCGCATCTTCCTGCTGGCCTGCCGCCTGTAGCGCTTTTTGATATTTTTTTGCCGTCAAGGTCGCCAGGCGATCATCTTTAGCGTCCGAATGCAGGAGCAGTTCAAGTTTGCCTGCAAGTATAGCCAGTGCCGTATCTGCTCTGTTCTGGCTCAGCCAGTAATCGCTCTCGAGAATCGCCGCCAGGATGCTGTCATCGGCGGCCGGCGGTTCGGACGCATTTTCGTCTTTAATAGTCGTCAGAACCGCCGGCACTTTTTCTGTTTGATTGTTTTGCAAATAGCACTGGCCCAGATAAATCTGGCCGCGGGCATATATCTCACTATGCTCCTTGCTGCGCGCCGCTTTACCTGCCAGTACATTGGCCGTTTGCAGGCGTTGTCTCTGCACCTCGGCGCTGCAGGCTTCAAAAGCAGACTGAGCTTCTTGAAATAAATCTTGATTGAAATAAAATAGACCGGCGGCATACAAGCCGAGGATCTTTGCCGAAGCTGAGCAAGCCGGTTCGTCGCCGATCGCTGCTGCCTCCTGCAGGTACGGGAGGGCCTCGGTGCGCCGATCGAGCATTTGTAGTATGCTGCCGGCCGAGATCAGATCGCATTGCAGCTGATCGCGAAATTGTGGGCAATCGAGGTCTTCGATAGCCTGCCTGTCGCCTTTGAGATTTTTTTGCAGCACTTGCCAGCCGCGCTGGTCCTGGCCGATGCGCGCGAGCAACTCCGGCAGACGCCGTCTCTCATTCCAGGGGCTGGAGTTGCTCGGCGCGAAGATATCGATACTATTGTCGTGGCGTTGCATGCTTTTGATCGCTTCGTCGAAGCGGCCGACGCCGCTGTAGATCAAAGCAAGCAGTTGGTGCGAGCGCTCGCGGAAGGTGGTACCGCCGATGATGCCCATCGGCAGGTAGGCCAGACCGCAAAAAAATTCTGCCGCTCCGAAAAGTCCAAGGCGGGCGCCAAAGATGATTGAGGCGAGCAATATCGGCAGGAAAATCACTGCCAGCCCTGCGCTTATGAAGAGAGTTTGATGAGCGAGCAGGGCGCCGCTCCTGTGATAAATGAGGAAAAAGGTGAAGAGGGCAGCACTGATCGAGGTCAATCTGCCGATATTGAAGAGCGAGACCAGCGACCTGAATTTTCTCCAGGCGACTTCGCGTTTTTCGGCTGCGATCGCCGCTCTGGACGCGGCAGATTCTGCGGCGAGAGGGGCCAAAAGAAGGGCCAGCCTGGTCGATTGATTTTCACCAATCACTTTGCCGGGCTGGCCATGATTCATTTATATTTTGTCTCGTAGATTTTGTTTCGTAGATCTATTTCTCGGTTAGCTGTTGGACGATTCGCTGACGGCTTTTTGAATCTGGCTGTCGGTCACCGCTCTGTGCATGCCCGACTCACCTGGAGGTGACATCAGAGCTTTGCGCAGGGAGCCGTTGTATTTTTTGATCAGCTCTTCGGCCTGGACGCGACCCATCTTGCGCTTAATCATCAAGATAGCGGTTTTGCACTGATCGTGCGAAGCGACGAGCGCGCCTTCGGCAATCGGTCTTGGTACATCGCCCATCAGAGAGATGATCGAGGTGGCCCGTTCGCGCAATTTTTCGTTGGTCGGCTTCAGGTCTACCATCAGGTTTTCGTAGACCTTGCCCAGTCTGACCATGGTGCAGGTGGAGAGCAAGTTGAGCACCATCTTTTGCGAGCTGCCGGCCTTCATGCGGGTCGAGCCGGTCAGAGCTTCCGGTCCGGTCAGGATGGCAATCGTCACATCGGAGATGACGTGCAAGGGAGTATCGAGGTTGTTGACCAGGGCAATGGTGGCGGCACCTTCGCCTTTGGCGTATTGCAGGGCGGCAATCACATAGGGGGTGCGACCGGAAGCGGTGATACCGACGACGGCATCATTGGCCGTCACTTTTACTGTCAGGGCGTCCTGTTCGCCGAGTTCGGTCGAGTCTTCGGCATTTTCAAAGGAGACGAACATCGCCTCTTTGCCGCCGGCGATGCAAGCCTGTACTAGATTGCGATCGACACCAAAAGTCGGGTGACACTCGGTGGCGTCGAGGACGCCTAGTCTGCCGGAGGTGCCCGCTCCAAAATAAATCAGACGACCGCCGCTCTGCAATTTTTCGACAATCAGGTCGACAGCTTTGGCGATTTCGGGGACGGTTTTTTCGACAGCCTGAGCGACTTCAAAATCTTCCTTCTGGACACGTGTGACCAGGTCGTGAGTATCGAGAACGTCGAGATCTTTAGTTCGATCGTTTCTTTCTTCCGTCACCATGCGGGTGAACTCTTGTATATAGCCCATTGTGTCCGTCCTAGATTTCCGCTGTTGCCCTGTTACCTGATTTTCGGAGCGCATCCGAGTTATATGTATTAGATTTTATCAACCTTTGTCAACTAAATCACAATTTTATCTTGCCAGACGCGCAAAGGTTGATTCTTTTGCCTGATGTTGAACAGTCGAACGCTTCAAATACGAGCCGTCGCCTTTCTTTCCGACATATTTGCCGTTTTCGATCACTACTTTACCTCGCGACAGGACCGTCTCGGGGACGCCCTGCACCTCGAAGCCTTCGTAGCAGTTGAAATCTACCCTCATATGGTGAGTTTCGGCGCTAATCTTCATTTTTTTATTGGGGTTGAAGATGACGATGTCGGCGTCCGAGCCGACAGCAATCGTGCCCTTGCGCGGGAAAAGGCCGAAAATCTTGGCTGCGGCGGTGGAGGTAATTTCAACGAATCTGTTGACATTGATGCGGTTCTGGACGACACCGCCGTTGTAAATCAGGCTCATGCGATTTTCGACGCCGGGGCCGCCGTTCGGTATTTTGCTGAAGTCGTCCTTGCCCAGTTGTTTTTGATCGGCGAAGCAGAAAGGGCAGTGGTCGGTAGAGACTGTCTGCAGGTCGTTCATCTTCAGGCCGGTCCACAATTCTTCTTGATTCCACTTTTCGCGCAGAGGCGGTGTCATCACGTATTTTGCCCCTTCGAAGTCTTCGCGCTCGTAGTAGCTGTGGTCGAGGAAAAGATACTGAGGGCAGGTCTCGGCGAATGCCGGGATGCCTTCGTCGCGTGCTTCTTTCAATTTTTTCAGTGCGTCATGGCAGCTCAGGTGCACGATGTAAACAGCAGATCCGGCCATTTCGGCCAGGGCAATGGCCCGGTTGACGCCTTCGGCTTCTGCCTTGGTCGGGCGGGTGAGAGCGTGATATTTCGGTGCTCTGTAGCCTTTTTCCAGGGCGTGCTCGACAATCTCGTTGATCACAACGCCGTTTTCGGCGTGCATGCAAATCAAACCGCCTTCTTCTCCGGCCGTGGCCATCGCTCTGAAGATCGTCGCGTCGTCAACAAGCAACACGCCCGGGTAAGCCATAAACAATTTGAAGCTGGTCACACCTTCATCGTGAATCAGCTTTTTCATTTCATGCAAACGGGTGCGCGGCATGTCGGTCGTGATCATGTGAAAACCATAGTCGATGGCGGCCTTGCCCTGAGCCTTGGCATGCCATGTATCGAGGGCTTCGTAGAGAGACTGGCCTTTGTTTTGGATGGCGAAGTCGATGATTGTCGTTGTGCCGCCGTGGGCGGCTGCCTTTGTACCTGTTTCGAAATCGTCGGATGAAGTCGTGCCGCCGAAGGGCATGTCCATGTGAGTGTGGGCATCGATGCCACCCGGGATGACCAGCATGTCTTTGGCGTCGATAATTTTGTCCGCCGCGATATCGAGCTTTTCGCCAATCAGGGTGATGCGCTCACCTTCAATCAAAATATCGCCATGGTAGTCGTCTACCGCTGTGACTACCCGTCCGTTTTTAATTAAGGTCTTCATGGCCTGATTTCTCCAAACTACCCGATTTATATATGCTGCGAAAATATCCTGACGATTATATATACAAGTGTTCGTTAGATGTTGGTGAGACTTGGTTTCCAAGCGCCTTGCGGCGTGTAGATCTAATCGGCCAGGAACAGCCTGACATGCTATAAACAGAGGGGTAGACGAGAGGAGATATAGCGGTGAAAGGCGTGACGCCAGAGGTCATAGCTGAGGTCAGGATGCACGCCAGCATTCTCGACATCGTTTCGGAAACGGTCGTGCTCAAGCGCGCCGGTGCTCAGTACAAGGGACTCTGTCCTTTCCACACGGAAAAAGGGCCATCTTTTTACGTCACACCCGAAAAAGGCATCTATAAATGTTTTGGTTGTGGTGAAGGTGGCGATGTTTTTGCCTTCGTCCAGAAAACCAAAGGTCTAAATTTTATCGATTCGGTGCGCGAGCTCGCCCAGCGTTATGGCGTCAAGCTCGTAGAATCGGCTCAGGAACAGCAGGAATACGACAGACGTTCGCAGATACTCTTGCTCTATCAACAGGCTAGCGAATACTACATCAAACTTTTGCAGGACCCGCGTGAAGGCATAATCGGGCGTAAATATCTGGAAGATCGCGGCCTCACCGCCGAGATGATCGAACGTTTCAAACTGGGCTATGCACCAAATACCTGGGATGGCCTGCTCAATTATCTGACCGAAAAAACAAAGGCATCGCCTGCCACTCTCGAGGAAGCGGGACTGGTGCGCAAGCGCCAGGAGACCAGCGGTCACTATGATCTCTTTCGCAATCGGCTGATGATTCCGATTTGCGACAGCGAAGGACGTGTCATCGCATTTGGTGGCAGGACCCTCGGTGATGATTCGGCTAAGTATGTCAATTCGCCGGAGTCTCCAATCTATACCAAGAGCCATCATCTCTTTGGTTACAACCTGGCCAAACAGGCAATCAAAGAAAAAGATTCGGTGATTGTCGTCGAAGGATACTTCGATGTGATCACCAGTCATCAATATGGTTTCACCAATACCGTCGCACCGCTCGGCACCGCGCTCACCGAAGCGCAGGCCAAGCTGCTCGTGCGTTATACCGACAGCAAGCGCGTCTATCTTTCTTTTGACGCCGATACCGCCGGTGCAACAGCGATCGAACGCGGTGCCAAAACTCTCAATCAGATTGCCGAAGGTGTCGGCATCGAATTGCGCGTCATCAATATACCGGGCGGCAAAGACCCTGATGAATGCTTGCGCTCAGGCGCCGAGGGCCAGGCCGCTTTTCAAAAAGCAATAACCGATGCCGCTCTGATGATCGACTATCAGTTGGAAAAAGCGGTGGCCGGTATCAATCTAGACAAGAGCACCGGTCGTATCGACGCGGCGTCGCGCATAGTACCGATCTTAGCCGTGATTAAAAACTCGGTGGCGCGCGGTGAATATGTGCGCAACTGGGCAATGCAATTGCGTTTACGCGAGGAAGAAATCCTCGCCGATGTCAGTCAATATCGGGCCGCCAATCGCATCGATGTACCGCGCAATTTTGGCCCCGGTGGTTATGGTCAGGGCGGCCAGAGCCAGGGAGGCTATCGCAATTATCAAAATGGTGGCGGCTACCAGAATAAGTATCAAAACGGTCAGCGCAATAATTATCAGAACCAGAGGGGCGATGACGGCGGCGGTGGCGGCTATCAAAGCCGTAACAATTCGGCCGCTAATTATCAGAAGCCGCCGACCATTCCCGAATATGATCCAAATGAAGACGACGGTGGTTTTGGCAGCGCCGGACCTCGTGCCGGGGCGGGGGCAGGCGGTCTCGACGAAGACCGCGAGATTCCCGGCGGCGGGCAGGGTGGCGGTGGCTTTCCGGGCCGGCGCAATTTTGGTGGTGGTCAGGGCGGCGGTCAGGGCAATTTTCAAAATGGGCAACAGGGTCCGGGTTTCCCGGCCAAGGCCCAGTTCACAAGACAATCCAATAAAAAGTTTGGCGGTAAGGGCAATTTCAAAGATAAAAAGCCCGAATTTGCCGATGAGGAAGGCCTGCCGATGCCTCCAAGCGCCATGGGGCGACCGGCCAACAAGCGCGTCCCCGGCTCCGGCAGCTTCGAGGCCGAGATACTCCAGCTGGCTTTATTTCTCACCTCGCGTGAAGACTATGACAAGGCTGCCCAGCATCTAGCCGACGACCTTATGCTCACCCCTGTCCACCAGCGCATCAAAGCGGCCATAGACGGCATCGGGCCCAATTTTGCCACGATCGAGGATTTGCGCATGTTGCTGCAAGACAGGCTTGCTCCCGACTCGGAAGCGGCCAGGCAACTGATTGAGATTATTCTCAAGGCCGAGGACTTCGTAAAACAAAAAGTACCGGTCCTGGTTGTTTTGTTGGATTCCCGGGCAAGAATATTGAAGGAACGCTTGGAGGTCTTGAAATCCGAATTTTCGAGATTGATGAGCAAAGCCGATATGGAAGGGAATGACAGCGAAGCGATGGCATTGCAGAGTAGAATAATAGAGTTGACTCAACTAGATTCTGTCGTTTTGTCCAAAATCGAAACGCTCGAGGATATTGAGAAAGTGAAACGTTCACTTGACGCCATTGAAAGCGCCCACAGCCAGACAACTAAGATGGAGACCCGCGTTTGAGTAAGGGTAAGGACAAAGAAGATACTTTAATCAAGAAGCTCGACAAGCTTGAAGAAGCCGGCAAGCAGCGGGAGCGTTCCGGACTGGACGAAATTCTCGGCCAGGGTTCCGATTCCGAGATTGACGAAGAGCCTTTGATTGTACCGGCCGCTGGTGAAGATCCGCTTTTTGTGGACTTTGACGGCAAGGTCGAAGAAGATCCCGAACAATTTACCGAAGAAGCTTCCAAAGGTCTCTCCTCCGACGATCCGGTGCGCATGTACTTGCGTGAAATCGGTCGTATCCCTCTGCTGACCGCCGATCAAGAAATCGAATACGCTCGCAAAATCGAAATGGGCGGCTCCGAAGGCGCTGTCGCCAAGCGCAGACTGGTGCAGGCCAACCTCAGACTCGTCGTTTCGATTGCCAAAAAGTATGTCGGTCGCGGCATGCTCTTCCTCGATCTGATTCAGGAAGGCAACATGGGCTTGATCCGTGCGGCTGAAAAATTTGACTACGAGCGTGGCTATAAATTCAGTACTTATGCCACCTGGTGGATCCGCCAGGCTATTACCAGAGCGATCGCCGACCAGGCACGCACGATCCGCATCCCCGTGCACATGGTCGAGACGATCAACAAGCTCAAAAAAGTGACGCGCAAACTCGCTCAGGACAAGGGCCGCAAGCCGACTGAGGAAGAGATTGCCGAGTCCATGGAAATTTCGATCACCAAGCTGCGCGACATTGTCAAAGTGGCTCAGGAGCCAGTTTCTCTCGAGACGCCAATCGGTAAGGAAGAAGACAGTCGCCTCGGTGACTTCATCGAAGATCGTGACGCCGAAACCCCCGCATCATCAGTCACTCAAGAGCTTCTGCGCGAAGACATCATCGAAGTCATGGCCGGTCTTTCACCGCGTGAGCGCGATGTTTTGAGATTGCGCTTCGGCCTCGACGATGGACGTCAGCGCACTCTGGAAGAAGTCGGACAGTTATTTGGTGTCACCCGCGAGCGGATCAGACAAATTGAGGCGAAAGCCCTGCGCAAACTGCGCCACCCCAATAGAAGCCGCCGTTTGCGCGAATATATCGATTAATTCTAGAGCAGCGCTTTTGTCGAAGAGTTCAAGCGTTGTGTTAGTCAAAAAAATTGCGTCTGGAGACGAAATATTTCTTTCAATTGCCTGCTTTCGGGTTTATACCGGGAGCTAGATACGACTGATGGTTGAATTGCCATTCTTGCGATAAACTCGATATAGACGAGTGCAGGAGTAGCTATTATGTCCGGGTCAAAGCGGCTGAATAATCGAAACAAGAAAATTAAAGCCTCATCTCCGATTGAGAAGCCTGAGGTCAAAAAAAGCTTGATTATGCCAGCATGATTAAACCGGGGAGCTTCTTAGACCGAAGAGGTGGAATGGTTCCGACGGTAGATCTTGGGCCGGATGCGGCCTCCAAAGGGATTATTTCCCTTGATTAAACCCCAGGCGAAATTTCTACTGGACGCAGACCCACTCATCGGTTTGTTCAATGACGGCGATAGTTGGCATGAGCGATGTGCTGATTTTTTCGGCAAGTTTGACTTCGAATTCGTGACCACTGAAACTGTTATTAGTGAAGTGGATTTGAAGGTCAGTAATATTCTTACTATTGACCGAAATGATTTTCTAAAGCTTCGCTGGGATGGGACCAAGCATTTTAATGTGCTTCTCCCCGACAGCCGGTATTTGCATGAGTGGTATTTGACCTGAATGCTTGGTGCCCAACTGCTTACTTCGCTCAATAATCTCCGCCCAGCCACTCCAGTATCTCGGGCGGTCGTTTGATCTCTTCGGTAATCTCGTAAAGACTGGACGCATCCTGAGCCGCCACTGCTTTGAGCGGCACAACCAGGACTTTGACGGTAAGAGCCCTGGAGCCAAGCTCGAGGTGCACTTTGTCGTCAATTTTGAGCTCGGTGGAAGACTTCCCAGTGCGCTCATTGACGAAGACACGCCCCTGGTCGCAGGCCATCTGGGCGACGGTGCGACGTTTGATTATCCGGGAAACTTTCAGCCACTTGTCGAGGCGCATTTAAACTCCTGCTACTTACATTTCAATCATTGCCAGTATTTTCCCATTTCACAGTGCTTTTAGCCGCTTCTCGCGGTTTTCGCCTCCTTTTCCTAGCTGTGATTTCAGCAAATTTCGCTTAAAGTGCCGGTTTAACTACGCACGAGCCGTGGCTTTATAGGTATATGAAAGGTATTGCCGCTCCGCAAAAACTAAGCAAACGACCGGGGCTATCGCTCTTGCTGGCGGCTCTGTTTCTTTGCCTCACCTTTGCCCCGACCTGCTCCGCTCAGGATGCTCCGGACCCGCTGGTCTCCGAGCAATCCCAAAGCAACTTCTTTAGCAGTGCCCCGCTTTCCGGCGGCGTCACCGTCATCGACCACCTCAAACCAAACGGCATGCGCCTCAAGCGGGCTACCGTGCCAAGCGATGTCAGTGCTGCTTCGCAAAGACCGGCCAATCATCACGAGTTGCCTCTTACCGGCGATATCGAAGGTGAGGGTACAAGATTTCAGGCCCTTTTCCCCTCCATTGACGGCGACCAGGGTTTATCTGCTGCTGCCGCAAAAGACCCTTTGAGCGGGAACGCGCAGCAAGATAAGACTTCAACTATCAAAGCCGCCCGGCCCCATTATATTTGGCAAAAAAGCCCGCTGGGCGGCTATTACGACGCCAGCGGCAATACTCACGATGTAATCAAAGGCAATCAGCTCTATAAATTTGGCGGCACCATGGCCGATGGGCTGACACCGGCTCCCAGCGGGCCTGTCGAGCAAAATAGCATGGGCTATATTATGTGGCAACCGATTCACGGCGGTCCCCCGGGCTGGTACTAATGTTGTATGCTCAGTCGGGTGAGCGCACCCCGTTTACAGGCATCTAACCGCACCGTGCTTAAGCAATATTTTCCTCCAACTCAGTCCGCTCTCAAGGCTCCCACCGTTTGCGGCCTGGCATTGACCGCCCTCTCTTTACTTTTGAGCGGCTGTCAGGGTGGCGGCCAGGTCGGCGGCCAAAGTCACGATGGCGCCGAACCGGGCAAAAAGGGCGCGGAGGCAGTGCAGGTCGGCGCGGCGATTAAAGGGCGGGCACCGGGTAGTCAGGGTCTGACGCCTAATAATTATGTGCTGGAGAAAGCCGACGAGTCGGGACATACTTCGGCGACAAGTGATACTAAGATCGGCACCGCAGGTGGTGTCGCTTTTACCCCTCGTTTTATCCCCGTCACCGATCAGACTGCTCAGCGCATCGAGCTCAAGACCGATCTGGTCAAGGAAAGAGATCTTGTATTGCCACTGCATTTGACCGGACATGTCGAGCCGGATATTGGCGGTGAAACCGATGTGAGCGTGCGCATCACCGGTCGCGTCACGCGGATCGATGTGCGGCCGGGAGACAAAGTCGTCAAAGGGCAGCTGCTGGCCATGATCGACAGCCGCGAGGTGGCCGAGCTCGAGGGCGAAATGGTCGAGGCCAAATCAAAGCTCGACATCGCCCAGGCGCACGCCAACCGCGAAAGACAGGTCTACGAAGAACAGATTGCCAGACCGAAAGCTTTGCTGGATGAAAAAGCGCGTGTCGCCCACGCTAAAGTCAAGCTCGATCTCGCCCTCAGTGAATTTCACCGGGTCGACGATCTCTACCGCGAGAAGATCGCCGCCGGCAAAGACTACGTGGCAGCCAAGGCCAATGTCGCCGAAGCAAAAGTCGAAATGGAGCAGGCTCAGACCGGCATGCAGCGCGAGCAGCATCTCTATGACGATCGCGTGCTGATGAAAAAGGACTATCAACTGGCTCTGGCTGAAGTCACCCGCGAGAAGCAGCATCTCAACACGATTATTCGCCGTCTGGAATTTATCGGCGCCGATCGCAAGCTAACGAGCGAGGTGCTCGCTACCGGTGATATCAATGGTCTGGCCCGTATTGTCGCACCGGTGGACGGTGTGCTCAATCGCTACGAATTTTCGGTCGGGGAGCTGGTCCATCCCGAGCAATCGATGTTTAAGCTCACCGATTTGAGCTATGTCCAGGTCTACGCCGACCTGCCCGAAATCGATCTGCAAAGGGTCAAACTCGGGGATGTCGCCAAAATCAAAGTGCCGAGTTATCCAAATGCGGTCTTCGAAGGCACAATCAGTTTGATCGCCCAGCGCGTCCACGTCGAGACGAGGAGCGTGCCGATCCGCGCTCGCCTGGCCAACGCTGACGGCAAGCTCAAACCAAATATGTATGCCGAATTGGATTTGCGCGGTACCGCCAAGCACTGCCTATCTTGCCCGATTGCCGCAGTGCAGGAATATGAGGGCAATAAAATCGTCTTCGTCAAAAAGAGCGGCGGCTACGAGGCGCGTCTGGTTAAAGTCGGCGCTTATGCCGTGCAGTACGTCGAGATTGTCAGCGGCGTACAAGGTGGCGAGGAAGTGGCGACGCAGGGTTCGCTCATGCTGAAGACCGAGCTCAGCAATCACCGCTGAGAAGGGCGCAAATTATGATACCGGCCATGATTAGATATTGCCTCCAGCACCGTTTATTTACGGTGGGCATGACCCTATTCGTGGCTGCTTTTGGCATCTACAGCGCCTTTACCATATCGGTCGATTCTTTCCCGGATGTGTCCAACGTGCAGGTGCAAATCATCACCGAGCCGGAGAGCATGTCGGCCGATGAGGTGGAAGCACTCGTCACCTATCCTCTGGAAAATGCTCTTAATGGTACGCCGCGCCTGGTTAAGATCCGCAGCAATAGTAGCTTTGGCCTGTCGGTGATCACGGCGATTTTTGACGACAATACAGACATCGACTGGGCCAGGTCGGTCGTGCAGGTGCGTCTCAATCAAATCGACCTGCCCGATGAAGTGCCCAAGCCGCTTCTGGGGCCTGTCGTCTCCACTTTTTCCAATGTCCTCAATTATTATCTGGTCTCGGATAAATACGACCTGACCGAATTGCGCACTCTTCAAGACTGGGTCGTGGCCAGGCGTTTGAGGGCCGTACCCGGCGTCAGCAATGTCGTCAGCTACGGCGGCTACGTCAAGCAATATCAGGTCAATGTTTCGCCGCACGTGCTCAAGAGCTACAATCTCAGCCTCAAAGAAGTGCTTGATGCGCTTTCGGCCAACAATTCAAACGCCGGCGGCAATGTCATCGAACAGGGCGGCGAGGAAATCATCGTCCGCGGTCTGGGCCGCATCGAAAATCTTACCGACATCAAAAATATCGTCGTCAAATCTGTGGACGGCACTCCGATTAAAGTCGGGCAGATCGGCAGGGTCGAGATTGGTGCTGCTTTCAGGAGGGGATCGGCATCGATGAATGGCCGGGGTGAAGTGGTCACCGGTATGATTTTGACACGTAAAGGCGTCAATACAAAAGAAGTGGTCGGTCGGGTGAAAACGCGCCTGGCCGAGCTGGCACGTGACCTGCCTGAGGGGGTTTCACTGATACCGTTTTATGACCAGAGCGCTCTGGTCGACAAGACTGTAGGCACTGTCAAGGAAATTTTGCTCTTTGGCGGCGGCCTTGTCATCATCGTCCTGTTCGCCATCCTGCTCAATATACCGAGCGCCCTGATCGTCTCGACCGTGATCCCACTCTCTTTGCTTTTCTCCTTTATCCTGATGAAATATTCGGGGCTGACGGCTAATTTGATGACACTCGGTGCCGTTGACTTTGGTGTGATCGTGGACGCCGGCGTGGTCATGGTCGAGAACATCTACCGCCACCTCGGCGAAGAGCGTGAGAAGGTCGACCGCGGCGAGGTGACCGAGCAAGACTTCAAGCAAAATCAATTTCAAATCGTCTATAACGCGGCCCGCGAAGTCGGTCGTCCGATTTTCTTCGCTATCGTCATTATTGTTTCGGTCTATTTGCCTTTATTTTCGCTGGAGGGCATGGAAAAGCGCCTCTTTAGCCCGCTTGCTCTCAACTATATCTATGCTCTGATTGGCGCTTTACTGGCCTCTTTGACGGTGGTGCCGGTGCTCTGTCTCTGGGGCCTGCGCGGTAATGTCAAAGAGCATGCCAGTCCGATTATCGAAGCGCTGCGCAAGCTAGTCATGCCCATTCTCAGCCGCTCCCTTTTGCATCCGAAGATTACCCTGGCGATATCATCGGCGGTGCTCCTGCTCAGTTTGTGCCTGATTCCTTTCCTCGGCTCCGAATTTATCCCGACAATTGATGAGGGCTCGATCCTGCTGCGTACCAAATTGCCGGCCAGTGTCTCGCTCACCGAGTCAAGGCGGGTCAACAATCTTGTCGAGTCCGCAATCAAAGAATTTTCCGAAGTCGATGTCTGCGTGTCGCGGATCGGACGCTCCGGTATGGGCAGCGATCTGGAAGGCGTAGACAATGCTGATATTTTCATCGGGCTGAAGCCGCGAAAGGAATGGAAAAACTTCCATAAAAAAGACGACCTGGTCAATGCCATGTCCCAAAAATTGAGCGGTATCCCTGGAGTCGTCCTCAGCTTCAGTCAACCGATTGCCGACATGATCGATGATCTTGTCTCTGGTATCAGAGCCGATCTCGGTATCAAAATATTTGGCGACAATCTGGTCGAAGTGGATAATCTCGCCCGCAATGTGGAGAACGCCGTGCGTTCCGTGCGAGGCTGTTGCGATTTGCAGCGCGAACACACGCTTGGTTTGCCGCAATTAAATATCCGCCTCAAGCGCGATGTCATCGCCCGCTATGACCTGAACGTCGAGGATGTGCAGGACATTATTTCCTCGGCCGTCGCCGGTAAGAAAACAACCGAGGTCTTCGAAGGCAACCGCCGCTTCGGGCTCGTGCTGCGCTTCCCAAAAGAATACCGCGATAGCGTCGAAGACATCGAAGCGATTTTGATCGATACCCCTTCCGGTGTGAAAGTGCCGCTCAAGCAATTGGCGGCGATCTCCGTCGATCGCGGCACCAATATGATCAACCGCGAAGACGGCGAGCGCCGCACGGCCGTGTTGGCCAATGTACGCGGTCGCGATCTCGGTGGCTTTGTCGAGGAGGTGCGCGCTAAAGTGGCCGCCGATGTGAAGCTGCCGCCCGGTTGCCATATCGTCTGGGGTGGCCAGTTCGAAAACCAACAGCGGGCCATGGCCAGGCTCTCGGTCGTCGTGCCGGTCGTTTTGCTGATTATTTTCGTCCTGCTCTATGCCACCTTGCACTCATTGCGCAACGCTTTCCTGGTCATGCTCAATGTGCCCTTTGCCATCATCGGCGGTATCGTCGCCCTCTTCATCTCTCACGAGCCTATCTCGGTACCGGCCATAGTCGGCTTCATCGCCTTGTTTGGTGTGGCTGTGCAAAATGGTGTGATTATCGTCAGCTACATGATGCAAAAGCACGATGAAGGGCTCTCTTCGGAAGATGCCGCCGTGGAAGGGGTGCGGGTCAGGCTGCGCCCTGTGATCATGACGGCCATGGTCGGCATGGTCGGCTTCCTGCCCTTGCTATTGTCCGACGGCACCGGCGCAGAATTGCAGAGACCGCTTGCCACCGTGGTGATTGGTGGACTTTTCACCGCCACCTTCCTCACTCTTGTCGTCTTGCCGAGCATCTACGCTTTGATCAATCACGATGCACCGAAGCACAAAGATATTGGGGTGGTTTGATCGTGTATCGCTCTGTCCGAACTGGACATAGTGACACTTTTTTCCCCCATCTGGGTGATAGGCGGTTTTCATTATTTACCCTAGCCTAGAGATATGGGTTCAAGAGCACCCTTATTACTGTGGCAAAATCCTGGCGCACGCAAAGGCGCACGCAAAGGCGCACGCAAAGGCGCAGCAAAGGCGCACGCAAAGGCGCACACAAAGGCGCAACAAGGTCGCAACAAATGAACAGACCCGATCCTCCCTTCTGGGAGAGGCTCAATAGACGACTCGGCGTGGCCCTTGATGAATTGCTTCATCTGCCGGCTTGCTGCATGCATTTGCTCGAGGATGAAACTGCCAGTGCCACCGAGATCTTGCCTGCCCACAGACCAGTCGACCATTACGGTGCCCGTCAGCAGCAAGCCCTCGAGCCACATCTCTGCAAAGGCTGCGGCGAGGACATCATTGACCATGCTCAGTCGGCGACTTTGCATAGAGCTGCTCGCTCGGCCAATATCACTTTTCACGATTGGCTCATAAACAACCCGCCCAATCTCGATGTCTATAATACCGTGCCTCACCCGAGCGGTTTTGAGGCAAACGTAGATGGTATGCGCGATGAGCACTTGCAGCGTGTCGAACAATACTGGTACGAGCATCAGCTCAAAAATCCCACCTGCGCAAGTCCGCCCAAGCCGGTTGCTTGCGCCACGGCTGCCGACTGGCGCCGTACAGTGGCGCACGCTCAAGAAGAAGCGGAAAAAGCGATTTAGCAGCGAACGCTGCGGTTGCAAGAGTATTTAGGCAATTTTGCGCGGCTTCCAACTACCGAGCTGGCAAAGGCCGTTTTCACATACTGGGCCGTTATTTAAAATGGCCACATTGGCCTCGGCGAGATTGGACACGAGCTGTGCTGCATCACAATTGTTTTCAATGGCGGCACCATTGTTATTCTCGACCGATGGCCAGTTTCCCACCTGAATGACGCTTTCTTCACGGCTGATTGCGATCTGAGTAATGTCCATTGGTCCTCCCGGGTGCCCTTCTCCGCCGCCCTCTTGCCGGGCTGTCGCTCAAGTCGAGACGGGCAATATGTCTTCAATGTCTGGTAAGACGGGGGCACCCGGGGGCTGGTTCCAGGGGAAATATAAAATGTCGGCAGGCCGGTTTTGGCCTCTCTTTGCTTCCTCTAATCACGGTAAGGCGCTCAATCTATTAATATAGGGCGATAATGTCCGATGAAAAACCGACCAGATATGAGAGTGCCCACTTGCGTAGCCTTGAGACAATCGAAGAAAAGCCGGACAGTCTGTCATCTTTGCGCTACGACTATAATGTCGAAAGCTTCGACGAAGGTAGTCATTACGGTCGTTTGCTCGGTCGTGTCGGTCGCAGCAAGCGCGTCCTGGAGCTGGGATCGAGCACCGGCTTTTTGACTACGGCGATGACCGAACAGTATGCCTGTAGTGTCGTCGGTGTAGAAATCGACGAGGACGCCGCCAGGGCCGCTCGCGAGAAGGGTCATGAAGTTTTTGTCCTCGATCTCGATAAGGCCGATTTGACTGAAACCCTTTCTGGGCGGCAGTTTGACGTTGTTTTGTGCGCCGATGTCCTCGAGCATTTACGCGAGCCTGTGCGTACTTTGCGCCAGGCTGCAGCCCTGCTCGCTCCGGGCGGCTATCTCGTCTGCTCGATACCGCATGTCGCCCACGGCGACATCCGTTTGTCCCTGCTCAGCGGGCGCTTGCCCTATCGGCCCACCGGGCTGCTCGACCACACTCACATGAAATTTTTTACCCGAGCCCTGCTCGAAGAAACCTTTGAATCGGCCGGTCTGCGCCTCGATCTCGTCGAGCGCAATCGCTGGCAAACGACCAGGACCGAGGTGCAGGGCCGTATGCCCGAGGCGATTGCCGGTCTGAGCGACTATCTCGCCGCCGACCCGGAAAACGAAACCTATCAATTTATCGTCAAAGCCGGCTCCTACGGCTCGTCTGCGCACGATTTGCCAGCAAGCCCGGGCCGGGATACTGCTGCCGGGCCTCAGCCAAAAAGCGGGTCGGGTGCCGGCCCGGATCAGGAGCTGGACTTGCCCCGTGTCGATGTCGTCGTCATCGACCAGGACGGCGCTGTGGCGGACGACCTCTATCAAAAATACCTGACCGGTATGCACTATCCGGCCAGTCAGCTCCGCTATTGGTTTGTTTCGGCCGGGGGCGGTCTGGCCCTGGCCGATCGGCCGAAGGGCGAGGCGGCCCGCTATGAAGACAGCGACTTCCGGACTTTCCGCTTTGTCGGCGCCGCCGACCAGGGGTGCGACGCCCAGATGATGGTGCCGGATGCCGTCGCTCAGACTCGTATAAATAGAAGAGCTGCCGGCATCAATGTCGCCTCGACGCTCGCCCAGGTGGCTCGCGGCAGTGACGCCAAGTATATCTTTGTCCTTCTGGCCAGCGCCCTGCCGGGCAGTAACTGTCTGACCAGTCTGGTCAAAGCGGCGCAAGAGGCAGCTGCCTCTGCCACGATAGAGACTGCTCCTCTGGTTGGCGCCCGCCCCGAAGTGCGCTCCAGTCGAGAAGCAGCCGCCTCGGCAAACTTTACCGGCGGCCCTTTACCGACCGACTGCTCGGCTATCGCCTGGCATGGATTTAGCGCCATGCTCATTCCCCGCGATTATCTGACCGAGCTCAAGGCCCTCGACCCCAATCTCTGGACTGTCCAGGCCCAGGCCGTCGACATGTGCTTCCGGGCCTGGGCCTGCGGCCGTCGCGTGCTCGAGTGCCGCACTGCCAATTATTTCAGCAATGGACCCTGCGATCTCCCCGGCGATTACGACGATATAGTCTCCGATGGCCTGCGTTTGCGCCGCCGCTGGGGCAGCTTGCGTAATATTTTTGCCTTTGCCAAATATAGCCTCAAACGCTACGGCAGCGGTCGGGCCCTCGTTTATGCCAAGACCCTCAGCCATACAATTGCCGCTTTGATGATTGAAACTCCTCTGCGCCGGGCATTACCGGAAGAAGCACTGAATCTGGTCGGTTTCGGCGGCGCCGGCGCAAGCTGCATCGGTCTTTAACCTGCTAACATTGGTGGGCATGCAATTTATGGCAAACTAGTCTGGCAAGCAAGTCCGCCAAATAATCTGAAAGATAAATCTGGTAATGAATAGCAAGGAAAGCCGGGCATTTCTAAAGGGGGAGATGGACTTCACCCCGCAGAGAATGATGCGTTACATCAGATCTCGCGCTCGCCTTGCTACCGATGAAGATATTGAAGACATCCTGCAAAACGCCCTGCTTCTTGTCACGATGCATTTCGATCCCGGCCATCCGGACGCCAAGCTTGCTCCTTACTGTCTGAGCGCCTGCAATAAGTCGATAGCCCAGAATCTCGAGCGCTATCACAAAGTTGCGCTCAAGCGCCGCTCCGATAAAGACGCCGAGAAAAACGCCGACAAAGACTCTGACAAAGACTCTAGCAAAGACTCTGACAAAGACTCGGGCTCGGACGCCGGTGCAGACGGCTCCGAAGACGCTTCTGAAAATGCCTTTGACGACACTGTTTTGCCCGGCGGCGCCGATGCCGGCCTGACCGTTGCCGCCCGCGAGGCCGCTGAAGCCAGGCCTGTGCAGGTGCGCGAAGCGGAGCTGGACGGTAACCGGGTCATTGTCAAAACGATTAAACCGGCCAAGGCCTTCGACGATAAGCCGTCGACAACCAGCCAGTACCGCACGACCTCTCTCGACAGTATGTTCGATGAAGAGGACGGGCGCAGCCCCGACGACTTTTTTGGACCGGACTCGGCGGTCGTCGCTTCCGGGGGCGGCGGACGAAATCCTGCCGACCACGCTCTATTAAATGACCTGATCGAACAGATTTTGAAAGAGCTGCCGTCCGAAATGCACCGTACCTGCTTCGTTTTGAAATATGTTGAAGGATATAAGCGAGAAGATCTAATTGAGTGTCTAAAAATGGACGCTAAGAGTATAGATACCATCGACAAGAAAATCGTCCGAACGCTCAAAGCCTTCAAAGAAAAAATGGACCTGGACGAGGCCCGTAGTTAAAAAAAGCATCTAGGAGACGGCAGATGACTACGCTGAACGAAAAACTAGCAAAAGTGATGGCAATCAAGGACGAGACCGAAATGGTGCGTTCCCTGGAAGAATTTTGCCGTAGTCATTTTGAAGATCTGCCGCTGCCCGGCGAGAGTAAACTCTTCGACGAGGTAATGTGGAACGCTTCGCAGTTCGGCAGCCTGTCCCAGGGCGACCAGGCTATCGTGCAGAGGGTTACCGACCGCATGGTCGCCTCGACCGTGACCCTTTCTGAAAAAGCTTCGGAGAAGGCCGGCAATCTTGTCGCCGCCGCCTCGCAAGCCACAGACCGCGCCGTCTTCAAGCTCAAGGATTTGATTGGTCAGGCCCGCGAAACGGCCGTCAATACATGGCAAGACATGCTCTTCGCCAGTCAGTGGACACAAATGGTCCCGGCCGGCGCCACTCGCGGCGTCGGAGCACAGCTCGTCTCGCTCGGCACCTTCGAGCGTCAGGTCGACCACGTACGTGTGCAGATGAATCTCGGCTGGCTCGTCGACGACAATAATTTGCGTTTGCTCTTGCAAGCCAAAGACGACGACGATAATGCCATCTCCGATATCGAAGTGCGCATTATGGAAAGCGATCGCGGCATGGTCTTCTCTCGCAAAACTAACGAAGATGGCGCTATGGTAGCCCCTTCGGTTAAAGTTGGCCCCGGTCAGTATCAGATCCAAGTTTACTTTGACGACAAAGTAGTCGAGACGCCTTTCTTCCGCATCTAACTCTTCTTTGCCAGCCAAGATAGTGCCAAAAAAGTGAGATTTTTCCTCTGTCCGGTGGTGAACTTTGGGCGAAAGTATTCTTTGTGTGCAAAAATGGCTTTATGAGTTGATTTGAGTCATTTGGTAAGTTGAGGAGAAGCTGATAAATTTTAGGGTTGGCAAGGGGGGGTTCACCTCTTGTGCTATCTTAGGTTTCCGGCGATCATTTAGATTGTCATTTTGACTTCTGGCGTTTTGGCTTCTGGCGTTTTGGCTTATTGTTGTTGGCCCGAAAATGACTCTCGCGAGCGTTGAAGGCTGAAAGATCTCAATTGATGGTAAATTCCGGCTCTAATTCTGCGGATTTAGAACAAGTTCTTGCACTACAAAGCGAGAACGAAAATTTGACCCGTCAACTAGCCGCCCTGCGCGACGAGGAACGTCAGCTCCTGCTCGCCCACTCGCGGGCCAAGGCCGCTTATCTTGCGGAAAAATACACCGGGCAGTCGGCGCTGGTTGAAAGTTCGCTGTTCAGTCCGAGCAAAGATCGCGAAAAGATTTTGCTCGAGTCGGCTTCGCGCGTCCAGTATATGATCGCCAATAACATGGCGCCGAGCTACCGCGTCGATCGCAGCGGTAGGGTTCTGGCGGCCAACCGGGCCTGTGCTGCATTGCTCGGCTACAAAATCGAACAATTTTACGACGGCAGTCTGCGCGAAGAAATGCTTGTGCCCAAGCAGTTTGCCAAGCTCGAGAAGAGTTGCCTGGCGGATTTCGCCCGGGTGATAGTCACCCGCGCGATCGTCACCGAGCGCATCGCCGGTGATGGCAGGCACATTCCCGTAGCCGTTAATTTTCGCTTGATGAAAGCCGATGCCAGTCAGTGGAATGTTTTTTTGATGGACCTGAGCGAGACCAAGGCCCTGGAAGAACAGCTCTGGGAGCGCCAAACACTTTTTGCCACCCTCGTGTCGGAGATGCCCAATCAAGTTTTTCTCGTCGACGAATTTGGACGCACCTGGCATTTCAACAGACGTTTTTATGAATTGACCGGTTTGAACGCCGCTGACGAAGACGGTCTGTTTGCCACCCAGGCCATGCATCCCGACGACCTGGTCAATAATAGCGCTCGCTGGAACGAGGCTTTTCAAAAACATAAAGCGCTTATTGGCGAAGTACGCATTCGCGGTCGCAATGATCAATATTACTGGCACGTTTTTCGGGCCATTCCGCTCACCGCTCCCTTGCCCGGACAGCTCGAGGGGCTGCTGCAGCTTGCCGCCGCCATTTCCCCGCAAGTAAATGCCATGCCCTACGACCAGAGCAACAGCGGTCGTAAATTTTGGATCGGCACCTCGACCGATATCGACAGCCGCAAACGGGTCATAGACGACGTCCTCGAGAGCGCCTGCAACTTCCAATCCCTGGCCGATCAGATTCCGCAAATCCTCTGGACCGCCGGTGCCGATGGTCGCATCGATTTCTTCAACAATCGCTGGTTCGAGTTTAGCGGCCTGCGGCGGGATATCGGTATGGGCCTGGATTTTGCTCTGTTTATCCACAAAGATGATCGGCGCAACTATGTCAATGCCTGGAAAAATTGTGTGAAAACCGGCGACGCCCTCGATGTACAGTTTAGACTGAAGAAACAGGGAGCCGGTCCGAATGATTTCGAAGACCAGGACTATGAGACATTTCTAGCAAGAGCGGTGGCGGTGCGCAATCAGCGCGGTGACATCGAGCAATGGGTGGGCACATGGACTTCGATCTAGATAAAGCTGTTTTACTCAAAGACGAAATCGCCAATGTGCAGGAGCGTATCGCCGGTTTGAAAGCAATGGCGGGCAATAAAGACTTCCTCGACATACCGACCAGCTACGTCAGCAATCCCGCGCCCGTGATTGTCGTCGATACCAATTTGCGCTTGCGCGAAGTCAGCTCCACCTTTGCCGAGTTGATTGGATTGACTGCATCCGAATTGATTTTCGGCCAGGACGCGCTCCAGTTGTTCCGCCCCGAATGGCATGAAAAGGTGCGTACCGCCGTAAGTAATCTGGCCGGATCGGGGGCGGTCGAGCCCTTCGAGGCAGAGCTGGCAACCGGGCCGGTGCAGTCGGTGCCCGATCAAGGCGAGGCCGGTCGTCGTCCCGTTATTGTCGCCATGTCCAAAATCGGCCCGACCGACAATGAATGTTTTGTTTTCTTCCTCGATATGACCGATCGCAAAGCTCTGCAAAAAGAGCTGGCGATTAAGCAAGCCAATCTTGCCGCCCTGGCCGAGGCTATCCCCCAGCTGATCTGGGTAGCGGCTGCCGATGGATCGGTAAGTTATGCCAACGAACATTTTCGTCATTATTCGGGCTTTGTAAGCGAAGACAAAATGAACTGGAAGAATTTGCTTGCCGCCGACGAACAACCTAATTTCTCTGAAAGTGCCTTCTCTCCTGAGGAGATTGGCGATGATTTCCAGGCAGAGGTAAAACTGCGCCGGGAAGATGGTCTTTATCTCTGGCATCTGCTCAAAGTGGTGCCTTTTTTCAATACCGCCGGGGCGGCCGATCAGTGGCTCGTGATCGCCACCGAAATAGATGATCAAAAGCGCTTGACCGATTCGCTTGTGGTCGCCGAAGAGCAACTGCGGGTGATAGCCGATGCCATGCCGCAAATTGTCTGGACGGCAGACGCCTATGGTGTGGTCGACTTCCTCAATCACCGCTGGTTTGAATATACCGGTCTGACCGGCGAGCAGAGTCTGCATGGCGGCTGGCGCTTGCTCATACACACGGAAGACCTGCCGAAATACGAAGAGCGCTGGCGCGAGGCCGTTATGCGCGCCGAGCCATTTGAAGTGGAGTTTCGCCTCAAAAGAGTACTTGGCCTCGGTGGCCGCCGCAATAACCTGAGCGCTTACCGACCGAAGACCAGCGCTACCAGAGCTGAGCACCGGCGCGATTATCTCTGGCACCTCTGCCGGGCCGTGCCCCTTAAAACTGCTCAGGGTTTAGTCGTGCGCTGGTTTGGCACCTGGACCGAAATCGACGAGCATAAAGGACGCCTACTGCCCGAAAGCTGATGGCCGCGGCGTCTCAAGTCGGCAACAGCGCAGAAGCCCTTACAAAAGTCAAAAGACTGATCTCTAGCCTGT
The DNA here is from genome assembly GCA_018971775.1 of Cyanobacteria bacterium REEB67. GTDB lineage: Bacteria > Cyanobacteriota > Vampirovibrionia > Obscuribacterales > Obscuribacteraceae > REEB67. The sequence continues at coordinate 21,965 of JAGXAB010000042.1, read as the reverse complement.
TTGAGGTGTTAGATTGGCCTGACTGCTAAACGCAGCTTCCCGTCTCGATATGTGATCGAGTTTATGGAGCGCGTTTATGAGTACGGGATCACTTTTCACCTTCGGGTTTTATTGGAAGACATGGGTATGCCGACAGCTGTTAGAGAAGCCAAAATATTGCGCATTTTGCGCGTCAGAGTTTTTGACAAACCGGGTTATTTGGGCCGCCTGGCCAGTCGTCTCGGTGAGCTCGGAGCCAATATCGGCGAGATTTCGATTGTCGCTCAGGGCCCGGACTTTTTGATGCGTGAAATCAGTCTGCAGCTCGATGACGAAACCCACCTCGCCCATGTCGTCGACGGTCTCAAGGCCCTCGAAAGTGTCGAAGTAGAAGCAATCATCGACCCGGTCGAGCTGGCGCACCAGGGCGGTAAGATCGCCATGAAAAGCCGCTTCCCCCTCGACAGCATCGCCGAGATGCGCAAAATTTACACACCTGGCGTGGCGCAGATTTGTCGCTTGATTCAAAAAGACATTACCGCCAGTCGCACATACACCTCGATTGGCAACTCCGTCGCCGTCGTGACGAATGGCACGGCCATCCTTGGTCTCGGCAATATCGGCCCGGTGGCCGGCATGCCGGTCATGGAAGGCAAGTCCGTCCTCTATGAACAGCTCGTCGGCATCAGCGCTATTCCGATCTTGATCGAGAGTACCGACGTTGATACCATCGTCGAAACCGTGAAAAATATCGCCACCACATTTGGTGCTATCCATCTGGAAGATATCGCCGCACCGGCTTGCTTCGAAGTAGAAGAACGTCTACAAGCCGAGCTGCCTATCCCCGTCCTCCATGACGATCAGCATGCCACCGCTGTAGTGACGCTGGCCGCCTTGCAAACGATCACCCAGCGCAATCTCCTCCATCTCGTCGATTGCAAAGTCGGCATCATCGGCCTCGGCGCCGCCGGTGCCGGTATCGCCCAATTGCTGCGATCCTATGGCGTAAAAATCGTCTGCGGTGCCGACCTGCGTGCAGACGCCATGCAGAGACTGGCCGACAATGGCGGTGAGCCGATGAGTCTTGCCGAAATCATGTCCAATTGCGATGTCGTCGTGGCCACCACCGGCGTGCCAGGCTTGATCAAGCCCTCGATGATCAGACCCGGTCATGTCATCCTCGCCCTCTCCAATCCAGATCCGGAAATCCTCCCAGAGGTTGCCCTGGCCAATGGTGCGATATTTGCCGCCGATGGCCGCACGATTAACAATGCTCTGTCCTTCCCGGGTCTTTTTCGCGGCGCTTTGCGCGCCCACGCCAGTCGCTTCACCGATGAAATGAAGCTGGCAGCGGCCAGCGCCATCTGCGGGCAGACCAAGATGGATAGTATCGTGCCGAGTATCCTCGACCGCGAAGTACACGCCGCCGTCGCCGACGCCGTAGCCAGAGCAGCTCTATCGTAGGAAAATTGGAGCGATGAAAACTAGAGAGTGACCTTTCTGTTTTCGCCGATTTTTACTTCGACGCCGGTTAAGGCACCGAGGAATGAGATCGTTTGTGCAACGGCGGATGATGGCCCGTCCCAGTACTCGGCACGTTCCGGCGTTACTTGGAGCAGGGCGATGTCTTGAGTGTCGAGGCCCTGGGGAAACCAATTTTTTAGTTCAGGCTTCCAGAGACTGGCCATGAGAGCCTTGTCGCGTACCAGTCTGGCGATGCCTGAGACTGACACATAGCTATTACTTTTGATGTCACTAAACGACACGTTGCACTGTGGATGTTCGACCGCTTCAAATACTTTGTACGATTGACCGTAGGTGAAGAAGTAGAGCTCACCGTTCGGGCCGACTTCACCATTGGCTGCCATCGGACGGCTGTGCAGGGAGCCGTCTTCGGCCTGGGTGGTAAGCATGCCAAAATCGATCGCTTTGATTAAACGCGTCACCTTAGCGAGGACGGCCGATTTCTCTGCCTCTAATTGACTTTGCATCATAAATCTCCCTAATTGCAGTTCATTTTTTAGTCGGTATGTTGATCGTTGTCTTGTTTGACTTTGACCGTAAAAAATCAGCCTGGTTCCCCCGGCTGTGAAAATAGATTTAGACTGCGTGAAACCGGCCAGAGCACTGGTTCCCAGCATCGTGACTGTTTTGTAAAGTAACACACACAGTTTGATCACATATTGCTTACCGATCATCCCGTAAGCTTATTGTCGCCCTTATTGCGACCAATCGTTTGTTCGCCCGGCTGCTCAAATTTCGCGCTCAGATTAGTTGGAGTCAAACATGCATAATCATCGCCCCGCTCAGTCTACAGCCAAAATCCCACTGCAATTTTCAGCACAGGAACTGGCTCATCACCTGGCGGCAGCAAGATATACGCGCCGGCAGCGGCTAATGAGCGGATCTCTGGGCGTATTGATGGCCGCTCCCCTGGCCGGCATCTTGACTCAAACGAGCGCCCAGGCCAGTACGAGTACGCCGTCCACTTTTGCTACGACTGCTACTTCAGCTCAACACAGTCTCCTGCCGAGCGCGATCCATCACGCACTCTCTGGCGTCGATAGCGTAATGCTGACGAACAGCAACCATAGCAGCGCTGCATCCTTGACCGCCAACACCTCACATACCGGATGGCAGGCGACAAGTGTGGTCAACACACTACACGGCTTGAGCAACCTTGCCCCCAATGTGCACGATGTGAGCCTGCGCAGCAGTGCCACCAACTTTACCCTCGCCAGTCTTTTTAGCCCGTCCAGCCTGGCCGGTTTTACCTCTTTGACTCTGGACATCGGCGGCAAGAGCGAAACCTTCCGGCTCGACAGCAAGTTGACCGGTGCCGAGCTTGTCGCCGCCGAGCAGGTATTGAGCGGCAGTAAGCAAAGCCTCGTCATAAATGCCAGTGGTGTTGCCACCGGTGGAAGCTTCGATCTGAACAGCAGCACATTGAGCGCCCTCGATAATGCCGTCGGCGGTTCGCTTGGCTCGCTCGCTATTTCGCACGGCGTGCAGGCGATTGATTCGCTCGCTTCCCTGCAATTAGCCGGTTCACTGGTCAATTATGGCTCGATTTTGCTTGGCGCCGACAGCTCGGCTAAGGGCCAGACCCTCGATACGATCAGCGCCCTCAATATCTACAATGCTTCTGGTGGCAGCATCTCTTCTGCCACTCAGGCCTCCGGCCTCACTCCGACCAGCATCGCTCTGGCCGCATCCAACCTTTTTTATAACAGCGGTACGATTACATCGAGCGGTACTCTTAATATCTCCGCTCCGATGATTTATAACCTTACCTCGCCTTCATCCAGCGCCCAGGCCTTGCTCAGTGCCGCTCAAAATGTCAATTTGAACGGCGCTGACATCAATAACAGCGGTGTCATCTCTGCCCTCACCGGTAGTATTAATATCGTCAACAGTACGGCTGAACAATCGCTCAACTTAAATAATACCGGCGGTGCGATCCAGGCCCTCAAAGGCGATATCAATATCGAAAGCTCGGGCGATTCGTCCAGTAATATCAACGTCAACGGTGGAAATTTCCTCTCGCAACAGTTGAATCTGAACGCCGGTTGTGGTGCCGTCGACGTCAATGTCGGCAATGTTAACGGTGTGGTCAATACGACGGCGGGCAGCGCGCATATCGCGGCCGCTACCGAAAATTTGCAGCTTGGTGTCAATAATGTCAGCGGCGATCCGATTTTTATAAATAGTGCCGGTGACGTGACAATCGATAAGACCTTTGTCGCTACTCCCGGACAGGACCTGGCTGTTGTCGCCAGTCGCAACATCATCGGCAATGGCGGTACCCTCGATACTTCCAGCACGACCGGCAATGGCGGCGCCATTACACTTGTCGCCGGTGCCAACTTCACATCGCCGAGCTCGAGCGAAGCGATCTTGACAGACTCGACTGCTCGGTCTACGAAGGGCTCAGCTACCGGCGGTTATATAGATCTCTCCGGGATTACGCTCGGTACGACCAAGACAAATACTCCCGTGGTCGCCGTCAATAGCAGCAGCACCAATGGAACAGCCGGCGCCGTCACGATGGTGGCATACACCGGCAGTCAGGCCAATTCGGGCTCTATTGTAGCGACTGAAACAGCGACTCAGACCGGGGGCGCGACAAGCATAGATGCCTTCGGCATCAAAGGAAATGGTGCTGTTACTTTGATTGGTGCCGGTGCGCAGATCACCGCCCAAAATATCAACGGCGGCACCACGACAATATCCGGCGGCATTCCGACGATAACGGGCGGCACCAGTAATCCGTCCAATATCGATATATTGAACGGCACCATCCAGGCAGGCTCCGGCAGCTTTTCTACCAGCAGTGCCACGAATACAACAATCAACGTCACCAATATAAACTCCAACGGAGCGGCGGTTGCTCTCAATACCGGCGGCAAAATCGCGACGTCATCAATCCTCACTAACGGTGCACCGGTCAGTCTTACTTTTGGTGTGACGAGCGGCACGGCGACAGCGCCGATCACGGCCGATACAAATGCTCTCACTGTCAATAGTCCAAAAGCAGGCGCTTCGATCACCTTGCAGGATACGGCCTCGACAGGCACTGCTGTTACGCTCAATACTTCGACTCTTTCCACTAGCGGCGCTCTCAATCTCACTGCCAATGAGTCAATCTCCTTAGGCGGTGCAGTCACTGCCGGTACGGTCAATTTGACGACTGCCAATCTCAAGGCCGGGAACGCCGGCGATATCAGCGGCATCGGGCTGATTACAGCGGCCACGTCTAATCTCAAAACAGCGGGAGCGGGCAATATCAGCGTCAACACCGCAGTAAATACGTTGGCTGTCAATGCCGGCGGCGCAGCGACAATCGAGGAAGGAGCGACAAGCTCCAAAGCGTTACTTTTAAATGCCTCCAGTGTTGGCAGTGGACAAAATCTTATCGTCGACTCGGCTCAGCAGGTGACGGTAAATGGTGCACTTACCGCCACCAATGGCTCCGTCCGGATCACAGATAACGGCACCGCCACCACTTCCAATCCAATCGGTATCAATGTCGGTGCCGCTATAAATGTGGGAAGCGGCGTCATTATTTTGACGACCACAAGCGGCTCAATCGTCGAAAGTAAAGGCGCCGTGCTTACAGCGCCTGGCGTCTTCTTGTTTCCAGGCGGAGTGGCCGGTACGGCTGCCGCTCCGATTGTGACCAAGGCTGGTCTTCTGACCGTTGACGGTAGCTCTACCGACAGTCTTTATTTCAAGGACATTGGGACGACGACGTTTGCCGTTTCCGGGGTCAGTGCTCCAGGCACTCAAAATATATCCATCTCAAGCGCCGCCGCTAATCTTGGTGTGGAAAATCTCTCTTACAGCGATGTCACCATTACCGGTACCAACAGCGCTGGCGTCACCAGGCTGTCGGCCGGTGGCGGCACCATCGGAGACGGCACGGGAGCTGTAGTCTTAAATTCAATGGGGTCGATCACATATAGTGGTACTTTTACTGTTGCCGGTACATCTGTCGCTATGACAAGCACGAAGGGGAGCATCGGTGTTAGTGGTACTCCCATTATTGTCTCGGCACCGATACTGACTGCCAATGCCACGACCGGTTCGGTTTTTGTCAGTGATAGCGCTATAACCACGCTCAACGCCGGTACGGCAAAAGTCGAATATAACGTCAGCGCTTATGCTCTCACCGTCGGCGGTGCAATTTCCGCGCCGACGATCAATCTCGCCGGCACAGGTGGTACGAGCGCTGATCTTGTCATCAATGCCAATATCGGTACGGCTTCTACTCTTGTCACCAATCTCTCCGCCGTCGGCAATATGTTCCAGACCAATATCGCTTCTGCTGTTGCTGGTAAGGCAATTACCCTGACGACGACTGGCAATGGTGCTCTGATTGGCTTTGGTCCCGGCACGCAGAGCGTGGTCACCAAGGCGACTACAACTCTCGGTATCGATGCCGCGGCAAATAGCGTCAGCTACGTCACGCAAAACGGCAGCATACTTTTTAGTGGCACCGGCGGCAGTGGCGCCAATCTTAATCTCGCTCTTGGTACCAGCGGCGGTAAGCTCACTACCGGCCTGGTCAATTACGATACTCTCAGTTTGACGGCGCCTTCTTCGTTCACTCTGCTCTCCACTGCTTCTATTACTTCGAACAATCTGACTATCACTTCGCCGACTATCACCTTTACTGCCGGTGGTATCTTCGACATTGCTACAGCGGGCTCGGCTACTTTCGCCAGCACCGGTGCCCTCGCGATTCTTGGGCCAAGCAGTGTTTTCACCAGCATGCCGACGACGCTCACTTTCACTGCTCCGACCAGTATCACGTTGGGCGTGGCGACGACCGGGCTGAACAATCCATTTCCAAACATCGGCGCCAGCACTCTTGAAAATTTGACGATCAATACCAACGGTCTATTTAAAGGAGCCTATACCTCCTTCGTCATGAACCCCGCTTTTGCCAATGACTCGGTTTCGATTACGGCATCAAATATCATCAACACCAGTGCTGCCGTAGGTACACCCTTCGTGATTGCCGCTAACGGCACGAGCACTGGCAGCGCTTCGCTTACTTTGACCGGCGCTCAGGCTGTCGTGCTCGGTACGACCGCGGTGACGCCCAAGACTCAGGTCGAATATACAATCGAAGCAGATGGAGCCGGCAACAATTCAGTTTCCGTCGCCGCCGGCGGCAATTTGACTCTGAAAGATCAGGCCGGCATTGTCGTGGGCGGCACGAACAATGCGATTGCTCTGAGCAGTAACCACTTTCTCTCGGTGCCTTTCGATATCTTCAACTCAGGCGTTTATAACAATGTCAGTCTGGGCGCCGGTGCCGGTCGCACCTTTGTCATCGGAGCAAATTCTACCCAGCTCGCCAACGGCATCATCGGTACGATCACAGCGCCGATCATCACCGTCTCCGATCCGACCAGCATTACTGTCAATAACGGTTTCAATATTACTGGCGGCCAGCTGAGTTTCCAGACCGGCAATTTGATCAATAATGCCGTTATCACTGGCACTCCCGGCGGTGGTATCGCGCAGCCATCTCTTTCTATTGGCAATGCCGTTGGTAACGTCACCACGTCCACCTCGAACAGTGCTGCGCCCGGGACATATGTTGGTTTTACTTCATTGCGTTTGCAATCCAATATTGGCAGCGTCAATACGACGAACTTGCTGCCGCTTCTTAATAGCGGCACTCTAGACAACATCACCATTTCGGCTGCTACTACTTTGACTTTGCCGACGACGCTGTACAACCTGGCGGTCAATAGTGGTGGCACCATCTATGTAAACGCCGGTACTGTCTCCTATGCCCCCAGCTCGCTCAATCCCCAGTCTTATCTCAGTCTGACCGCACCGGGCGGCAATGTCAGCCTCACTCTTGGCTCTGCTCTCACGCTCGGTCAGGTACGCGGCCAGTACGATATAGAGGTCGGTTCTACGGGCTCTTATACGGCCGGCAGTTTGGCCACGCTCACAGTCAACGAAGTTTTGACTACTGCTAATGGTCAACTCAACGGCAAGAGTATCGTTATAAATGACAACGTCATTGCCAGCTCTGCTCTTACTGTGCAGTCGGCTGGCGCTATAACCGAAAGCGTCAATAGTTTGCTATCGGGCGGTTCTCTCACTATCGGCAATGGCAGTACGGTTTTGCCCACCGCCGCCCTCAATATCAGCAGCGGCAATGTCAGCGTTTTGTACGGTGCGCTTAACCTCGCTAACGCTTTCATCGGCAATACCACTCTCAGTCAGACCTTCACACCTACAGGTATCAAGGCTCTCACTTTCACGAACAGTCAGGCGAATGAGCTGACCGTCAACAGCATCTTCACCACTGGCGGTAGCATCACCATTGTCAACAACAAAGGCGAGTTGAGTGTCTCCGCCGGCTCGACGCTGCAGACGACAAATGGCAGTATTACTCTCCAGAACAATGATCTGACGTCCGGTATCGACATCGGCAAAAACGTCACTCTCTATGGATCGAGCATCATTGGCGGTCTTGGCCAGGTCAATATCGTCATGGGCAAGGTGCCGACAACCGGATTGTTAGCCGGGCCGCAACCTAGTCCCAGTGACCCGGTGGCCACGTCGAGCGGCAACGGCAAGATCTATTACACGACGACGGCCAATCCTCACAGCACAATCACGGCAAATGGCCTCAACACGCTTAATGCCAAAGGCCGCAACATCGTCTTCAACGGTGCTGGTAATAGCAGCGCCATTGTCCTCGAAGGTGGCGACAGTATCACTGCCGACCCGCCCGTTGTGTCAGGCCCGGCCGTTGCGATTGCTGCGACTGCATCTGCAGGAGCCTCGGCGCTGTTGACCGCGGGCTTGAATACACCAGCAATGACCGCCTCCGCCAGTGCTTCTAATACTGTCTCCAGCACGACTGTGAACTCGCCGTCCATCACCGCCGGCAGTATCGGAGATACTGTGGCCACCGTCAATAGCAGCCTCAATACAAGCAACCTGGCCGCGACGGTCGGATTGAACAATGCCGAAAATCTTGCTGGCGGAAACTATTTTGATAATGGCAATGGCCTGGCTAAGGTCAGTCAATTGACCGGCTTCAATCAATCGAGTGGCATTCTTAAATTGAGCGGCGGTATCGAAACAGGCAGCCGTAGCCATGGCGATACTGCCCGGGCCGGTACTATCGAAGTGAAACATCTTGGACGCGGCGCCACACTTTATGCACCTTCGGCCGATACTCGCGTCGAGACCGGCCTGGGCACGGTCGACATCGCCGCGCACTCGGTAGTGATGGTGCTCGCTTTTGACGGAGGCGCTGCCGTCTACAACCTGCACGACACGCGGCGCAACGCCGTCGTCATGGACTGCGGTGGTCACCGTGTCGCTGTCGCCCCGGGCAGCAATGTCGTCATGACTAATCGCAATGTCCATTACTTCGAGGAAGTGAACCCCGCGCAACAGGTCGGTTACCGCCGCATGGTCGGCAAAGATTTGAAAGATGGTATGAAGTGCTTCCAGTCGGAGTTCAACATCCTTTCTATGTTGCAATCTCTGGAGCCATTGAAAAATATGGTCCGGTCAGAAGACTCCGAAAATAGAAAACTTGCCTCGGCGATGCTGAAAACGGCGGCAATTCTGATGCAAATCGGCGGCGGCGATCGCTATGAATATATGACCGCAGCCCCGGTGACCGCGCTAAATTCCCAAAATGCCGGACGCTGACTTAATTTGCCGCAATGATGAAAAGTTTTTCATGAGCTGAAACCCCCTTGGCTACCGGCTTCGTTTTCCCGTGTCGCTTTGCGAACAATAATGTGGCAGACATATTTTTTCTTTTCCGATAGCATGTGCCGTTATGCAGACGGTACGCGGCCGTCAGCCTTGGGCACCCATAACTCGCGAATTTCCTCTGTGGAGAAAGATCTGATATGCAAAATCTTCAGTCCCGTTTGGCTGCGTCCGATGCGGCCCCTGTAAGCTCTCAATCGTCGCCCAGCGTTGAGAAATACAGTGTCAGGCAGAGGCTTTTGAGCGCTTCGCTTACCCTGGCCATGACCGGCTCGGCAAGCGCCACCGCGGCTCTGGCCAATGGGGCCGTGCCGACGAATACTCCCACTGGCTGGTTGCCTCAGGTACCGGGTCATACCGCGCCGGGCTCCGCCGCCAATACTTTTGCAGCTGCGATGCAATCGGTCGCTGCGACACATGCGTCCAACAGCCTTGGCGCGATCAATCACGCTGCTGGAGCTGCGGCTGCAGGTGCGCTCCGTGGCACTAATCATTCTTTTACGTCATTTTCTAATGCGGCGGGGTTGCATGGTACGCATGCGGCCTTCAGCAATGCCGCCCTTTCGCAAGCCTATCATGCCGCAAAGAATGTAGCCGGTGCCCTGGCTACCCAGGCGAACGGCAGCAGCGACCTCAACCTGGCCAGCGCCAATCCAATATTTGCTGCCAACAGCCTGGCCGGCTTCCACGCGATCACTCTGGACATCGGCGGCAAACAGCAACAAATTTCACTCGATTCCAAATTGACCGCCGCCGAGCTTGTTGCCGCACAGCAGGTTTTGAGCACGGGCAAACAAGAACTCATCATCAATAGTAAGGGCGTCGCCACCGGCGGTTACTTCGACTTGAGCTCGAGTACCGTGAGCGCGCTCGATTCCGCCGTCGGCGGCAATCTAAACTCGCTCGTCATATCGCGTGGCGTGCAAGCTGTCGACTCGCTCAGCAGTCTCAATCTCACCGGCACCTTGATCAACCTGGGCTCCTTGACCGTCGGCGCTCTGCCGACTGCCACCAATCAGGCAACTGATTTGATCAGCGCTACCAATATTTTTAACGGCTTCGGCGGCACGATTGCTTCGGCGAGTGTCTTGAGCAGCCTTTCTCCGACCAGCATTGCCTTAACTGCTTCCGATACGTTCTTCAATAATGGTCTCGTCAGCAGCGCCGGCAATCTCAATATCACCGCGCCCAATATCATCAACACATTCGTCGGCGCTTCGACTGCGCAGCATGTGCCTACTTTGAGCGCCGCTCAGAATGTCAATATCACTACGCAAAATCTCACCAATGCTGGTCTTATTAGCGCGGCCAGCGGTAATGTCAATATCGTCAATGGCGGCGGCAACAATAATATCGCTGTAACCGGAACGGGCGGCACGATTCAAGCTCTTAACGGCAATATCAACTTCAACCAGGCCGACTATGCCGGTACGGGCAATGTCACTTTGAGCGGTGGCGATTATCTATCTAAACAAGTCAACTTCAACGTCGGTAGCGGCGCTATCGAGGCCGATGTCGATCAAGTAAGCGGCGTGATCAATGGCACGGCTGGCTCGTCGCATATCACGACAGCCACCGACAATATGAATCTCGGCAATATCTGTGTGTCTGGTGACCCGACTTATTATAATACCGCCGGTAATATCACGATTAGTGGGAATCTGACGGGTAGCCCTGACCTGGCGCTTCTTGCTAGTGGCAATATCATTGCGGCATCTGCCAATGGTGTCGGCGGTCTTGATACCTCAGGCGGCGTTAACGGAGGCAATATTTTGCTCGTCGCTGGAGCGACCTTGACTGGTGTCAGCGGTAATAATAGTGGTAAGTCTGCTACCTCTCCCGTGACTATAACCGGTGCGTCCAAAACCGGCGGTTTCGTTGATTTGTCGGGTAACACCTTTGTCGTTGGCAGCAATACGTCGGCTGTAAACACCTTCAATGCTAGTGGGACTACGGGAAAGGGAGGCGACATCACCATAGTAGCCTTCAAAGGGACGGCAGCCAATTCTGGCTCTGTCGTAGCGACGCGTGACCCAGTGCAGACTTCAGGGACCGATACGATCACCAGTACCGGTGGCGCTGGTGGTGGCACTGTAACAATTTTGGCTAATGGTGCAAATATCTTGTTGCAGAATGTCGATGCTGGCGCATTGAATATTTACGGTGCGACGCCATCGGTTTCTACCGGTGGGGTTACCGTTGGTACCACTGGCGCTATAACCTCGGGAACAATCACTCCTGGCTTGGCTAGTAAAACTGCAATCTTTTCAACCGGCGCAAATGGCACTGCCACCAGCAATCTCAATGTCACCGGCGACGTAAATATAACCACTGGTTCTAATTATGTAGAAGTAGCCAACGTCACGGCTGGTGGAAAATTTACGGCGAATACTAACGGCCTCATCCTCGTCGATGGGATCGCCCAGGCCAGCAGCGTCAATCTCAAAAGCACCGGTTCCTTTATTGAAGCGGCTTCAATCATTACGGCTGGAGCCGGTGGCGTAGCCGGTGTTGATGCCGGCAATGGCAATGGCGTTGGTGGCGGTGGAAACGGCGGCGATATCGCATTGAACGGCACAGGAGTGTTTGTTAATTATCTGGATTCCAGCGGCGGCGGTGGTGCTGGTGGTAATGCCGATGGTCAGGCCGGTGGCAAAGGCGGCAATGCCGGCAATATAACGCTTACTGCTTCCAACGACAATATTCAAATTATTCCCTTGAAAGATGGCAGTGGCAAAATCGTACCAGGCCAAATTAACGCCTCCGGCGGTGGTGGTGGCGGTGGAGCTGGCGCATTGAACGGCGCTGGTGGTGCCGGTGGTTCAGGTGGTAACGCCGGTACTGTGCAAATAACTACCCCATTCTCTTTTATTGGTGCTGTTCAGACGACGGTGTCTAAAGTCGTCACCACTAATCAATCTATTGTCGCTTTTAACGGTGGTGCTGGTGGTGCTGGTGGTACTGGAGCCGGCACTGGCTCAGGCGGCGGTGGCGGTGGTGGGTCCTACGGCGGCGCTGGGGGCGGTGGCGCCGCTATTGGCTCTGGAGCAGTGACTTCAATCGGCGGCGGCGGCGGTGGCGGTACTGCCGGTGGTGGCGGTGGCGGTGGTGGTAATGGTGTAAGCAATGCTACTGGTGGCGGCGGCGGCTCTTCAACCGGTTCGGCTGGCGCCTCTACAGCAGGTACTGGCGGTACCGGTACACCAGCCGGTAGCGACGGTACGAATAACACGGCTGGCACGACAGCTGGCAGTGGCGGCAACGGCGGCGGATACACCAGCGGTTCGGCTGGTTTGGGTGGCGTCTATGGACTGGGTGGTGCGGGCGGCACAAGCACCGCGGGCTCTACCACGACCGGAGCCGATGGCTTCCAGGCAATCACTGCCGGTGGCACCGGCACAGTTCTGATCGCTGTCGGCGACAAGATTGGCACGGCGACATCTCCGGTAGTTATCGATACTGCTAATTTGAGTGTTACCTCGACGAGCAAAACTGCATCAATTTATCTGGGAAGTTTTGCTGATGCAACCAACTTGTCCAAAGTTGTGGTCGGCGCTTCGTCAACATTCTCGATGTCTGTGCCTTTTGGCACTCTCACGATCGGTGCTAATGCCGGCGATTATGGAGTGGTTGGAGGCACGCTCGTTGCCTTGAGCGGTGCCAATGGTGTTGTTATAGACAAAGGAGTTTCGGCGACAACGATTAATGTCAGCTCGCCGAACAACGTTGACACCACAAACACCTCCGGCGACATCAGCGGTGCCGGCACATTGACAGCAAAGACCGTCAATTTGTTCTCAGAAACCGGAATTATCACGGCAAATACTGCTGCGACGAACGTATCGGCGAATGCCGGCGGGCTCACCGTCACAATTAACGAAGCTGTAAGCGCTGGGAAGCTCACCAATATTCTCGCTTCAAGCACTGCTGATGGTGGTGTCTTCACCGTCAACTCCGCGCAGCAGTTGAATATCACCGGTGTGATTCTCGATCCTGCCGGCATAGTCAATTTGAACGAAAGCGGCACAACTCCCATCGGTATCAATATCACCGCTCCGATGAATGTTGGTGTGACCGCTGGCACCGTCAATCTGACGACCACTGGATCAGGCAGCATCATCAATAGCAAGGCAATCACTGCGACCAATATCAATATCAACGCTAATGGCGCGGTTGGTAGCTCGAGCAGGCCTTTCCTGACGAATACCCTGGGTAATTTGAAGGTTACTGAAGCTACCTCGTCGCTGGTCTATATAAAGGATAGCAACGCCGTCGGTTTCACTTTGAACGGCACCGGTGCCCCTGGCTCCGGTATCAGCGTGATCAGTGCCGCGAAAAATTTGAACGTCAATAATTTGGTGTTCTCAACCGTTACGCTGCAGGACACATTTGCGAAGACTGGATCCTCGACTTTGACTTTCAACGCTAACAACTTAGCTACCAATCAGATCGGCGATGGCACCGGGGTTGTAACCATCACAACCGCAAATGCCAATATTGAAGCGCCAAACACCTCCAATAATGGGTTCTTCGGCACGAACGTTGTACTGAAAAGTACGGCGGGTAGTGTGGGCGGTGGTTCCACATTGAAGGTGACCAGTCCGCTGCTCACGGCGACAGCAACCAAAGGCAGTGTGCATGTTTCGGACACGGTCGCGACGACACTCGCTGCCGGCGGAGCATTGAACGTATACACTGTCGCGGCACCCAGTCTGATCGTGAATGGCGCAATCACTGGCCCGACGATCAATCTCACGAGTAATGGCAGCCTTGCTGGCTTGTTCTTGAACGCTAATGTAGGAACTGCGTCCTCAACTGCTGTGAATTTAACGTCCTCGGTTGGCATCACTCAAAATGCCAAAGCTGTGACCAGTGGTGGAACGATCAACTTTATCGATACCAGCCTTTTCACAGGTATTGGTACATCGGCTCAAAGTATTGTCACTAAAGCGAGCTCTCTTATCACCATAAGTGGCAGTAATGGCCTGGGCGTTTACATTAGTCAAAACGGTAAGGCGACCCTTGGCTCCAGCCTTATTCCAAACGGCCTCTTAAGCTTCACTGACGCAAGCGCCCTGACCATTTCGGGCGCTGTCAATGTGGGCTCCTTGATCATCACTGCTCCATCGCTCAACGTCCCCGCAAGCGTTGTCGTGAACTCCGCCAACCTGACTGTCACATCTCCTGTCGTAACGGTCGCCGGCACGCTCAAAGGCAACACCAGCGCGACCTTCTTGAGTACTGCTGGCTTGAGCATCACCGGTGATGGCACCATATCGACGAATAATTTCGGCACTCTCACTTTGGGCGGCACGGTCGGTACGAAGAGCACGACATCGATTACTCTTGGCGATAAAACCGGTAGTCATAACCCGCTTTTGGCCTCGCTCTTCGGCGTTGAGGACACGATCAACATCTTCACGACAGGAAACTTCAGCTCGACCCTGCTGAACAACAACACTCTGTCGACTAATAGCGCGGGGGGCACGATCAATTTCCAGGCTAAGGATTTTGTCCTGGTCAACAGCCCGGCACCGGGCTTGCCGATCTCGTTCCAGGCCGGCGGCACTGCCGGCTCGACTGACGGAACGATCAATCTCAATTTCACCGGAACGCAGGCTGTTACGTTGGGTCAGAACACCGGCGATTTCAATCTGACTGCTGCTGCATCCACCAGTGCCGGCGTAGGTCATATTACAGTCAAGGCAGCAGGTAATCTGACTGTCGATTCGACAGTCGGTCTCGGTTTGAAAAATGGCTCGACACTCAGCCTGACTAGTGCGAAAGCTCTTGTTGTGAATGCAGATATTTTAGCTGGTGGAGCTGCTCCTACCCTGGCAAGTCTCACTCTAGGTTCCGGCTCTACTTCACCGTTCACGATTGCACTGACCCTTGCACCTGGGAAATCCCTACTCAACGGTACACTCGGAAACATCAATGCGACATCGGTAACGATCGATGCCGCCGGTACGATCACCACCGGCAATCCGAATACGATCCAGGCTGCTAATGCTACATTCTCGAATAGCAAAGGTGTGCTCACGATGGTCGGTACGAGCACGTCCGACATCAAGGCGACGAACTCGCTGACCTTGACTGCAAAGTCCGGCATCATGCTTGGTGATAAAACGGGAGCCAACAATCCCCTCGATAGTTTGTTGGGCGCGAATAAAGTCCTGACGAACTTCACTGTCAATACCGGCGGCAATTTCACCAGCTCGATCCCAGACTTCCAACTCAGCGAAGCTGGTAATGGAGGCACGCTGTCGATAACCGCAGGTAATATCGTCACTTTGGGTGCAAATGCGCTCGGGCCGATTATTCTCTCGGCTAATGGTAACGCTGGGTCGAACGCTGGAAGTGTGACGCTCAATCTGACCGGCACACAGGCGCTGGTCTTGTCGAATGTCGCGTCTGCGAAGGCTCCGGCGACTTATGAGATATCGGCGAACGGGAACGTCCAGACCGGTACTGTAGTGGTTAGTTCTGGGGGCGCCTTGAGTGTACTGGCCGGTGGATTGACCACGGGCTCGCAGATCGGCACGCTCAGTCTTTCCGGTTCTAAAGGATTGGCGGTAACGGCTGCTGGTCTGCTTCCGAGTAATCCTGGCAATTTGACCCTAAATTCTGGTGCGACGTCTGCGCTGCAAATCGGCGCGACAGCGGTGGCAGCCGGCGGCAATGGTATTGTCGGTTCGTTGAATGGTACCAATGTGGTGGTCAAGGATCTCGGTGGTATCACTATTGCGAGTGGCTTTGGCGTCACCGCCTCTTCGCTTGTTGAATTTGACACGAAGAGCTTCACCAATAACGGTTCCGTCACGACCTCTGCAAATGGTACTCTCCTGTTTGGCAGTCTAATTGCTCCACTGCCGAGTCTCGTCGTAGCCGGCGCCGGCACCTACAGCAGCAACATTGCAAACTTGAGTATCAACGCCACTGGTGCTGTCGATACGAGCACGTTGTTTAGTCAGTTGACTGGCCTTAACGGGGTGGACGTAGTCACCGCAGGCACGCTGACCTTCGCTCCAACCACTCCCACTGTTACCGTCGGCTCGGGCGGTACGATAAATATCACGGCCGGAGCGCTTGCGACCAAATCGACGACTTCTCCGATCTTGTTCGTCGATTCCGGTGTCGGCACAATCAATATTTCAAGCAAAGCTGCGTTGACCGTCGGAACCGCTAAGGGTGATATTAACTTCGGCGGAAATGTCACGACAAGTGCAGTCAACTTGACCTCCACCGGCGGAGTGTTGACGCTCACAAGCGACAATAGTAAGAGCGCTATTCAATACGGATCGTCCGTACTTACAGGGACCTCCGTTATTGCCAATACTGAGGTAACTGCATTTGGTGGACTGTCGGTTTTCGCAACATCGACATCGGGAGCCATCACGACTAACGGTAATAATACTTTCTTGAACGCCGGCAGCACCGGCCTACTCACTCTCGGAACCGCCAACACCAAGTTGGCGAAGAATCCTACTGCAGTCTCAGCAAATGGCACGATTCAGTTGGGTACGGCCCTCTATAAGGGCGCTCTGAACATTTTGAATGAGGGCTCTTCGTCTGCTTCCATAGCGACTACCGCTGGGAATTCCATTGCTGCTCTTAACTATACTTCTACGCAGTTAGGTGTGAACGTTGGAAATATCACGACCACCGCTGGTGGTGCCACGATTACTGTGCAAACGTCTAATAATGTCGACCTTACTGTGAACGCTAACGCCGTCATATCTACTAAAGGTGGCGGCATCAATCTGATCAGCAATACCCCTGGCGCTGCCTTGAGTCAAATCAATATTGGCAATGGCGCTCAATTATTGACCAGCTCCGGTAGCATTCTCTTGCAAGACTCGAATACAACTTCCGGCAAGATAAGCCTCGGTACCGGTGTTACGATGCACGCTTCCGGCACGGCTGCCGGTATTGGTCAAGTGAGCATGGTGATCGGCGCACTGCCTACATCCAAGCAACTCGTTGCTGGTGGACCGCCGATCGGCACAGCTCCCATATATATCACCAGTGGTGGCGCCACAATCACATTCGCCTCCACGGCTCTGCCCCGCGGTACGATTATCTCCGCTGGCGCCGGCAACATCTTAAACGCGGCCGGACGCAATGTTGTCTTCTCCGGCGGCAAGGCTAGTGGCACTACAATCACCCTGGCCGGTAATGACACAATCATCGCTGACCCGCCGGTCGGTGCGTCGAGTTCAACTTTGGTCTTGCCGGCTGCAACGGGCGCATCCTCTTTTATGGGTGGTCTGACGCCAGTTTCCGGCACTGCATCGACATTGAGCTCTGCCGCCACTACACCTTCCACTTCCACTTCCACTGCCACTGCCACTTCCACGACCAATTTCAACAATACCAATCTGAGCAATCTCTCTGCGCTGAACAGTGCTTCGGCTTTCGCCGCAGGCTCGGCTATCTTGTCGAATGCAATGTCCGTGCTCGAAGCGCCAATCGTGACTGCCGAGGTCAAGACTGTAGATACTGACTTGCAGACTGCTTCGACCGATTCATCCTCTGCGATCAAACCGCTCCAGGGCGGCATCGTCAAAAATGCCAGAGGCAGCGCCCCTGCTGAAAGCACCCGCTCCTTGACCGGTGCCGTCTCTAATGTCGCTGAGAAGCAGCTCGATCGTGGTGTCATGCTTTTCTGCCCTGAGGTCAATACCCGCGTACGGTGCGGTAACGCAACGATCGATGTGGCCGCTGACTCCCTTGCACTGCTTATTGCTTTTGATGGTGGCGTCGCTGCCTACAACATGCATGACACCAAGCGCGATGCCGTCGTTATAACTAACGGTAGTCATCGTCTTGTCGTTGCACCAGGCCGCAGCGGTATCATCACCAGTCGCAACGTCCATTACTTCGAGGACGTCAATCCGATGGAAACGGTCGGCTATCGTCGCGTCGCTGCCAAGGCTTATGAAGACGGCTTCAAGACATTCCAGGCGGAGTTTAACCTCTTCTCGGTCATGCAGGGACTGCCACCGCTCAAGGCTATGGTCAAGTCGTCCGATGCTCGAGAACGCAAGATCAGCGCCTCGATGTTGAAGACGGCCGCAATTTTGTTGTCGATGAGCGATGCTTCACCTTTCGTTCTCATGCCGGCGCGACGTGTGACTGCGATGGCGGCACCTCAGGCTGGCCCAGCGTCTGCGCCCCGCGCAGCCGAGGTTGCTCGCTAGCCTCCGGGTTGCGCCTGGTTTCCGTTATAAAAGTGGCCCTTTGATTTCATTGGGCCACTTTTTGCAATTAGAAATGCCACTAAAAAGCTGATGTTATACTAAGGGCGCCTCAGAGGAAAAAAACTTTGGACGAAGCGGAGAAGGAAGAATTAGAAAAACTCGGGCACCACGGTATTGGTAGCCGTTTAAACCGTGACCAGGAAGCTGACCTTACCATACGGACCGAATATCAAAACAAGCTCCAGTCCTGGTCAAATCGCGGTATTGGCACCCCCAATTTTTCTGTAGGTGAGCGCCTACATCCGCTGGTTGGTCTACCTTCTGGTTTTACTTTGTTGATTCTGGGAGGATATGCACTTTTTCTTTGCGTTAGCAATCCAGCCGACCGTATCCCCAAGGAATTTCGATCGTGGCCTTCAACCGTAGCGAAGCTTGAGCGTGCTGTTACACGCTCTTCACGCAATGACAGCCGGTACGACATTACCTTCCGGTATAAAGTGGCGGAGCACTCATTCTGGTTTAAGGAAGAGCGGATTCCGACGAGAACTAGCGTATCCGAAGTCAGGTACGATCCAGTAATACCAAGTCATTTTTATCGCGTGCCACTACAAGCCGAAGGCCTGTCCGGATTACTGTATGCTTTGATACCGTGCGCATTAGGCTATATTTTTGTCTCCTCCGCGATAGAGAAATTACGCTCTGGTGATCGTTCTTGCAGTGTGATCTTGTCTGGAATTGTTTTGGTGGGTCTGATGGCGGTAGGTTTAGCTGCCTTTACGGTTTATTTCAATCCTCAGTTGACTAAAGATGGGCAACCGCCGTCACCATCGTATAGAGTGGCTACGTCAAAAGACCCGGGATAGTCTTTCAACTGCATATGCTTCACTCTGGACCGATTGCTGTTCTCATCGCAGTTTAATATGTGTCGAAACAATGAAAATAGATTTAGCTGCGGCGATGGCCTTGAGCGCTGCATCCCGTCGCCGGTGTTGGCTCGCGAACAATTTGCCAGCAGACAGATGCCATTTATTCTTATAGCATTCTATCTATTAGATGGCGCCGCTCCGGCGTCCGCTCTTCGTACCTCTTCGAGGCACGCCTTTTACGTAGGTCTGACGCACCTTGACCAAACCACTGTGGAGCCCAATCGGCATGCAAAAGCAAACAATTCAGTCTATTTCTCCTGTCTCTGAGTCGACCAGCGGCGCGATGCCAGTCGAGCGATACAGCGTCAGGCAGAGACTGCTGAGTGCTTCTCTTTCACTGGCTATGACAGGCTCGGTCGGTGTAAGTAGTGCTCTTGCGAATGCACCGGCAATAAATGCCAATCTCGCTCCATCTAGTAATTCCTTCGCCCATGCCACGGTTTCACACAGCCTGTCCAGCGCATTAAACTCAGCTGCCGTCACGCACAATGCTGCTGCTGTTTCCTTAAATCTGCACTCGGCTACGTCCGGTCTTCATCCACTCTCCGGTTTTGTACCGGGTGCGCACTCGATGACGGGTTTTAACCGCTCCAGTCTAGTTACACCGGGTGTCCTCAGAAGTGTCGTGCAGAATGCGGCCAGTCAGGCCAATGGCGGTCAGGATCTCAACCTGGCCAGCGCCGCGCCGATCTTTAGGGCTGGCGGCCTGGCTGGCCTTCACCAGATTACGTTGTTGATTGGTGGCAAGGAACAAGTATTTTCCACTGACAGTAAATTTACTGCTGCAGAACTCGTCGCAGCTCAACAGGTCATGAGCGGCAGCAAACAAACGATCACGATCAACGGTCAGGGCGTCGCCACCGGTGGCAGTTTTGATTTGAGCGGCTCCACTCTTTCCGCCCTCGACAAAGCTGTCGGCGGCAATTTGAACTCTTTGGTGATCTCACACGGTGTAAATGTTGTCGATTCACTGAGTAGCCTCAATCTTTCCGGTTCGCTGGTCAACATGGGCTCGATCGTTCTTGGAGCCGATGCCGGAGCTAAGGGGCAGTTGGTCGATTCGATCAATGCGGCCAATATTTATAACGGTTACGGTGGTGTGATTGCATCTTCTACAGCTTTGAGCGCGCTCAGTCCTACAGGCATCGCACTTGCGGCGAGCAATACATTTTTCAACAGCGGCGTTGTGAATAGCAGCAGCACTCTTAACGTCTCGGCTCCGACAATTGTTAACGCCGCTCCCGCTGCGGCATCCGGCATCGTGCACGCTGGGACTTTGAGCGCCAAGCAAGATGTCACTCTAACGACGCAAAATCTTACGAACACTGGCTTGATTACCTCGAGCACTGGCAACGTCACTATCAACAATGGTGGTGGTGATAACAATATCGTCGTCAATGGTGCAGGCGGCACTGTGCAGGCGACGAACGGCAATATCAGTTTTAACCAGGCCGGTTATGCCGGAAGCGGCAATCTCAGCGTGAATGGCGGCGACTATCTGTCTAAACAGGTAAATTTCAATGCCGGTACCGGTGCGATTGATGCGAATGTTGGCGAAATCACCGGGGAAGTGAATGGCACGGCTGGATCATCGCATGTGATTGCGGCGACTAATAATCTCAATCTTGGAACGATTTGTGTCAGCGGAGACCCGACTTATTACAATACGGCGGGTGATATCACTATAAGTGGGGCTTTGACTGGAGATCCGGATCTCGCTTTGATTGCCAGCGGCAATATCATTGGCAATGGTGGTTCGCTCGACACATCCGCTGCGACTGTATCTAAAACTATTGCCGGTACAGTTAACGGCGGCAATATTCTATTGGTAGCTGGGGCTCATTTTACTGGTGTTACCGGAAGTATTGTCACACCTCCCGGTGACACATCCTCAACAATTACTCTTGACGGTACCGCTTCACCTACCGGCGGATATATTGATTTGTCCGGTACAGTTTTTACCGGGTCGAGCACGAATAAATCTGTCACCGCCATCACAAGCTCCGGCGGCACCACAGGCAATGGCGGAAATATTACGATGGTGGCCTTCCAGGGCACTGCAAAAAATTCAGGCGGTTTAATCGGCTCCTCAAACGGTGGGAGCGTCTTAGTGGATGCTTCCGGTAAAGCCGGTGGTACAGGCGGCAATGTCACGATGATTGGTAGTGGCCAATTTGTATTTGCCACCGAGGTTGTTGGCGCCAGTCTTACCGCTCTGGGCGGAAAGGCCTCGGTCACAGCGCCTATTGACGTCACAAAGGGTGCGGCGACTGGTGGCACTTTTATAGTCGCTCCGGGAAGTGAAACCAACACAACTGTTCAGTTTGGAAGCATCTTTACGAGCGGCGCTGTAAATATTGATACTGCCGGTTTGGTCAATCTCGCTGGTGTGACACACGCTGGTTCAGCAAATATCACCAGCACAAAGGGTTTTGTTGAAGCAAGCATTTTAAATACTGCCGGTGCGGGCGGTGTGACTAATCTGACGACCATGAACGGCGGAGCTGGCGGTGATGGCGGCAACATCACAGTGCACGCTGCGACTGGTATGTTCTTTAACATAGTTGACGCGAGCGGTGCTGGCGGCGCC
>JAGXAB010000204.1 GCA_018971775.1 Cyanobacteria bacterium REEB67 | reverse complement strand
TGCTTGTTGCCCTTGAAAAAAAGAAGCTAATTCAAAGAACTCCCCGGCAGTCTCGCAGTATTCGAGTTCTTTTGCCGCCACACCAACTGCCTGCGTTGCTATGATGTGACCAGTTCAAATGATCATTTCCCCTGTGAAACGGTACTAGTGGGACAACATAATAATCTTCAAGCTGCCTGGCCAGCCAGTAACATCCGACAATCCACGGTATTATCGGCGGTCCAAACTGAGACACACCGACAATAACTGCCAGTGCTATAGCGATGAAAGGTCCAATCACAGGAATTATTTCAAAAACGCCACTGACTATGGCCAGCACAAGAGCATACTTGATTTTAAAGACCGACAAAAATACAAACGCCGCGGCTGACATCACAGCCATGAGTATCAATTGCCCACCGATGTATTTGCTCAGCATTTTGTTTAAATGTCCAACAATGTTTGCTATCGCCACGTGCTGATTAGCGGGGACAAACCGCAAGAGAAATCTGCCAACTTTTCGGTAGTCGACGATCAGATAAATAGAGGTGACAACGCACTCTAGTAGGGCCAGCAGTTCGTGAGAAAGCAATCCTCCTAAGTGAAACAATTCGCTGGGTTTTCCCGACACCGATTCGACCGCTTTGAGCAATAGAGCCGTGCTACGATCGACATCCAGGCCGAGATGCAGTGCTGAGGCTGTTTGCGTGACTACGTTTGAGGCAATTTCCTGGCGGTTTTCGACGAGATTGGTGAGTTCGGCGACTAGTCTCGGGCCGAAACTGTAAGCGAGCACACCGAGTACGGCGGCGACCGTGACGTATATAAACAGGAGGGCAAATTTTTTGTTCAGCCATTTCAAGGCCGGATAGCGTTTTAACTCAACTACCCATGAGACTAGCGGAAAAAGCAGATAGGCGACGATGGCTCCGGTGATGAAGGGTGGAAATACCTCCCGAATATGGTAGACAAACAGCAAAAATAATACTAAGAAGACCCATTTCATACGGTTACACCTTGCATTGCTAAAAAGCGCGCTTTTAAATTTTAAACGTCCTGAGTTACTCCATCGGCGAGATAACTAACTTGCCGCCGGATAGGCCGTTTTTCTCGAAGTCTACAATTGCAGATATAGCGTCACTGAGCGGCACCACTTTGCCGACCTGCGGCGTGATTTTGCCCAGCTCAACGGCAGCGCTCACCTCGGCCATCGACTCTGGAGTAAGATGCGCAAAGATGATTTTATGGCGCTGATTGATCACACCATAGATCATCTTTAGCGGAGTCGGCACTATATGCAGTGCCACGCCGCCTTTGCGCAGCATGTCGTTGCACTGTGCAATCGTAAGCGATCCGTGCGTGTCGAAAACCACATCAAAACTGTTGTGGTAATTGCTCGCGTCAAAGGCGCGGTAATCGACTGCTTCGCTCACACCTAGAGCCAGAGCTTCGTCACGTCGGGACGCGCTGCAGCTGCCGGCCACGGTCGCACCGCGCAGCATAGCTACTTGCACCGATACGTGCCCGACGCCACCCAGGCAACCGGTAATGAGCAGGCGCTGGCCGGCGCGCAGATTTGCCTTTTCGACCAGGGCCGTCCAGGCGGTTGCAGTAACGATTGGCAGGGAAGCCGCCTCTTCAAAATTGATCGCGCGCGGCTTGATAAATGTCGTCTTTTCGTCGCAGATGGCTGCTTCGGCAAAGGTGCCCGACTCTTTGAGACCTGTGGCACCAAAGACTTCGTCGCCAACTTTGAGCCGCGTCACGTTCGCACCAACTGCCTCGATGATTCCAGCAAAATCATGGCCGAGGCCGCGAGGAAATTTGCCGCCGGTCAAAAACTTCATTTCGCCTTTGCGGATTTTCCAATCCATTGGATTGGCTGAGGCCGCCATCACCTTAATGCGCACCTGGCCGGGACCGGGCTCGGGAAGAGTAAAGTCTTCCACCTTCAGGACTTCGGGGCCGCCGTAGCGATGATACTGGACGCGTTTCAAACCAAGTTGCCTCATCAATGTCACAGCTGAATATAGCATCGATGCTATCTCTTAGTCGTCTTTTAAAGGCGTTTTGATTTGTTCTGTGCCTGCGGTCGTCATTTTGCAGGTTGCGGCTTTTGATTTAGCTTGTTCGCCGTTGCGCGATCTTTTTCAGCCAGATCTTTCTTGTCGAGCTTTTCATACAGCCAAGCCCGGTCTACATAAGACTGGACAGCATTTGGTTCTACCCTCTGTGGTATTGTAGTCGGCAATGGCGTTCTCATTCTTGCCCAAATTGGCGTAGGCAAATCCTCGGCTGGCATATGCCCGCGCGGACTTTGGATCCAGTTCGATTGCCTTGTTGGCGTCGTCAAGCGACTTTGCGTATTGTCCAAGTTTGCCGTAAGCAAATGCACGATTCAAATAGAACAGGGCGTTCTTAGGATCAGTTTTTATCGCGTTGCTGTAGTCTTCGACTTCGTTTTGAAACTTACCCAATTGTCCGTAGGCAAAACCGCGATGGTCATAGAGAGCGGCTGCCGCTGGGTTCAAGTCAATGGCTTTTCCGAGTTCGCGTATCGCGTCTTGGTAGCGCTTTTCTTTTTCATAGAGGCAGCCACGGCTGAAGTACGGATGCCAATAATGCGCGTCAATACTCGTGGCCTTGTCAAACTGTTCCATCGCTTTCTGCGGCATTCCCAATTCCACTAAGGCATAGCCGCGCGAGTCGTAGGCATTAGCATCATATGGATTTGCTTTGATCGCGAGGTCGCAATCAGCAATTTCCTTTTTGTATTCGTGCTGTCGCTCGTAAACAGCAGCGCGGTTGTCATAAGCCTTGCTAAGATTTGAGTCGAGAGATAAGGCTTTGTTGCAGTCGGCAAGCGCATTTT
>JAGXAB010000041.1 GCA_018971775.1 Cyanobacteria bacterium REEB67 | reverse complement strand
CAACGTTGGCAATGCCGGTGCTGGTATTGGCGAAGTTTATCGTAACGTCCCTGGCACTGATGCTGCCCGGTGCGCCTGAAGCAAAACCGATATCGAGAGGACCAGCCGCTGCTGTCGAAGCAATATTCAATGACCCCATGATTGTGCCATTAAGGAATGAGGTGTGGCCTGTATCTGTCACCTTGAGAGTCGCTCCGCCGCCCGCCGTGATCGTCACGGCTTTGTTGTCGACGGCGCCGTCCATGACAATAGGCGTCAGGGACGAGCCGATGTCAGTGGCGGCCGCCAGCGTCATCGTCGTGCCGCTGTTGATGCCTGTCGCGCTGCCAAGCTGTATCGCTCCGCCCTGGTTTGCGATAGCAAAAGTCGTGCCCTGTAAATCGAGGCCGTTGTCGGTGATGCCGTTTGCACCGGCAGCGGCGCCACCAAGCACAAATGCCTGAGCGCTATCGCTGGAGAGGTTGAATATGGTTTGATTTGCCAGATCAACATTGGCGGCGTTTTGCAGAGCAAGTATGCCGTTGGCGTTTAGTGTGAGAGATGCACCAGCGCCAGGCAAGAAGCCTCCGCCGAATGTAATCGCTCCGCCGTTCGCCTGGATAGCACCACCATTGGTTACACTAACGATGCCGCCCTGCGAAGTGCCGGAATTGGAGACATTTATGGTCAATCCGCCTGTACCGATTGTCAGGTCAGCAGTGCCTGCATCGGTGACGGTGACGGATCCGCCAGCGCCTGTTCCTGTGCCTGCGGCTTGCAAGGTGACAGTTCCGGGCACTCCGGTGTAAGCGAGAGCTCCAGTCGTCAAAACAATCTTGCCGCCAGCGCCGCCAGGCAGTGTCGGCACCGCAGTAATGGCAGTGCCGCCGAAGGAGAAGGTCAGTGTGTTCTGCGTCGCCAGCGTGATGTTTGTGGCGTTAAGGGTGAAATTGCCGTCGGTCAGAGCGGTAGCGTTGATGCCACCATACATCGAACCTGAGATATTGTCGTTCAATGTGAAGGAGGCCGCTGTCAACGTAGCGCCGACGTCGGCTATACCATTGCGAGTTGCGCCGCTAAATGCGAAGTCGGTATTGCTCAAAGAACTGATTGTCAGAGAGGACAGCGGATTGGTGCTGAGAGCGGCAACGTTGGTGAGAAGCACGTTAGCGCCATTCAGCGCCAAGGAGCCAGAACCGGCATTGCTCGGCGCTGCTGGGTCAGGACCGAAGGTAAAGGCATTGCCATTGACGTTCAAATCGCCGGCGCTTGTCACGGTTACCGTTCCGGCAGATGCTCCGCCGGATACATTGAAAGCGATACCATTGGTATTGTTGAGGTTGAGGGCGACCGTGCCTTTGTCTGTAACGGTAATCGTGCCGCCGCCACCAGCTCCAGTGCCGACTGCGCTCAGAGTCGCCGCTGTAGCACCACTCAAGGCGTAGCCTCCGGCGGTTAGGGTGATAGTGCCGCCGGCTCCAGTCGAAGGAGCTGTGACCGCTGTCAGACCGACGCCTGATCCCAGAGTAATGGTATTGAGCGTGGCAAGAGTTATATTTTCTGCCGAAACTGTAGTCAGAGCTGTCGCACTTGAGCCTGTGGTAGCAATACCACCGGTCAATGTGCCTGCTGTATTGGCGTTAATGGTGACGCCGAGAGCGCTGAGAGTAGTTGCGCCAGCATCGGCGAAACCATTGACCGTAGCTCCGCCGAAGACAAAATCAGAAGCGGATTGACTGGTCAGTGCGATTGAAGTTAAATTGCTGGCGTTGAGCGCATTGGCATTCGTTATCAGCAAATTTGCCCCGGTTAAGGTCAATGATCCAGAACCAGTCGGTTGGCTGGGGCCATAGGTGAAGCCCGCCAAATCAGCATTGATATTGCCGCCATTCTTAATCGAGACCGAGCCCGCTGTGGCACCGGCTGCGCCATTGTTGTTTTTCACGTCAAAGGCAAGATCGCCTGACGCGGTACCAATATTGAGAGGGTTGGTGCCGCTGATCGCAAAGTTGATCTTGCCACCAGTGGCTGTTGGGGTATTACCTTCTGCAACGAAGCTGGTCGGATTGACACTGGTGCCGCTGAGCGCGACTGTGCCGGCGGTTACCGTGATAGAACCGCCAATGCCGCCATCAGTCGGAGCCGTATTTGTGTTGACTGCCTGGTGGGCCGTGTAGGTACCGCCTGCTGCAAATGTGACGGTGCCAGGAGTGGTGAGGGTGAGAGCATTGACATTGATACCTTGACCATTGGTCATATCGATGCCGCCTCCAACACCCTTACTGTTTGGTGTGAAGCTGTTTTGAATAGTGAGTGCGGTCGCCACCAGGGTCGGGCTTGCATCGGTAATGCCGTTCACGACTGTACCGGTTGCACCACCGACAGTAAAAGCTGTCGCACTATTTGTATTGAATGTAATTGCAGCGATACCGAGACCAGGAGCAATTTGATTATTCGAATTGTTCTGGCTGGGCATCGAGAGAGCGGCGATATTGGTGAACGAAATATTCGGTGCCGTTACGGTCAGCGAGCCGCCTGTATAGCCGTAGGTCGGATCGGCTGGATTGCCGTACACAAACTGCGTACCACCGGCTAGTGGCACCACGGTCGAAGAGGCAGTGATTATGACGTTAGCTGTTGCGCTATTGATGTTGATTATTCCGCCAGTTTCGAGATTACCTGGTGGTGTTGGCAATGCAGGAGCAATCTGATTGCTGACATTGAGTAAGGCAAACGTCGATGAATTGATCTTGAGCGGGGTCGTACCGGTGTAGTTGATATTGATCGTGCCGCCGGTGCTACTAGCAGTAGTGCTGCTGGCAGGCGTGGCATCGCCTGCGCCGGGAGCATTGATTGTTATGCCGTTGCCAACGCCGGGCGCGAAGATGAGCGAAGGTGTTGTAACGGTGAAGATACCGCCATTACCACTGGGATTTGGCGGCGCGACTGGTCCGGTTGTGCCGACAATCAAACCGTCGGGGGTAAGGGTGATTACTTCGTGCGACCCGAAAGTCACTGAAGGAGCTGTCAGAGTCAGGTTGTGAACGATGAAATTTTCACCGGTCGCATTGATACCAGCCGTTGTGTTGTTTACGTTAATCGTGCCGGCTGTTAGTGCGCTGGTGCCGACTATGCCGTTGCCACCTGCAGCGGCATTTGCCAGATTAAATACACCGGTGGATTGAGAGTTGAAGTTGATCGTACTGAAGCTGGCACCAATCAGGGAGGAAGCACCGTTCAGCGTGATATTGCCGCCAATGCCCCCATTCAGATTGACGACGCCGCCTATGCCGTCCGGGATGGTACCTGGATGATCGTTGAGGATGATGCCGTTACCATTGGCATTGATGGCGCCAGGGCTATTGATCGTGATTGTACCGGCCACGAAATTGGGATTTGTCACGCCCTGTTGCATGATGCCAACATCGAATGACACGGCATTGGCAGTGGTACCGCCGGCGTTTTTAGTGAGCCCCACGACTATCGGGTTTGTGGTAGTAGTGACTGTGATTGATCCGCCTGATAGCGAACCTCCGTCCGCCTTAAGGGCCAGACCAGCAGCCGCGACTGTAAGGATGGGAGTGATGATCTGAAGGTTACCGCCGACGAATCCGGTGGGAGTCGGTGATGCAAAGACCGTAAAACCGATGTTACCGGTAGCGTCGATGCTGGTGCCTGAATCAAGCTTTAAGCTTGCTCCGGCAAGAACTGCGCCTTTAGTCACCAGCGGGCCTACCAGGTTTTCGAACACAAGGTTGCCGCCACTCAACGCAGTGGCGGTTGTACCCTTGATACCATTTGTAGTGGCACCCTGCAAAAGCATGGAATCTGTACTGCTGCTCGTTATCTGGAATAGGTTCGTGGACAAACCATTGATATGGGTACCGTCGACCAGGACCGTTGACCCGTTTGCACTGAGTCCATTGCTATTGGCAATGAAGGAGAGATTTCCCCCATGCGCCCCCAGGTTGATCGAAGAGGAGGACTGGATTGTGTTCAGGTCGTTGACGATGATATTGCCGAAGGTCGAAAGTCTGAAGGTGCCCGCACCATTTGGCTCTACCGCGCCATCCTGGTCGGCCACATTAGCGCTGATCTGTCCGGCGGCATTGCCAATCGTAGTGGTCGGATTTGAAGTGGCTCCCGGAACACCGGAAAGATTGATCACTACAGAACCACCGTCGATACCTCCGGTGGCATTGAAGTGAAGGCCACCGCTGTATTTAATGGCCTGGGCATTGATATTGAAACTTCCACCCGCCGTTTGCGTTCCCGACACTGCTACGCCATTGGGATTTGTGCCGACCGAAAGTGTAGTCGATGCGTTACCAGAGCTCAGTACTATCGTACCGACGTTGTCGGTCAGATTGATTGCAGAGGCACTGACATAGCCGGGAAGTCCGCCCGGGGATGAATTGAGGTTGGTATATGTCAAATTACCGGCTGTCGCCGTGCTGGGCAATGTGACGTTCAATGCCAGACCGGCGATATCGGAATGGCCGTTGACTGTAAGAGCCGTTGTATTCAAGTTGACTGAGGTGGTGCCGTTGACGACGGCGCCGAGTGTTGTTGTGCCGACCGTTACTGAGCCGGGTGCATTGATGGTGACGACACCGGCGCTGATGCCCTGACCAAGCGTGGTGAGGATTTGACCCATGGTGGTGGCGCCACCAATCAAGAATGGGCTGGAGGCGAGAGTCGTTATAGAAATAGATGTACTAGGCGAGCTACCTTCATCGAGATTGCCTGTGATCAGCACGCGCGAATTGCCTGTCAAGGCAAGCGAGGTGTAATTGACGTTGAAGCCGGAGGATGTATCGATTAACAAGGCACCGGGAGTGGCAAACGTTGAAAGGCTGGAGTTGCCATATCCTTCTACATTGACTGTGTATCGGCCGGTTGCTCCGCCGATGCTCAGGCCCTGCGAGCCAGTAATATCGAGGGTGACCGGCGCTTTGCCGGAAGAGATCGTCGGACCGGCACCGGTAGCACTGATGGCAAATACCGGCGCTGTGCCGGCACCGTTGTAAACAACGTTGCTGGCGGTAATGGCGATGTTTCCGCCAAATGAGCCTGTCGTGTTGGTGACGACGCTGACACCGGTCATCGGACTGGTGAAGAGACCAGGCGTAGTGACAGTAAATGTGCCCAGTTCATGAGCGGCATCGAAGTTGGAGAAAGGATTGACCGTGGCGCCGTTGACTACACCACCGACGGTGATATTGCCGCCGGCTTTTAGATTAACGGCGCTGAAGTAGTTCATGCCGAAGCTGCCGGTAGGTCCGGTGATGGTCAGGGCACCGGGGCTGGTGATGTTCAACGCGCCCTGGAATTGCTCGACCAGACCGATTGCTTGAATGGTGCCTTCATTGTCGACCTTATAGGTATTGAGATTGATCGTCGGAGCCGATACCTGCAGCGCTTTCTGCGTGGCTATAATCGTCGCGCCCGGAGCGTTGAATATCGCACCGGCTGCGTTTGTCGTCGTGATCGTGATATCGATGCCGGTGATATTGCCATAGTTGATAAAGGCGTTACCAGAGCCGGTTGCCTTCAGGGTGACATTGCCGTTGCCGACGAGATCGATGTAATTGATGATTTGCGAGCCGACTACGTTGGCTCCGCCTGTGTAGGTCAGTCCAGGGGCGAGAGTGACCACGCCTGTCGTGTTCAAGCCAAAGTTGTCCGGTCTGTCTGCTGTGCCGACCGTTCCCGCCATTGTGACAGGGCCGGTCGTGACGATGTTGTCGGTGATGTCATTGAGGAGGCCATTGGTGGTGAGGTTGAAGCCACCTTTGCTGTTCAAATTGAGAGTGTCGACCTTGGTGGTGCCGTCAATGGTTGTCACGCCGGTGACATTTACGTTTACCGCGCTAGAGCCGGTTGTCGTGGTGAGCAGGGCACCTTTGCTGATCGTGAAATTGCCGCCGGAAGTGATTGTCATCGTACCGGTTGTCGGTTTCGAACCTGTGGTGTTTTCTACCGTGCCGTCGATCGTGAAAGCACCGGTCGAGCTCAAATTGAGGTTAGGGGCAGCGACGGTACCGACAACGTCGAAGGTGCCGGTCGCCTTGACGACGAGATTGTTGTCGATAGAGTTACCGAGTCTGATATTGCCTTTTTGGGTGATGTAGGCGCCGTCACCAGTGGCGGTGCTGGTCTGATTAGCGCTCAAAACACCAGCCGCTATATTGACTGGAGCCTTGGATGTACCGATGCTGTTGGTAGCAGTCAGATCGACAGAAGTTCCGGAAATAAGGCCGATACCTGTTATAGATCCGTTCCCACCGCCGCCGGCTGCGTTGATGTTGACACTGGTAGTGCTGGTGTTGCCGACCGTCGAGTTGATGGCGATATTGCCTTCGCCGGTTTTAGAATTGGCATAGCCGAGATTGATAGTTGCTCCGGTGATGGCAGCGCCGACTACGACAGCATTGCCGGTCGGGGTAGTGGAAGTACCGTTGAGGGTAATGCTCGAATTTGCACCAGTGCCGTTGATTGCTGCTTTGGTTGTGATCGGTCCGCCGGTCGCGGTCAGTGTGATGTTATGACCGGTCAGTACACTGGTGACGGTGATGCCGGCCGGATCTGCGCTGGCGATGCCGAGAATCGTCGCCGCATCGCCGACTTTGCCGCCGATGGCAACGGGTCCGCCCAGCGAGGAAAGGTTGACATTGGCACCAAGTATGGTGCCTTTGGTTGTCAGGCCTTTGATTGAATTGATCGCGACGGAATTAGTTGCTGACGTGCCGACACTGCCGGTGACAAGGATGTTACCGGCAGCACCAGATGCCGGTTTGCTTGTCGAAAGAACAATGTTGCCGCCTGTGACCGATTTACCCACGGTCAGGCTGTTGCCGGTTTTGGCATCGGCGCTGCCGTTGTCATTTATGGAGAAAGTGCCGAGTAGAGAAGCTGAACCATTGACGGTCGTAGCCAGGTTGTCCGAGAGGAACACATTGCCCTGCGGTGCATTCGCCGTGATATTCGCGGTGCTGACGTATATAGGATTGCCCGCCGAAGTACCGATATTTGCGCCCAGGCCGGTAGTGCTCAGGGCGACGCTTGTACCTTTTATGAAACTGCCGGGTGCAATCATGCTCATGCCGGAAGCGGAGTTGACGGTGACTGTGCCGGCTCCGGAGCCAATATTGTTAGCGCCGGTGAAAACAACACCAGAGGCGCTAGCGGCGGTAGATGTTTCGGTAATGGCAATGGTGTTGTAGTTGGCACTATTGACGACAAGCTGATTGGCGCTCGAGGTGAGGAAGAGGGTGCCGCCGGCGGTAGGCGAAGCAATATTGCCGTCGAAGTTGACGTTACCGAAGCTCGAGTCGGATATATAGGTAGTGGCTTTAGCACCAGTATTGTTGACGGTGAGATTTGTGCCGGTGTTGGTTAAGAAGGGCGCTGCCTTCGTACCGACATTGGTTGTCGTGGTCAGGATTATGATATCGGCCGCGACTATCACGCCTTTGGCTTCGCTGATCACGCCCTTGCCGGTGTTGTCTACAGTCACCGCGCCGGAGGTGCCTGTCTGCACAGGGGCAAGGAAAGCTACTCCTCCCTTGTCCGTCGAGGTCGTGACCAGCCCCAGCGAGCCGTCCTTGACAGAGACATTGCCGACGTTGATCTGTCCGCCCGAGGTGACGTTCAGTGTTGCGCCACCGCCTACGGTGCCACTTACGGCCAGGGTGAGAGCGGCCTGCGTATCAAAAACGTTACCGCTGGAATTGACAACGAGGTTGCTGACATTGGTATGGACGCCGTCTGTAAAGGTACCTGAGTTAAGATTGAGAGTGGCCGTGTTAATCGAACCGCTGCCGGACGTATTGATGGCATGGATGCCTGTTGTGGTGAGCGTAGATGTGCCACCGGTGAGTACACCGTTGACTGTGATATCGCCGGCGGTGTCGCTGGCTGTCAGAGTGCCGGTCTTGCCGACTGCAATTGTGCCCAGGTTTAGAGCCGATGTCGTGTTAGCAACGGTAGCGCTTGCACCTGTACTGATATTGAGACCGCCTGCGGCATTGACGTTGCCGAGGACTAGGCTGGCAGCATTAGGAGTTTTTGTAGCGGCAAAGACGTTTGTAATCTGGGCGCCTGTCGGGTCGAAAACGACACCGGTCGTACCTTTGGTCGTGACGGTGATCAGAGGTGTTGATGTGTCAGCTGTGACAAGACCGCCTGTCGAAATGCCGCTGGTGGAGGTTATCGCCCCGGTTGTGATGGCGTTGCCGGTTTTTGCTCCGGCGATGATGGTGACGTTGCCGGCGGCACCAGTCGCTGATGAAGAATCGATCGTCGAAGTAAAAACGGAACCGGATCCGACATTTTTGCCGGCATAGGCAATGAGTTGAACGTTCCCGCCAGCGCTTCCTGCGCCTGTAGCGCTACTGTTTATAGCCGTTGCTACAGTAGAACCAGAACCATCAATATTTGTGCCGGTTAAATCGATGAGGCCGCCGGTAGTGCTTGCCTTTGTGACAACCGCATTAGAGCCGCCGCCACCAGTAACAGTGGCACCAGCAATCAAGTTGACCTGTCCGCCCACAGCACCGGAAGTATCGATCGCCTTGCTGCCTGCGCCGCTAAAAATATTTCCGCTTGCTACGATTGTATAAGGTTGACCACCTGCTGCAGTCAGGCTGCCGACGTTTACATCACCGCCGGAGTTTACCAGGAGAGGATCGCCTGCGGCAACGATCGTGCCGAGATTGAGAGTGGCGGTATTGCCGGCGATGTGCACATCGTTACCGGTGGCATTGACTACACCGGTGACATTGTCCATGGCGGCATTGATATTGCCCGAGCCGGCCAGCAAATTGACTTGCTGCGAGTAAACATTGCCATTCAATACATTTATATCGGCATTGTTCGCCGTGAAATTGACATTGCCATTTAGTGCTTGCATGGTGCCGCCGGCACCATTGACGCTGAGAGCTCCAGTGCTTGCGACGTTGACATTAGCGTTTGTCGAAGCAATCGTGCCGGAGTTGGTCAAAGCGGCAGTATTGATATTGACGTTGCCGCCGGCCAGTATCGATGCATTAGCGCCAGCAGCTGAGACGTTATAGAGTGCTGGTGCCGAAATATTGAGGACGCCTGCGCTCGAAATGCTTCCATTATTTGTAATCGACGAGGATGCAGTGAGATTGAGGTCGGCTCCGAACAAACTGCTGCCGCCGCCGTAACTGCCAATCGAGGCACTGCGGGAGTTGAGCACCGTACCAGCCGAGATCGTATCGGCGGCGCCACTCGTGCCTGAGGCGGTGAGGATCGAGCCGTAGTTGGTCAGACTACCGGAAAGGGTCAAAGAGCTGAGATTGTCTACAACCTGGACGCCTCTGGCCACGGTCAGCGAATTGAGCGGAGCGCCAATAGAATTGTTGATGGCAGTCAATAAGTTGTTGTTGAGCAGCACCTTACCACCGTCGGCAGCACCACTGGCAGCGATTTTGATCGTCTGGCCGGCACCGGAGAGTACTTGCTCGGCGGCGACAACTTCAGCGGCCGTAAGTTTGGTGTTGAGGTCGATTGATTTAGCGTGTCCGCCGACATCGATGGTCAGGCTCTGGAAGTTTGCCAGATTACCGGCCAGGAAGCTCAGCTTCGCCGAAGACAGGTTGAGTACGCCGTTGCTCAGTAGACTCTGGGTGAGTCCGGTCAGGTGGTTGTGATTCAGTGACGGGGCAACTGTGGTGTGCACCAGTGTCGTGCTCGTCGCCAGATTGGAGTGAAGAGCTGTGGTGTTAGCCGTGCTCACCTGACCGGTGCCCGCCGGCGCACTATGTCCGACCCAGTGATTCGTTGTCGGCATCGGCATCGCAGACCCGTTGGCCATGGCAGCCACTGAAGTCAGAGGTAAGCCGAAGGCCACCCCGATGGACAGGCTGACGGCACGCTGTGCAGGGCTGTACGAAGTCCCACTGGTCTCAAGCATATTGGCCATGTTTTTATTCACCATTCGAATCGATAGTAAGGTCGGAGTTGCCAGGCGGTAGCGCGGAAACTTTCACGGAAGGTTTCGGACGATTGTTCAATAATATCTGGTTTATTAATTTAACGGGGGCCAATGAAACCGTTTTCGGGAACAATTTTGCTTAGAGCCGCCAGGGTGAGCATTTCTTGAACCTTAAAATGCATTAATGTTTGAAGTGATATTGGCTTCTGGAGCGAAACTAAACGCAATTGCGTACACCTTTCCGTCCATATTTCATGTATGCCCTTTTGATACCAGCGCTGATGCCGACTGCATATCGCAAGTAATCGTTTTGCATAGTGAGGCGATTGAAAAGTAGTACTTTGTCGACAAAGACTGCGTTTCGGCAATTGTTGCGTTTTTGAAAGGTGTGCAACAGGATTTGGAAAGCGTTAAGAAGCGTGATCGCAGAGTCATTTGTTGACAGCCGCGATCATTCATCTTGACTATCTGGTTAGCGATTTATGCTCCTGAATTCCCAATTTTCGACAAACGGAAAGAATTAACTTCTCGCTTGGCGGTCACTGATCGAGGTCGCACCGCCGGTGATATCTCGAAAATCAAGCTGCAGCCTTGCGTAAATCCGGTTTTTGTTTGCCCTTTTCATCTTGGACTTTTTCTGCTGCATGTAGCAAAAATTTGAGCAGGATGATTTCATGCCTGGTCAATTTGGCGGTAACGGACTCGCTGCTGATTATTGCCGAGATCGATGGCGGGGTAGAATAATGGGAATTGAAAGTCATATTAGTCGGCATATTAATCGGTGTGTTGGTAGTTATTGAAGGCAATGCGGTAAGCGAAAATGTACGACATTCAGGGCAAGACTTTTTTTGAATTGGCTACCGATCCAAAATTCTGGCTGCATCTAAATCCGCATCTGACGATCACCGAAGACGGCGGCAAGCCCAGATCTCCCGTTGTCCCTTTTGCTTTGAGCGCCGAGCAGGGGCGCCAGACTATCGCCGATATCCGCGAGGAGGGTTATTTCAAGATTGAAAGTGTTTTGCCGCCTCTACCGCTAAAGCCCCTGGTCAGTGCCATCGAAACTCTGCGCGATGATCACTGGCCCGTCACTTTTTCTTATGTCTATGATGAATACTGGATCAAACTGCAGGAGCTCTCTGAGGTTTTGACAAAAATCTTGGGAGCTAACTACAAATTGATGCCGACCGTATACACTTTTTGTGTCGCCCCTGGAGGCACTGGTGCCGGCTTCCTGCCTCACCGCGATCGGTCCCGGCGCAAATTATTGCGCCCTGACGGTCACACCGTGGCGATGAATGTTTGGATTTCTTTGACCGACGCTACACCCGATACCGGTTGCATTTATCTCTTACCGATACAGTATGACCCAAACTTTCCCAACAACCTCACTAATTGCGTCGTGACCAACTATCAGGATATACGAGCCCTGCCTACAAAAGCCGGCGACATTCTCGGTTGGAATGAGGGTGTTTATCACTGGGGAGGTCGCAGCACTAAACGCGGCACATATTCGCGCATCAGTATGGCGGCTAGCTTCCAGAGGGGCGACAACGATGCGCTCGAGACACCACTGCTCGATCCCCATAAGTTGCCGACTTTTGCCCAGCGCCTTTCACTAATCGGTGCTCAGTTGTTACGCTATCAGGCCCAGGCTGGTTTGTCGCCGATATTGAGGCAACTCGCCGTCGACTTGCAAGACCTTGACGAGCGACTGATCGTCAATGATGACGGTGGGCCATTCTATTACGATGGTGAAGGTGAAAAGCGGGTGGCATCAGTGATGCGTGACACCAAAAGCAAAAAACTGAAAGGGCGATAAGTCCCTGGTGTCAGTTTTTGATTGCGGCGATGAGCATGTTTGATGACAATTTGTTGGCTGTCAAAAAATCCTGGAATGGCT
Organism: Cyanobacteria bacterium REEB67; assembly: GCA_018971775.1. Lineage (GTDB taxonomy): Bacteria > Cyanobacteriota > Vampirovibrionia > Obscuribacterales > Obscuribacteraceae > REEB67. Next base: position 44,140 of record JAGXAB010000041.1, on the reverse strand, counting down.
TGCCCAGGGTTTCCCATTCGTTAATCAGGACCTTTTCCAGAAATGGTTGATTCTCAATGGAAAAGGTGCCGCTCAGTACCTGGTCTCGTACTAATTCTGCATCGAGTCGGCCGGGCGTCTGCTGCTCTACAACAGTAAAACCGTGAGATTCACAGAGTAAACTCAGAGACTGTGGATTGAAAAGATTGACGTGCTCAGTGTCCACCGCGCTGGAAAGGGCACCCAGTGTTTCGATATCGAAGCCGGCGCTGTTTGGACAGGTCAGGATAAGTAATCCCCCTGAAGGCAATAACTGAGCGCAGCGAGCGATAAAATCCGTCGGTGCAAAAAGATGTTCGATCACTTCGAAGCTGGCGATTACATCTATTTTATTCGAGCTTCCTAAAAGGTCTGCACTGTCTACCTGCTCAATAGTAGATTCGAAGGTCTCGATGCCTTCTTCTCGACAGGTGGCGGCTAGATCAGGCGTTGGTTCAAGGGCTACGAGACGTTGGAAATAATTTCGACTGGCCATTTCACGACAGAAAGTTCCAAATCCGGCACCAATTTCTACCAGCAAGCCGGGATTGATATTAAAGCGTCGGCAGAGGTCGATTACCAAGTCGACTCTGGGCTTGAATATCTTCTCCGTACGCATGGCTTCAGATGCTGGAAAAATGTATTGATTCCAGTAGGCATAGTTTTCGGAATTGGCATAGTAATCGCACATATGTTCAAATGTCGGTCTGGGGCTTGCGTAAATCGTCAGGCAGCCCAGGCATTTGACAAATTCCAGACCCAATTTTTGGAACGCTTGTTCAGTTTCACTCCGGTCGCAGGCCGGACAGTTTACTTCAACAAAATTTGGCTTGTTGAGCATCAAACGCGCTACGTCTCGGGCGTATCTTTCTTCCTGGCCCTTTTTGAGATGTTGGGGCCTGATTTCGTTTTCGCTTAAGCTCTCGGCCATCATTTTAAAATCACCTGCTTTTCCTGGCTCAATTTTTTCAGATCATCGTTGTACTGATGATTTTGCAAATAGCGATAAGATTCGCGGTGCGAGATAAAGTCGTGATATTTGTCGGCATGGCTATTGTTGCGACTGAAGGCTGTGAAAATAGCCATTTTTTCGATCTTGGGCTGACTCGATTTATCTTTGCGCGGCGTGGCTCGATGATTTATTCTAAAGTCAAATATCACCAGGTCGCCTGGTTTGCTCTCGATGGAGTGTATGTTTTTGATGGCACTGGATTCTTCCAGCCCGTATCCTGGATCAGCCTTGCGCTGTGGTTTTCGAAGCAGTTTGTCGAGGAAAGTGGGCGCTGTTTTGGCGTCGGCAAAGGGATCGGGTAGAAGATGTGAGCCCGGTTCTACATCGAGTCCGCCGCCAAAAATTGGGTCGTTTTCCTGAAGATAAAAGGCCGCTTCGAGCATTAGATAATCAGGACTCCATTGAAAATCGAAGCCGGCTCTTTCCTGGGCCGTTGTGTCCTTGTGCCAGCCGCTAAAATTTTCCAGATGGGCTGCGGCTTCGCGTATTAGTACGTAATCGTTGCCGAGGATACTGCGTAAAATTTCACTGGTACGCTCGTGGAAAAGTAACCAGTGAAGCTCGCGGTATCGGTTGTAGATGTCGAAAAGGTATTTATTGCTGTCGCCTGGATAGCGAGCTTCTTCGGGCAGATCGAAAAGCGGTCTCAAAAAGGTTCTCAGGCCGTCAACTTCGGCACGGGTCAAAACCTCGGGTATTACGGCGAAGCCTTGCGCGGCAAATTTCTCGCGAATCTTTTTATTGTCGTTATTGTCGACCAATGCAGAACCTCTCGTGAGCATGGCTTAGTTGTATTCGTTTTCCGATTGCTTAAACATACAGGGATTGTCTAAACTGGGGAGCGCTATCTTCTATGTCCGGCACGGCATCAGGATTGCGGGTGATTTTTTCGACTGGATAGCTGGAAGCTCCACCCCAGATATTCTCTTTCTGCCACTGGCCGCCTTCATCTTTACTCCAGACCCGCGGCGAACGAAAGGTATCACAAATGGTATCAAATTCATTTTCGGTCATGCCGACATAAGCTAGCCAGCGTATCAAATCACCAGGTTTGATGTGATCCATCTCTCTTACCAGTGCCACGCCCGCCTCTCTGCTCAGTGTGCCCAGGCGAATATCTTTGCAGACGTGGTCCGAGCATCGGCCGTAGCCAAATTTGATAAATTTCAAATAGTCGTGGATGCCATTTTCGTGCATATCGTCCAGATTGGAGACGCGGCGATAGGTCCGTTCAAATGGTGTCTGGCTTACTTCAAAGCCGTAGGATTTCATCAATTCGGTCTGTTTATTGGCGTCCCAGTTGACGAAGTTGCCCAGGTAGATCCCTCTCACCCCCACTCGCCGAAGGTCCTCGTCACTGGGATAGCGCGCCCAAATTAGGTCTTTTGCCTCTATTTGCTCTTCTTCATCGACCATGTCAAACCAGTCGTAGCCGCGCTGAGCATGCTCGAGTCTAAATTTTGCGGTCATCTCAATCATGTCGTTGAGCGAGAACATCCCTCCTAAATCCAGATAGCCGTGCTCTCCCCAAATTATCAGAGGTATGTTGTTTTGAACGGCGACTCGCACAGGGTAAGTGAATATGCCGCAGTGTCCCTGCCAGTTCATATCACCCATTTTTTTCAAACAGAGACGGTTGATTTTTTTTAAAAGGACTTCGCTCGGACTGAAGAAAATGTGATCGACTCCGAATCTCTGTCTCATCATCTTCAAATTGCGCAGACCGACCTGCATGTAATTATTGCTGTTATAGGTGACAAGCAGCGGATTGAGTCCGAGCACTTCCTTGACAAAATAAGTTTGATACCAACTATCTTTGCCACCGGACACTGGAATTATACAGTCGTAATTACTACCGTCTTTGTTTCTATACTGGTCGGTCAGCTCGCGCAGCAATTCTAGTCTCTCGTCCCAATTAATCTCTTTTTTCTGGCTACCTACACGGCAGCCAGTGCACATGCCCTGCTGGTCAAATTGCAAGGGTACTGCTGAGCTGCTTGGATAGACACATTTAGAACAATAGGTTACCAATTCCGAAAATCTCCTCAAGATTGCTTATGCTCTCAGGTTCACATTCATTGAAGCGAGCTCCTGTCGGGCTTTCTGTGCGCTCAGCTCTGTGAAGTGAAAAATATTGCCGGCTGCAACTGCGGCTGCTTTACCTTCAAGTATTCCGGCAGCAAAATGTTTGAAATTTCCTACGCCACCGCAGGCGATGACCGGAATAGAGACTGCGTTTGTTACCGACTGTAAAAGCTCGATGTCATAGCCTAGTCCTGAACCATCTCGGTCCACTGAGTTGAGAAAAATTTCGCCCGCCCCCAGTGTTGCTACTTTCCTGGCCCATTCCGCCGGGCTCATGCCTGTGGGCTGGCGCCCGTGGTCAGAAACGACTTCGAGGCGTCCTGACTTGTCCCGGCGGGCGTCGATCGATACAACAATGCACTGTTCTCCGAAAATACGAGCGCTTTTTGTTATGAAGTCGGGTTCTCTGATCGCCTGGGCATTTACTATTACCTTATCGGCTCCGCGGCTCAGCCTCTGTCTGATGTGTTCGATTGTTCTTATCCCACCGCCGACGGTGAGCGGCATGAAACAAGATCTTGCTACCAATTCGATTATTGATAAAAAATCCGTGTCGCCTTTAATTTTCATATCCTCACGACCGATATGATGATCTTCGCCTTCGCTGATGTCGATGTAGATGAGCTCGTCAACGTTCCATGCGTTGAAACGTTCGACCTGATGGACGGCGTTGCCCAGCGACTGGTGTATCTGGAAGTTTTCGCTGCGCACGAGATAACCATTCTTCAAAAAGAGCGCCGGAATCAAACGGTTTTTAAGCATTTATTTTGCCTGCCTGAGCAGCGCTGTATTTGAGAAAATTGCCAAGCAGATTCAGACCTTCTTTTTGACTTTTCTCAGGGTGAAACTGCGTCCCGAAAATATTTTCTCTGGCTATCGCCGCGCAAAAGGGCTGGCCGTGATTGCAGGTGCCGGCTATGTCCGTTTTACGTTCGGGGATTAGATGGTAGCTATGGACGAAATAGAAACTTTTATTCGAGGTATTATTGTCGCCAAGGAGTACGTTGCTCCCTTCAGGTATCACCTCATTCCAGCCTACATGTGGAAGGTTTATCGCTTCGCTTGTCTTGGTTAGTTTGACGACATCGCCTTCAATCAAGCCAAGGCCCTGATGCTCGCCGTGCTCGAAGCCCCGGCTGGCCAGCATCTGCATGCCAAGGCAGATACCCAGAATCGGTTTTTTATCCTGCTGGACCAATTCCCGCAGAGGATCCACGAGACTACGTTCTGCTAGTTTGGTCATGCCTTGGCCGAAGGCTCCCACCCCGGGCAGGACCAAGCTATCGGCAGATTTGAGGACAGATATATCCGATGTAATCGTGACATTTGCTCCCAGCGCCAGCAGAGCATTGCGCACTGAGGCGATGTTGCCGCAGGCGTAGTCAATAATTGCCACTTCCAGAGTCATGTCGTTCACTATCAAAGGCTCGATTCGGTCTCATGATAGCGCCTGGCGTGAGAGTAGCCATGAAGTGTTGCTTAATGCGTTCTGTCGCTTGCTTTGAGCCTTAAGGCAATGATCGATTCGGGCTTGTTCGGAAACCGGTATCAGCACATTTTTTGCTGCCAGGAAAGTGTCAGATGACCCTCCTTGGCTGCTAGTATGAATATTTTCAAATGCCTTGAATTTAGGAGAAATTGAACCGCAGTCCAATTACTTCTTCCCGTCGGAATGGCCTTCTCGACAGTTATCTTTATCCTTCATTCTTTGCGGTCTTTATTAATCCAGCGTGTAAAATTTGACCGTCTTTCCCGGGAGCTTCGATGTCCACCAATGTTGTTTTTTCGTCAATAAAGAAGTTGCTCAGGCGCTCTCTGTTGTCTTTGACTAATCCAGCTCTGGCGCGAATCGATCAAAGCGCATTAGCGGCCGCTTTGATCGATGAGTTAAATTCCCGTGTACCGATTTTTGCTCCTGAACTGTTTCGTGAACCAGAAAAAACATCGTCTGTTGCTACTGCCGGTGGTGAATCGTCATACGGGCTTTTTCTCCAGGTCTATCGCCGGGCGCGGCGGGAGGCAAATGAAATTGAGTTGCAATCGCTCCGCCGGCGATACCCGATTGCCAGTGCTTTTAGCGAGGACCTGATTAGATTTTACGGTCAGTGCGACAGGTTAGATGGTCCATTTGGAGAGGCGATGCGCAGGCTTGCCTACAAGTTGATCCCTTTTTTCCATGCGCCGCCGCAGAGGCAGGCAGGAGCAATCAAGCAACTGCTTCCGAAAGTTGGTATTTTGCCGGCGCCGGGGGTGAACAGGAGCTTTATCGGCGACGCTATAAATGGGGCGGCCGAATTGATTGAGCTTCTCCCGGAAAATATCGTCCGCGATACCTGGAGTGATAGGCCTCATCACTTCGCTATTTTGCAAGACCAGGTCAGATCGCAAGTAAAACTGCTCGAACAGGATTTTTTGCGGGTATTTCCAGAGGAAGATTATTTAGTTGAGCAAATAGCCTTTCAGTTAAAAATGGAGCTCGGCTTAGCCAAAATTTTTACAGAGCAGGCTTTCAAGTTGGTCGTCGCTTGTGATTCAGGCATGGGTTTGCCCCTTGTTCTTTTTGACCTACCGCGCAGTAAAAAACCAAAGGTCGCTTATTTCGAGCATGGAAGTGTCTACGGAGATCCCTATCACTCCCTCTTTTCGCGAGCAGACCACTTTTTGATTGCCGGACAGCGTGATCGAAAAGTATGGTCGGAGCTTGGCGTGAGCGAGGACACTATGGTCACTGTCGGTTCCATAACTAGTGAGATTTTCCCTTCCTGGGAGTACATTTGCGCGCGTCGTGCTGAAGCTCGTCTGAATAATATGCTTGCTGAAGAAACGCCGGTAATAATGTACGGTCTGGACTGGCAGGCAAATTTGATCGATCGTCCGGCGGCTCTTGATGTTCAAAATTTGATTGTCGAAAGTATCAAAATTCTTGTAGCTCGACATGGACTGCGACCGATTTTGTATTTGCGGTATCATCCCTCCCCCGGTGAGCCCTTCTTCTCGCGTAGCCGTTTCGATTATCCTCTGGAGCGCTTCTTTGAGCTGGAAAAATATGGTTGTGTCGTGCGACTGGCCCCAGAACTCCACAGCTATCTTCCTGTTGCCGATTGTTATCTCTCGCACGAATCGACAACCCTTGTCGATGCGGTTTACTCGGCGTTGCCGACTCTTTCGCTCGATTATAACGCTATGGCCGGTCGGCCTATTCTGGATTTTGAAGCTTACAAAGATTCTTCTTCTTCTTCTTCTTCTTCTTCTTCTTCTTCTTCTTCGCACAAACTGGGCTCCCTGCGTCAAAGCCCGGACGAAATCGCCGTTTCCTTGCAGTCATTGTTGACGGCTCCGCGCCGGCAGGTATACGACTCTAGTGCTCAGATCTGGCGCAATCTTTTTGACTGCGGGCGGACTGAGGGACTGGCCAGGTTTGCAAAGTTTTTCAATGACTTGCCGGACGGTCAGGTGATAAGAGGCTAAAACGGCTAAAGTGACAAAAGCCGAGGAGCGCTTTCTACGTTTTTTTGGCTGCTTTTTTTATGCAAATTTTGCTGCGTGCCGCCGCCAAAATTTCCCTGGAAAGTTTTTCATCAGCATCTCCGACGCCACGAGAAAGCAGCACTGCTCCGATCATCGAAGCGAGGATGTTAATCGCTGCCTGGCGCTTTTCTTTTTTGCTGCCTGTCATCCGACCGGCAAAAGATTCGATTATCGACTCGATGCCGGTGGCGTAGGCTTTGCGCGCCGCTTTGTTCTGGCGCACTGCGTCACAGAGTAGTGAGGCGGTCGGGCAGCCGTGGGCGGGATCGTCGCGGTGTTCGGTCGATAAATAGCCTTCGATGGCCCGGGTGAAATCCTTATCGCATTTTGAAATTTCGGCCGCGTCTTTGACAGCCGGAGCGAATGCCTGAGCAAAGGCTTCGGCGACAAGATCGTCCTTTGATGCAAAGTGATTGTAGAAGCCGCCATGGGTGAAACCAGCCATCTTCATGATCTCGTTTAAGCAGACGGCATCGACGCCACGCTCCTGAAAAGATTGCGCGGCCGTTGCGATGATCTGTCGGCGATTCAAGGAAGCTTGTTCCTTTGTTAACTTCACCGCTTCACCCCAAATTTGTATCTAACTTTATCGCTAATAATGATATAAATCATCATTGGCGACTGGCCGATTGCTGAGCAACGATGATCAACACCATTATTGCCTCAAATTGGCTAAAAGGCCAGAAGCGCTGGAAAGAAAAGAAGTCAGGTTTTGTTTTCCTTCAGGTTAATGTTCGACAACACTTGGCTTTCTGTTTCCAGCACCGTGCCAAAATATGCTTCTCAAGTTGTAGTGAACAGCCCTCAATGGACATTTATATGAATTTCAAAACGATTACTCTTACTCTTGCCTTAGGTTGTGGATTGATGGTTAATTCCGGCGCTCTGGCGCAAACTAAAAAAGTCGAGTTTCCAGCTGCCAGTCCGGCTTGCAGTATCAAACAGCATGTTGGCCTGACTGATATTTCGATCGACTATTCCCGACCGAGTGTCAAAGGGCGTCAAATTTTCGGCGACGTCGTCCCTTACGACAAGGTCTGGCGTACCGGTGCCAACCAGGCCACCAAGCTGGTTTTTAGCACCCCCGTCAAGTTGAACGGCACCGAAATCCCGGCCGGAACATATGCTTTGATGACTATTCCCGGCAAGGATCAGTGGACGATCATAATTAATAAGGGCTCCGAACAGTGGGGTGCTTATAAATATGATCAGAAAGCCGATGTTGCTCGCTTCAAGGTAACCCCCGTACAGATCGATCGTCCGATTGATACTTTCACAATCGAATTCAACGAGATTCGCGACGATTCCTCGCTGATCAATCTGGCCTGGGATAAAACGGTCGTGCCGATCAAGCTCGAAGTCTCGTACGTCGACAAACTCCTGTCTGAAATCAAAGACGTCATGGCTTCCGATGCCAAGGAAAAACCTTATTTCCAATCGGCGCTCTTTTACTTCAATCATGGTCAGGATCTCGAACAAGCTAAGAAGTGGGTTGATGCCGCTCTTGTCGAGCGTGATGCTTTCTATATCGCTTATTTGAAAGCGCAGATTCTCGCTAAGCTCGGTGACAAGCCGGGTGCGCTGGCGGCTTCCAAGCATTCGACCGAACTCGCTGAGAAAGCAAACGATCCGGCCTATGTAAGACTCAATCAAGTTTTGCAATCCGGTCTGCAGTAAAAATGGCAGTGGCCGCCAATCATCAACGGCAGCCTTTGAGAATGTGGCGTCGCGCAATCGCCTCGGGTTTGATTTGCGCGGCGTCACTTTTTCTTTTTGCGTCCGGCTCTTTGCCGGGTGCGGCTTTATCTCCTAGTGGTGCGGGGTTGGAAATGAAACGCGAATCGCCGGCGGCGATCCTTCATGAGCTGAAAAGTCTGCGCGAGATGGGTAGCGCGCTTTACATAGCTGCTCACCCCGATGATGAAAATACTGAACTGCTTGCTTATCTTTCGCGCGGCCGAAACTATCGCACCGCCTATATGTCTCTCACCCGCGGTGACGGCGGTCAAAACGTGCTGGGCTCGGATCTCGGCGCCAAGCTCGGCATCGCCCGCACCCAAGAATTGCTCGCTGCCAGGCGCATCGATGGTGCTCAGCAATTTTTCAGTCGAGCCGTAGACTTCGGTTTTTCCAAAGACTATCGCGAAACTCTAAATGTCTGGAATAAAGAGGAAGTCCTTTCAGACATCGTGCGCGTGATCAGACAATTTCGTCCGGATATTATCATCACGCGCTTTTCGCCGTCGCCGGGCGGTACGCACGGCCACCACACCGCTTCCGCAGTCCTGGCCATGGAGGCCTTCAAGGTCGCTGCCGATCCAAAGGCTTTTGCCGAACAGGGTCTGGCTCCCTGGCAGGCCAAGCGCATCATGTGGAATACGTCGATTTTTCAAAAGGACAAAGTCGGCAGTAGCGAGCTTCTAAAAATTGACTCGGGTGGCCGCGATAGCGTCTCCGGCGAAACGTTCAATAATATTGCCGGAGCGAGCCGCGCCATGCACAAGACCCAGGGCTTTGATACCTTTAAATTTCCCGGTGCCGACAATCCGGAGCGCAGCGAATCCTTTGCCCTGTTAGACGGTGCCGCTATGAAGAGCGACATCATGGAAGGTGTCGATACCAGCTGGACGCGCCTCGCTGATGGAAATGAAAAAACTGCCGAGGTGGCCAAAAAAATCGAGGCAAAAATCGACCAGATTATTGGCTCTTTCAAAGCCGTCGATGTCGGTGCCAGTGTGCCGGACCTGCTTGATTTGCGCCTGATGCTCCAGGACCTGAAGGTGACAAAAGAAGACAGCTATATATTGAAGCAAAAGCAAGCTTTGCTCGATCGCATTTTGCAGAGCTGTCTTGGTCTCGACGTGCAGACCAGGATCACTCAAGCTGATGTCGTGCCGGGAGAGTCTATGGACCTCGAGCATCGTCTGCTTTTGCGCAATCATCTCTCTGACAAAATCAAAGTGCAGCTGCTCTCGGTCAACTATCCGACGGTCGGGCAGGAAGTGGCGCATAAAGTCGATGTGCATTATAACGATGCAAAAATCTGGCAGGACCGTCAGATTTTGCCGGCCTCGACGCCTTTGACTCAGCCCTGGTGGCTGCGTGCTGAGGGTACGCCTGGTATGTTTCATACCGATGATGCCAGATTAATAGGCAGTGCTGAAAACGCACCGGCCTTTCCGATCGAATACAATTTTGAAATTGGCGGTCAGAAAATCAGAATGGACGATGAGCCGGTGATGATGTTGAGCGGCTCTCTTGCCGCTCAAATCAATAAGACCAGCCGCCGTCTCGATGTTATTCAGCCGGTTGCCTTGCATTTCCTCTCCGGGCCGGTGCTTTTTGCACCAGGCGCGACAAAGACTGTCGAGGTTGTTGTCACGGCCGCTCGCGCCCGGGTAAGCGGCCGTGTGCAACTCGCTGCACCCACTGGTTGGAAAGTCGAGCCTGCCATTTTGCCTTTTACACTGCAAAAGGCCGGTGATCAAGAGCATTTTAAATTTACCCTCACTGCTTCGTCAAAATTGGAAACAGTAAATGTCAGCGCCGCCGCCACCGTCAATGGTGTGCTTTATCGCAATCAGAGCGAGCAAATTGACTATCCCCATATTCCGACCCAGCTGTTGCAATCGCCGGCGATACTGAAGGCTGTTTGTCTGGATCTCGCCACCACCGGCAAAACCGTAGGTTACCTGCCGGGCGCAGGAGATAGCCTGCCTGAAAATCTGAGGCAAATGGGCTTCACCGTCAAAGGACTGGACGACGGTCATCTGACTCTTGAGCAACTTGCCGGAGTGGACGCAGTGGTTCTTGGTGTGCGTGCTTTTAACCTGCGCAAAAATATCGCCGCGGCCATGCCTGTACTTCTCGACTATATCAAGGGTGGTGGCACGGTGATTGTCCAGTACAACCGACCAGATAAGTTAAATGCCGAGAAGCTAGCGCCTTTTGATTTGCATATAGGGCCTGGTCGAGTCACCGATGAGAAGGCCGCCGTCACTTTCCTCGCGCCGGAAAATCCGATTCTTTCCACTCCAAATAAAATCGGCCCTTCCGATTTTGAGGGCTGGGTGCAGGAGCGTGGTCTTTATTTCGCCGATAGGTGGGACGAGCATTTTAGGCCGATTGTCGCCTGCGGCGATGCCGGCGAGACACCCCTCAAGGGTGGCTTGCTCGTTGCTCAATATGGCAAGGGGCACTATATCTATACAGGCCTCGCTTTCTTCCGTCAGTTGCCCGCCGGTGTGCCCGGAGCCTATCGCCTCCTGGCCAACATGCTTGCTGTAAGCAAATGAATGAGCTGGACACCGTCGCCCTGAGCGAAAGCGAGTCTACTGGTCTGCCCTGGCCAAAGACCTGGAGAGGCACGTACGTCTTTGTACTTTGTAGTTTTGCCCTCTGGTTGGTCCTGCTTATCGCCCTGACGGAGTGCGGTACATGAACTGGCTTGATGTCGCAGTGCTTATCGCCTCCATACTAGGCATCGCCCTGTACGGTTGGTGGCATACACGCAATCAACGCGATTTTGCCGGTTACTTGCGAGGTCATGGTAAGACACCCTGGTTTGCCATCGGCTTATCGGTGATGGCTACTCAGGCCAGTGCCATTACTTTTCTCTCCACTCCGGGACAGGGCTATCTCGGTGGACTGAGCTTCGTCCAAGTCTACTTTGGCGTGCCGCTGGCGCTGATCATAATCGCTGTTTTTTTCCTGCCCCTATTTCACCGCTTGCATGTCTATACCGCTTATGAGTTTCTGGAGAAACGCTTCGATGCCAAAACGCGCTTGCTCGGCGCTGCCCTTTTTCTCTTGCAGCGCGGGCTGGGCGCGGGCTTGACCATTTATGCGCCGGCCATTGTTTTGACCAGCGTCATCGGTTGGCCATTAAATGTGACGATCATCGCCTCCGGTTTGATCGTTATTTTGTACACCGTAAGCGGTGGCAGCGACGCCGTCACGGTCACGCAAAAATATCAGATGATGGTGATATTTGCCGGCATGCTGACCGCTTTTTGTATGCTGGTCGGTAAACTGCCTCATGGTTTCGACATTGGCGACACGCTCAAGCTGGCCGGTGGCTTCCAGAAGCTCAATGCCGTCAATTTCTCCACCAATGCGCACGAGCGCTATACATTCTGGTCCGGTTTGCTTGGCGGCACTTTCCTCATGCTCTCGTACTTTGGCACTGACCAGTCGCAGGTACAGCGTTATCTTTCCGGTTCTTCTTTGCGCGAAAGTCGCCTCGGTCTGATGTTCAATGCCGTGTGCAAGATACCGATGCAATTTGCCATTTTATTGCTCGGCGTCTTGATCTTCGTCTTTTATCAATTTCACCAGCCGCCCCTTTTTTTCGACGCCGCCGCCAATCGTTATCTGACCAGGTCCCATTTGACTGATTTTTCTAAGCCCCAGCCGTCTCTTTTAAAGCCGGACATAAGTGAAAAATTGCTCGCCTACCAGGGGCAATTTGACCAGGCCCATGCCGAGACCAGACACCATCTCGAGGCCTGGTTGAGCGCTCGTCACGCCGGCGCCAGTGTCGCCTCCGGTAAAAATTCCGCGGCGGAGAGCGCCTATGCTTTTATACAAGCGGCGGCCGCTCAGCAAAAAGCGGAGGCGATTCGCCTGGCGGCAAATAGGACGCTCACCGCCGCCAGTCCCGATGCCAAGGCTAACGATGCCGACTATGTCTTTATTACTTTTATATTGAATGAACTGCCGCACGGCGTGATTGGTCTTTTGATCGCCGCCTTTTTCGCCGCCGCTCTTTCTTCCAAGGCCGCTGAATTGAACGCTCTTGGGACCTGCACGACGGTCGATTTTTATCGACATCTGACTGCGCTTGCACCCAGTGATGACCAGTGTCTCAAAATGACCAAGTGGTTCACCGCTATCTGGGGACTGATCGCCATCGGTTTTGCCCTTTGCGCTCATCTGGCCGAAAACCTCATCCAGGCCGTCAATATCATCGGCTCGATTTTTTATGGCGTGATGCTCGGGCTCTTTGTCGTCGGCTTTTTTGTCAAGCGGGTCGGAGGCACGGCTGTTTTCTGGGCGGCACTGCTGGCCCAGAGTCTTGTTTTCGTCTTGTATTTTAAGCTAACGATTTCGTATCTCTGGTATCCGCTGATCGGTTGCGTCGCTTGTGTAATCTTCAGCCTGATATTGCAAGCATTTTTGAACACACATTCAGATACAAATAAAAGGGAATCCGCGTTATGAGTGAGCCTATCATCTGTTTTGGTCAGCAGCCCTCGGGCTTTTTTCCCAAGCGTTTCCTGGTGGCCAAAATGCAAACTGCCCGTCGTCTGCAAAAGGAAATCGGCGGCCAGATCGTCTTTTTCTATCACGATAGCGATCACGATCCCCGCGAGACGCGCACTATTTTGCGTCAGCGCAAAACCGACGAGCCGGCCCAGCTCAATTTTAGCTTTGAAAACAAGATCCAACGCAAATTTTCGCCTCTATATCTGAAAAGAGTGCAGGCTGGCTGGAGCGATAAAACCAGGTCGCAGCTGACCAACTATGTCGACCGTCCGCTCATCGATATCTTCAAAAAGGTGGCAGTAGAAGCACCGGCGACGGTGGCTGACTTTTGTCTGTCCATGTACCGCGAGATGGGTCTGCTCGATGGTATAAAAATAGTGCGGTCGAGCGATCCAGCATTGCGCCGGGCCGCCTGTGATATTTCGGACTTTTTTGTCGATCTGCCCTATGACGGCGAAATAGTGAGGGCCAGATTTGTCGATGGAGCCTTTAAATTGCATGAAGGCGGCGATGTTTTTGTCGATGTGCCGTCCGCTCCATATCAAAAAGAACAGATCAGCCCGACCCGCGATAGCCGCCTTGTCTGGATGCAATCGGTCCTGCACTGTACTCATTATGTCTCCGGTGCCGGCGAGCAGGCTTATCTGGTCAAAGCCGATGCACCCGATATCGAGTTTGTGACGCGTGATACCATTGACCGGTCCGACGAAGCCTATACCGAACTGCCGGGTGAAGATCGATGAGCGCCATCTCTGCTAACGACCAATGCGCGCCCTTGCTTGTTTTTGGTGCTCATCCCGACGACATCGAGTTTGGTTGCGGCGCTGTCATCGCCGCTGAGACTCAGGCCGGCCGAGCCGCTCACTTTGTCGTTTGTTCGCTTGGCGAGGCCGGTACGCACGGCAGTGCTGAGCAAAGACGCGATGAGGCCTGCCGGGCGGCCGCTCTGCTCGGGGCAACGATAGAATTTGTCGAGCTCGACGGCGACTCACATCTTGAGGTGCGAGCCGTTCACGCCATTAAACTTGCCGGTATTATCCGTCGTCTGCGTGCCTCGACGGTACTGGCTACGACACCAACCGAAAATCAGCACTCTGACCATGCCAGACTGGGGCAGCTGGTGCGCGATGCCGCTCGGATCGCCCGCTATGGAGGCTTGAAAGAGCTTATCGACTTGCCGGCGCACAGTATCGAGCGCCTGCTGTTTTATGCCGTCACACCCGACGGAGAGCCCCGCGATCTTGCGCCGATCTTGATCGATATCTCGGCTTCTGAGGTTTCCAGGGCCTGGGTAGCGGCCATGCAGGCGCACGGCAGCCAGGCGGCGACGCGAAGTTATGTCGATTTGCAATTGACCCGGGCCCGTTTGCTTGGTGCTCGGGCCGGGATAGAATATGCTATGGCCCTCTATCCCAATGAACCGCTGGTATTTGAATCGCTCGCCGCGGCGGGCAGGGGAGCGCGAAATTTTTAGCATGAATAATATTATGCATCTCGAGCGTCCTTTAAATATCGGCATTACCTGTTATCCATCGATTGGCGGCAGTGGCGTCATCGCCACCACTCTTGGTATCGAGCTCGCGAAGCGCGGGCACGATGTGCATTTCATCAGCTACGAGCGGCCCTTCCGCCTGCCGGCCGATGCCGAGCGCATTCATTTTCATCCGGTTTCTATTAATGACTACAATTTGTTCAAGTATCCCGATTACACATTGCCCTTATCGGTGAAGATGGCCGAGGTCAGTTGCCGTCATCAACTGGACATATTGCATGTGCATTATGCCGTGCCCCATGCCACCGCCGCCATTCTTGCTCGTTGCATGCTTGCCCCCGGCCAACAACCAAAAGTCGTCACTACTCTGCACGGCACGGATACGACCTTGCTTGGCCGCGATCCGGGCTATGGTCCGGCCATCTTTCATGCTCTCAGTCAGTCTGATGCTGTCACTACCGTTTCAAAATATCTGCTGGAAGAAACTCAGACCGTCCTTGGCTTTCATAAGCCGATGCAAGTCATCACCAATTTTTTCGAGCCCAATCCACCGGCCCGCAGCAGGCAGGAAACGCGCCTTGAGCTTGGTATCGCCGATGATCAAGTGATGCTTTTGCACTCTTCTAATTTGCGTCCCACCAAGCGCATCGATTTATTGCTCGAGACAGTGGCGCGTATAAGTCCGCGCCGTTCATTCAAGCTTGTCATTTTGGCCGGAGCCAGTTTCGCTCCATTTCTGGAAGACGTGCGCAGGCTTGGCCTGGAAGATCGCTTAGTCGTGCGCGAAAACATCCTCGAGATCGAAGAATATTTGCAGGCTGCCGATATCGATCTGATCACATCCGAAAATGAAAGCTTCTGTTTGAGTATTCTAGAGGCGATGTTCTTTGGCTGTCCTAGCGTCGCTACCAGAGTCGGTGGCATTCCGGAAGTGGTGGAAGATGGCGTGAGCGGATATCTAGTACCGTTTGGCGACGCTAACGGTCTGGCCCGGGCTGTCGAAAAGCTCATTCAAGATCCGGATCTGCGCCGGAGGCTGGGCGAGAATGCGCGCCGTCAGGCGCAGGAGAAATTTTCGGCGGCTGGTGTCATCCCTCAATACGAGCATCTTTATCAGTCGCTGGTCGAACAGAAAGTTAATGGTAAGAGGGTCGAGCCCTGTCACGCCATCAACGCCGAGCGCAAATCTCAGGTTTATGACTAGCGGAGCGGAGAAGCAATGTTCCTTGAACAAATGAAAGAGCGTGTGCGTGGAAAAAAGCGCCGTGTATTGTACGTCGAGGGCAGCGATGAACGCGTGCTTCAAGCGGCGCTGACGCTCAAGGACGAGGATCTGGCAAGACCTGTTTTGATGGGCAGTCCCGACGATTTGAAAGAGGCCGCAGCTAAACTGGACTTAGAACTGGACGGTATCGACATACACGATCCGACGATCGATAAAAATCGCGAGCAATATGTCGAGGAATACTACAAGCTGCGCAAACACAAAGGCATTACAAAAGATCAGGCCGCCGAAAAAATGAAATTGCCGCACTACTACGGCGCGATGATGGTGCATCATGGCGAGGCTGATGGCATGGTGAGCGGCCTGGACAGCAA
This sequence comes from Cyanobacteria bacterium REEB67, assembly GCA_018971775.1. Lineage (GTDB taxonomy): Bacteria > Cyanobacteriota > Vampirovibrionia > Obscuribacterales > Obscuribacteraceae > REEB67. The sequence continues at coordinate 28,139 of JAGXAB010000041.1, read as the reverse complement.
GACGAAACCGTTCATTCCCGCTTTCGAAATCGTCAAGCTGAAGGAAGGCTACAAGCGCGCCTCGTCTATGTTTGTCCTGGAGTGGCCGGAGCGTTTGTTATTTTTTGCCGATTGTTCGGTCAATATAAATCCCGATGCCCAGGGCCTGGCCGAGATTGCCTATGCCGCTGTACAGACTGTGAAGTGGCTGGAAGTCGAGCCGAGGGTGGCTTTCTTGTCTTTTTCCACCCGGGATAGTGCTAAAGGTGCGGCAGTCGATAAGGTCAAGCAGGCGCTGGCCATAGCTAAAAAGGAGATGCCCGAGACAATTATCGATGGTGAGATCCAGTTTGACGCAGCGCTCTTACCTGACGTCACTCGCAAGAAGGCTCCGGATAGTCCTTTTGTCGAGGCCGGCGCCAATGTCTTTATTTTTCCGGATTTGAATTCCGGTAATATCGCTTACAAAATATCGGAACGTCTTGGTAAAGCGCGGGCAACGGGACCTATCCTGCTTGGCTTGAACAAGCCGATCAATGATGTCTCGCGGGGGTGTACGGCTGAAGGGCTCGTCAATGCCGGTGTCTTCAGCGCCGCTTTGGCGCACCAGTCGGACTGACCTCTATTTCGATAAAGATGAGATTCTTTACAATCGCTCACGGCGATTCATTTCTTGTGAACAACATTGTATTTCAAATATTAAAAGGCTTGGCAAGGACAAGATTATCCCGCAATATGCAATGGTCAAAGTATTGTGGGCGATAATCAGCATGAATTTTCAAACAGACGACCTGCGCGTTGAGGGTATCCACGAGTTGGCGCCCCCGACGCACATCAAGCGCGAATTTGCCCTCACCGAAAAGGCCGCTGCCACTACATATTATGCCCGCAAGGCTATTCACGAAATTTTAGAGGGCAATGACGATCGTTTACTGGTCGTGATTGGCCCCTGTTCTATTCACGACACTTTCGCTGCCCGCGATTATGCCGAGAGGCTGATGGCCCATCGTGAGCGCCTCGGCGCCGATCTGGAAATCATCATGCGCGTTTATTTTGAAAAACCGCGCACGACAATCGGTTGGAAGGGTTTGATCAATGACCCTAACCTGGATGAAAGTTTCAATATCAATCGTGGTCTGAGGCTGGCGCGAGAGCTGCTCATCGACATCAACGAGTTGGGGCTGCCGGCCGGTTGCGAATTTCTCGACATGATCTCGCCTCAATATATTGCCGATACGGTCAGCTGGGGTGCAATCGGAGCGCGTACGACCGAGTCGCAGGGGCACCGTGAGCTCGCCTCCGGTCTTTCTTGTCCGGTCGGTTTCAAGAACGGTACCGACGGTAATATCCGTATCGCTATCGACGCCATTCAGGCCGCATCGTCTCCACATCATTTTCTCGGTGTCACCACAGGTGGTGTATCCGCCATCGTCAAAACGCGCGGCAATAACGATTGCCATATTATCCTGCGTGGCGGCATGGAGCCCAATTATTCCGCCTTCCACGTCAATGTCGCCTCTGCCGAGATCGCCAAGGCCAGCTTGCCTCCGCGCATCATGATCGATGCCAGCCATGCTAATAGTCGCAAAAATCACGTCAATCAGTTGAGTGTTTGTACCGACATCGCTGAACAGATGGCGGCAGGTGATAAGCGCATCTTCGGTGTTATGGTCGAAAGCAATATCGTCGCCGGTCGACAGGATCTGAACAGCGGCAAAGAGCTGGCTTACGGTCAGAGCATCACAGACAGCTGCATCGGTTGGGAAGAAACGGTACCCCTGCTCGATCAACTCGCTGCTGCCGTACGGGCCCGTCGCGCCGCTCGCTGAAGCGAAAAGCCTTGCGATCGCTAAAAGCTGACATTGTTCCCTGTTTTGCGCAGCAAAAATATTCTAATTGGCCGTCTAGATAAGCCATTGACGTGTCAAACTAGTCTTATGAGGCGATATTTTACTGGTTCCTACCTGTGCCGGAATATCAGGCTGTTGGCCATCCTTCTGGTTGCGCCCGGCCTGCTCTGCTTGGCATCTGCGGCCCGCGCCCAGTCCCCGTCTGTCCGAATAAGTGGCAACGTGGTTGTCGTTTGCGCTGCCCGTGAGTTGCCTGACGGCAAAACAATTGCGCCGACCGACATCGTGACTAAATACGTGGCAGCCAGTACATTACCCGAAGGTGTTGCCCCGGGCTCGGCTTTTGGCAAGAGCTCCACCTATTTCGCCCAGCGCAAAAGCGATGTTGTCGGCCGTCTGTCAAAAGGCATTCATAAAGGCCAGATTCTTTTTTATTCCTTTCCTGGTTTTCGAGGTCCTTCCACCGTCGTTGCTCTTTTGGACATTCCTGCCGGCAGTGAAATCTCAGGCACCGACGTCGAAGAAAGAGAAATGAATCCCTGCGATATACCGACCTATGCCTGCGCCACCAGGGATGATACCGTCGGTTGCACTTCGACCGGTATTGCCAGAGGTCAGGTGGTTGTTAGGGCAGAACGCGGTCCTGCCGGGAAGCGCAGGCGCGGAGGGTTGATGCCCGGTCCTGATTCCAATCACTTCTCATTTGATGAGGTATCGGCCCGTAAATTTATACCGGCGGGCGCCTTGCTTGACATGAGTAATGTGCGCCATGCTACGGTTCATTTAAATCACTGGTTGAGTGGACCACCGGCTAATCTCGAGCTTCATCCCGAAGGTCAAAAGGCAAAGCTGCCGATCGAACCGGGTCAGGTGATCACGACCGATATTGTAGCTCCTTAGCTTCGTTCGCTTGTTTCAGACCTTGAATGATAAATACGTTGCATGATCGATCCGGCCGCTTTCATGCCGTTGCCGACGGCCGTGCTGATGCGAGCATGCTCTTCATTGATGATGTCGCCGGCGGCATAGATTCTGTCGTGACTGCTTTTGAGGGCGTGATCGACAATGACATGGCGCTTCTCGTTCAACTTCACCAGGCCTTCCAACAATTCGGTATTCGGCTCGTAACCGACTTTGACGATGACCGCGGAAACCGCTATCTCCTCGCCGCCGTCGAGTTTGATGCGCTCCAGTTTTCCAGCACCGATCAGCTCTGCTATTTTGCTTCCACAATAGGTCCGACAATTGGGAAGCTGAGCGATTTTTGTAATCAAATCAGGGCGCGCCGTGAAATTTTTGCCGCGGTGGATTAAATGCAGGTCTTTTACTTTCGGGGCCAGGCTGATTGCTTTCAAAAGAGCGCTGTCACCGCCACCGACCACGGCCAGGCTACTGGCGCTCAAATCTGATTGACCGGCGAGGTTGTCGGTGTGATATTGCCAGAAGTTGGCCAGATGGGCCGTCGGCGCCTCTAATTGGCGCACCCGGTAGCCGCCGGCAAAAATAAGGAAATCCGCTCTCACGGAGGATTTGATCCCTTGAGCATTGATCGTTTCGACCGATATAAAATCTTCAAATGCTGCAAGATTTAAGACATGGCAATTGTTGCGCAGAGTGAGAAGAGGTCGTTTCTCATCGGCCCAGGCAAATTGTGCGGCGCGCTCAAGCGAGCTTTGCATTGCCACTCTCAACTCTTCGCCATTGTTAACAGCAGCGCCGGCAAGGTTTACAATCGGGCTGGGTATATCGGCGAGTTGACCGCCCAGTTGTGCCTGTCGATCGATTAAGAGAGCTTTGACGCGACCTTCCAGGAAGCCCATGGCTGCGCTCATACCGGCCGGACCGCCGCCGATTATAACTACCGCAAAGCTTTGCTCACTCTCATTTGTCATGTTGCCAACTTTTCATACGTTGATGTTAGACTGCCATGTGTTCAAGCTATTCTAGGTTTTCTCTCCGGTAACTTTCCATGGATAAGAGCGCGGTTAAGCAAAGTATCTTCATGCGCACACTGCGTCGCGAGCCGACCGAGCGTCCACCCGTTTGGCTTCTGCGTCAAGCCGGACGTTATCAACCAGAATACCGCGCCATTCGTCAAAAGGTCAGTTTTCTAGAACTCTGCAAAAATCCGCAACTGGCTTCGCAGGTGACGGTGATGGCCGTCGAGCAACTCGATGTCGACGCCGGCATTATTTTTGCCGATATCTTACTGCCAATCGACGCCATGGGCGTTGGACTGCGTTTTGCTCAAGGCGATGGCCCGGTCATCGACAATCCGGTGCGAGCTCCCGGCGATGTGGATAGGCTGCCGTTATTCGATGCGGGCGATGAGCTCTCCTACGTGCTCGAGGCGATCAAGCTCTTCAAGGGCGCCCGTCCCGATTGTCCATTGATAGGTTTTGCCGGCGCACCTTTTACCCTCGCTTCATATTTGATCGAGGGTGGATCTTCTCGTAATTTCGAGCGCACCAAACTTTTTATGCACAATGAAAGAGCTGCATTTCAAAAATTGATGGCTTATTTAGCCAGGCTTACTGTTGCCTATCTGCAGGCTCAAGAGGCCGCCGGTGCTGATTGTCTGATGCTCTTCGACTCCTGGGTCGGTTCGCTTTGCCGTGAAGATTACGAAGAATTCGTCCAACCGCACAGTAAATATATTTTCGACAATTTAAAAGAGCGGGCGCCGACGATTCATTTTGGCACCAATACCGGTGGCATCATCGATTTGATGGCCGCGGCCGGCGGCGACGTCATCGGTCTCGATTGGCGCGTTGATCTATTCTCCACCTGGCAGAGCGAGGCTCTGCGCGATAGGTGCGTGCAGGGTAATCTCGATCCTACTTTGCTTTTTGCCGAGCGTGCTTTACTGGAAGCGCGGGCCCAGAAATTACTCGATCGCTGCAGGGGTAAGGCCGGTTATATTTTCAATCTGGGCCACGGCATCTTGCCCGGTACACCGGTCGATAACGTCAAATTTCTAGTCGAGATGGTACGCAACTCCGCCCTTAGCGGAGCGGCGCAATTATGAGCGCTGGCAAGCGAACGCATATCGTCATCGTCGGGGCCGGAGTGACCGGTCTTACTTGCGCCTTTGATCTGATTGAAAGCGAAGCGTTCAAAAGCGGCGTGCTGAAAGTAACTGTGCTCGAAGGCAGTGGTCGCGCCGGCGGTATCATCGAGACTACCGCCGAGCAGGGGGCTCTGATCGAGTCGGGACCAGACAGCTTCATCACCACCCGTCCTTACATGCGTAATCTGGCCGAGCGCCTCGGTCTGAGCGACCGGATCATCCCGACCAATGTCGAGGGTCGTGGCGCCATGGTCGTCAGTGGCGGCAAACTGGTCAAGTTGCCCGAGGGCTTTGCTATGCTGGCGCCGGGTAAAATTTTGCCTTTTCTGGAAAGTCCAATCATCTCGCTTGCCGGTAAACTGCGCGTTTTGAGCGAGCCCTTTTTGCCGGTGCGCGCAAGTACCGAAGACGAATCTCTGGCAGATTTTGTCCGTCGGCGCTTCGGCGCCGAGCTCCTGGAAAAAATCGCCCAGCCTATGGTCGGCGGCATTTATGTAGGCGACGCCGAAAAATTGAGCGCCGCTATGGCCGCCGAACGATTTGTCGAGCTCGAACAAAATGCCGGCAGCGTCATAGGTGGTCTGCTCAGTCAGGCGCGTCAGCAGGCCCAGGACCAGGCCCAGGCTCATTCCAAAATATCCTCTGACGATGGCGGCGATCCTGTTGCCAGTCAACCGGGTGTGAATGCCAGCGCGTCTGCAGGCGTGCGTTACGGTATGTTTTGCAGTTTTGACGGCGGCATGGGTATCCTTGTCGAGGCCCTCGTCGCCAGGTTGCGGTCGGCCAGTGCCACTGGCAATCTTGACTTTCGTCTTTCTGCCCCGGTTGCTGAAATTACCCGTGCAGAGGACAAAGGCGGCCAGTCCTATTCAATCCAGCTTGCCGATCAGGTCTTGAGCGCCGATCATGTGGTTCTGGCCGTGCCGGCTGGACGAGCGGCGGCAATCCTGAGCAGTTCTTCTTCTTCTTCTTCTTCTTCTCGTTTAAATGAACTGGCGGCTGAGCTGGCCAAAATCGAGGCTGCTTCTTCACTTGTCGTCAATTTCCTGGTCAACAAGAGCGATATCGCCCTGGAAGTTGCCGGCAAGCTGGATGCCTTTGGTGTCGTCATCCCCGAAGTAGAGATGCACAGGTGCAAACTCAATTCTATCGCCGTGGCCTTCGCCAGCAAAAAATTTAAAGGTCGTGCCCCCGGCGATAAACTCATCTTGCGTGTCTTTCTCGGTGGCGTCAAACAGCCGGAGATTCTCGCCAGGCCTGACGCCGAGCTTATCGACATGGCCCTGGCCGATCTGGTCAAGCTGGTCGGTTTGGATCAGTCAGCCAGACCTCTTTATGCCCGTGTTTGCCGCTGGCCGCAGTCGATGCCTCAATACTATGTCGGTCATAAAAAGTTGCTGGCCAGAATAGACAGTCTGGCCTCTGGTATCGACGGTCTGCATCTGGCCGGTGCCTCGTACCGAGGCGTTGGTTTGCCCGAATGCGTTCACTCCGGAGATGTCTGTGCCGATAAAATTCTCGGCCATCTTGCGAAGCTTCAGTCGGTGTCGGTCAATTAGTTGTATAACTAGGATATTGTTTCAGTCAGGAAGCCCAAGCATTTTATGAGCGCCAAAGTCACAGCTACTGGCTCCGAGCACAATGTCGAACGACAGAGTTCACCTGTTAAGGTGAAGGGCGGTCCGATCATCGCCATCATCGACATGGGCACCAATAGCTTTCATATGATTGTCTGTCAGGCCTCTCCGGACAAAGATCATTTTGAAGTGCTTTTGAAAGTAAAAGAAGCCGTTCCTTTTTTCCGTCGCTCCCTCACCGCTCACTACATCGATGAGCCGGCCTTGCGCTCGGCCGTGCGCATCCTGCGCGACATGATCAAAAAAGCAAGGGAGCGCGGTGCCAGCAGTATCGTGGCGGTCGCTACTTCGGCGGTGCGCGAGTCCAAAAACGGTGAGGAATGTCTGCGGGCGATTCGTCAGGAGTTGCGCATCGACGCGCGTATGGTCTCGGGTAAAGAAGAAGCCAGGCTTATTTATCTCGGTGTACTCTTCAATTTGAGTGCCAGGATAGCTGCTCCCGACCAGCGCTTTTGTATCATCGACATCGGTGGTGGCAGTACCGAGCTTATCGTCGGCGACCGCTCCCAGATCCATTTTGCAGAATCATATAAACTCGGCGCGGCCAGGCTCACCCAGCGCTTTTTCAAGCGCAATGTCATCACCCGCGAGATGATTAAGGAGCTGCACGACGAAGTGCGCGGCGTGCTCCGACCGAGTTCTAATGGTATCGAGAACAGTGGCGGCTTCGATGTCTTGATTGGTACGTCCGGCACGATTGCCGCTCTGGCCAAACTGGACCGCGCCTCTCAGGGCAATCCGCATGCCGAGCTTTCCGGCTGGACTATACGTGTCGATCGTCTGGTCGAGATCGTTTCTTATCTCGAGACAGCGGCTCTCAAGGGCGAAAAGCCAAAAGGTGTCTCCGCTGATCGCAACGAGACGATTCTGGCCGGCTCGATCGTTTTGCTCGAGACGATGAAATCGCTCAAAGTCTCCGAACTAAAATTTTGCACGGCTGCCCTGCGCGAAGGCGTCGTCGTCGATCGCTTTTTGCAGACCGGTTGGTTGGACGGCGGCATGACTCTGCACCGCGATCCCCGCTCCAGGTCCGTGCACAGTCTGCTGGAAAAATATCACGGCAGTTTCGCCCACGGTCAGCAGGTTGCATTTCTTGCCCAGCAGCTTTTTACGCAGACGCGCGGCATCTTGCACGATCATCTTGAAGAGGTCGGACATCTGCTCTGGTCTGCCGCCATGCTCCACGATCTCGGTATGTATATCGGCCGCAACGGGCATCACAAACATTCCTACTATTTGATCAAACACGGCGGCTTGCTCGGCCATTCCGAAGAGGAGGTTTCGATTATCGCGGCCATCGCTCGTTATCACCGCGGCTCCGAGCCGAAGGTGACCCACGAGGCCTGGTATTCGATTGGTGCCGAAGACCGCACCCTGGTGTCTGATCTGGCTGCCATACTGCGCCTGGCCGAGGCTCTCGATCGCAGTCACAAGCAAGTGATTGGCGATCTGAAGGTGGTCTTTAAGGAGCGCTCGCGCGACTTTAACAAAGATCTATTTAAGGAGCGTGATAGCCTCAGTACTGTTTCTCTTGTCCTCACCTTGCATCCGGAGCAAAACTGCTTGCCTGAGATCTGGGCCCTTGGCGAGAAAAAGACATTTTTCGAGTCGCATTTCGGCGTCCGTCTGGAAGCTCTGGTCGACTCCAGTCTTGAGCTGGCGAAAGCGGCCAAGCAAACCAATCAAAAGATTAATTGAAGCCCTTACGCGCTTCGGCGACTTTGGCCGCCTTCGCTTCTTCTTCGGCCATGACCTTAATATGCTGCAGGCGACGGTCGAGCTTCTTGGCGGTAATGGCATTGAAGATGCTTCTCGGCACAGGCATACCCAGATCGACTGTGGTAGTCAGTTGCAGGGTCGTCGACTTGTTGTCGGCGGAGGGCACCAGTACCCAGCTGCCTTCCATTACTTTGAAACGATCTGATTTGATCAACTTATAGTCGATGCGACTATCTGGAGTTTCTTTTTGATGCATTGTGCATACTGAGGTGCCGATCACCGGCAGCACCGTAAATTTTTGTTCGAGTAAGACTTCATTGTCCTTTTCGGACAAAACCTTGCTGTAGGCCATGTCGGGGTCGTGCTTGCGTTCTTCATGCACGACATTCCACACCAGATGCGGTGGCGCTTCGATTCTGATTTCGGCATGCACCGGCTCGAGCTTCACGGCCTGGGTCGGGCAGGCTTTGTTGGTGTCGACGTTTTTGTCGCGGGCCCAGGCCTGGCCGCTCGTATATTGCGAAGCCGAGATAAGAGTCGGCGCTGCCATCAGCAATGCTGAGAGTATGAGCGCTGGCTTGAGATGTTTTTTCAAAAGGTCTCCCCGGTCTGGCGCTCAGGCCTGACTCTTCAAAGATGTAAAGATTCTAGCATGGTCTTGGCATTCAGCCTCAATATCTAAGGTCGAAATTTTTGCCCGGATGTTCCGCCCATTTTCACGGCCAGAGGACGACTTTGTAGCCGACCAGCCAAGGCCTGTACTAAAGCTTTTCTGTCTCGGTTGGACTTATAGCCGAGGTTAAACGCCAATTGGAATAAATTTAGGGATTAGTCTGCGCCATTTGAGCTTCTGGGCGTATTTCTTGTACTCGTCGCCGAAAGTCTTGATCAGCAGTTCTTCTTCGTACTTTGCCCGTCTGAGCCAAAGCGGGGCGATCACAAAGAGGGTCAAGCAGAGGCAGAGAGGCGAAAGCGATGCCAGCGAGCCGCCAATGGAACACTGGATGATACCCGAATAGGCCGGATGCATGACAAATTGTAGAAGGCCGCCTTCGCGCAGTTTTTGACCTTCGAGTAGTTCGGCGTCGGTGCTGAACGATTCGCCGAGCGAATACCAGCCGCCAATCATGAAAATCAAGCCGGAGAGCAAGATTGCTATACCGACCCAGGAGATGACGGTTTCGAATGCAGTGGGTGGGTTGGTCGTGACCAGGCTGAACAATCTCGGCAGCGGTATGGTCGTGACCGGATCGTTACATACGAGGAAGGAGGTGACGATCAAAAAGATATTCAGCACTGATACCAGCTGCGGTGCGCGTTGCAAGAGAAAGTCCGATTGGTAGACGATACCTTTGCCGCGTCTGGAGAAGCCCTTGGCCAGTACAGGGATGCCGGCCAGGATGCCGGAGCCAAATAGAATGATGGCGGCGATTGTGGGCGGGTTGAAAGTCATTTGCGATTTACGTCCTCAAATAAGGTGTTGCTCAAAGCGATATTGCCTTTAAAAGTTTTCCAGATGGAGTGCGAGACCAGTTTGCCGGACTCGAAGTCCCACCACTCTACGGGGAGAAAGCTATTGCTGTCGACCGCCACCCGCTTGTATATCTGATGGTTCGGGTTTTGATAGATTTCGAGGATATGCACTTTTTGTGGTTGCGAGCTGATCTGCAGCGCATTCTGGCTCACCTTGGCCGTTTTGCCCTCGGCGAGAAACTTGCGCAGAGCGGCAGCCAGACTGGAGAGATCGCTCTGCACCATCGGATAACCGTTGGCCGAACGTAGCATATTGTTTTGTGGTGCCAGATCGACGGTGAAGACTCCGAGCGCACCGCCGGCCTTTGCTTTGACTTTGCCCGAGGCGGTGAGAATAGCCGTGCAACCGTGTTTGAATTCGCCGATTTCTTCCAGGCGCAGCAGGCGTGGCTTTTTAAACCAGAATTTGCCTTCCTCTACGACAGTGCCGTGCTTGAAGGCGCTCATTTTATATTCGAAATAATAATCCTGGTAGGAATCGGCGGCGCTCTGCATCTTTTGGATGAAGTCGGCACCGTCAGCCATCGGCGGCGGTGTCGGTACCATAGCCAGGTAATCCCGGCCGGGGTCTTTCAGACTCTTGCCGTTTGAAGGTTTAGTGCGCGCATCGGCGGCTTCCTGGGCCATAGCTTTATTGCCTGTTGATTGAAATAGCAAAATCAAAAGCAAACTGAGCGCACCTGCTGCTTGCAGCGGTCTGCTTTTTGAAAATGGTTTCATTTAAGTACCTCTACTACTCAGCCATTTCTCGACTGTAGATGGGTCTACTCGCCAGAGACTAAAAATAGATTTGAGTATTTCTTTAACTGTCTCGGGCCAGATCGAACTGTCATTTTCCTGGTTGAGGGCAACGAGCATGCGATTCATCCAGAGGGCGTGCCTGGTATTGGGTTTGGCGTGGAGGCGCAGCCAGGATAGGCCTTCGTCGATGCGTCCATCGTCATATTCGCCGGCATGCAAGTCAAAATACTGCTCGAAAGCACTTTTGGCGGCGCGGGCAAACTGCGTGGCAGCAAGCTCGGCTGCCACAATCGCCTGCACGCCGGTGACGACATCGCCTTCCAGGCAGGCCCTGTCCATCGTCCGTGTCAGGACGGCGATCGGCTGAGCCGGCGCCACTTCGGTTGTCAGCAGGGCGTCGCGGCTCAGTCCGGCCAGTTCGCACTGTTTGATGTAGAGCTCTTGATAGTGCCGCTCTTCGTCGGCGAGACTGTTTAAAAAGAGTTTGGCCGGTTCGAGCTGATCGGGCAATTTGTCTTTGACTGCCTTGATCTGGTCGGGTAGATGGCGGATGAAAGGCCAGAGATCGAGGCAGATTTTGCGACCGGCCGCTAGCTGATCCGATTCGACTGCGGCCAGGAGCTGGCTAGTGGCCAGGCCTTCGCTGAGAGCCTGATTCATTTCGCCGACCCAGCGGACGCGACCGATCTTGGCCGGTTTTTGCGGAGAGGCAGGCATCTCGACAGGTTTCACGGTCTCCATGGCAATCTCCAAATTGTCAATGGACGTTCTTTCGCTGCCCCTTCCGGTCGCTTCAATCACTGATATTTCCTCGCTTTTGCCATTTGTTGGGTCCAAATTTGCAGCACCCGGTGCAGTGGAGGTCAGGAAGATGGCTTGCGACTATCGAGCTCGGCCTAAAAGACATACTGTATCAGGGACTAAAATAAGACGATGAGGATGTTAAACTTTTGTTCCCAGGGCATCGTTTTCCCCCAGGCTCATTTCTCACTTACTTTACTTTTTTTTGGCTTTACTTCTTCCTGGCTGGACTTGCACACTTTTGAGAGACCTGCAGACCGGATCTTATCCAAATGCCACGCCCTTGCCGCCGATGACCGGTGTCACGGCGATTCCGTCGCAGACAATCAAGCTCGATGCCGGTGATGGCCTGTCAGTCGTCTGCCGTCTCTGGAAGGGCAAGTCCGGACTGCCCGTCGTTCTCTACCTGCACGGAATCGAAGGGCATAGCGGCTGGTTTGAAAACACGGCTTCCGTTTTGAACTCCCGTGGTATCACGGTCTACGCACCGGATCGCCGCGGCTCCGGCTTCAATCCCCGCGATCGGGGCAACCTGGGAAGCTACAAAGACTATCTCAACGATGTGGAGATGGCCCTGCGCAAGATAGCTTTTGATTATGTCGGTCATCCGATTATCGTCCTTGGCCATTGCTGGGGTGCAAAAGCGGCGTCTTTAATTGTGCAGAAAGATTACAAGCCGGTCGGCGCCGATGCTCTCAATTTGCCTATAGCTGGCTGCGTTCTCACCGCTCCGGCTATTTACACCAAAGTCGATTACGGCATGGGCACAAAGTTTCAAATTGCCTACAGTATGTTGCTGGGCGGCGATGCCGGCTCTCACCGCAAGTGGCCGCTTCCCCTGGAAGTCGAGCAATTTACCGATAACCCGACATTCCAGGGTTATCTAAAACGAGATCCGCTACGCCTCACCGAAGTGACGGCCAGCTTCTTGATCGAAAACTTAAAAATCTCCCGTCTGGCCGAAAAGGCCGCCGGCCAAATCACTATGCCGGTTTTGATGCTGCAGGGCGGTTCGGATCGCATCGTCGACGTCGAAAAATTGCAGGCCTGGTATCAAAAGATTCCATCGCAGACCAAGGATTTGCGCATATTCCCGGATGCCCAGCATTGTCTGGATTTTGACGACAACTGGTTCAAGGAGTACACTCACGTGCTCTCCGAGTGGATTCTGGCCAGAAGTCCGGTGGTCACATAATCAGTCTATGCATGTCAGTGGTCTCAAAACTTATCTAATCGATCTGCCCTTCCGCCTCTCCTTCGGCCATAATCTGGCGGCGCGCAAGAGCTCGACCAATGTTTTCGTCAAGGTACTCTTGCAGAACGGTTCGGTGGAATATGCCGGCCTCGGCGAGTCGGTGCCCCGTGATTATGTCAGCGGTGAAACTGCGCAGGGATGTTGGCGTTATCTCAATGACACGCTCTTCCCCGGTTTGCGCAATTTTAGTTTCGAAACGTTGCCCCAGCTCGCTTCTGCCCTCGAGGCTCTGTGGATTACCCATGGCCTCGACGAAAATGCTCACGGTGCCAGCTTCTGTGCCTTCGAGCTGGCCCTGCTCGATGCCTACTGTCGGGCTCAGAACATTCCCTTTTATCAACTTCCCGATTTGCTCGCCCGGGCATTGCCCTCAGCCTTTGCTCGCTCCCGCGTCTTTGGTCCAGGCGCCCTGAAAGACGGTCTCGGGCTAAAAAAAGGTGAGTCTGAAATGATTAATTACGGGGGTGTTGTGCCCTTCGGGAACAATGCCTTCCTTGGCACCATCTTGAATTTTTATAAGGCCTACAATTTTGGGACAGTCAAGCTCAAGGTCGGCTCTTCTCTGGAAGACAATTTGACTGTCGTCAGGATGGCCAGGCAGATTCTGCCTGCCGACGTGCAATTGCGCATCGACGCAAATTGCGCCTGGGACCTGGATAGTGCCCAAAAGCATTTATCCGCCCTGCGCGAATATGCAATCGTCTCCGTTGAAGAGCCACTGGCCAAGGGTGATTTGAAAAATCTGGCAAAGCTGAAAACTGTCATACCGGAAAAAATCATCGTCGATGAATCGTTGACGACGCTTGCCGATGCACGCGCTTTGATTGCTATGGACGCCTGCGATGGTTTCAACGTCCGCCTCTCCAAATTGGGCGGTGTGATCGCCTGCATGAAGATCGTCGATCTCGCCTTCGACCATAAGCTCGAAGTCCATCTCGGCGCCCAGGTCGGTGAATCCGGTGTGCTTGCATCCGCACAGAGGCATTTTGCCGCCGCCCTCGGTCCCGAGCTTTGCGAAAATGTCGAAGGGGCGATGAACATCTTTTTGCTCAAACGCGATGTCACAAAAGAATGTTTGACGGTGCCCTTTGGTGGTAGGGCTAAGGTGAGCAAGGGCGCCGGCCTTGGCGTCAGCCTCTCCCGTAATGGCAGGCGCTACCTTGGCCAATTTCCCGCCTCCTTTGCCGCTCCCGCCTATGCCCTTGCCAGTCCTCATCAATAGCCATACGCTGCCGCGAGGCGCCCATGAGTGCCGCCGGTGACGGCGCTTCAGGCGTCGGAAGTGATAAGAAATCGGCTCTCTTCCCCCGGGGCGTTTCGCTCGGACAACTGGCCAATGCCGACATACTGCTCGCCCAGGCGGCCAGGCGCGCTACCCATGTAAGACATTTTTACGGCGCTTTAAAAAATCCGGAAGCTGCGCAGTTGAGTAAGCTAATGCAGATTGTCCGCGCTAACGAGCAGGCTGCTTTTGGTGTCAATCACAATTTTGACAAGATCCACAGCTATAAAGACTACTGTCGCTATGTGCCCGCTTCCGGCTATGAGGGCTTCGAGCCTTATATCGACCGGCTCCGCGCCGGCGCGAAAAAGCAATTGACCCTGGAAGATCCCTTTATGTTTGCCACTACCAGTGGTACCACTGATCGTCCCAAGTTTGTGCCTATCACCCGCGCTCATCTGCGCGATTATACGCATGCCTTTCAGCTCCATAATTATCATATGATCAAAGATTTTCCTCGGGCCGCCCTCGGCAAGTTTTTGATCATGGCCAGCAACGATCAAGAAGGCGTTACCGAATGCGGCCTGCCCTATGGTGCCGTCTCCGGTCTGCTCAATCGGCGGCAGGCGCCGATCATCAAAAGACATTTCGCCGTACCTTCTGAAATAAGCCAGATCAAGGACGTCGAAGCCAAATACTACACCTTGTTGCGCATCGCCATGACCAGTCATGTGACGGCGATTATGGCCTGCAATCCAAGCAGTCTGCTCCTGCTCGCCGATAAGATGGCCGATCGCGCCGAGGAGCTTATTCGCGACATTACCGACGGTGGCATCAACAGTGGCATTGCCGCCCGTCTCCCGGACGGGCTGGCTCAGGCACTCGCTCCTCATCTGAAACAAGACCGCGATCAGGGGCGCCGACTTTCGGCTCTTCTGGCCAGCCATGGTCGGCTCAATCCCAATCAGGTCTGGCCGGATCTGGGCGTGCTTTCCTGCTGGAAAGGCGGCCCGATGGCTTTTTATCTGGACAAGACCCCGGAATTTTTTGGATCGGTACAGGTGCGTGATTTTGGCTACATGGCTTCGGAGGGGCGCGGCTCGATCCCGATAAGCGATCGCGGCGCCGCCGGCCCGCTTGCCCTGACCAGCCATTTCTTCGAATTTGTCGCCGAAGACGATATTGATAAGGCCAGTCCGCAGTTTAAGATGTTGCACGAGCTCGAGAGCGGACGCCGTTATTTTGTCTTTTTCACCACTAATGCCGGCCTCTACCGCTACAACATAAACGATCTGATCGAAGTGGAGAGTTTCCTCGACGCCACGCCTGTGATCAAATTTGTGCGCAAGGGTGGTGGTATCAGTTCAATCACCGGCGAAAAAATTACCGAAGAGCAGGTGCTCGGTGCATTCAATCAAGCTGTTATCCGTTCGGATCTTTGCAGTATCAAACATTTTACCCTCGAAGTCGAGCTCAGTCTGCCGCCTCACTATGTGCTATTCCTCGAGCTAGAGCAAGGCACCGCCGCTGCCACCCTCGAGCGCTTTGCCGCTATTTTTGACGCCTGCCTGAAAGAACAAAATCCGGAATATCTTGATAAACGCGACAGCGGCCGCTTGAGCCAACCGCGGGTACGTTCGCTGCCCCCCGGCACTTATCAGCGTCTGCGCCAGCAACGGGTCGCAGAGGGTGCTCCGGAAGCACAGGTAAAAATACCGCTGCTCAGTCCACAGGGAGTCTTTGCCGGGAGGCTCTCCTTAATCGATGGAGTCAGACCTTAAGATGTCCGAAATAAATGAATCAGCCTTCCCCAAAAGCGAAAAGGCCGGATCCGAGTTTGAAAAAACAGATGACAGCACAGTAGTGGCCGTCACCGGTGCCACCGGTCTGGTCGGTCGGGCTGTCGTCGAGCGCCTCTTGCGCTCGGAAAAATACAAAGTGGTGGCACTCGGCCGCAGGGCTGATGCCCTCGCCGCCCTGGCGGCAGAATGTCATGCCGCCTGCGGCAACAGCGAAAATCTCACTTTGCGCGAATGCGACGTCAATGATAGTGCCGCCCTCGACGCGGCCCTGAGCGGAGCGACTGTCGTTGTTCACGCCGCCGGTTCAGTCGACAATCTCGCTGACCGGGCCGCTGTCTTTAAGGTCAATGTGGACGGTACGAGAGCCGTTTTGGCCGCCGCTCAAAAACAAAATCTCAAGCAATTTATCCATATCAGCTCTCTTTCGACGATCACCGGTCAAGCCGACCAGTATGACGTCGACGAGAGTGCTCCGCTCGTCACCTGCGGCGAGCCTTATGCCGACTCAAAGGTGGAGGCGGAAAAATGCCTCGCCGCCGCCCGCACCGCAGGCTCTTTGCCGATTACCATTTTGCGACCGGGTTTTATTTATGGCCCGGGCGAAAGGGCCTGGATGCCCAGAGTAATCGATAATATCCGCCACGGCCGCGCTGTGCTCGTCGATGGCGGCAGCCGTCAGACCAATGTCATATTTGTCGGTAATCTGGCTATGGCTATAGAGGGCGCTATATTGAACAGCCGCGCCTATGGCGAAGTCTTCAATCTCACCGATGGCGAGCGCGTCACCAAAAAATTGCTTTTCGACGAGATCGCCGAAGGACTGGCATTGCCGCCGGTAAAAAGAGATTTGCCCCGGCAAACGATCAAGCCGGTCTTCGAAATCATGGCCGCCATCACACCTTTTTTGCCTAAAAAAATGCGACCGGGTCTGGCTCGCTTTTCTCCAGGCGCCTTCCGCCTGGTTGCCGTCAACCAGGGCTTCAGCATCGGCAAAGCCGAACAATTACTCGATTATCGCAATCGCATTCCCTTTCGGGACGGCATGGCGATGACGCTGGCGGGATTCAAAAAAAATGGGGTTTGAAAGTCAATGACTCTGAACAGAATATTTATCCGTAGATTGGCCCGCTCCGCCGGCTCATTCACCACAGATTATTGTAGGCGGCATAAGCACCCGGTCAACGCCGCCCTGCACATTGTTGGTGTACCGGCCGTTGTCCTTGGCCTCTGCCAGATCTTTGGCGGACGCGGTCCGCGCGCCAAATTTTTTGGCGCTTTTTTAATCGTCTTTGGATATATCCTGCAATTCCTCGGTCATAAACAGCAGGGCAATGAGGTCGGTGAAGTGACTTTGATCAAAAGTCTCGTCGCCAAATTGCAGGCCGCCAGCGAGAAAAATCTGCAGCGTGGCACCGCCTATGGTGCAGATTCCGATGCCTGGGGCAATCGCTCCGGCGCCGATGGACGAGAGCCGGCCCACGCCCAACCCTCTGGTCCGAAGAACGGCCACAATGGCCACAACGGACACAAGGGCAACGGCGACAAACGAGGCGGTGGTCGCTACATCTTCTGGTGGAAGACCAGCCATTGAGCCAGTTCTGGAAAATTGCTGGGATAAAAGTCTCTTACGAGAAATGTTAGTAACCGAGAAACGTTAGTAACCGAGAAAGATTAGTCAAATGAATGGCAAACAAGTAGTCGTCACCGGCGCCAGTGGTTATCTCGGGCAGCACGTGATTGCCGAGCTGATCAAACAAGGGGCTTCTGTCAGAGCTGTTTTGCGTGTCGATGCACCGCCGGCTGATCTCGCCTTTTTGCAAAAATTGGGTGCAGTGATCTACACCGGTCAACTCGGCGGCGGTCCCGGCGATTTTGACCGAGCCTTCAGCGGAGCCGACTACGGCCTCCATCTGATCGGCTCTGTCGCTCCGCCTCGCGGCGGTCCGAGCGTCCAGGAATTGCACCAGTCCTACTCACTCTATTTTGCCAGGGCCTGTGCGCGCGCCGGGTTAAAAAAGGCCGTGCTTGTCACCGCCCTTGGTGCCGACAAAAATTCTGCCAGTCAATATCTGGCCAGTAAGGAATTGGCCGAAACGGCTTTTTCGCAGTGTTTGCAGGAAGCCGGCGTGGCCTGTGCCATTGTCAGGCCATCGCTGATCGTTGGCCGCTTAGTCGGTAGTCGTGACAGCAAACTGGTCGATCGTTATCGTACATTGCTCAAAACCAGGCCGACCGTGCCGCTCGTCGGTGGCGGCATTAATATGCTGGAGCCGGTCTTTGTAGGCGATCTGGCCGTCGCCATCGTCAAGATCCTCGAGCAGGAGGGTGCTGGCCCGGCAACGATCTATCAAATTGGTGGACCGGAAAAAATGACGATGCGTCAATTTGTGCAGGCTCTGGCGACAAGCCTGTCTATTTCCAAACCACTCGTTAATCTTCCGGGACCGGTGGCCGCGTTTGCCGCGGCAATCCTCGGTGTTGTGCAAGCAGTACCGCTTCTGAGCTCGGATCAGGTCAGACTGGCGCACCTCGATATGGTTACCGAAAAGAACGACCTTCCTGCTTTGATTGCTCCGCAGGTGGTAACGCCCTTGAGCACGGCTCTGGCCAGCTACGCTTTAAATAAGGCCTGATTGCCATTGACTGCCGAGCCCGTCTCTAAAAGTATATTGGTTACCGGTGCAAGCGGCTTTATCGGCCTGCATCTGGTGCGCAGACTACTGCTTGACGGGCACAGGGTGAAGACTCTATGTCGCACCGCCGGCAGTGCGCTGGCCATTATGGCGAGCCAAGATCCTCGTCTGCAAAACCGGCAGGGAGACCTTCTTACCCTCGAGGATAAGGAGCTCGACCTTCTGCTTGCCGATATCGATGTCGTCTATCATCTGGCCGGACTGGTCTCCTATCAAAGACGCGATATAACCAGGCAGCGTCTGGTCAATGTCGAGGGCACCAGAAGGCTCTGTCTGGCGGCGTCCCGCCGGCCCGGACTGCGCTTCATCCATACCAGCTCGATCGCCGGCATGGGTGTTCCCGAGCGCGACGGCGAGCTCGCCGACGAAAGCCTCGTTTACAATCTCTCCGGTCTCAACCTCGGCTACTGCGATAGCAAGCATGAGTCCGAGCAGGTGGTGATGCGCTTTGCCAGTGAAGGCCTGGATGCCGTCATCCTCAGTCCTGGTATCATATTTGGTGAAGGTGATACTCATGTCCATCACTTTCGCATTTTTCGTTCGATGTCACAGGGACGAGCCCTTTTCGTGCCGCGTGGCGGCATACCCTTCTCTGACATCAATGATGTCATCGCCGCCCATTTAAACGCCCTCGGGCGCGGCCGTCGCGGCGAGCGTTATTGTCTGGTCAGCGCCAATCGCACATTCAAAGAGGCGGCGCAGACCTTTGCCCGGCTTTACATGGGTAAGCAAACCGCCGCTTCCAATCTGCTCGAGATTCCGCCAGCCGTTACACTAATAGCCGGTTTTATTTGCGAGAATATCCTCTATGATTTTGGCTTAAAAAACAGTCTGACCTGGCAGCAGGCCTGGCTTGCCAATAAAAAAATATTTTTTGCCAGTGATAAGGCCGTGCGTGAACTGGGATTTGCGCCGACACCTTTTGACGAAATGATCATCCGCACCACTCCTTATTATCTTGGCAAATCTGCGCCGCTGGTCTCTGGCTAAGGGTTTCGTGAGATCATTGTGAGGCGACTGTGAAGTGTGCGTGAAATATTTTGGCAAGCAAACAAATGTCTGAAATGGTGTTACTTGGGGCTTTGTGGGGGTAAGATATTGGAAGAGTCGGAATGTGGAAAACGCTCTGTTTTTTCACTCCCAAAACCCGCTAGGTAAGAATCAGTCGAGGTATACGAGTTTGGTCAGTAGCGCTATTACGGGTGCCGGGAGTGCCGAAGCTCCCCGCGAATCGGATAAAACCGCACCTTACCCCTGGATTATTTCGCCCTTCTTCGACCTGGCCTTTGTTTGCGGCGGCGGCGTGCTATTTTTTCTGGTGATCAACTATTTATATCTGGGCTGGCAAGTGCCGATGTCGGTGACGAGCGACCCGGCCTCGTGGTGGTTGATGACGACCGGTTTTCTTGCCCAGCATATTTTTGCCGATTCGCACAATTCTGCCACTTATCTGCGCATCTGGGGCAGCCCGGAAGACCAGGCCCGTTTTAAATTTCACCGTACGTGGCTTGCTTACTCGACTGTTCCCATGTTCATTCTTGGTCTGTCGGTGCCCGGTATGGTCGGTACCTTCGTCTACATCTACTTGATCACCGTCTTCTGGCACTATACGGCTCAGACCTTCGGTATATCACTGATCTACTGCTATAAGCGCGGCTACATCATGAGTCAGATGGAAAAGGAAATTTTCCGCTGGTTCATGTTCTCGATGGTCGGTTTCGTTTCGGTACGCTCTTTCTGTTTTAAGGAATTCAGCCCGAGTAATTTTTTCGGGGTAGACATTCCGTTCTGGGGGCCGTGGCCGATTGTTTTTTACAATATCGCCCGCTTCCTTTTCATCGGTATGACTGTTCTTTTTGTCTGCATGCTGGTGCGTAAATATTTCAAAGAAAACAAAATCTTCCCCTGGCAGTCGCTCATGCTCGTTTTGACCGTTGCCGGTCTCGGCCTCAGTCGCGATATGGCCAATGCCATGTTCTGGTTTTTCGTCCCCGGCTTCTTCCACGGCTCGCAATACCTGGCTGTCTGTCTCGCCTATTACTTAAAAGAGCGCGGCATGCCAAACGGGATGAATAGCTGGGATATCTCGAAGGTGGCCCTCGGTGCTCCCGGCCTCAAATACCTTGGTCTGGTCGTATTGTCCGGTGTTTTCTTCTATGTCGGCATACCTCACTTCTTTATGCAAATAGGCTTCAACTATTCTCTGGTTGGCGGTCTTGTTCTAGCTTGCGTCAACTACCATCACTTCATCACAGATGCCGCCATCTGGCGTTTGAGAGATCCGCGCTGCCGCAAATACTTGATTGCTTAAGAGGCTAGAAAATATTGGTCAGCTCAACTTTTCCAATTGATGGAGACTCGGATAAAAGCTCGAGCAATATGCCTCTGAGCGCTTCCCCCTCGCCGATTGTTGACAATGGTGCGGGGCAGGCTGCGGCTGATCATCTGATCGCCAATTTTGCCGTCGCCCACGGTGCAGCACCGGCCAGTGCCGCAACAAAATCGGCTGCTTCTGCTACCAGCGCCAACCTCTGGGTCGTCAATCCGCTTTTCGACACTCTCTTCGTTTTTGGCGGCATGCTCTGGTTGCTTTTTGCTGTCCAGATCTTCTTTTTCCACTTCGACAATCCAGATCTGAAAGCGCCCGGTCCGGCAGGCATGATCGCTTATGCTCTTTCGGTTATTTTTTTTATTGGCAATTATCTATTTGCCGATTCGCATACGATCGCTACTTATATGCGCATCTATTCGACTGAGGAAAATCGCCAGCGTTTTAAGCTCTACGCCTATTACCTGCCCTGGTGCTCGGCTGCGCTCTTCATCGCCTGTCTTTCCTTCCCGCAGGCGGCTGGTCTCTGTGTCTACCTCCATATGATGTGGGTTTTTCAGCATTATGTCGGTCAGACTTTCGGCATATCGCTTATCTATTGCTACAAGCGCAATTACTTTTTGAATACTAAAGAGCGTGAAATCTACCGCTGGTTCATGCATTCATTCTCTTTTTTCATCATCACGCGCATACTTTGCTTTCGTGAATTCAGCCCGCTCAATTTCTTCGGCATCCGCTTGCCCTTTTTTGCCGTGCCGCCGATTTTCAATCAGGTCGGCAAGATCTGCTTCATCGTCATGGCCATTGCCTTTACGACCATGGTCGTGCTCAAATTTTGCCGCGATAAGCAGCTCATACCGGTGCCTACTCTGGCCCTGATTTTCACTATCCTGGGCATAGGCCTATCGACCGGTTTCGCCAATTCTTTGATCTGGCTCTATGGCCCGCCTTTCTTCCACGGCAGTCAGTACCTTGCTGTTTCGCTCGGTTTTTATCTCAAGGAAAGAGGTCTGAGTGAAAATCGCATCTCGGAGGTCGGTTCGCACCTGTTGCGCGAGTTTGTCTCGCCGGCCGGGCTGCGCTACTGGGCGATGGTGATCATGGCCGGTATCGCTCTTTATGTCGGTATTCCGCACGTACTCAGCTATTACGGCTTCCAGATCGTGATTGTGGCGACGATCATTCAGGCTTGCGTCAATTTTCACCATTTTGTTACTGATGCGGCCGTCTGGCGCCTGCGCGACCCGGTCTCTCGTAAAGTCCTACTCGCCTAGCTCTTGGGAAAATATTCGCGGCCAGGCAATCGGAGGGGGGACTATTGGTCAGTACGACTTTTCAATCCGACGGTCAGTTTGGCTCGGCATCAGATGGTGCTGCGGCGGAGGCTGAAAGGCTCGGTCCCAGTCGTTGGGTAGTCAACCCTCTCTTTGACGGTCTTTTTGTCTTCGGCGGTTTGCTCTGGATCCTCTTTGGTCTGCAGATTCTCGTCTTTCACTGGGACAATCCGAGCGTCCAGGCCCCCGGGTTCGCCGGTCATTTCGCCTTCTTCCTGGTACTGGCCGCCACGCTTGGCGGTTATCTGTTTTCGGACGCGCATACTGTTGCCACTTATATGCGTATTTATGCAAATCAGCAAAATCGCGACCGCTTCAAGCTCTATGCCTATTACCTGCCCTGGTGCTCAGCCTTGCTTTTTTATCTTTGCATGACCAATCCCAAGGCGGCGGGCTTTTGCGTTTATCTCCATTTGATGTGGGTTTACCAGCATTATGTCGGGCAGACTTTTGGCATATCCCTTATCTATTGCTACAAACGTCAGTATTTCTTCAAGCCCTGGGAGCGTGAGACTTACCGCTGGTTCATGCACTCGGTCTCGGCCGTTGTGATCACGCGCATCCTTTGCAATCGCGAGTACACTCCTTACGAATATTTCGGCATTAAGTTGCCTTTTTATGCCGTTTCGCCAGTCTTCGAGGCGATTGCCAAGACGTTCTTCCTGTTTATGGTGGTGGCTTTTGTCACGGTCATTGTCACTAAATTTGTGCGCGAGAAAAAGCTAATCCCGCTTCCTACCCTGGCCCTTATCTTCAGCGTTATGGCGATCGGTTGGTCGACCGGCTATGCTAATTCGGTGATCTGGATATACGGGCCGTCCTTCTTTCATGGTAGTCAATATCTGGCTGTCTCCCTCGGTTTTTATCTCAAGGAAAAAGGCCTGGATGCCGGCAGAATGGGTGAAGTCGGTGGCAATATGTTACGCGAATTTTTCTCCTCGGCGGCGCTTCGTTACTGGGGCATCGTGATCAGCGCCGGTATCGTCATCTATGTGGCCATACCGCAGGCTCTCGAAGCCTATGGCTATCAATTTGTCATGACCGCGACGATTATCCAGGCCTGCGTCAACTTCCATCACTTTGTCACCGATGGAGCCGTCTGGCGTCTGCGGGACCAAAAATGCCGGGACATTTTACTCGCCTGAACATTAAAAAGGCGTGCTTCTGCTAAACTGAACTAGGCCCGGCTGTGTGGGCCGGATAGTAGTTGCGACGGAATATTTGAGTGTCTAAGCAGAATAAAATTTGGGCTTTGATAGGCGTAATCGCCTTGTTTGGCGGTCTTATCTATTACACCGCCACGGCTATGTCATCCAAGTATAAATTTGATCCCGATAAGGAATTTAAAGCCGCCTTCGACGAAGATCCAAGGCGCGTGGAAGGACCTTTCTATATCAAGCGTGCCGATGACGGCAGCTACGATATCGTTATGCATTTTCGCTATCCGCATGAGGCCAAGATGCAGCATGATAGCGAATTCAAGCCATCCTGGGTGGCTGAAGCCGCTGACTGGTTCACGCGCCATCTGCCGGAAGCCGATGCTGCCGGACTGAAGGATATCAACCATATCAAGTTTCGTCGGCGCATCGACAACCAGCAGACTGTGGTGACCAACGAGTGGATTATCTACAACCCTCGTACCGACGAGCATTTTTACCGCACCTGGGGCACGGCTCGCTAGGCTTTTGCGTCGCCGATAGAGGATCATTTCATGAAATCAGTTAACGGCTCAGGTAAGTGGCTCTTCGGTCTACTGCTCTCGGCCCTGGTCTTTTCGCCGGTCCGCGCCGAGGATGAAGGCGCTTTTGGCGTCGGCAAGACACTCTTCAACTCGGGCAAATACACCGATGCGATGAGATATTTTCAGTCGGCTGAGGCGGATCGCTCTTACGATCCCAGTCTTTATTACTACGAAGCCCTCTGCCATCACCGTTTGGGACAGATTGCCGCAGCCCGTGCCGATTATCAAAAAGTAGTCGATCGCTTCCCCGACTCCGATGCCGCCGAACTGGCCAAAAAAGGCCTCGGTGTGATTGATTTTGGTAGTGGCTATGATCGGCCGGGTGGTTCACTCGCCAAGCTTGATCGTCTGCGCATGGATATTGTGCCGCAGGATGTCCAGCTGCAATGCCAGGAAAGAGACGGCAAGCCGGTCGTGGACGTAATGGTCGATGGTCGTAAGATTTCCTTCCTGGTCGATACGACTGTAGTCAGTACCGCCCTTGGTATCGATCTGGTGCGCTCCAATCGTCTCAATGATATTTCTTTGACGGCAAAAAAAGCGAAGGCCGCCGCTGCCAAAGCAGCGCCAAAAGTAGTCGACACTAAGGCCACTGATGCAAAAGCGGTAGATTCAAAAGCCGCGGAAACAAAAGCCGCAGAAACGAAAGCGACCGATAGCAAAGCCGTAGATACAAAAGCCGCAGAAACAAAAGCCGTGGAGACGAAAGGGACCGATAGCAAAGCCGCAGATGCAAAAGCGACCGATAGCAAAGTCGTCGACACCAAGGTCTCTGAAGTGAAAGTCGTCGACACCAAGGCCGCCGATAGCGTTAAGGACACGGCCAACGATGTGGTTGACACGGACGCCAATGTCATCCTCTACGATCTCAATCTCGGCCCGATTCAACGTCCGAGCTTTCCGGTCATGCTCTCGACAGCCAAGCCAAAAATTGCCGTGCTTGGCCGCGATTTCCTCGGTCCCTATAAGGTCACCTTCAATACGACAGCCAAAACTCTGACGATGACCCGGGACCACAATTGGGCCAATCCCTTCGATTCGGGCATGGCCTTATTTAAAAAAGGCAAATACGCCCAGGCCGCTCCTTTACTTAAACGCGCTTCCGACAATAAGCCAAACGATCCTCGGCCCCTCTACTGTCTGGCTTCGGCGCTGCAACGCTCGGGCAATATAGAGGGCGCAAAGGCCGCCTACAAGCAAGTTTGCACTCGCTTCCCCAATAGCGAAGCGCAATATTATTCGAGCTCGGTGCTCGCTACCCTCGATCCTTCTTTCAGCGCTCCCGGGCGCGAGGCTAAAAACAGCGCCACTCACGGCGGTGACAAGCGGACGGTCATTCCGACCTTCGATGTGCCTTTCACCAGAGAAAACAACAATTTGAAAGTGACGGCCTACATTGATGGTCGGCCGGTGGAAATGTATGTCGATTTTGTCAAGCCGATTTGCACGTTCAACAATACAGCTCAACTGGCCGCTATCGATCCGAGCTATGTGGCTGATTTACAAGAAGTGAGCCGCAGTATCGACGAATCGAGCGGCAATTTGATGATCACGACTGTTGTCAGACGTGGTTTTCTCAGAAACTTAAAGCTCGGCCAGGCCGAAAAAAGGCATGTACCGATCGAAATCACGGACATAGGCATGGCGCGCTATGAAATGGTTTGGGGCTCGCCGACCGGGCCGGTAGGTCCTTACAGGCCACTGGTGCCGGTGCTCGGTTTTGGCGAGTGGCGCGTCGATGTCATGGATGATCAGAAGGTTCTCCGATTTACCCGGCTTCCCGGCCGATAGTTGGTCCGGATTTGTCTGACGTCGTAGACCAGCCGTCCGAAGAGCCTGCCGTTTCCTCCGACGGCTCAGCCAAGGTGTCTCGGTCCTTCTTTCAGGCTGATCTTGTATCGCGCCCCGCTGCCCTTTGCCTCGGGCTGACGATGGTCCTGGCTCTGGCGGCGCGCCTGCTTGTTTCGATCTGTCTACACCCACTGCGTATCGGTTGGGACCCGGCTCTGCACCTGATGTGTGCGGCATTGATCTGTCAGGGCAAGCTGCCTTATGTTGATATGTTCGATGTCAACCCACCGCTGATCTGGTACATCAACACCCTGCCCGCCTCGCTGGCCGCATTTTTCAATGCGCCTTTGCCGTTATCCTTCAATCTTTTTTTGCTATTTTTAATTGCTCTCGCGGGCCTGCTCTCAGCTTACGTCATAGTCGAGAAGCTGCCTCGACGCGACCTCTTCGTTAACTTCGGCGTTTTGTTCGGATTATTGTTCTTCAACTTTTTTCTCACTGTCGATTTTGGCCAGCGAGAAGAAATATTCGTCCTCCTTTTCACTCCCTTTGCCTTTTTCCGCATGGCGCGCTGGCAGGGTGAAAAGCTCAATTTGAGTTTGGCGATTATCTTTGGTCTTGTCGGCGCCGTCGGCATTTTTATGAAGCACTATTTCGTGCTCAATTTCGTCTTTTTCGAATTGTTCTGCTGCTTCTATTATCGATTGAAAGCCTTTCGCCGAGCTCAGTTTCTCACGCTTCTAAAACCATTGCTCGCTCCGGAGATCCTGACCATTGGCTGCCTTGGCCTGGCTTATCTGGCGCATTTTTTCTTTTTGCCGGCGGCGGTGCGCCACAACTACTTCGACTTTCTCGTGCCTGCTTTTGCCAGAGGCTACTACTTCTGGGATACGAGCGTCACCAATTGCATTGCCACGCCATACAAGCGTGATATCTTTTTGATCTTCACCGCCTGTGGTGCCCTAGCCTTGGGTCTGGTACGTTTTTATCCGGTTTTCGGCTGGCTCGTCTCTTTTGGATTAGCTTCGGTTGTCGTCTATTTGATGCAGTTTAAAGGTTGGGCCTATCAAGATATCCCGGTGACCGCGGCCGCTTATATGATTGCCTGGGGGCTGGTGGGCGCGCTCGTCTCTTTGTTGGTGACTCGACTTTCACCGAGCACATTTGGGCAGGGCCGGCAGGAGAAGGGCTGCAGCGCAAAAAGTTTTTCTTCGCCGGCGACAATTGCGGCCTACGGCCTGGCTCTCCTTCTGGCCGGCTCCTGTCTGTTCACTGCTCGTGATGAAATCACATTGACGGCCGGCTTCCCCAGCTTCGACATGGCTTTGCTTGGCTATCGCGGCACCACACCGATGATGGACATCGAAGGACCGTTTACCGAAAGCATTTTGAAAAATTCCAAGACTGACGACCCGATTGTTTTCATTTCAAATGCCGTGGCGCCTGGCTTCCCGATCACGATGCAGCTCAGGCGCAGGGCCGGCTCCAGACATTTGCACGTCTGCATCCTCTCAGTCTTGCAATACATCCGCTCTGGCTCGGTGCGCGACGTCGAGACTAAGCGCCTGCTCGATTACGATCCGCTCGTCGTCAAGGAACTCGGCGAAGACATCTTGAAAAATAAACCACCCCTCGTTTATTTACAGGAAGCGCCAATCAAAAACGACTATTTTCTTCCGTACGATTTCGTCAAGCGCTATCTCTACCGCTATAAAGAAGTCGAGCCGATTATCAATTTTTCTGTCTATAAACTTGAAAATCCCGACGCTCCGGCCCCTGTCCTGCCGCCTCTTTCGCGCAACGAGGTGAAGTAATGAGCGAGACCATACCAGCCCCGATCGATGAAGCTGGACAAGAAGGGCGCACTCAAGTGCCCGTCAAAATTTGGCTGGTCTTTGCCGCGGCCGGCATATTGCTCGGTCATTATCTCCTCCATCAGCTGAGCATCTCGGCCGAGTCTGCGGTGCGTCTTTCCGAAGCGCAGTTGATGCTTGCGGGGGCTGTCCCATACGTCGATTTTTTCGACAATGTCTCACCCTTCTATATTTATTTCAATCTGCTGCCGGCCTCGCTTTCCCAGCTGATGCACTTGCATCCGATTTTGATTTTCAATTGTTTGATCTGCCTGCTATTTGTTTTGAGCGCTCTGGCCCTTATCTCTTTTAGCGCTGTCGGCACCGGTCGCGCTACCTGGCGCAATCCCCTTTGCGGATCAAAGTGGCCTTGCCTGCTCGCTTTCGTTTCGCTCGTACTTTTCCAGCCTGTTCATTTTGGCCAGGCCAATCAATTATTTTTTATCGCTATGACACCATATATCGTCTGCCGCGCTCTGCGCCTGAGAGGCCTGCGCATCGGCAGCAAGCTGGCCCTTTTGGTCGGTATGGCTGTTGGGCTGTGCGTATTGCTGGATCCTCTCTATGCGATCTTTTTCCTGATCTTTGAAGCGAGCACGGTTTGGGGCTTGTATCCATTTGCAGGCTTTGCCTTGATCAAAAAACGTTATCTCGGCCCTGAACTCCAGTTTGCCCTGGCCATTGCCCTTTTGCTCGGGAGCGTCTTTGCTCTTATCCCTTGCGCCTGCGCCAGGCACTATATACTCGATGTCATACCGATCAATCTCGACGGTTATATAGAAGTTTTGA
>JAGXAB010000040.1 GCA_018971775.1 Cyanobacteria bacterium REEB67 | reverse complement strand
GTGGCTGACTATCGTCAGACTTTTCAAAATAAATCTGACTGTGGCTGACTATCGTCAGACTTTTCAAAATAAATCTGACCGTGGCTGACTATCGTCAGACTTTTCAAAATAAATCTGACTGTGGCTGACTATCGTCAGACTTTTCAAAATAAATCTGACCATGGCTGACTATCGTCAGAATTTTCGAAATAAATCTGACTGTGGCTGACTATTGTCAGACTTTTCAAAATAAATCTGACCATGGTTAACTGTCGTCCGAAGTTTCAGGGAAAATCCGAACTTTATTCATAATCGAAGCCTTGAATTAGCCCTTGTCCAGCACCTTGAGCTGCGAGTGAACGCTCTCGAGCTGTCTTTCGAGATCGGCCAGTTGGTTTTCGGCGGCATGTACTTTTTCCGGAGGCGCCTTTGCCTTGAAGTCCGGATTGGACATGGTGCCGTTTACTTTGGCCAGATCTTTTTCAAGAGCGGCTTTGCGCTGGTTGAGTTTTTCGCGCGATTTTTCGATGTCGATCAGTTTGGCCAGGGGCACGTAGATACTGACCGAGCTGACCGCTTCGCAGGCAGCCATCGAAGGCGGTGAGCAATCCATCGAAATGTCGAGAGGATTGACCTTGGCCAGACGTTTAATCAAGTCGGCTCCATCGAGCAAGCACTTCATTTCGTCTTCGTCGCGACAGACAATCATTACTTCCGCCTCGCTGGCGGCCGGTACGTTGTAAGTCTGTCTGATATTTCGGATCGAGCGGATGACGCGGATCAAAAATGCCATCTGCTCTTCCGCTTCTTCATCGACGAAGTTTTCGTCTGGGCGCGGATAAGGAGCAAACATCATCGAGATGAAATCAGTCGGAATAAACGCTGACTTGGGAAACTTGGACCAGAGCTCTTCGGTGATGAAAGGCATGATCGGATGCAGAGCGCGCAGCAAGCCTTCGAAGACCGTATATAAAACAATCTTGGTTTGTTCCGCTGTCGCTTCCTGATTGAGCTGAATTTTGGCTATTTCCAGATACCAGTTGCAGAAGTGGTCCCAGATAAATTCGTAAAATTCGCTCGAGGCCTTCTCGAAGTCGTAGCCATCGAAGTGCATCTGTACCAGATCAAGCATGATGTTGTATCGATGCAATATCCATCTGTCAGCGAGCGTCAATTTGCTCTGGTCTACACCTTTGACGGTGAAATTATCCAGTTTGCTCAAGACGAAATTGCCGGCCTGCCAGAGTTTGTTGGCGAAGCGCTTGTACTCTTCCAGCTTTTCTTCGCGGAATCTGACATCCTGATCGCCTTTGACGCCTATCGAGGCAAACCAGAAGCGGTTGGCATCGCAGCCGTATTTTTCGATCATGTCGATCGGATCTATGGCATTGCCCTTCGATTTGGACATGCGCTTGCCGTCACCGGTTTGAATAACCGGGTGGATGATTACATGCTTGAAAGGAATGGTCTTCATGAATTTCATACTCATGAAAATCATCCGCGCTACCCAGAGATTGATGATTTCGCGCGCCGTCGACAGTACGGTGGTCGGGTAGAAGATTTTCAGTTCATTCGTCTCACCCGGCCAACCAAGGGTGGCGAAGGGCCAGAGGGCCGAGCTAAACCATGTATCGAGCACGTCTTCGTCCTGGACCAGATCCTTACTCTGGCATTTTGGACATTCGGTCGGTGGTTCTTCGAAGGCGTCGATGGTATTGCAAGCGGTGCAGGTCCAGATCGGAATGCGATGACCCCACCAGAGCTGACGGCTGATACACCAGTCTCTGATGTTTTTCATCCAGTCGACATAAGTGGTGGCATAGCGGTCTGGAATGAACTGGACGCGCTGTTCTTCGACAACATCAATGGCTGGCTGAGCCAATTCCTTCATCGAGAGATACCACTGGTCTGAAAGCATCGGCTCGATCACAGTGTTGCAGCGTTCACATATACCGACACCATTGGTGTAATCGCGGTCCTCGACCAGGAGGCCGGCTTCTTCCAGCTTCGTCACGGTCTCTTTACGTGCTTCGGCGGTGTTCATGCCGTGCAGATAGGCCGGCACCAGATCGCAGGCTATTAACTTGCCCGCTTTATCAATTACTACAGGCTTTTCCAGATTGTGGCGTTGCCCGACTTCAAAGTCATTGGCATCGTGGGCGGGCGTGATTTTAAGCGCGCCTGTGCCAAATTCGCGGTCGACATAGGTATCGGCGATCACAGGCACAGCTTTGCCGGTGAGGGGTAGATTGACCGTTTTGCCGATGAAAGCTTTGAAGCGATCGTCGGCGGGGTGTACGGCGACGGCCACGTCTCCAAACAGTGTTTCCGGTCTGGTGGTGGCGACGGTAAGAGAACCGCTGTTGTCCGAAAGCGCATATTTGATCAGATATAGATGGCCTTTTTTCTCTTCATGAATGACTTCCAGGTCGGATAGGCCGGTCATGCACCTGGGACACCAGTTCGTTACCCGGTTGCCACGATAAATGTAGCCTTCTTTGTATAGGGTGACGAAAACGCGATAGATTGCTTTTACGTAGGATTCGTCCAGGGTGAAGGCGATGCGATCCCAGCTGAAGCTGACGCCCAGGCGCTTGTATTGAGCCATGATCTGGTTGCCGTATTGATTACGCCATTCCCAGACTCTTTCTTCGAAGGCCTCGCGGCCCATCTGATGACGGTTTTTTCCTTCTTTTTTAAGCTGGCGCTCGACAACCATTTGGGTGGAGATGCCGGCATGGTCGGTACCGGCCTGCCAGAGGACGTTATAGCCCTGCATTCTCTTGAGGCGGATCAAAAGGTCTTGTAAAGTACCGTTCAGGGCATGGCCCATATGTAAATTGCCTGTAATGTTCGGCGGCGGCAAGGCAATTGAAAAGCGCGGACGGTCCGGATGGATTTCCAGGTTGAATAATTTATTACTGTGCCAGTGTTCGGTCCAGCGAGCTTCCACATCTTTGGGATTGTAGGCGCCTCCGCCTGCCGGGGAAGGGCTGAGGGTCGGCGCTTGACTAGCCCCGGTATTGTCTGCAGCCATATTAGAATCCTCTTTTGTAGAGCTTTTCGGCGTCGTCGAACTCTCGGTCATTGGCACATTCCTATATATTTTCTAGTCACTTTTGCTAAGCAAAAGGTACACAAAAGTCGGGCACCGGCCGTTAATTTTGGACACGACAGGGCCGGAATCCTGATTATAGCCTCGCTCGTCCCACTTCCGTAAGAATCGGGACTGATTGCTAAATGTGCCGAAACATCATAATTCTGAAAGGAAAGAGAGTACGGGGATGATGTTAAAATCAGCCACAGGCTTGAGGCAGCCGCCGATTTGTCTTGACTTCCATCCGCGGCCTCACGGATTTCCACAATTTAGGACCAGGCATGATTTCCAGTAACGATTTTAGACCGGGCGTGACGATTGTAGTAAATAATGGTGTTTGGCAAATTGTAGAAGCCATGCACGTCAAACCCGGCAAAGGCGCTGCCTTTGTCCGCACCAAAATGAAAAATGTGGAAACCGGCAACGTGCTCGAGCAGACTTTCAGAGCTGCTGAAAAAGTGCCGCAGGCAATCGTAGACAAGATCGATATGCAATATGTGTTCAAAGCCGGTGACAATTACACATTGATGGATCAGTCCAACTACGAACAGACAGAATTGACCGCAGACCAGATTGGTTCCGCTCATGAATTTCTCAAAGAAGGCCAGGAAGGCATCACCGTATTGCGCTTCGATGGTCGCATTATCGGCGTGGAATTGCCCAACACCGTTGAGCTTGTCGTCACCGAAGCCGGTCCGGACGAACGTGGTGATACCAGCTCCGGTGGCAGCAAACCGGCCGTGCTCGAAACCGGCGCTACGATTGCCGTGCCTTTCCACATCAAAACCGGTGACAAGCTCCGCGTTGACACCAGAAACCGCAAATATCTCACCCGCGTTTAGTCCATAGTTTGTTAGCAAGGCATCGAGGCAATCAGGCAGTGAAAATAGATCTGCAGCAAATCAAAGAGTTACTTGGTATCGTCAGCTCTACTGACGTGACCGAGTTGACTATTGAGTTTGGCGATCAAAAAATTACAGTAAAGAAAACACCTGCACCGGCACTTACTCACGTCGAAGTGCCGGTAGCCAGTAGCATGCGCATGTCGCCAGCTCCTGCGCCGGTGCATCATGAAGTGGCACCGAGAGCGGCGGCTCCTGCCGAACCTCCCGCTAAAGCGGATGCAGCTCCTGCTGAAGACAATGTCAGCGCCAATACGGTAGCGATCACCTCTCCTATGGTCGGCACCTTCTACGGTGCGCCTTCACCCACCGCTCCCGCTTTTGTCAAAGTTAATGACAAGATATCAGTCGGCCAGACTGTCTGTATCATCGAAGCGATGAAATTGATGAATGATTTGCCTTCCGAAGTCTCGGGCAAAATCGTCAAGATCTGCGTCGAAAGCGGCACGACTGTCGAATACGGACAGACACTATTTTTGGTCGATCCCAAAGGCTAAACATTAGATGATTCAGAAAGTTCTCATAGCCAATCGCGGCGAGATAGCACTGAGAGTTATCCGCGCCTGTCGTGAGATGGGTATCTCCACTGTCGCGGTTTATTCACAGGCCGATTCGGAGTCCTTGCACGTCAAGCTCGCCGACGAAGCCTATTGCATCGGACCGCCCCAATCCGGACGTTCTTATCTTCATATACCGGCCATCATTTCGACGGCTGTCGTCACGGGCGCTGACGCCATTCACCCCGGTTATGGTTTCCTTTCGGAAAACTCCAATTTCGTCCAGATTTGCGCCGATCACCGCATCAAGTTCATCGGTCCGAGCGTCGACGCAATCGAAAAGATGGGCGACAAGGCCTCGGCTCGCGAAACGATGCGCGCCGCCGGCGTGCCGGTTGTGCCGGGTAGTCACGGGCTGATTACCGACGAAGAGGAAGCGGCCAAACTGGCGGACGAGATTGGATTTCCGGTCATTGTCAAAGCCACTGCCGGTGGTGGCGGGCGCGGCATGCGCGTCGCTAACGATGCCAGTCAATTGCGTTCAGCCGTTGCTTCCGCTCAGTCTGAAGCGGCTGCGGCCTTTGGCGATGGCGGTGTTTATATCGAAAAATATCTCAAACCGATTCGTCACGTTGAAATTCAGGTCATGGCCGATCAATTCGGCAATGTCATTCACCTCGGCGAGCGCGATTGCTCCGTGCAAAGACGTCACCAGAAGTTGATCGAAGAGTCTCCCAGTCCCGCGCTCACGCCTGAATTGCGGGCTCGCATGGGTAAGGCCGCCGTTGATGCCGCCAAAAACATCAACTACGAGGGAGCTGGCACGGTCGAATTTATTTTCGCCAATGGCGATTTCTATTTCATGGAAATGAACACGCGCATCCAGGTCGAGCACCCGGTAACCGAATTTATCACCGGCACCGATCTGATCAAAGAGCAAATACGTGTCGCCTCGGGCCAGAAATTATCCTGGACTCAGGAACAGATCGAGTTTCGCGGTCATGCCATAGAGTGCCGGATCAACGCCGAAGACCCCGACCGCAACTTCATGCCCTGCCCCGGTCGCGTCGATGCTTATATCGCCCCGGGCGGTCCTGGTGTGCGCGTCGACAGTCATTGCTATCCGGGTTACGTTATTCCGCAATTTTATGATTCACTGGTAAGTAAGCTTATCGTCTGGGGTTCGGATCGCCAGGAAGCAATTGCTCGCATGCAGCGTGCTCTTGATGAATACGCCATCACCGGCATTCGGACGACCATTCCTTTCCATCAGCGCGTGCTTTCGCATCCAGTCTTTCAAAAAGGCGATGTATCGACCGACTTCGTCGAAAAGCATATGACTCTGCAGGAAACGAAATAATCTTGCCGCTAAAGCTATGGATTCCTAGGAAACCATCCTTTTTTGCAGTAAAATGCTAACTTGTTTCTTCCCCTGGCTCCGTAGCTCAATGGTGGAGCGTGCGACTCATAATCGCCTGGTTACTGGTTCGAATCCAGTCGGAGCCAATCTTTTCCTGTCCGCACAGCTTTACGGGTTCTCTATTTTGCTGTTACCTTGCCCGCTTTGCCTTCGCCTTTAAGGGAAGCATCGAGCAGGGTTTCTTTTATGCTGCTTTTCAAGACATGGAAGCAATCAGAGGTAAACCCTTCCAGTTCCTCCGAATGTTGTTTCGCCTGCACCATTTTCAGTTCGGTGGTGGCGAGATAACGCGTATCGGGCTGACCTTTGGATTTGGCGTAAGATTTTTCGATTTCGCGCAACCGAAAGAGCGCTTTTTCCAGACTGCGTGTCGATTCTTTTGAGAGGCGAACAGATTCCAAAATCAGATAGCCGACCGAGCCCTTGCTGTGCAGCATATTGAGCAGCATAGTCTCTTCGCGCGTAAATTTGCGATTGCTCATGCCCAGAGGATCTTCTTGCGCCTGCATTTGACAATTTGTCGAAGCTCCCAGAGCAAAAGCTGCCACGGCCGTCAGGAGCCATCCACGGATGAGCGTACCGCGGCTGAGTTTGACTGCTTTTTCTTTGACTTGCGACATTTTTCTTCCCACTTGCACGATGATTCGGCTAAATCGATGAACGCCAAAAGGATACCAGACTGGCCGCTCGTGGTTAAATTGTCCAGTTATGTCTATTTTTAACAAGCGCTCCAAAATCGCTTTATTTGTCGTCAGCCTGGTTCCAAGCCTCGTGCCGCTGGCTGATTCCTTTATGCCTCGCGCCCTGGCCGCGACCGAAAATGACGCCGACCTCGATTTGCCAGGCAAGTCGACATTTGAAAGCGGTAGCATGCAGGACAATTTTGGTTTGAGCGCGCCGGAATTGCTCGCTCTGGCCACACGCTACGCCGCCGCTAATCGTCTGAGCGAAGCGATTGCCATGTTTCGCGAGGTCTTGCGTCGCGAGCCCAGTAATGTGTCGGCCCACAACAATCTCGCTGTCTGTTTAAAGAGTCAGGGCAGCACCGAGCAGGCCATTGAAGAGTTTAATCAGGCGATCGCCAACAATCCTACCCGAGCCGAGCTCTTCAATAATCTCGCCTTGAGCTATATGACTCTGGGTAAATATCAGGAGGCGCAGGATACTCTCTTCAACGCTCTCAGGCTCAATCCGCACCTGGCCGATGCCCACCGCAGCCTCGGTCTGTGCATGAGCGCTCGAGGCGACAATCAAGGCGCCGTAGTCGAATTGCAGGAGGCGCTGCAGGAAAATCCTTATCTGCAGGATGTGCACATTGACATAGGCGACGCTCTGCGCACTCAAAAACATTTTGAACAGGCCTTGATCGAATATCGCATCGCTGAGAAAAATCTCAGTCAGGTGCGCGGCATTCTCGATCGCGATTTGACGCTGCGCATCGCCAAATGCCTCGAAGGTCTCGGTCAGTTCGAAGAGGGGCGTTCGCTGCTCGCCACCCTTCTCGAAAAGGATCCCAAAGACTGCGAGGCGCTCAATTGTCTTGGTGTCATTCTCTGGAAGATGGATCATCTGCCGGAATCGGTCTTCGTGCTGGAGCGAGCGCTATCCCTCGATCCGGCCTATCCGCAGGCGCGTAATAATCTTGGTATCGCTCTCTACCAGATGAAACGTAAAAAAGAAGCGATCGAAGTATGGAAGCAGGCGATCAAGCTGCGGGAGGATTATCCAGAAGCTCATTACAATATTGGTGTGGCCCTGCTCGAGGCGGGCCTTTTCGACCAGGCCGAAGAAGCCTTCAGGGAATGTCTAAAATACGCTCCTGAGGACGCCAATGCTCACAATAATCTCGGTCTCGCTCTCCAGCATCAGGGGCGCTCCGAAGCAGCGGAAGCCGAATTTCGACTTGCGGGTCAACTCGATCCGCACCAGAATTTCAGCCAGATAAATTTGAATAAATTGAAGTAAAGCGCCTAAAAGCGGCTCCCTGCCTTAAGATATAGATGAGAGCGCTTGGCCCTCTCAGATTATCTCCGTCACATGTTGTGAAATATGGAAAAGGGACTAACTCATTTCAGCTTCAAGGAAACTCTGCATACGGTGCTGGACGCCGCTTATAGCGTTTTTTGTCATATTATTTTCGACTGGGCCGTGCACGGATTGTTAGTCGCCGCCGTACTTGTTATTGCTTCCTTGATTCTTGCTTCGCGTCATCACCGGCTCTCCAGGCCGTTCATGGCCATCGCTCGTCGACTGGCTATATTTTCCGCCATTGTCGCTGCCCCCGGTCTCTTCACCCTGGCCACGACCGGAGCGTTGCCCGCGGTCGGCGTTTACAACATAAATTCAATCGGCTATATCTGTTTCTGGAGCTTGATTTGCGCCCATGCTCTCGGTGAAGAGACTAACTATCAGCTCGTCGTTAAAGCCGAAGAAAATCCAGAAGAGTTAAGTCTTGAAAATGTCAGTTCTGAAGATCTCTCTGGCGCTCCCGCCCTGGCCGAAGTGAAAAAGCTCTAACTTTGCTACACTGAAATTTGAGCTCAATGCCGGAGGTTGCCGTGAACGTTTTTACAGAGCAATTTTTCGATAAGTTGTACTCTTGCAAGCGAGGCAGGCGACTGGCGACTGTA
The DNA here is from genome assembly GCA_018971775.1 of Cyanobacteria bacterium REEB67. Lineage (GTDB taxonomy): Bacteria > Cyanobacteriota > Vampirovibrionia > Obscuribacterales > Obscuribacteraceae > REEB67. Next base: position 47,752 of record JAGXAB010000040.1, on the reverse strand, counting down.
TCGCTTCTCTCCGCCAGTTTGGTCGCTTTGATTTCACCCTGCCAGGTCCTTTCGCAGAGTTTCAACGGGGCGGGGCGTATCAATCCGTATTCGCCGACCGGCTGGTCGCCTAATCCTAACAATTATGCGGGTACCCCCTATGCCGGTAACGGCATTTACGGCGGCTTCAATCGCACCGCCTATCCTGGCTCGTATTATCCTGGCATGGGCACCGGGCCGGTTTATCCTTTCGGCAATCCTTACATCAATCCGGTTGCGGCCGGCAATGGTTTCTACAATTTTGTCGGGGGCGGTGTGGCGGCCAATCTCTGGCGCGCCCCTTCCGGTTACTACTATCCCTGGTACCGCGGCGGCGGTTTCAATCAAATCATCTATGTCGATCAAAGTCAGAGCCAGGCTCAAACTGTTGCCCAGCAGCCACCGCTCTCTTCACAGTTTTCCGACATGGGTCAGTATCTCGATGATTCCAAAAAAAACGGCAAGCTGGCCGACAACGACTACAAGAGCCTTAAAATGCGCCTGACCGACATCCACTCCAAAGAGCGCAGCCTGCGTATAGCCGGAGGCGGTCAGCTTTCGGATGAATATGAGGCGGAAATCCGCCAAAATCTCAATGATTTCAGTCGCGAGATGGTCGAGCGCATCAAGCTTTAGCCTGGGGTGAGAGCCCCTAGCTGCTTGCTTTTAGATAAATACAAGTTTCTTGGCGGCCATGTGATCGCCGATTATTTTGCACATTTCTTCCTGCACCGTATGCAGCGCTTTACTGGCGTCGATTGTCCGCCAGCGAGTCGGTTCTTCTTTGGCCAGGGTCAAATAGCCTTCACGCACTTTGCGATGGAAGCTCAAATCTTCGTTTTCCATACGATCGTGTCCGCCCTGGTGTTTGCGTCCCATTGCTTTTTCCGATTCGATGTCAAAGAGCAAGGTAAGCTCGGGCTTGAGGCCGCCGGTCGACATGGCGTTTAGTTGCTGGATGAGCGGCAGGTCGAGGTCGCGGCCGTAGCCCTGGTAGGCTAATGACGAGTCCACGTAGCGGTCGCAGATGACGAGTTTGCCGGCCTGCAGTCCGGGCAAGATTACTTCCGCTAAGTTTTGAGCACGATCGGCTTGATAGAGCAAAAGCTCGGTCATGGGAGCGACCGGATGACCGGGCTTGAGAAGGATGTGGCGTATCTGTTTGCCAAGTGGCGTGCCGCCAGGATCTCTTGTCAGTACGTAAGGGATGGCCGCCGCGTCGAGTTTGGCTGCCAGTAGTCTGACTTGAGTGGTTTTGCCCGCGCCGTCTGGACCTTCCAGCGAAATGAACGTACCAGGATATTTGTGCGCCATGAAGAAGGTGGGGTCCCTGTGCTGAGTGCTTGATGTGAGGCCTTAATATTGTTGCACAAATGATATGATTGCCCAAATCAAACAATTTTAGCGAGGTTTTTGTCATGGCTCAGACCTTAACTGCACCCAAGGTCAAAGTGGACCGCAAGTGGAAGCTGTGGATCGACGGCAAGTTTGTCGACGGTGCTTCCGAGCGCAGCTTGATCGACCCGGCGACCGGTAAGCAACTCACAAAAGTAGCCGAGGCCTCGAAAAATCAGGTCGAAGAAGCGATCAAGGCTGCTCGCAAGGCTTTCGATCATGGTCCCTGGCCGAAGATGACCGCCCTCGAGCGGGCCGGTTTCCTGAATAAAATTGCCGACAGCATCGACGCTCATGCCGAAGAACTGGCCGAACTCGAAACTTTGAACGGCGGCAAGCCGCTGCGCGAAGCAAAATACGACATCGCCGATACGGCCTATGTATTTCGCTATTATGCCGGATTGATCACCAAGCCTAATGGCCAGACCGTCGATGTGCCTGCACCGTCGGTGACGACTATCGTGCGTGAGCCAATCGGTGTTTGCGGTCAGATCGTTCCCTGGAACTATCCTCTTTTGATGTCGGCATGGAAGCTGGCACCGGCTCTGGCTGCCGGCAATACCTGCGTGCTGAAGCCATCGGAATACACTCCTCTGACGGCGATCAGATTGGCTGAATTACTCGCTGATCTCGACCTGCCGAACGGCGTCGTCAATATCGTCCTCGGTGACGGTCCGACCGTCGGACAGCCGATTGCCGAAAGCACCCTCGTCGATAAGATTGCCTTCACGGGTAGTGTCAAGACCGGTAAAATCATTGCCGCAAGCGCCCTGACTAATTTGAAAAAGGTTACCCTCGAGCTTGGTGGCAAGTCACCAATGGTGGTGTTCTCCGATTTTGATGTCGATATAGCTGTCGACTATGCTTTGTTCGCTATTTATTGCAATGCCGGCCAGGTCTGCTCGGCGGGTTCACGCATGATCGTCGAAGAATCGATTTACGACGAATTTGTCAAAAAGATGGCGACGCGCGCTAAAAAAATCAGAGTCGGCCCCGGTCTCGATGACGATACCGAAATGGGTCCGCTAGTCAGCGAAATGCAGATGAAGCGTGTGCTCGAATATATCGAGATCGGCAAAAAGGAAGGCGCCAAGCTGGTTACCGGAGGTGACCGACCGAAGGGTGAGAAATACAAGGATGGTTTTTATGTCAATCCGACTATTTTCTCCGAGGTCAAATCGGAAATGCGCATCGTTCAAGAAGAAATTTTTGGACCGGTTGTCGTTATCCAGAAATTCAAGACTCAAGAAGAAGCTGTCGCACTGGCTAATGACTCGGCCTTTGGTCTGGCCGGTGCTGTGTTCACCAATGACATAACCCGCGCTCATACTGTCGTCAAACAGTTGAAGGCCGGTATCACATGGGTGAATGCCTATCACAACACCTATACCGAATGTCCCTGGGGCGGCTACAAGCAAAGCGGCTGGGGCCGCGAGCTTGGCACTTTTGGACTGGAAGCTTATACCGAAGTCAAACAGATCAATATCAACCTGGACCCGGGTCCGGTTGGTTGGTTTGAGGCCTGATTGCGCCTGCTGGATGCGGAAGCTTTTCAGGGTCTGGTCAAATGAAGGATCAAAAAGAGCTCCATCTCAAGTGGAGCTCTTCTTTTTTTATCAGCGTTCAGGAACCGGACAGACGCTTCCCCGTCAACGGTCATATAGTCTGGCCATACCGCCGCGACTAAAACAGCGTACGCGGGATCTGATTATTTAGAAGACAGTCAATCATGCTCAAAACCTATACGAAGAAACGTGACTTTAGCAAGACTCCCGAACCATCAGGTAAGGAGCCTAAGACTGTTGTCGCTAAAAAATTATTGACCTTTGTCATTCAGAAACACGCGGCTAGCCGTTTGCACTGCGACTTTCGTCTTGAGTGCGGCGGCGTGATTCTCTCCTGGGCTGTGCCGAAAGGACCATCCCTCGATCCTTCAGTGAAGCGACTGGCGGTAATGGTCGAGGATCATCCAACCGGAGTCGGGGAGAAAAAGAAAATCATGCTTAAAAAGAGCGAGCTGAGTACGATCAAGCCGATGCTTGCCAGTCTAGCTGAAAAGCCCTTTACCCGCGCCGGTTGGGTGTATGAGCCAAAGCTGGATGGTATACGCGCCGTCGCTTACATAGATGGCGGAGAAGTGATAATCAAATCGCGTGGCGGTCTGGTAATCAACGAGCGTTTTCCGGGCATCGTCGAGGCACTGGCGAAAAATCCTTCGCTGGTAATTGATGGCGAGATAATCGTTCTCGATGACGAGGGCAGGCCTTCCTTTCAGATGTTGCAAAGTCGTGGCACCACCTCGGGCAAGGCGGCTACGGCCAAAAGGACACTTTATTATGTCTTCGATATTCTCGAGGATAACGGCAGTTCGACCGTCGACTTGCCGCAAAAAGCGAGGTATAAACTGCTCGCACGAAGGCTCAAGCAAAACAAAAATTTGAAATTAGTAGAAGAGCTTGATTGTGACGGCGTGACTGCGTTTGAAATCTGTATTAAAAACGGCCTGGAAGGCATTGTTGCCAAACGCGTTGACGCACCCTATCAAGCCGGTCGGCGTTCGGCCGATTGGATCAAAATCAAAGGCACGCAGAGCGCCGAATTTGTCATCTGCGGATATTCGGCCGGTATGGGCAGTCGAGAGGCAACCTTCGGATCTCTTCTGGTCGGCTATTACCAGGGCAAAACCCTGCGCTATGCAGGCGGTGTTGGCACCGGTTTTAATACCGTCCTGATTAAGTCACTTCTGGCCAAGCTCAAACCACTGGTGCGCAAGACCAGTCCTTTTAGCGAAAAAATAAGTGGCAAAGGCAAGCCTGTCTGGGTGGAGCCCGAACTCGTCGCCGAAATCAAATATCAAGAAATTACCGCCGACGGTCGGTTGCGCATTCCTGTTTTTATGAGACTGCGCGACGATATCGATGCCCGCCAAACCGGGCCTGTAGCGCCTGTGGTGGCCGAGGCGTTAGCAGCTGATGTTATACCTTCACAAAATGGCAGGAAAAAATGGCCAAGCAAAGTACACCTGAGGCTGGAAAATTCAGCGCTAAAAAAGAAGAAATGAAAACGCCGAAAACAAAGACCGGCGGCCACGCTGCTACCGCCAGAGCCCAGAGCGATGATTGCGAAGCTATTGCTGCCGCTCTATCGAGCGACAGTGAAAATCTTAAGCTAGCAATTGGCACCGAACATATCAATTTCACCCACCTGGACAAGGTGCTCTGGCCTGGTGAAAATGGCAAAGGCCTGACCAAGCGCGACTTCGCTCTCTATCTCCTGCTTGTGTCGCCATTTCTCTTGCCGCATTTGAAGGACCGGCCGCTTACTCTGGTGCGTTTCCCCAATGGGGTAGGCGGTCAGAAATTCTTTCAGAAACGCTGGGATAAAAATATCCCCGGCTTTGTCGATACTTTCGATAGTTTTGCCGAGCATGCCGGCGAAAATCACCGCTTCCTTCTCTGCGACAATCTCGCTACCCTTTTGTGGCTGGCCCAGATCGCCGATCTAGAATTGCACACCTCCCACGCCCGCATCGGTAAGGCTATGGAGAACAAAGCCCTGACGCAGACCTACACCGACACGCTGGCGCGCATCGAAAAATCGACACTCAATTATCCGGACTATCTGGTGCTTGACCTTGACCCGTATATTTATAGCGGCAAGGAAGCGGAAGGCGACGAACCGGCGCTCAATAAAAAAGGCTTCAAGAGGACCTGTGAGATGGCTCTGGCCCTGAAGGACATACTCGACGGTCTGGGCATGCACTCCTTTGTCAAAACTTCGGGCCGGACGGGATTGCATATTTATGTACCGCTCGTGCGCAACATCGACTACGATCAGGTGCGCTCTCTGGCCGAGACAATTGGCAGGCATTTACTTGCAGAGCATCCCAAAATAATCACCATGGATTGGGCCGTAAAAAAGCGGGGCGGAAAGATATTTTTTGATCATAATATGAACGCTCGCGGCAAAACGCTCGCCTCCATCTATTCGCCGCGCATGAGCGATACAGGCACTGTTTCTACACCGGTGGCCTGGGATGAGCTGAGTTCGGTTTATCCGGATCAATTTACAATCAAGACAGTACCGACGCGTCTGGCAAAAACAGGTGACCTCTGGCGCGATATCCTCGATTACAAGACAGACGTGAAAAGACTGCTCGATTAATAAAGATCAAAGATTAAGCCGCTCGTCCTTTTTTCGAGGACGGCTTGACCTTGGACCTTATTGCATTTGTATTTGTTTTTGCTCTGCTTTTCTGCCCTGGTTGGGCATTATCTTTTCTTCTCGTGGCTGCGCCGGTGCTACCGCCGCTAGTGCCACGCTTTTGACCGGCCAGACTTGCCTTGAGTGCTTCCATCAAATCTCCGACGGCACGGGGCTGCTCATTCTTGGCCTTTTTATGTGGCAATCCCTGCGTTTTCTCATCGATCAATTCTTTCATCGCTTCGCGGTAATCATCTTTGTAGGCGGCCGGATCGAAGCGTTGCGTCATTACGTCGATAAGTGACAGCGCCATGTCCAGCTCCGGTTTAGCGATTTTTGCAGCGGTCGCTTTCTCTTCCAGATCGACTCTGATCTCATCTTCGTAAAGCAGGGTGCAGAGCACCATGGTGCCCTCGACGGCACGTATGGCGCAGAGTCTTTCACGGCTGCGGATGGCAATTTTGCCAATTGCTAAAAGCGATTTTCTCTCGAGCGCTTTCAGGAACAGATTGAAGGCTTTTTCGCCCTTTTTATCGGGGAGTAGATAATAGTTTTTCTCCAAATAAAGCGGATCGACTGCCACCGCTTCGGTGAAGGAGGATATGTCGATGATTTCTTTGCTCGGCATCGGCAGCTGGTCAAAGTCTTCCTGTGTGATCGGCACATACTCGTCTTTCGCCAATTCGTAACCTTTGACGATGTCGTCGAAGGGCACCTCCTTGTCGCAAGAAGGACACCAGCGCACTTCCTTGATCCGGCTCAAGCACTTGTTGTGCAGCTGGTGAAAGGCGATGCGCTTGCTCGATGTGGCACTGAAGAGCTTGACCGGGATGCTCACCATGCCAAAACCTATGACTCCTGACCAGACAGTTGCGGGCATGGTTCACCTCGGATTAATCAGAATCAGACGGAGTTGCTGTTGGAGCTAATGGTGGGACGAATGGAAAAATAGGGTCGCATGTATATGCCTGGCATATGCTTTCTTTTAAGTAGTCGACGCCTGACCTGCAGTTCTGGTTCCATGACTCAGTCGTAATACGGGAAGATGTTAAGAGGTGGGAGTCGGATTCTTTATATGGCAAGGGTCTAATCTCTCTTTGGAACTTTGGAAATCGCGGCGAATTCCTCAACTTGTGGGCGTCCTCTTAGCGCCGGTAGTCAAGTGATTAGCCTTTGCTAACACGGGCTCGGTCGCGGAACACCTTGGCATGCGTGGTCGTCTGCTAAACTGTGATAGCGCTTGCTTAACGTTTACCATTTCTTGAGCGAGTCAGTGTCTATTCAGCCCGTCTCTGTCGAGACCTCCAGAGAAAGCAATTAGTGCCAAAACAGACACTTTTCAAATCGCCCGCCAGCGCTCTGGCCCTGTCGCTGATAATCTCGCTTGGGCAATCGACTGCATTTTTACCGCTTTTCCCGCTCTTGCCGGCTCACGCCGAGTTTGGAGAGAGTCATTTTCAATTGCCGGTGAACGGCACCCTCAATGATGGCAGTGGCGAGACCTCTGTTTTTCACGTCGGCGCCACGGATAATCAGGCGGCTGGCTCTTCTTCAAGTGCTTCTTCAAGCTCTACTCCGGCCGATGCCGATAGCGCCGCTGCCAGCAACATGGTTGTTGACGATGTAAAAATCGAAGGCAATAGACTGATTCCCACCGAAGAAATCAATTCGGTCGTCAAAACCCGCAAGGGTGATAAGTACGACCAGAATCAGATCATGAGCGATCTCAAAGCGATCGACTCGATGGGTTATTTCAATAAAAACACCCTCCAGGTCAATCCTGAAGTCACTCCCAGTGGCTTGCTGCTCAAGATCCGCGTCGAAGAAAATGCCCCGGTTACTCAATTTGCCATAACCGGTAATCGTGCCATTTCTACCGAAGAAATTTCCAAACTTTTTACCGATCAACTCGGTCGTCCGCAGAACGCCAACGTCCTGGCCAACGCCATTACAAAAGTCGAAGATGCTTATAAAGAGAAGGGTTTTGCCCTTGCTCACGTCGCCGATGTCAAAGATGATCCAGACGGTAGCGTCGAACTCGTCATTAATGAAGGCACCATCGACAATATCGTCATTACCGGCAACCAGCACACCAAAGATTTCGTTATTCGCAATACGCTCAAGATTAAGCCGGGCAACGTCTACAACGAAAAGCAGCTAACCAATGATCTGCGCAAGCTCTATGCCAATGGCTATTTTCAGGACATCCGCCGCTCCCTTGTGCCTTCTGAAAAAGACCCGGACAAATTTACCCTCAAAATCGAAGTCGACGAAAAACGCAGTCGATCTGTCAACGCCGGTGGTGGCGTCGATTCGCTTGCCGGACCATTTGGCTCGATGGGTTTTTCGGATAACAACTTCCGTGGTCGCGGTCAGGTCCTCTCGCTCACTTCGCAGGTCGGCTCCGGCACCCTCAATGGCATAACCAATAGTGTCAATAATGGTGGCAACAATTTTTTGCCCACAGGGCGTACCTACAACGCCGAGCTGTCTTTTATCGAACCCAATTTGAACGGTTCGGATACATCGATGTCGGTGACCGGTTTCGGTCGCAACATGGCATCGATGGCTATTAGCCAATCGATGCAGCAGACTATTGGTTTGACGACCAACTTTTCCAAACCGCTAGGTAATCACTGGACGGGCAACCTCGGCCTTACCGGTGAGAGTACCAAAATCAAGGACGTCGCTGGTTTTTTCGGCGACCAGAGCATCATCACGTCAATGATGGACCGGGCCATCACCACCGGTATGGCCAGCAACTTTGCCCAGGGCCAGCAAATAGCCCAGCAGTACCGCTCTCAGCAGCTTAAAGGCGGCGTCTACGCGAGCATCAATCCGAATATTTCCTACGACACCAGAGATCACGTCGTCGATGCCACCAACGGCACAAACTTGCGGCTGTCCACTACCCCGACCGCTGGTTTGAGCGGAGCCTTCCTCAAGGCAGGCGCATCGGCTAGTAAATTTGTCCCCCTTGGTCATGACACCACCCTGGCCATGAATATCTCCGGCGGCACGTCTTTCGGTAGCCTGCCGCAGTTCGCCCAGTATCGACTGGGTGGATATTTCGGTAACGGAGTACGCGGCTTCCGCTCGTTCTCCGACCTGGGCACCGGCTCATCGATGTTGATGGGCACAATTGAATTGCGCAAGAAATTGCACTTGAAGGGCGACAATGTTGTCAGTAAGGTGATCAACAACAACGTCAAGTTCACCACCTGGTTTGATTACGGACAGGTGATGGGCAACAGTAATATGAATAATCTGCTTACCCGCACCAATCTTGGCGCTTCGGTCGGTGTCGGTGTGCGTTTGAAAGTACCGATGATAGGCATGGTGCGTATCGACTATGGTCTACCGGTCATAAACACCTTGCAAAACGCCAAGCTCACGCCGCGTCTGACTTTCGGATTTGGAGACAAGTTTTAGGAACCCTTCTTCAAGCGGTCTGTTTTGGCCGTGTTGAATGTTGTAAACTGTGCACTCGGGCGCATTTTACGACTATCGTCCTATATTGGGATATTCTTTGGAGAGAAGAATGCAGTACGTTTATAAACCATTTGCAGTATTGGCCGGCGTGATCTTGGCAGCGGGTGTTGCCGGTCAGGCTCTGGCTCAGGGAGCGGCACCTGCTAAAGCCACAAACATCGGTATCGTTGACCGCAACAAAGTCATTACCAGCTTCAAAAAAGCTCAATCAGCGGCCGATGAGCTGAAAAAAGCAGAAGATACTGTGCGTGGACTTCTCGAGTCTTCCAACAAACAGTACGAAGACGCTAAAGCCAAAAAGTTGCCTGCTGCCGAACTGGAAAAATTGCAGAAATCACTGCAAGTCAAAATCGACGCAGAATACAAAGCAGCTCAGAACCGCGCTCAGACCCTCGAAGCTCAACTCGAAAAAGATATAGATAAGGCGATCAAGGACGAGGCCACTGCTAAAAACCTAGATACCGTTCTGGTTAAGGATTCCGTCCTGCTTGGCGGCGTTGATATCACTGATGGCGTTGTAAAGCGTCTACCCGTCGCTTCCGGCGTTGCTGACAGCAAGACTGTCACCAAGTAAACCGTGGCGCGTTCAGGTTATATCAAGTCAGGTCCATTCAGCTCAGGTCCATACGCCTCAGATCTATAAAGGTAGCGACCCGCGCTCTGCGCGGGTCAGCTCTTTAATCGGCAATCCGGCCATTTTGTTTTCCTTCGTTTTCTTCATTTCCGTCATTTCCTTCAATTGAATAAGGAGACCCAATGCGACTCCCCCAACCAATGAATCTCGGACAGATCGCCGCGGTTATCGGCGGACGAGTGCATGGCGATGCCTCCGTCATGGTGACGACTGTTTGTCCTTCACCGATGCAGGCGAAGGAAGACGACCTAGCCTTTGTCTTCGATCAAAAGCTGGTCAAGAAGCTGGCGAAATGCGTAGCGAAGGCAATCGTCGCACCGGAAGGCACTGAAAAAGACTATCCGGAACGTAATATGGTTCTGGTCGAGCGTCCTAATCTGGCTATTCAAAGAGTACTGACTGCGGTCGCTCCCAAGCGCTATTATCCGCCGGTCGGTGTCCATCCTACCGCCGTGATCGACGAATCGGTGGTCCTCGGCGAAGGCGTTGCCATCGGTCCCTATGTGGTGATCGGGCCGAAGACGAAGATTGGTGCAGGCACAAAAATCATGCCTCACACCGTCATTGGTGGCGAAGTGGAAATCGGCGAAAATTGTCTTTTCTATCCGCATTGCATCATTGGCGATTATATAAAAATTGGCAACCGCGTTATTTTGCAGCAAGGCGCCTCGCTCGGTTCGGATGGCTTTGGCTATGTAACTGAGCGGCCGAGCAATCTGGAAAAGAATATGGCCGGTCAAAAAGATTTTTCCAATGAGCCCAATCCGCTTTTGAAAATTCCTCAGACCGGTAATGTCGTCCTCCACGACGATGTTGAGATCGGCGCCTATGCCACCATCGATAGAGCGACGATGGGATCCACTATCGTGGGCGAAGGCAGCAAAATAGACAATCTTGTCATGATTGCTCATAACAATCGTATCGGTCGCGAAAATCTGATCATCGCCAGCGTCTCGCTTGGCGGTTCCTGCAGTCTAGGCGACCGAGTCGTCGTCGGTGGCGGATCGAGTCTGAGCGACCACCTCAACCTCGGAGATGATGCGGTACTTTCCGGTGGCTCGGGCGCCATGAAAGACATTCCCGCCGGTGACATCCATGCCGGTACACCTGCTGTTGCCGCCCGCGATTTCTTTATGCAAGTGGCGAATGCCCGCAGGGTTCCGAGACTGCTCGATGATATGCGCGATTTGAAAAAACGACTGGCCATTCTGGAACAGCAATTCGTTGAAGACGCAGCTGGTGAAAAAGACCTTGCCGCGACTTCTAAAAAATCGTAGCTGAGAAACAAAAAAAATAAATGATAAGAGACGGAGAGAAAATGACAGCCAACGTTGATTCAGCGCCAAAAGAAGCCGTTGACCTGAAGGCGCTCCTCGCCGGAGCCACCAAGTTAGCTTCCTACGAAGGCATGGGTCTCACCTCCAAGCAGATGGTCAAAGTCGAGCTCTACCGTGCCCCTGCCGGTAGTGGCATTACCTTTTATCTGGAAGGTCCCGCAGGTTTCCTCGAGATTCCCGCTAACGCCTCTTCTGTCGTAAACACGATGCGCAATGTCGTGCTCGGCAGCGGCAAGACCAGGCTCTGCATCGTCGAACATTTCCTCTGTGCCGCCAGTCTCTGGGGCCTAGACGACTTATTTGTCATTGTTGACGGAGCCGAGATGCCTCTTGCCGATGGCAGTGCCCAGCTCTGGATCGATCTTTTTCAAAAATCGGGCATCGAGCGCCGCCAGGTCCCATGCGATATTACCTTGCCCCATCTGATTGAGGTGAGCAAAGGCGATCGCAGTATCCTGGCCATTCCCGACGAGAAGTTCTCGGTTACCTATCTGATGGACTGGAAACATCCAAAGATTGGTCAGCGCTGGCAGAGCTGGAACGCTAATCAGGACATCACCGAAATTTGCGAAGCTCGCACCTTCGGTATGCTCAAAGACCATCAAATGCTTGGCCTCGTCGACGATGTCGTCAGCCTCACCGAAGATGATTTCACCATGCCGCTGCGCCATCCTGATGAACCTGTCCGCCACAAATTGCTTGACTTAATAGGCGATCTGGCTTTGGTCGGAGTCAATCCTTTGCGGATCAAGGCGCGCTTTATCAGTATCAAAGCCGGCCACGAGCTCGATGTGGAGATGTCTAAAAAGCTCAGCCTTTTGCTGGCCACTGCGGCCGCGCCTGGCCTGGCTACTGGTGTCTAGGAAGTCCTGCCAGTCCAGAAAGTAGAAGATACAAGAGGAAAAATATGCAAGCTAATCGCGCCGGTAGATTGATCTTAGCGGCCCTGGTCGCTGGTAGCTTTTCGCTGTCCTCTCTACTGCCCTTTGCTATTGTCGGCGTCAAATCCGCCTCCGCCTCCGCTGCTTATGCTGCCGATGAGAGCGCCAAGAGTGAGTCGCTCGGTGTGGCCATCACCGTTTATAACCAAAATTTTGGTCTGGTCAAGGACGTCCGCAATTTCGATCTCAAAGACGGCATCAACTTCATCCGCTTCGAAGATGTCGCCGCTGCCATCGATCCGACTTCAGTCAGTTTCACTTCCCTGACCGCGCCTAATGCCGTATCAGTGCGAGAGCAAAATTACCAATATGATTTGATGGACGAAGGGACCATTCTCTCCAAATCAGTCGGCAAAGAAATTAAAATACGCCAGTACACCAGCGGCGGCACCCACGAAGTCACAGGCACCCTCTTAAATCCGCCCCAGGTAACAGTCTCGGACAGTAATGGCAACCTCAGTCAGCGCTCGCAAAACATTGTTTTGAAAACCGCTTCCGGCATCGTCGTCGGTCCGACCGGCGAAATAGAGCTGGCCGAATTACCGGCCGGTCTGGTTTCGAAGCCTTCTTTGCTCTGGAAACTCGAATGCGATAAGCCCGGCACCCACAAGACTGAAATCACCTACCAGACTCAGGGACTGAACTGGAAATGCGACTATGTAGCCGTTGCCAACGCCGATGACAGTCAGGTCGATCTGACCAGTTGGGTCACCCTGGATAATAAATCAGGGGCTACATACAAAAATGCCGCTCTGAAACTTATGGCCGGAGACGTCCACAAGGTGCAGCAGCCGCCGGCGCCGCGCATGATGTTTAAAAGTGCGATGCTGGCCGGCGCAGCAGCTGCTCCCCAGTTTAGCGAACAGTCTTTTGCCGAATATCATCTCTACAGTCTGGCCAACAAGACCGATGTGAAAAACAACGAGACCAAGCAGCTTACTCTTTTTAATACCAGCAATGTGCCGGTCAAGAAGCTCTATATCTTTGACTCGCAGACGCCGATGTACGGCGGCATTATGCCGAATAACGGCAATACTCAAAAAGTAAATGTCAAACTCGAGCTGGCCAATACCAAAGACAATAATCTCGGCATGCCCATGCCCAAAGGCAAGGTGCGAGTTTACAAACGCGATAAAGACGGCGCCCTGCAGTTTGTCGGCGAAGACTTAATCGACCATACTCCCAAAGACGAAAAAGTACGCGTCTATCTGGGGGATGCCTTCGACATCGTCGGAGAGCGCAAGCAGACCAACTTCCAGCAGGTCAACCAGCACACCCAACATTCATCGTATGAAATCTCGCTGCGCAATCACAAAGAGACAGCGGTGACGGTGACCTGCGTCGAGCATTCATATGGCGACTGGAAAGTAACCTCGTCCAGCCAGGCATACACCAAGAAAGACTCGCATACTTTTGAATTTGCCGTGAAAGTGCCGGCTGATGGCGAGACCAAGGTGACTTACGACCTGGAAACCAAATTCTAAGCTTCTTCCGGGTGCTGTGGAGGGCTGAGTGGATGCGCTATGCCGTGGTTTCTATTTGTGTCCTTCTTGTTTTGCTGCTGCCCTTTCGGGCTTCATATGCAGTCGAGAATCCCGTGCTTCCTGCTCACCTTTCTACTGCCTCAGTGGCCAGGGGAGTGCTGCTGATTGTGGCGGACGACGCGTCATACGATACCGAGAAAAGGAAATTTTCTTGCAATGGCAGCGTTATGGTGAAAATAGGCGGACAAGACGCCAGGCTCGAGGCGGACAAAGCCACGTTTGATCTGGACGCCGCCATGCTGGACGCCCGCGACAATGTCAGAATCTGGCGCTGCGACCAGCTGACAACGGGTAGCTCCTACAAATTTAAGATCATGTCCGATGAGTATCTGATTACTAGCAATGATGGATTTATAAAACGCCTGGAAGTGGTGACTCGCACCGCAGGCAGTGCTCCGCAGAATACTGTTTGTAGAATTGATTCCAGGGCATATACTGTGCCGGATTCGGATCGATTGTTTCTCACCGATAAAAATGCCTACCTGGTCAGGCTTTATGGCGGGCCGGTGCCCATTTTTCGGATGCCTGCTCGCTTGCGTCAATTTGGACAAGAGGCAAACGGCAAGACGTGGTTGTTCGGTGTGGATGACGACCGCTACGGTATTAAAGCTTATCTTGGCGATGTGAACATTCCTGACCTGACGATCGCTAAATGGCTGCGTGTCGGAGGCGGATATAGCGACGATGCCAGTTCCGTCGTCCGAAAATATGCAAGGGCAGAAAATAGTCCGCCGGATTTGCAAACTTATATAGTTCTAGAACGACTCAAAAAGGCTAACGGTATGGTGCTTGACATTTTGCAAGACCTGCAACCTCACTTTACCAGAGGCAGTTTTCCTCCACAGCCAAACGCCGTCGATTTGCTCCGCAATGAATATAAATGGGGCCTGAATAAATGACGATGCCGAAATCGTTCCGCCTTTCGTTTCTTACTGGATCGATCCTTCTACTAATTGTTTTGCCGACCCAGTGCCAGACGGCAGGTGATGTGTCGGAAAGGGCCCCCTCCTGCATCTATGAAGACGTACCGCACTTATTTCCCGTATTGAAACCGCTGGATATTCGCTATTTCGGTGGTCTAAGGATGCCCATATCCAATTTTTTTGTCTTACGTCGTGACCGGTACAGGCTAGGGCCTTATATTTCCAATGCCGCAGATGACATTCACTTTTGGCCCATTTCAATTGGTACTTCTATAGCACGCTTTATCGGCGCCAATGAATTTCGAGCCCAGTCTTCGCCTGTCCCAGCGCCTTTGCCTGATTTTGACCAATACCGTTTGGGCGGGTTCTACGGTGATGGTGTTCGAGGCTTTCGCTCCTTCTCTTGCATTGGGGCTGGCGCTTCTTTGCTCGCAGGAGCAATCGAGCTGCGCAAAAAACTACACTTACGGGGTGATAATGTTGTTGGCAGGATATTAAACAATAATCTCGGATTAAATGAAGGTTTTTCTTCCGGGCAGGCCTCTGGTAGATTCAACACGGACAATTTGCTTCACTGCACCATTGCCCGCCCATCAGGTGGTGCCGAGATAATTCACAGAGGACCAGTATGCGACTTCCCACTCCCTGTTCTCTGGGATGATGCTTTTAGAGAAGAATGGCAGGGAGCGGGCGAGAGTAAATATGATTTTGATAAATCTGTCAAAAAGGACAAGCCATGAATTTGCTACGCAACAACCTGATCGCTTTCACCGCTGCTACCCTTTCTCTGGGGTGTGCGATTCTACCTGTTGCCGCCAAACACAAAGCAGAGAGCAAGCCGGCTCCCCTTAGCTCCGGTGTCTCCGCCGAGGCCAAAGCTGAGGGCGGGCGCGAGACAAAAGCGGCAGACATAATCGGCACGCCGAGCAATCCACCGGTGGCGGGGGACTCGGCCGTATCGGCCGATTCCAAAGACATGGCGATCACGATTTACAATCAAAATTTTGGCCTCGTCAAAGACGTGCGCGATATCATGCTGCACGAAGGCCATAACGACATAAGATTCGATGATGTCGCCGCTGGTATTGATCCGACCAGCGTCAGTTTTATCAGTCTGACTGCACCAAACTCCGTAGCGGTACGCGAGCAAAACTATCAATTTGATTTGATGGATTTGAACAGCATCTTGACCCGGTCCGTTGGCAAGAATGTCCGCTTCCGTCAGTTTTTGCCCGCCGGCGGTGAAAGGCTGGTTGAAGGAATATTGCTCTCGCCACCCCAGGCCACTGTGGCGGATTCCAACGGCAATCTCTCTCAGCAGGCTCAGGCAGTCGTGGTCCGCACCGCAAGCGGTATCATCGTTGCCCCGACCGGTCAGCTGGAGTTGGCCGAGCTTCCTTCGGGACTTATCTCCAAACCGTGCCTTTTGTGGAAAATCGACTCGGACAAATCCGGCGTGCAGAAATCCGAAATCAGCTATCAGACCCAGGGTTTGAACTGGAAATGTGATTATGTCGCCGTCGACAACGCTGATGACACGCAAATCGACATGACCAGCTGGGTGACTCTCGATAATAAATCCGGTGCCACCTACAAAAATGCCTCGTTGAAACTTGTGGCCGGTGACGTCCACAAAGTTCAGGAAAACGTGGTCAACCCTCAAGGAATGGACGCCTTTGCCCTTCCTATGCCCTCCACCGCTCCTCAGTTTAGCGAGCAGAGTTTTGCTGAATATCACCTCTATGCTCTGGCCGGTAAGACAAATCTTGCCGACAATGAAACTAAGCAGATGACACTCTTTAACGCTAACGCCGTGCCGGTCAAAAAGCGCTTTGTTTTCGAGCCGAGTGGTCCGACCGAAGAAGGCCAGCAGCCGGATGAAAGCAGCAAGATCAAGGTCAAACTGGAGTTTGCCAACAGCAAAGAAAACAATCTTGGAATGGCCTTGCCCAAGGGCAAAGTGCGTGTCTACAAAAAAGACAATGATGGCGCTCTGCAATTTGTTGGCGAGGATCTGATCGACCATACGCCGCGGGATGAAAAAGTGCGTCTGATGGTTGGTAATGCTTTCGACGTTGTCGGTGGGCTGAAGCAAATGAATTTCAGTCAGACAACCAAGTTGCAGAAACAGACATGCGAGGTCTCACTGCGCAATCATAAAGATAGCGACGTGAATGTCACCTTCATCGGTCATGCGAACGGCGATTGGAAAATCACCGACAGCTCGGTGCCATTTACCAAGAAAGATTCGACTACCTTTGAAGTTACCTTGTCCGTGCTGAAAAACAGCGAGACTAGGGCCAGTTATACTCTTGAGACGCGCCTGTAATCAGCCGGATGGGAGCAGGGGGCTGACGGCGTCAGGAGGCGCGTTCCAAGATGGCGTCGAGTACCAGCTCGGCGGCGCCGATGATACCGGCAACCCCATGCAGTTCTGACTTTTCGATGCGCATATTTTCGCCGATACGTGACATGCAACGGTCTACGACCATTTCATGGATCAAAGCAAAATCGACGCATTCGGCCATGCCACCGGTCAAGACAAAGACGCTTGGATCGAGGATGTGAGCGAGATTGACGATGCCGACGGCGACGTGCTCATGCCACATGCTGATGGCGCGCTGGGCGACGATATCGCCTTTGGCGGCGGCGGCGACGATATTGCGGGTGGTCAGATTGCTACCGAGAGCGACGAGTGGTGTTTGATCGGCGTTCAATCCAACCAGAATTTCACGAGCTGTGGCGACCATGCCGCGTCCGGAGCCGTAAGCTTCCCAGCAGTCGAAAAGACCGCAGGTGCAGAGTCTTTTATTGCCTAATGAAATGCGCGAATGGCCGACTTCACCGGCCCCGAAGTGGGCACCACGGAAGAGTTTACCGTCGATAATCAGACCGCCACCAATACCGGTGCCGAGAGTAACTACACAGACGCTATTTAAGTGTCTGAGATTGCGAGCACTGGCTTCGCCAAAAGCGGCAGCATTAGCGTCGTTTTCGACGTGTACTGGCAGTAGCGTGCGGCTTTCAATCGCCGTTCTAATCGGTGTACCGGTCCAACCCGGTAAGTTACCGGTGGAGCCGACCACTTCGCCTGTGTCACCGTCTATGATGCCGGCGGTAGCGATGCCGACACCGGCCAGGACATGCTTTGCTTGAAATTTTTCAATCAATCCAAGAATGGCATTGACGATATTTTCGGCACCGCTCGGCGTCGGTACTTCTTGAGGATCGCTTACCAGTTTATTGTTCAGCACTGCGGCGGCTCTAATTTTTGTGCCGCCCAGATCTATGCCGAGGGCCGGCATGGTCAATTTCAAATTGTCGACTTGGCTGAGTCTCGATTCCGTCAAAATTATATGCCGCCTAACTGACCCTGATCTGCGGCCCCCTTGAGGGCCATTCTTTTGAAGGGTACAGCTTGGCCGTACAAAATGTCAAAGCCGAAGCGATCCACTTTGTTCAGTACGTCACGGTTGAGGAGAATCTTGAAGTCATCCGGGCCGATAGCGACGTTGATATTCTTCTGATAGGCTGCCTTGGCATCGAGGTTGTAACCATAACCACCGCCGACCCGCAACCACTTGGCGACTTTAATGTCGGCGGACAGGTTGAGTGAGCGTGAGCCTTGCAGGTATTGGTCGAAGTAGAAGGGCGAAGAGCCGCGGACGGCCGCCTGAGTGTAACCGGCGTTGAGCTGGAAGCGATTCAGTTTAACGGCAAGCTGAGGACCGACTTGAGCAAGTGCTCGGTAATCGCCGGTTGAGTAAGCGCCCGCCGCTATGCCTCCGAACATATAGGATTTGAGACCGTAGCGGTCGTCGCCGACGGCAAACAGGTTTACTGTCGAGGCGGTGATTTGCTCTTCTAAACGGAAGGCCGAAGGCTGATGTTTAGTCGAAACCGGTCCGCCATAGAGTTTGACCAGGTCGGGGTTATTATTGATGAATGAGGCCTGGTCTCGCATGGCACCAAAGGAGGTGCGGAAGTTTACGCCGCTGATATAGGGTATTTTTACCTTAGACATCGGATGATCATCGACAACTTCAGCGAGGAGATTGGCTCGTCTATAACCAAACAAACCTTCGGTCAAGAAGCGGTTCAAACCGACTTGCAGTTTCAGGCCGCGAGTCTGGTGGTTTCTGCCGAAAACTGTCTGCAGAGGCATTTTGAAGTCGCCGACTGCCAGTTGTGAAACGCTACCGTAAGCAAAGTGCGTGGAAAACTTGTCAGTGCTGAAGCCGACCTGACCGGAGAGGCCAATATTACTGCCAGTGGTAGGACCGACCGTTTGTTGGCCGCCAAACTGCACCATTGGCGCCCAGGAAAATTGACCGGTTCTTCCGATTGCATAGTTAAAAGAGGGACCGACGTTGTGTCCGCCCGATTGGATGTTACTGGTGAACATCGGAGTGATCGGGAAGGTGACGTGGTTTTCTTTGCCGGTGGTGGCGATAAATTTGGGCAGGGGCACGGTGAAATTGCCGAAGTCCAGCTTGCCGCCGAAGATCGTCAAGTTGCCTTCATCTTTATATGTTTCGTAGACCATTTTACGAGCTTTGAAAGTAAAGCTCGGCTTGTCTTCAACGAAGGCGTCCGGGTGGAGCAATTTGTCGATGACGTCCTGACCGGCGCCGACCGGTCCAAACATGACGTTCTTGCCGATGTGGAAGGGTTTGGCCAGGGTCATGTTGCCGTTTTTAAAGAGGATGCCTTTGTGCGCACCATAAGCGGTGCGGGCAATGACTTCGGTCCCTTTTAAAAACGTATCGGGGTTGGTGATCAGATATTCATCAGATGAAACTTTGAATTTGAACGAGCTGCCGGTAGTGAGCTGACCGTCTCGCAAAATTTTGACATTGCCGCGGGCGTCGATCATCTCGCTGTTCTGGTCGTACAAAATGGTGTCGGCTTCCAGCTTTGAATTCTGGCCGCCGATGATTGCTACGGCGTTGCCGGTGCCGAGGAAAGTATTTTTGTCCTGGTCGTATTCGGTGTCGTCGGCGACGATTTGAATAACGCCTTTAAGAGTCGTGTCTTCGTTGATCTGTTCGTTCATCTCCGAGACTTTCAGATCGTCTTCGGAGGCTTCCGCCTCAAGGGTAGTCGAAGCGTTTGGCGCTTCGGCCTGCAAGCGATCCGAGGCCACCGGCAGATCGTCGGTTACCGGTTCGCGACTCTCGAGCATCTGTGGTGCGTCATCGGAGGACGTACTTTCAGTGGGAGCTGATTTTGCCACCGAATTTTGAGTGTAATTGTATTTTTGCGAGCTGCCGGCCGCGGCTTTAGGCTGACTGGAGCTATTTTTGCCGGATTTGGCAGCATTTCCTGCGGCCGGACTGGGAATATCCTGCTCGTCGGGGGTGAGTTCGCTATTGTCAATTCTGGGAGTGAGGGGCAAAAGAATAGTGCTCGCCGGTGAGCCGTCCTTATCGTTGCCCATGGCGGCAAACGCGCTCAGTCCGAACGAGTTCGTGCCTAATGCCAGAACCATACTCAGGGCCAAAAAATTCCGACATCTAGCTTTGATTACGGTTGCCTCTGATTTCAAATCGGCCTCTCCACTGACAATGCCCGGACTGAGAACTCTTGACTAGCTTGGCTTCTCGAGGATAATTCCTGAGGCTGATGGATTATCGACCTTCCCGACGCCGCAATTAGGCCGAAGGTTCCACTAGCCAGGCTATTGTCTCAGCAAATCCCTTTCTCTTTATTACTTCCAACCAATCATTTACCAATTCGTCCGAAAAGACCGTGCCATTATACTCGCCAGCGCTTTACAAGAATGCCAAAATAAGGCTGTCTGAGTGGTAACTTTTAGTACTAAAATGCTCTCATAAACAAAATGTAATGCTCGCCATCCCTCCCCTAACTTTTTAACCACGTTCTGGTTTGATTAAGAAGCCGTTTTAGAGACTAGATAAATGAATCCATTTGTATTTACTTCACCTACCAAAGTGCGCTTCGGCGAGTCTGGCGCTTCTTCGTGCGGCGATTATGTACAGGAGCTGAACGGCAAAAAGGTTCTGATTGTCACCGATGCGTATATGTTTAAGAGTGGCAAACTGGTGCCGATAGTCGCCAGCATCAAAGACTGCACCGGCAATGAGCCGACCATCTTTAGCAATGTTCCTCCCGATTCCGATGTCGAATGCGTGGATGAAGGGGCATCCCTGGCTCGTTCTCAAGACTGCGACACAATTGTGGCCATCGGTGGCGGTTCGGTTATGGACACGGCCAAGGTGATAAATATCTGTCTCAGCCTCGGCGGAGACCTGCTCGAGCATCAGGGCCTCAACTGCATCATGCAAAAATTGTTGCCGCTGATTGCCATTCCGACTACAGCAGGCACCGGTTCCGAAGTGTCCTTCGTGGCCATGGTAAAAGACCATAAAGAAAATAAAAAATTGATGTTCGGCAGTCCCTTTCTCGCTCCGGATGTGGCTATTCTCGATCCGCTCTTGATTGTCTCGCTGCCTGCGAAGCTGACCGCTGCCACCGGTATTGATGCCATCACCCACGACATCGAGTGTTTCGTCGCCGCCGGTACCAATTCGCCGATGACCGATGCGCTCTGTCTAGAATCCCTCTTGATGCTCAAGGATAATCTGGCCAGAGCCACTGCTGATGGTGCTGACCTCGAGGCTCGCTCGGCTACTCTGGTGGCCAGCACTATGGCGGGCATGGCTTTTACCAATTCCGGGGTCGGTGTCGTCCATGCCCTAGCCCATTCAATCGGCGCCAAATTCGGCACCCACCACGGCATGACTAACGGTGTTTTGCTGCCCCACGGCATGCGCTTCAACATGCCTAATGCCACTGCCGCTTACGCGCGCATGGCGCGATATATAAAAGTAAGTGATAATAGTGATGATCAGTCGGCTGCCTCGGCCCTTATCGATTGGGTCGACGCTCTTTTACTAGAGTTGGACTTACCCCAGAACCTCACCGAACTGGGTGTACCAGAGCTTAAACCTGATGACATGGCTGAATTGGCTGATCTAGCCGGCTCGGATCCTGCCATAATGTTTAATCCTAGAGAGGTCAGCAGCGAAGATTTGATTTCCATACTGCGAGGGGCATTTTGATGGCGGTGTATTCCAATACTGATGAGCTTCACCGGGTGATGGTGGACTTGTGGACTGCGATTAAAAATGACCCGGCTATGTCCGAACCACTTCTTGCGTCCCGTTTGACTGTCCAATTTCATTACCGCGAGCCGGAAGGGCGCCTTACCGTAGACTGCTCGGACGGCGAAGAAATGCGCATCATGGCCGGCGAATGCCAGAAGAAACCAAACGTCGAAATGTTTATGAAGTCGGATGTCGCCCATGATTTTTGGCTCGGTAAAATCAATGTGCCGCTCGCTTTGATCCAGGGCAAGATTGTTTCTAAGGGGCCGGTAAATAAGGCTCTGGCGCTGCTGCCGGCCATCAAGCCGGCCTATTCACTTTATCCTCGCGTTATTAAAGATCACGGACTGAAAGTCTCAGCATAGATACGACATCGGATAAAGACATGAAAGTTGTGACGATCGGGGAGCTATTGGTGGACTGGATAGCAGTCAACCGCAGTGCATCCTGGCAGGAACCGCATACCTTTATTAGAAGTCTGGGTGGCAACTCGGCCAATGTCGCTCTCGGGCTGGCTCGACTGGGCGGTGACGTGCGCCTGGTCGCTAAGGTGGGCGCGGACCTTCACGGTAACTACCTTTTGCAATGTTTTGACGGTGTCGATGTCGACACCGCTTTTGTTTTTCAGACCGACAAATTTCCAACGGCGCAGTGCTACATCCTCACCGATGATGGTGGGGAAAATCTCTTTTTCAACTGGCCCAGACCTAATGCCTGTCACCAGTTGACTGTGGATGAATTCGACCCGGCCATGTTCGTCGACGCTTTTTGCCTCCATGCCACGGGCATATCGCTGACCGTAGAGCCGCGCGATCTCTTCATTATTAAAGCGATCCGCGAGGCCCGCCAGGCAGGGCTGCTCGTCTCTTTCGACGCCGGTTTCCCGACTGGAGAAGGGGAGCGCGCTCAAAAGCTGGTGCGCGAAGCGATGAGTCTGGCCCATCTTCTAAAGGTAAATCTACCCGAACTGATCTACTGGTTGGTGCCGACAATCGAGCCGGTGGCCCTGGCGAGCATTCTCGAAAATCCGGGCGAGCCCGCTAACCTGGATGTGCTCAAAGAATTTTGCCGCCAGTTTCATCAAAAGGCGGGATCACGCATTTTGCTCTGTACTCTCGGTGCCTACGGCTCGATCGTAACCGGAGCTGATTTTCAGATTTTTGCTCCCCCTCACAAGCTCGAAGCCGTTGCCGGTGTTGGAGCTGGAGATGCCTATGTGGCAGCGGTTTTACACTGCCTCACCCGGACGAAAAAAGGCCCGGAGATAATTGCCGATCTTGATTCGATGGATTGGCTTGCCCACGCCAGCTTCGCCAACGCTGCCGGCGCACTGGCAACGCGCACCGTCTCCGCTTCTGAGGGGCTGCCTAGCCTCGATGAAGTCGAGTCACTGCTTGCGGTCAGCGGCAACAATCGTGGTGAGATTCCCACTTAAGGCCTTTCTGCCCCTATCGGGGCGCATATATTGCTGATAGTCTGAAGGCTGTCGGAAAGATCAGGTATTTTGCCATGGAAGCCATCGAACAGATATTCGACATGTTTCACTCCCTTTCGGTTGGCGTGATCATTGTTTTGCTCACCCTGACCGCTCTGGTCTCCTGGATGATGGTGCGTGTCTTCAAAGGCGATTTCGACAACAATACCAGCCAGTTTTAGAGCGCTCCGTTGCATCAGCCTAGGGGCTGATCACCTGATCGGCGGCGAAGAGATATTCGCAGATGGCAAACATATTTGTGATCTGCTCGACGGGCACCTTTTCCTTGAGCTTGTAATAGTCGAGGCAGAGACCGCAGGCAAGCACTGTCACGCCGTCATTTTTCAGATCTTCCAATACCTTATATGTAGATGATTGGGGATCGATCAATTTGACGCCGGCGTTAGCCAACAGGATCGCTCTTGGTTTAAGAGCAGATTGTTGGACCGTTTGCAGGAAGACATTTAGCAGATTGTGGCTGAAATCGTGGTCCTGATTTTGATCGGCGCCCTGGCCGAAGGTTTCCTTGGCCAGGAAGACAACGGTGCCACCACCGCGGGGCGGGGATACCGTCGATGGTGCCGCCGCCGTCGTCGGTACTTTTGATCGATGTCCAGCCGCTAAATCATCTTCATCGTATCCTGCATCTTTTGTCGAACTTTTTGCTGATTTTGCCATGCCAGCGGCCCGTGTCAGGGTGAGGCGGAAGTGACCGCTAAGATTCTCTTTTTTGAAAGTGAACTTTTGCGATCTTGCCAGACGTTCGAGATTTTGGACATTTACTTCATCGTCGACCAGCACTTCCAGGCCGCTCACCGTCTGGTCGTCGATTGCTTTTTTTGTGCGCAAGACCGGCTCGGGGCAGCTCAGACCGCGCAGGTCCATTTCTTTTTTCATTGCCTGTATTTTCCTAGTTGACCATGATGTCGATATGGCCTGGTATGCCTTCTAAAAACTGGCCGATATGACTGGCTTCGATCCGATCGCCATGCAATTTGCCCAAGACCTCGTCTAGATCGCTCGGGGCGACGGCAAAGAGCAGGCCGCCTGCGGTCTGAGGATCGTAGAGGAGGTCGCTTACTTCCAGCGGCAGATCATTTATATAAGAAACATTGGACTCGAAGGATTTTCGATTACCGTAGCTGCCCGCAGGCACCAGACCTTCCCTGGCCAGTTCCAGGCAGGAAGGTAAAAATCGTAAAGCACTGACTTTGATCGCCGCTGCCAGTTTGCTCGCCTTTGTCATTTCGTGGATGTGACCAATAAGCCCGAAGCCGGTGATATCCGTGCAGGCGTGAATATCGACGCCTTTGAGGACGGCGAGCGGGCGATTGTTCAAGGTGGTGAGCGAGCTGAAGAGCATAGCCCTTTCGTCGTCGGCGAGCAGTTCGGCTTTCAGTGCAAGTAAGCTGACACCGGTGCCGAGAGCTTTTGTCATGACAATTGCGTCGCCTGGTTTGGCACCGCCGTTGGTGAGCATCGCCCTGGGGGCAATCATTCCGGTGACGGCCAGACCGTAAAGTGTTTCGCTTCCCTGGATAGAGTGACCGCCGACTACCATCGCTCCGGCACGCATCACCTGGTCGGCGCCACCACGCAAAATTTCGGCAGCGATCGAAAGGGGAAAATCGCAAGTGGGAAAGCTGAATATAGCGAGTGCCAGTAGTGGTGTGCCTCCCATTGCGTATATGTCGGATAGCGCATTGGTAGCGGCTATCTGACCGAAGAGATAAGGATCGTCGACCACGGGTGGAAAAAAATCAACCGTCTGTATCACGGCTTGGTCGTCATTCAATTTATAGACGGCTGCATCTTCAAAGTTTGTGATACTACTGAGTAAATTTGGATCGTGTACT
Source organism: Cyanobacteria bacterium REEB67 (assembly GCA_018971775.1). Classification (GTDB taxonomy): domain Bacteria; phylum Cyanobacteriota; class Vampirovibrionia; order Obscuribacterales; family Obscuribacteraceae; genus REEB67. The sequence goes on along the minus strand of JAGXAB010000040.1, from coordinate 22,805 downwards.
TTCGGTAAGCCGGCCAGGATTTGCTTGAGTTCGTGTGAGCTCATCTTCGCCGCACAGCCAGCCGCTTTTACGTTAGTGGTCAACTTCGTCGGGCACTTACCAGAGCCTTTTCCAGAATCTCGCCCCGAAATATTTTGCGCATTTCCCTGCAGATCGACTTTTCGATCTTTGGAAATTTCAGATCCGGAATTTGCTGAAAATTCGGACGAAGAGTCTTTGGGGCGATTTATAGTCATCAGGATCTAGTCTATATGTTCTTTCGATATCCGCATGGTATCAGGCTTTGATCAATGTGCTCACTAACGGTAATTTCCAAGAAACCTTTTATGTAAGTTTGTGCATTTTTCAGCATTTAGAGTCGGTTTGGGCCTTTAAAAAGGTCTCCGTAGCGTGTAGATTTGTATGTGGAAATCAGCGGTTCACGCGTAGCATAGACGGTTCTCTCGCAGTTCGTCTAGTTATTCGCCTATTTCGCTTTGCCTATTTAGTAGTGGGTTCGCTCGGTTTCGCAATTTTGAGTTTAATACTTTTTGGGAATCTACAAAAGGAACGAGAATGCCGAAGAAAGTACTTGTTGCTCTGCCACCTGGTTTGCTTGAGCAAATTGATTTTGTGGCGTCAGTGGAGCATAGAACTCGCTCAGATCTGATAAGAGAAGCGCTGCGTCGTTACACTGATAGCTTTAAACGCAATCAAAGCCCGCGCATGCAAGTCAGCCAGGTTGGCCCTCAGAAAATTGCCCTTCTGACCGACGCTGAGTAATATTCCCACTATAATTCAATCCTAGCTGTTGACGTGCGGTCTTATCAGCCGTACGATCCAGCAATGAATTTCTGGAATATTAGCCTTTTTGAGTTCTGCTTCGTCTCGATCGTCATGCTTTCGCTTGGCTATATAGCCATGCCGCGCTTTTTGATGAGACGTCGCCTGGTCAAAGGTTTCCCCTGGGGATACTATGCAGATCAGGTGCCTCAGGGCGACCCAAACATGTTCCCCGGCAACGACAAAGACTTCTTGCACGATACCGGCACCGGCTTCGGCGGTCTTGATGGCTTTGGCGATTATGGCGAATTCTCAGGTTTCGGCCAGTTGGGCGAGTACGGTGGCGGATTCTTCTCCGGCGGCGGCGACGGCGGCGGCGGTTAAAATTGGCCGACTTGGGGCTTATATGTCCTACATTTACTAATCGCCAGACGTAAGGAGCTTTCGCTCGGTGGCCAAGGCCCTGGTCCTCCAAATTTTGCAGGTGCTCATTCTATGCACCGGCCTTGCTGCGTATTTCATAAAGGACGTCTCGAAGCGCCGAGCCGCCGTTATTGCTCTGCTCGTCGCCTGTACGGCTCTGGTCGGCTATACCTTCTATCAGCCGCTTGCCGATAAGGACCACGACAAAAAAAGTCTGGCTGTCATGGATTCTTCCCAGTCGGAATTCGTGATCAAGCTCTCGTCGGCTTTCGACGACTTTTTGCGGGAATCCGGCGTGGCTTCAATCGGCCACGAGAGCGACTCCAAGACTAAGGAAATGATCGATGAAATGCGCGGCCAGGCACTGAAGTTTGCCAGGACCGCCGCTGAGCACGATCCAAATTCGGTGGCGATGGCTTTTCGATTATTGGTCATTGCCGGCGAATCTCGCAACAAGGCTCAAATCAGCGCCGGTCTCGAAAAACTGCGCGCCATGAAAGAGGCAAATGCTGCTCCGGCTGGTCTTTTGATCGAGCGTCTCTACGAAAAGCACGAAATTGCTGCCGCCACTGTCCCTGAAGCCCTGACCGTCGTGCAGACTCTCACTTCCAAAGGCTGGTTCCGCGACGTGGCCACGATCGAGGTCTATCGCGCCGCCGCAGACAAGGCCCAGGCAGACAAACTGCTAGCCGACTATCGCAGCCATTTGCAGTCTTATTTGCTGCGCGTTATCTGCCTGCTGATCACAGCCGTTTGTCTTGGCCTCGTTGGCACCCTGCTTTTCATCGGCCAGTTTTTCTTCTGGCCGCGCCAGCTTACTTCCGATCAAGACCGCGCCCTGATTGCCGCTCCCCTGGATTATGGCACCCTGAAGATCTATGGTGTCCTGATCGGCTGGTTGGCCCTCGAATGCGTCTGCTCGCCTTTGATGGGTGGTCTGGCCAAATTTATCAAACGGCCGAGCGGGCCTATTGATCCTTTCACCATCGGACTGACGATCTTTATTTTTTACACTCTCAACAATGTACCATCGCTGATTCTGGCCTGGCTTATCGCCATTCGACCGACCGGCGTGCGCTTCCTCGATGCGGTCAAGTTGCGCTTCAAGGTCAACGGCCAGTTTCATCCCTTCCGTTTGATTCTTGCTGGGGTCACAGCCTGGCTCTGTGCCATACCGCTGATAATGGCCAGTGCCGTGATCTCGAAAAATCTGCAGTCCCAGGGGTCGGCCAATCCGATCTTGCCGATTATCTCGGAAGTGGTGCGCTCCGATAGCTGGTTTATCATCTTCCTCTTTGTTTTTGTACTGGGCGTGGTACCCGCCATTTGCGAAGAAACGTTGTTCCGCGGCTTCCTCTATACCTCGCTCAGGGCCAAGCACGGGGTTTTCTTCTCGGTTGTCGTTTCGGCCGCTGTTTTTGCCGCCGTACACATGGACTTTGGCGCCTTCCTGCAATTGTTTATCCTCGGAGCCATATTTGCCCTGGTGATGGAGCGGACCAAGAGCCTCGTACCTTCTATGGTGGCCCATTGCCTGTGGAATTCCGGTACTTTGATCTTGATGATGGTCGCTTTCGGCGGTTGATGCCGTCTAGTCGTTATAGAAAGCTCCCAAATTGGGCACAAATGGATAAAGCGCTTGTCTTATCCTGTGTTTACCTGGGGGCAAATCCGACCTGTATGACAGCCCTTAGCGCGACACATATAACTCTCACATCAAATCCGCACAAAAAGCGGGTCGGCCTTATCCCTCTTTGCACCGGTATCGCCCTGGGTTGGGCCTTTGTCCTGGTCTGGATGACCGTGGCGATCATTGCCGCCCAGCAAAATCTGATCTGGGCCGCACTGGTCCTTTTGACTAGCATTACATTCGGCTTTTGTCTGGCCCTGATGAGTTTTTCGCTTTTGCGTGATAGCTGTCGCGATTATGTCCTCGAACTCACCGAAACGGAAGTCGTCCTTGTCGTCATCGACCGCTTGCGCAAACAGCGTGGTGTTAAGATGATTCTGCTCGACGATGTCAGTTATGCCGAATATTATCCCTATCCCGACTCGGCTTCGATAATTTTTCACACTGCCTACACTGATATGGAAGTGCCGCTCTGGCCGATGAGCAATCAGGGACGCGATGTCGTCGACTATCTGGATGGGCGCGGCGTAAGAGTGATAAATGTACAATCTGACGATCTGATTCCTGACTGAAAGCGCCCGGCTGGATTGGCTCCTGATACCGCATTTGGTGCGGCATGCTCTGCTTGTCCGGGCGGTCAATTTTAACTGCCTTGGCCGGTTCGCCTTTTCCGAGATAACTTCTTGTCAATTAGCCTTGTAAATAAGGTGGGCTGTAAATTGGCCATTTAATATATAGATTTAGTGCTAAAATCACGCCCTCATGCTAATTTACCCGGGCTGACTTTTTGATCGCAAAGGCTATGACCGAGCAAATCAACGGTTTTCAGGTACATATCGCAGATGACGAAGATAAGCTCTTCGCCGATCTGACGTCCGCCATTACCGCACTGGCTAATCAATGCATCACCCAGCACGGCATCTTTTCCATCGCTCTGGCCGGGGGCAATACGCCGCGCGGTCTCTACAGCAACCTGGCCCGGCTGCCTGAAGGCGTCTTTCCCTGGAATAAGACCTATTTGTTTCTTGGCGACGAGCGTTGTGTGGCGCATGACAACGGCGACAGCAACTATAAAATGATCAGCGAGTCTTTGCTTTCGCGCATTTCCATTCCCTCGACCAATGTTTTTCCGACAATCAATCAACAAAAAGATCCGGTTGAATCGGCGCGGCGTTATGAGCAGGCGATTCGCCGCTTTTTTAAGCTCGAAGACGGCGATCATCAAGGGGTTGGCTCGGGCGGTTCGGGCTGGCCCCGTTTTTCTCTCGTTTTACTCGGCCTTGGCGGCGACGGACATACTGCTTCTTTGTTCCCGGGCAGTCCGGCCCTTTCCGAAGATAAAAGATTTTTCGTCGCCAATCAGTTTGAAGATGCGGCAACAAATCGAACAATTGAGAGATTGACCCTGACCAAAAATGTTATAGCTAGCGCATACAAAGTCTTTTTTTTAGTGGCCGGAGAAAATAAAGCAACCGTGCTCGAAGAAATTTTTACCAGGCCCGAATTGAGTCTACCGGCACAACTGGTGGCAAATTTGTGCAAACGCGAGGCTGTCGAATGGTTTTTGGATAAGCCGGCGGCAGCCTTGATCAAGAAATGAAATCAGCGAAGAAAATCGAAACCGAACTGAGGAGAAAATAGTTATGGCTAGTGACAATGGCGAAAAATCAAAAATCGGGCTGGTCGGCCTCGGTGTAATGGGTGAGAATCTGGCCCTGAATATCGAGCGCCATGGTTTCAAAATTTCGATCTATAACCGAAGTCACGACAAGGTCGTGGACTTCGTTGAAGGTCGCGGCAAAGGCAAAAATGTAGTCGGCTGCCCTGACGAAAAATCTTTCATCGAATCGCTGGAAAAACCGCGCAAAGTGATTTTGCTGGTCAAAGCCGGAGACGCTGTCGATCAGACTATCGAAAAATTGAAGCCTTACATGGAAAAAGGCGACATCATCATTGATGGTGGCAACTCCTTTTTTGAAGATACGCGTAAACGCGAAGCGGCCCTGGCTAAAGAAGGTCTTCTCTTTGTCGGCTCGGGCGTTTCCGGTGGCGAAGAAGGCGCGCTCTGGGGCCCTTCACTGATGCCGGGTGGTGACAAAGCCGCTTATGCCTCGATCCAACCGATCTGGGAAGCGATATCGGCTCATGTCGACAATAGCCCCTGCTGTACATATCTCGGTCCTGACGGTGCCGGTCACTTCGTCAAGATGGTGCACAACGGCATCGAATATGGTGACATGCAGTTGATTGCCGAAGTTTACGATGTTTTGAGAAAGGCGGCCGGTTTGGGCGCTCCCGCCATCGCCGCCGTCTTCACCGAATGGAATAAGGGACTGCTAGACTCTTTCTTAATCGAAATCACATCGCAGATTCTCACAGTGAAAGATCCTGAAACCGGTAAGCCCCTGGTTGATATGATCCTTGATAAAGCCGGTCAAAAAGGCACCGGTAAGTGGACATCGGAAGCGGCCCTTGAGCTCGGTATCCCCGACCCGACGATCGAAGCGGCTCTGACCGGTCGCGTCCTTTCTTCGATGAAGGACGAACGCGTCAAAGCTTCGGTCAAATTTGCCAAAGTGGCCAAAGATCTGGCCGGCGAAGAGAAGGGCGGCAAGGAGTTGATCGACGATCTGGCCAAAGCTCTCTATGCCAGCAAGATCTGCAGCTACGCCCAGGGCATGGCTTTGATCAAAGCGGGCTCGGATCATTACAAATGGAATATCGATCTCTCCGAATGCGCCCGCATCTGGCGCGGCGGCTGCATCATCCGTGCGGCTCTGCTCGAGCGCATCCGCAAGGCCTTCGACCGCGACAAAAATCTGCCCAACCTGCTCATGGATGATGATTTTGCCAACTGGATGATGGACAGCCACCAGTCTCTGCGCAAGATCGTCAGCAAGGCCGCTATGATGGGCATTCCTGTGCCGGCTCTTTCGGCTTCGCTGGCTTATTTCGACGCTTATCGCTCCGAAAATCTGCCCCAGAATCTCACCCAGGCTCAGCGCGATTTCTTCGGTGCTCATACTTATGAGCGCACCGACAAACCGGGTGCCGGCTTCGTTCACACCGAATGGGCCGATCTGATCAAGGGCAAAGAGGCCGCTCCCGTCGGCAAATAAAAGGCAAGAAGGCGGTCATAAGCGACTACAATAGAAGGTGACGAAGCGGTCTTTTGATCTGTCGGCACCTTCTATTTTTGCCTCTGAGTCTTTCTAATTGGCTACATTTTCACTGACCGCCATCAATGTCGGCACCTATCCCCTCGGTGAAGCCGATCGCATCATCACCTTTTTTTCGCGGGAGCGCGGCCTGCATCGCGCTGTGGCAAAAGGGGCGCGCAAGCCGGGTACCAGGCTCTCCGGCAAGTCCGAACCGCTCAATATCAATCGCATGCTCCTGGCCAGGGGGCGCTCCCTGGATATCATCACCCAGTGCGAAAGTATCGAAACCTTCGGCGCCTTGCGTCGCAATCTCGAGCGTCTTGCTTTTGCTCTCTATTACGCGGAGTTGACTCAGGTCTTCGGCCCTGGTTTGTCGGAGGATGCAGCGCGCTATTTTGACAGGCTCTCCTTAAGTGTTGGCTTGATGGCAGAAAGCGCGCGCGAACCAGCACTACTCTGCCTGGAATTTGAATTTGCTCTGCTTGAAATGCTCGGCATCAGGCCCCAATTGGATCGCTGCGTGGCCTGCCGAGAACCGCTCAACGAACAGACAATCTCGAGTTTCAATCATGAAATGGGCGGCCTGCTCTGTCAGCCCTGTCACCGGCTGATGCGCCGTCGGGCTGTCAACCATGACAGCGCCAGGCCACTACGAGTGCAGGAAGATGAAAGCGGCGAGTATGCCCGCGACCTGGAGCTAGCCGTCGGTAATATCGGCCACCGTGATGATATCGATGGGCAAAGGGCCACTGTTTTGATCACGCCTCTGGTCTGGAAGAGACTGGTACTGGCCCGGGCATCGTCCGAGACCTTGAACGAAGGCCTGACCAGCACTATTCTGGCCGAGCAGGAAATCGCCACAGTCCAGAATAAGTCAATCCATGCCGCCCGCCGTCTGATGCAGGGCTATATCGAATACAAGGCGGGCAAGCGTATGCGCGCTCTCGACCTACTTGCCAATATCTAGAATCATGAGAGAAGTTTTTTGTAATTGTTGGATTAGTCCTTGGTTTCCCGGCCGCCCTCTCTCTTAAAAACGGCTAAAATAGCACTGTCGTAATCGGCCCTTCGGGAGAAACAGCAGTGGCAACTCAATCCAGCCTTCAGGTGAGCGATCCGGAGCTCTACGAGCTGATCCAGAAAGAATTGCATCGCCAGCAAAACAGCATCGAGCTGATCGCCAGTGAAAACTTCGTCAGCGAAGCGGTACTAGAGGCCCAGGGTTCGGTCTTGACAAACAAGTATGCCGAAGGCCTGCCCGGCAAGCGCTATTACGGCGGCTGCGAATATGTCGATGGTGCCGAGCGTCTAGCAATCGAACGGGTAAAAAAGCTATTCAACGCGCCTCATGCCAATGTCCAACCTCACAGTGGTGCCCAGGCCAATATGGCTGTTTTTATGGCCATGCTCAAACCAGGCGACACGATTATGGGTATGGCCCTCGACCAGGGTGGCCACCTCACCCACGGCTCGCCGGTAAATATGTCCGGTAAGTGGTTCGATGCAAAATTTTACGGTGTTGACGCCGAGAGCGGTTGTCTCGACTACGACAATGTCGAAAAACAGGTAAAAGAAGCTAAGCCCAAATTGCTCATCTGCGGTGCCAGTGCTTATCCTCGCATCATCGACTTTGCGCGCATGCGTGCCATTGCCGATAGTGTCGGGGCCTATCTGATGGCCGACATCGCCCACATCGCCGGACTGGTTGCTGCCGGTCTGCATCCCAATCCCTTTCCCCATGCGCATTTCGTCACGACCACGACACACAAGACGTTGCGCGGTCCCCGCGGTGGTGTGACCATGTGTCAGGAAGAATTTGCCCAGGCAATAGACAAAGCTGTCTTCCCCGGCATCCAGGGCGGACCTTTGATGCATGTGATTGCCGCCAAGGCTGCTGCTTTTGGCGAAGCTCTCAAACCAGAATTTAACGACTATCAAAAGCGCATCATCACCAATGCCCAGTGCCTGGCCGACACTCTGGTCAAAGAAGGTCTGGCCATTGTCTCCGGTGGTACCGATAACCATCTGATGACCGTCGATCTCAGGCCGATCAAAATGACCGGCAAAAAAGGCTGCGCCATTCTCGAAGAAGTGAATATCACCACCAATAAAAATGCCATTCCGAACGACCCCGAAAAGCCTATGGTCACGAGCGGTATCCGCCTCGGTACTCCGGCAGTCACCACCCGCGGTTTCAACATCGCCGAGATGACGGCCGTCGGCCAGATCATCGGTGAGACTCTGAAAAATCCCGATGACGAAGCTCAGCGCGCCAAGAGTAAAAAAGCAGTAGAAGACCTCTGCCACAAATTTCCGCTCTATCAAAGCAAAGTCCTTGCATCGCGATGAGCCGGTCGGGCGCAGCTTAAGTGAAAGAGGACGCTATGGAAAAGCAACCTGAAAAGGCACCGCTTGCCGAAGCCGATGACGCGCCACCAGAGCGTGGGCGTGAATTCGAAGCTGAGCTCGGACTTGAGAGCAAAGGCGAACAAGTCGAGGTGAAGGCCGCATCGGTTGCGGAGGCGAATATTGCCGTCACTGATTTGCCGTCGGCTGCCGCTGCTCCGGTCAGCGGTGAAGGTGCAGAATTCGCTTCTGCCGCCACTCTTGCTAATCGGCCCGAGGCCGACGCCAGCGCCCTCAATTCGCAAATGGCCGTGCGCTGCAGTCAGGTGTTGCTCTTCCTCGCCGGCGTCTGGTGGGCCTATGGGCCTGCTCAGGAGCGGCTTGACCAGGCGCAGGTGCCAGGTTTTCTGATCGCTCTGGCGATCAGCTGGACACTGACGCCGGAGATAGCCAAGCGGGCCATCAAGCTGGATCTCGTCGATAGACCGGGCGAGGCTCGGCGCATTCACACCACGCCCATCCCACGCCTTGGCGGGGTCGGTGTGTACATTACCGTGCTGGCTACAGTCACCATGCTCATTGCCATCGCCGGTCGCCTGCCCAAAGATGCCCGTGGTGCCGAGGGTATTATTGGCATCGCTGTTGGTGGCACACTCGTTTTTGTTCTCGGTTTGATCGACGACCTTGATTCGATCAAGGCCAAGGTAAAACTCGTTATTCAAGTGCTGGCCGGCTGCACCGCTTATTCCCTCGGTGTACGAATCAAGACGATTCCTCTGCCGGCGCATATGAATATCGATCTTGGCCCCCTGCATCTGCACGGTCAGATCGAACTCGGTATGCTCGGCTTGCCGCTTACTGTTTTATGGCTGGTCGGTGTGGCTAATGCCGTCAATTTGATTGACGGTATGGACGGCCTGGCCGCCGGTGTTTCCGCCATCTCCGCCCTGACTATCTGGTCGGTGGCCCTTGGTTCGGATATTTCCAGGCCTTATGCTGCACTTATGGCGGCGGTCCTGGCCGGGGCTTTGCTCGGTTTCTTGCGCTGGAATTTCAACCCGGCCCGCATTTTCCTTGGTGATTCCGGTGCCTATTTGACCGGTTTCATACTTGCCGCCATCTCAATTACCGGAGTGATCAAGGGGGTAACCGCCGGTACGGTGATTGTGCCCACCATTTTGCTTGTCGGTTTAATATTGTTTTTTCCGCTGCTCGATACTTCCTGGGCAATCGTGCGCCGTGCCGTCAAGGGTAAAAATATTTTCTCCCCGGACAGGTTGCACATCCACCACCGCTTGCTCGATCAGGGCTTCGATCAAAAGAAAGTGGCCTATATTATTTACGGCATCTCGGCGGCTCTTGGCTTGATCGCCACCTGCTTCGTCCATCAAGAGATCTATTTTCTCAAGGTCGTGGCCGGTGTTCTGCTTCTGGCCTGGTTTTTTGCCGAGGTGCTCAACAGGCACCGGCAAAAAGGACGTAAATAAGAGCGAAGTGTAAATTATCAGTCCCGGTAAAAGTGACTTTGCCAATTATCGGTACAAGACACTTATAGCCGGGTAAGCATTTAAAATAGAAGTGTCAGCGAGGATGCGGAAACAGGCGCGCGAGAGTGGAGAAACCCCGGCTTACAATCATCTGTCCCGTCTGCAATGAGCAGGCCACAGTACCGATATTTTTCGAGCGCATCAAGCCGGTTTTGGAAAAACTGGGTGAGTCGTACCGTTGCGATCTGGTTTTTACCAACAATGCCTCGACCGATGGTACCGTCGAGCAAATTGAAGCGATTACCCGCGATCATCCCAATGTTTACCTGATTACGATCAGCAAAAATGTCGGCTATCAGGCCTCCCTCGAGTGCGGCCTGCGCACGGCCCAGGGCGATGTTTTTGTCTTTATCGACGTCGATTGCGAAGACCCCCCGGAGATGATTCCCGACTTCGTGCACTGGTATGAGCAGGGTTATGACATCGTATATGGTGAACGCATCGATCGCGACGAACCCCGGCAAATCATGCTTGCCCGTAAGGGCTTCTACCGCGTCCTCAAAGCCCTCGCCGACGACGAAGTGATTTTGGATATGGCCGAATTTTCGCTCCTAGCCGGCCATGTACGCGAAGCGATCGTCAAGGACCATACCTCCTTCCCTTTTATCCGCGCCTCGATTGGTCGCGTTGGTTTCAAACGCAAAAATCTTCCTTACAAGCGCCATAAGCGCGCCGCCGGCGTCACCCACTTTCGCTTTCTCGGCATGGCTCACTTCGCCATTGCCGGCATTCTTTCCTCCTCTACACTCTTCTTGCGTTTGCCTATCTATATCTTGCCCTTCTGGCTGCTGGCCGTCATGGCTCTCGCCGTCGGGCGCATCTATACCGCCAATCCATGGCTAGATGCCGCTATATTGTTTCTAGTGCTGGCTTACTTCGGTTCGGCGATTTCTTTCATCGCCATTTATGTCGGCCGTACTTATAAAAATTCATTGGGCCGTCCTAATTTTGTCATAGACAATAAGCGGTCTATCTTACAAAGCGAGCACTATGCCGGCTGATAAAGCACTATTTCGCAGTTTCGATGGTGGTGTGGCGGCCCATGGCTACAAGTGTCAGCCGAGCGAGCTGGACCTGAAAGGTCTGAGCGAGGTCGAAGAAAAAATTCTCGTCGGTGGTGGCACTCGCCAGCGCATCGCCATCGGCTCCAACCTTTCCTTTGCTGCCGCTGCTTTTGGCGAGGGCGTTGTTTCGGTCAATATGACTCCCTTTTCGAAGATACTCAATTATGATGTTGATCGCGGTCTGATTGAAGTGCAGGCCGGTGCCACCATGGGCGATATCTACAATCATCTCGCTTCCCTTGGGCGCTATCTCGTCACCCAACCGGGCTATCCTTCAATTACCGTCGGAGGCTGCATTGCCGTCGATATTCACGGTAAAAATCAATTTCGCGACGGTAATTTTTCGGATCTGGTCGAATCGATCAAGCTCTACCATCCTGCTTATGGTGTGATCGAAATTTCGGAACGCTTCAATCGCGATGTCTTTGAGCTGACCATGGGCGGCTACGGTCTCACCGGTCATATTCTTTCGGCCAAGTTGAAGAGCAAGCCTTTGCCGGCCAGGTATATGCAACTGCAAGCACAACCAGTGGAGCTTTTTGAGGAGCTGCCTGAGATGATTTCGCAGGCGGCCAGACATACAGATTTTACGATTTCCTGGCATGACCTTAGCGCCGACAGTAACTCCCGATCTGCTTTCGGGCGCGGTTTTGTTTTGAGCGGCAAATTTCTTGCTTCTGCAGAAGGAGGGCAAAAGCCCCGCCGGCAGACAAATCAAAGCTTTGGACGCGGCCTCGACAGCGGCAGTCGTGAAGGGCTCGGCTTCAGCATGTATAGCCTGCCCTTTACGCGACTGATAAATATGCTTTATGGTGGTCTGCAGCGCATGAAATCCACGCCTTCAACGGTTTCACTGGCCGAATGCCTGTATCCGAGCAAGGCTCTGCGCGATATTTATTATCAACTTTTTGGTCCGGCCGGCTTTCACGAGAGTCAGGTAATCGTGCCGGTGGAAAAATTCCCCGAGTTCGTATGGTCATTGCGTGACTGGCTTTCGCACAATGAGCTGCCTGTCACCCTTGCTTCTTCTAAATATTTCGGTGGTAAGCAGAAGCTTTTGCGTTTTGCCGGGCCCGGCATCTGTTTTGCACTCAACTTCCCTCGTTGTTCCAACAGCCTGGCATTTATGCAATTTCTTGATCAATTGACTTTGCGGCTAGGTTTGATTCCTTATATCGTCAAAGATTCGCGCCTGCCTCTGGCCATCGTTCGCCACTCTTATCCGGAGTACGAGACATTTAGAGAGCGCCTGCGCAAATTTGACCGTGAGAGGCTCTTCTCCTCGGAGTTGTCCAATCGGCTCGCCCTCTGAAGGGTAATTTTCTCTGCTTGGCGGGGTATATCGAGAAGGCGGAAACCTTTTCTACTAATGCTTTGGGAGTTATCTTTATGTCCGATAAAGTCCACGCTGGACATCATGCAAAATCTTCGAAAGAGCTGTTTAGGGAAGGTTTTAAGGCTTTTAGAGAAGGGCTGAAGCAGGCTGAATTTTCCTTGAACGAGACCGGCTCTCTCGAGGTGCAAGCGGGTGAGCTCCTTGGCACTGCAGCGGTCGGACTGGCTGATTTGCCCAAAATTTTATTCAAATTATCGCAATCGACGACTGTCGGGGCGGTGATCACATCGCCGAGCGGTGACGAACTCATGGCCAACGGCGCCTTCTACAAATTGACCTCTCAGAGCGGTGGTGCTGGTGGTGCGATCGTCGTGATCCGCGCGGTTCAGGGCGGCAATCAGATTACGCCGCCCTGGGTGCGGGCGGTGAGCGCCTCCGGCGATTTATTCGAGCGTCTTTATTGCGAAGGCTCTGAGGGAGAGGGGCGCCATCTCGATTTTTACTGCCGACCATTGCTTGCCCCGGGCGGCGAATTCGAAGGGGCTTTTACCCTGGTCGCTGACAGCAGTGAGGAAGTAACGCGCCGCGAGCGCCTGCGAGTCCTTGTCGGAGCTGTGGAGGACAGTGTTGCTAATTTGAAATCCACCGCCGACGAGCTTTCTCTTTTTTTGAAGGGTTTGCCCAGGCAGTCCAGGGCAAACAATTCCGAAAACAATAAGGGCAATGGCACCGCCAATGAGAAGTCCGATCTGGATCAAGAGAATGGTGGTGCTGCTGCTGAAGTCGAAGCTGGAGAAAATGACAGTTCGCCTGTGAATGCCGGGCCAAATGAAGCCGCCCCCGAGTCACTGGAAAATATAAAAAATCCGGAAATACTGGCCGACAGTAGTGAGGCCTATTTGCCATCAGGCGAAAAGGCTGCCGCCTGCATAGCCGACGACGAACCGGATTTTGACGAGCTGCAGGCCGCCGTCGACTCGGCCTCGGCTTTCATCCTGGACCAGGCCTCCGCGCCTTTTGATATCGATCTCGAAGTTGCCGCCGATCTGGACAGCGACGATGGTCAAGACCAGCTCTGGCAGGAGATGTCCGAATCTCTGCCGGAAGTGCTCAATGGCGAGGAGAATGGCCGAACCGCTGAAAGTAGCGAAAATAATTCAGAAAACAACAATGACCTTAATTTGACAATTCTGGAAGAACGAGTCTCGGGCCAGACTGCAAAAGAACAAAGCGAAAAAATTGAAAAGATCGAAAAGGCCTCTTCCGAAAAGGGCCAGGCGGCTTTCCTAAACACGGACGGCAGCGCCGCTCGTTGCCTGGTTGTGGACGATATACCGGTCAATCAGAAGCTGCTCGTTTTTCAGCTGAAGCGATTCGGTCTCGACATCGATACCGCTTCCAGCGGTGCCGAAGCTCTCGAGCTCGTTTCCCAAAAACACTACCAAATCGTTTTTATGGACTGCGATATGCCCCGCATGAGCGGCTACGAGACGACAAGCGAGATTCGTCGCCGCCATCATGGCACCGAAGACAGATTGCCCATTATCGGCATGACGTCTCACGATCGCGACGGCGATAAGCAGAAATGTTTGCGTGCTGGTATGGATGACGCGCTGCACAAAGGAGTGAGCGAGCAAGAATTGCGTAAGACTATCGCCACCGCCCTTGGTGTTTTCGAGCATGAGAAACATGCCGACGGTCCTGAGAACGAGCGCAATTTCGAACCGCAAGAGCTTGAAGAGTTGATTCAGACATTTATGTATGCGATGGAAATGTTTGTTTCATCCATGCAGAGAGCAATTGATGAAAAAGATAGCTCTCTGGTGCGCGAGCTGGCCAGCTCGGTGAGCGGACCTTCTCGTGTGCTTGGTTTACACGATATGAACAAAGTCAGTCAGGAAATGGTCCGTCTATCATCGAGTGGCGATTGGCCGCAGGTCCGGTTAAAATATTTGAGATTGAAGACAGTCTATATGCGCTGCCAGGACGATCTGCGCAAACTTTGCCCCCAGGCCTTTTCCCAGACATCGGCCGCTCACTAGTAAAAAAATGAACAGCTCCGAAACTCCGGCCGACAATCAAGCCCAACCTGCCGACCTCCACATACTGGAGGGGCAGTTCGGTGGCGAGACTACGCGAGAGCTAGTCAAGGCTTATCTGGAAGATACCGGCAAAACACTTGATGGCATGCAAGAGGCGATGATTGGCCGCGATCTGAAAGCAGTTAAAGCACTCTCCCATATGCTCAAGAGTGCCTCACGCATCGTCGGAGCAACGCAATTGTCGGCTCACTCCAAGCAAATGGAAGACCTTTGTGATCAGGGCCAGTGGCTGCAGATAGAAAGTTTCTACGAGACCTTTTCAGCATCTTTTGAAGCGACGGCGGAATATTTGAGGCAGTATTTACAATGAGTGGACCCGACAGCCCCATGCTTCTTTATCTGGCCCTGGCCCTATCCGGAGGCGCTGCTCTGAGCACGGCCTATGTTTTTTATGACAGCAAAAGACGACTATCCGGCGGCGAAAATCTGCGCTCGAAAAATATCGAGCAGTTAAAATCCGAGATTGCTGCCTTGAAGCGCGAGCATGTGCAGCTCAATGAGACGGTTTCTCGTTTCCGAGCCCAGAGTCTGGCCGGCATCAGCGAGACTATCACCGAGACGATAGATAAACGCGAGGCGCAGCTAGGGCTTTCGATAAAAGAGTCGATGGAAGACCGCCTCAGGACCGATGTCGGTGCCCTCAGTCGCGAGCTGGATCTGGCTCTGGAGGCCGTGATCGAAAGGCTCGGGCGTCTGGAGCGCCAGGAGAGCTATGACGCCCGTGCCGATTTGCAAACCTACGCTCGTCGGCTTGAGCAGGTCGAGACGGCTTCGAGCAAGATTTCCGAGCTTTCCAAAAATATTTCGGAGAGCCTCAAAAATATGAAGGTGCTCAGCTCCGGTCAGGTGATCGACCGTTTTCTATCCTCCCTGGACGATCCAGAAGAGCGGCTCAAGTGCTTGCTGGCCTCCTTCGATTCTGTCGCTGACAGTGCCACCCTCGGTAAGCTGGCTGTAGCCTATCCAAACAAAAATTCCTGGACGATTCTAAAAGAGCTCTCCGAGCACGGCGTTGTCAGTGAAGTGGCGGCCTGGGCGATGATTGCCGGTGCCAGATTGTCGGCGGCAGCCGGCGACGGCAAGGCGGCTTTGCAGCTCTATTCCGCGGCCAGGCATTCTTTCGTCACCTGCGGCGGCAATCAAGATGGTCTTTTTGTCGTAAATTCCGCTCTGGCCCGGACGGCCGAAGGTGCAAATCCGAGCGGTGGGGCGGCTCAGCCCGGTTCACCGGCTGAAGGTTTTGCCCGCGACGCGATGGCCAACATTTTTGCCTTGCGCAGCAACAGTGCCCAGTCGACCGCACCACTGCAATTGGCTGAATTTTATCAGCGCGACGAGCGTCTGGAAGTCGCCGCTACCCTGCTCATGGCTGTTTCTGAGTTGTATGCCGAGATCGATACGCTGGCCTATCAAGCCAGTATTCGCGTCGTTGAAAATCTCGGTCATATCTTGCTTACCATCTATCAGACCCGGGTCAAAAATCTTGCTTCCGAGCAGACTTTTGGCTTCGCCTCCGGTGCTGTGGCAAATTTGAAAGTCCTCTTCCAGCGTTGTCAGTCTCTCGGTCGTGAGGCCAGGGTTGGCCTTTTACTGGCTATATTGCATATAGCCCGTGCCTCGCGCGACAGCGACGCGGTCACTTTCGCCGCCCTGCCCCTGCTCGAGCTCTGTCAACAACAGGAGCCTGGTGCCACCGAAACCACTGTCAACAATTTCGCCGGTCCGATTTTCAGCCTGGCACCTTCCATCTATGAAAGCATTCTCTTGACGCTCGATGCCCTGGAGCTGACCCGTAAGAAGGCGAGTATGCCTTTGCTGAAGCGTTTGACAGCGGCCTTCCTCGACATCAACAGTCTCACCCGTGCCTCCTCCTGTGGTGCCAAACTGGTCGATTGTGCGCTTGAATCTTACGGAGATGCCGCTGCTGAAACAGTCGAGCCGATCGCCATCCTGGCCAATATCTATCGGCGCATGTTGCGCCTCGACCTGGTCGAAGAGTGCTACCGTCAGATTCTGGAAATACAATACAAAGTCTATTCCAGCGAGAGCGAAGAAATTGTCGAGACGATGATCAATCTCTCCGACGTCTGTCGTCTGCAAAACGACATTGGTCAGGCCGATATATTTATGGAGAGCGCCATCGAAACCGGTGAAGCACTTGTTATCCGCGAGCAGGTGAGCGACAAACTGCAAGCGCTGCTCAAACGTGCTCGTGCTTCCAATGGTAGCGAGGACACCAATGAAGGTCCGCTCGCCGTCATGGCCGAGGTGGAGACCAGAGATGAAGTCGCTCCGAAGACCGATGACGAAATTAAAGCCGAGGACGACGCCGAAGACACCGGCGACCACGAGCCGATTCCCGATGATGCTGTTGCCGAATATGATGACGAGCAGCCCGAGGAGAGCGATTTACTCGAGCCTGTGCCGCAGCAGCAACCGGCATGAGAATGTCGGACGCTGTTTTAGCGGGCCTTAAAGGCTGTGGAAAAAATCTTTGAAGACCGAGAGCATGTATTCTATTTTTGGTTCGTCAATGCCAGGATAGACACCGATCACAAAAGAATTGTTCATCACCCGGTCAGTGTTGGCTAGATCGCCCACCGAACGTGTCTGGATATCCTGGTAAGCCGGCTGTCTGGCCAGATTGCCACCAAAAATGTGACGCGTCGCTATTTTGCGACTCTCCAGATATTGCACCAGAGCAGCGCGTTTAAAAGGTGCATGATCGCGCACGGTCAAGACGAAACCGAACCAGCTAGGCTCACTGCCGGCGGTGGCAACAGGGAGGACGAGGAAGTTTTCGTAGTCGGCCAGTCCGTCGCGCAAAAGCTGCCAGTTCCTGCGTCTTGCGGCGATGAAGCGCGGCAGTTTGTCCAGTTGGGCGCAGCCGATTGCCGCTTGCATGTCGGTCAACTTCAAGTTGTAGCCGATGTGCGAATAAATATATTTGTGGTCGTAGCCGGACGGTAGCGTGCCAAGTTGCCAGCCGAATCTTTTGCCGCAGGTATTGTCTTTGCCCGGGTCGCAATAGCAATCTCGCCCCCAGTCGCGGAAGGATTCGACGATTACTTTTAGATTGCCATCGGATGTGGTGACGCATCCGCCCTCACCCATGGTGATGTGATGGGCCGGATAGAAGCTCAGAGTGGACAGGTCGCCGAATGTGCCGGTGAGCTTGTCGCCATAGCGGCTGCCGAGAGCGTCGCAATTGTCCTCGATTAAAAAGAGATTGTGCTGGCGACAAAAAGCTGTGACCGCGTCCAGGTCAAAGGGATTGCCTAAAGTGTGGGCGAAGATAACCGCTCTGGTCCTGTCGCTGAGAGCCTCTTCCAGATAGCCGACATTGGCGTTGAGAGTCTGTAAGTCGACATCGATAAAGACCGGCACAAGATTGTTTTGAATGATCGGATTGACCGTTGTCGGAAAGCCGGCGGCAACGGTTATTACTTCATCGCCCGGCCGCAAGCGCCGATCGCCCAGGCGCACCGAGGTGAGGGCCGACACGGCAAGCAGATTGGCCGATGAGCCTGAATTGCAGAGCAGGGCAAACTTGCGTCCCATGTAGGCGGCAAAAGTCTGCTCAAACTGGCGTGAATAACGTCCGGTCGTCAGCCAGAAGTCGAGGGAGGCATCGACCAGATTGACCAGTTCTTCGGCGTCAAAAACCCGTCCGGCATAGGGGATGAACGACTCCCCCGGAGAAAACTGATCGCCTAGCCAGTTCTGTTCGTGATATTCACGGACCAGATCAAGTATTTGCTGTCTCAGTATTTTTGGGTCAGGCACTAAAAACTTACTTCAATTGCTTGGCTTTTTTTGCCCGCTGCTTAAGAGGACTCTCAATAGTCGACAAAGGGTAGAACCCCTTATAACGCTATAATTATAGCCCCCTGAGTGATTGGATGTATCGTTCATGAAAGTAGTGATTCTGGCCGGTGGTCTTGGCACACGGCTGCAAGAAGAAACCAGCATCAAGCCGAAGCCGATGGTCGAAATTGGCGGTAGGCCGATGCTCTGGCACATCATGAAAATTTACGCAGCCCACGGCTTCAGAGAATTTGTCATTGCTCTTGGATACAAGGGTGGCGTTATCAAGGACTATTTTCTGCACTACAGGCACCGGGACAGCAATCTCGTTGTAAAGCTCAAGGGCGGCGAGATAACTGTCAGCCATGACGCCGATGTCGAAGACTGGACCGTGCACCTTGTTGATACCGGCCACGATTCGATGACCGGCGGCAGAATCAAGCGCTGTGCGCAATATATTGGCAATGAGCCTTTTCTGGCCACCTATGGCGATGGCGTGGCCGACGTCGATATTGCGGCGGTGCTCGCCCTGCATAAAAAAGAAGGCCTCAAGGCGACGGTGACGGCGGTGCGCCCACCAGCTCGTTTCGGTGAAATTTATCTCGAATCGCAAAAAGTGACCCATTTCGAAGAGAAGCCTCAGACGCACGCCGGCTGGATCAACGGTGGCTTTTTTGTCTTCGAACCGGGCATCGATCAATACATCGATGCCGACGACACCGTCTTCGAGCGCGAGCCGCTTTCGCAACTGGCCGCCGCCGGCCAGCTTGCTTCTTATCAACACAAAGGCTTCTGGCAGTGCATGGATACCGTACGTGACGTCGAGCTTCTGCAGAAGTTGTGGAGTCAGAACGAAGCGCCCTGGAAAGTCTGGTAAAAGTAGAAGAAATGACAGCAAAACAAATCGATGGTGTAGTCACCAAAAAACTGCGACAGATAGCCGATGAACGCGGCAAGATCATGCATATGTTGCGGAGCGACGATGAAATATTCGAGCAGTTCGGCGAGATTTATTTTTCGCAGGTCTATCCGCAGGTGATCAAAGGCTGGCATCTGCACACACGCATGACCCTCAATTATGCAGTCGTCTACGGCACAATTAAACTCGTCCTTTTCGATGATCGCGAGGATTCTCCGACCAGAGGCGTTTTGCAGGAAATTTTCCTTGGGGAAGCCGACTATCAACTGGTGAAGATTCCGCCTCTGATCTGGAACGGTTTCAAAGGCATAGGCGTGACACCATCAATAGTGGCAAATTGCGCCAGCATCCCTCACGATCCAGAAGAGATTAAAAGGCTCGATCCCTTCGACAAGTCCATCCCTTACGATTGGGCAATCCAACACCGGTAATAGCGATGCATCTGATTATCGGAGCTTCAGGACAAGTCGGCGGCGCCCTCCTCGGCGCCCTGAACGAGAGCGGCCTAGACTGCCTTGGTACTTATCACAAAAACAATCCCCTCTCTTTCGATGGTGAGGATGCCGGTAGCGAGGCCGTTCTGGGGGAGTTCGGCGGACCGGGATCGACCCGGTCTGCGGCCGCTGCCTTTGTCCGGCTTGATCTCGGCGACGGTGATGCGATTAAGGAGCTCTTGCAGCAGATCCGTCCTTCCCATATCTATCTGCCGGCCTCCTATACCAATGTGGACGGCTGCGAAGCCGATCCGGGTCTTTCCAGTCTGATTAATGTCGAGGCTGTCAAACGCGTCATTGCTTGCGCCGGCGACGCCGACCTGATTTATTTCTCCTCCGATTATGTTTTTGACGGCGAAGCCGGGCCTTACGGCGAAGATGAGCCGACCGCTCCAATCAGTGTCTACGGCCGCCATAAGGTCGAGGCCGAAGCCCTCCTGGCGAGCTCCGGCCTGAATTCCTTGATCGTAAGGACGACGGTCGTTTTCGGTCCCGAGCGCCAGGGTAAAAACTTTGTTTTACGGCTGATTAAGACCCTGGCGGGCGGAGACGAAATAGCCGTGCCGGACGATCAAGTGGGTACGCCGACCTATAACCGTGCCCTTGCCCATACCGTGCTCGAACTGGTCAAGCGCAATGAAAGCGGTATATTCCATGTCGCCGGTGAAGAGAGCTGTTCGCGTTATGAGCTCGCTCTGGCGGTCGCTGACGCCTTCGATCTCGATCAAAATCTGATCGTCCCGGTCAGCACCGACATGCTCGATCAAAAGGCGGCAAGACCTTTGCGAGCGGGGTTGAAGGTCGACAAAGTACGTCATCTGCTCGGCAAAAAAGCGCAGCTCACAGGCTTCCGGGAAGCACTGGCTGAACTGCGCCTGATCGCTGAAGCAGACTGATTTTAAAAATCGGTTAAACCAAGGTCCTAATAATCCTGCTGTCTGTTTGGATCGAGAAGGGTCGGGTCTTTTTTGGCCTCCAGATCCTTCATCAGAGCATCTTGCTTGACCTCTGCTGCAGCGGTCTCGGCGGCAGTTTTTTCGGTCATCTTGGCCTTGGCCATTTCGTCCCAGCGCCGTCTTTCATAAGCTTCCTTCTGGCGACGTTTTTCGATTTCCTCGCGTCGGCGCCGTTCGGCGCGCTCTTCTTCAAGGCGGCGATTGGCCGCTGCTTCACGCTCTCGTCGTTGTGAGTCTGCTGTAGCCATGGATTGGATTTCTCCTGCAAAAAGAAAATAGAAAAGTAAGGAGAGAGAAAAAGAAAAATTAGAGGCCTAAAAGAAAACACAGAGGTTGGAGAATTCAATCTCGCCTCTGTATTTTCTTCCCCGTGCAGGGGTATTCCTAATCATCTTCTTCATCTTGATCTTCTTCCGGCCGATTTTGGCCAGGGAGACTTTACAAATTACTCGGTAATGTCCTCGATTTTGCCTTTGCGGGCTACACCGGTCTTGATTGCCACTTTCACCACTTCTTCGGCTACGCGCTGGGCAACGAGGGGATTGAATACACCGGGGATGATGTAATCTTCGTTCAGTTCGCTATCGGCGATGCAGTCGGCAATGGCATAGGCCGCCGCCAGTTTCATCTCTTCGTTGATGTCGGTGGCCTGGCAGTCGAGCGCTCCGCGGAAGATGCCCGGAAAGCAGAGCACATTATTAATCTGGTTGGGATAGTCCGAGCGGCCGGTGGCCATGATTCGCACATAAGGAGCCGCTTCTTCCGGCATTACTTCCGGCGTCGGATTGGCCATGGCAAAGACGATTGGATCCTTGGCCATCTTTTGCAATGACTTGGCCTGGATCGTACCTGGGCCGGAAAGACCCATAAAGAGGTCGGCGCCTTCGAGGGCGTCTTCGATGCTGCCTTTGAAGGCGGTCGGATTGGTGTGTTCGGCAAACCAGTCCTTCATCGAATTCATATGTTCGCCGCGGCCCTTGTATATGGCGCCCATGCGGTCGAAGCCGATGATGTTTTTGACTCCTGCATTGATCAGGATTTTGGAGCAGGCGACACCGGCGGCACCGACGCCGCTGACGATTACTTTCAAGGCCGACATTTCTTTTTTGACGATTTTCAAAGAATTGATCAGGGCGGCCAGCACGACCACAGCGGTCCCGTGTTGATCGTCGTGGAAGACCGGGATGTCGAGTTCTTTCTTCAGCCGCTCTTCGATTTCGAAACAACGCGGAGCAGAAATGTCTTCCAGATTGATGCCACCAAATACGGGGGCAATGTATTTACAGGCTTTGATGATTTCTTCGGTGTCCTGGGTGGCCAGACAAATCGGAAAAGCGTCTACTTTGCCAAATTCTTTGAAAAGCATGGCCTTGCCTTCCATAACAGGCAGGGCAGCTTCCGGGCCGATATTGCCCAGACCAAGCACGGCGGTGCCGTCTGTGACCACGGCTACGGTATTGCGCTTGATCGTCAATTTGTAGACATTTTCCGGTTCATTGTGGATGGCCATGCAGACCCGGGCGACGCCCGGTGTATATGCCATAGAAAGGTCGTCCCGTGTTTTGAGCGGCACTTTATTGGTGACGCGGATTTTACCGCCCAGGTGCATCAAAAATGTGCGGTCCGAGACATTGACCACTTCAATGCCGCCGATTTTTTTGATTTCGTTGACCAGGCGCTCGCCGTGCTCCG
This sequence comes from Cyanobacteria bacterium REEB67, assembly GCA_018971775.1. Lineage (GTDB taxonomy): Bacteria > Cyanobacteriota > Vampirovibrionia > Obscuribacterales > Obscuribacteraceae > REEB67. Next base: position 566 of record JAGXAB010000040.1, on the reverse strand, counting down.
AATCTTTTACTTTGACGGTAATATCGCGAATGATTGCCTCTTGCTCGAAGCCGTGAATATCGATGGCGCCGATGTCACCGCCCACTTCGCCGATAAGCGACGTGATCTTGCCCAGCATCCCTGGCTGGTTATTGATCTTGACGCGCAGGGTGAGGCTGTAACTGGCGCTCGGTTTGCTGTTTTGCAGATTGGTTTCTTTGGCGCCATCGGGCTGTGATTCGCGGGGGGCTTTGGTAGTGGTCATCTTTCTATTTACTCTGTTGTATGGCTTGGGGTGCTTGGAAACAGTCGAAGTGGGCAAATCCGGCCCAGGGGCTTAGCCGAGGCTATTTAAGGGGAAATCCATCCGGCAAGAAGCTATATGTTAAGCTGGTCAACCAGAAATCCCGACAAGCTTCTTGTTTTATTTAATTGCTTGGCAATTCGAAGCGATCGTCCCAGTGGACCAGCTGAAGTGCAGGCGGGGATTTTTAGAAAATCTGTGCGAAAGGAGTTTTTAATGTCGTCCAACGAAAAAATCGGAAACTATGAAGTCACCAAAGAAGGTGTCGTAACCAGACGCGATG
>JAGXAB010000203.1 GCA_018971775.1 Cyanobacteria bacterium REEB67 | reverse complement strand
GATCTGGTCGCTGTCGGCCGAGCCCTGATAAGCAACCCAGAATGGGCCAATTTGGTAGGTCAGGACAAGATCGACGAGATCAAGCCATACGACAAAGAAGATCTCACTCAGCTTGTATAGATCGCCGCAATTTGCAGAAATTCAAAAAACTCGCATATAAAGGACCGCACCGATGACCATGCCAGCCAATCAAGAAACAACCGTAGACCTGCAAGAAGTCGATAGCACCGAGACAAAGGTTGAACTAAATACGGCCGGGACAGGCGCGGAGGCCAAAAGCGAGAAGAAGGAAAAGAGCGAAAAAACAGCTGCGGTCAAAGCACCGACCAGTGTCAAAACCCCAGAGGGTTATGCCAGGGCCATAGCCGAAGAGCTCAAGGTGACAGTGAAGCAAGTGGCGGCGACGATCGCCCTCCTTGATGAAGATTGCACCATTCCTTTCATCGCCAGATACCGCAAAGAAGCGACCGGCGAGCTCGACGAAGTGATCGTCACCTCCATCCGCGATTTGCGTGAGAAGCTGACTCTGCTCGACAAGCGCCGCGACGCCATTTTTAAATCGCTGGCTGAACGCAATTTACTGAACGACGAATTGCAAAAGAAATTGAGTGATGCAAATAACCTCACCGATCTCGAAGACATTTATTTGCCCTTCAAAATCAAACGCAAGACAAAGGCCAGTGTCGCCCGCGAAAAAGGCCTGGAGCCACTCGCCGAGGATATCTTTAATTTCAAAATCAAAGATGTAGATAAAACCGCCGCCACTTTTATCAATGTCGAAAAAGGTGTTGAAACAGCAGAGCAGGCGATACTTGGTGCTCGCGATATCATGGCCGAATGGATGAGCGAAAATCAAAACGTACGCCGCCAGCTTCGTGCCTACTGGTCGAAGAACAGCCTGATTACATCAAAAGTAGCCAAAGGAAAAGAACAGGAAGGTCAAAAATTCAAAGACTATTTTGACGCCAAAGACAAAGTGGCGACTTTGCCATCGCACCGCATCCTCGCTCTTTTCCGCGGCGAAGCAGAAGGTATATTGAAGCTTGCGATCAAGCCGGATGATGAAGAAGCCCTGATCATCATGGACAAAAATTTCCTCAAGGGCGCTGGCGACTGCGGCGCTCAAATCGAGCTCACCGTCGAAGACGCCTATGACCGTCTGCTCACACCATCTATGGAAAGCGAGCTGCGCGCCGAATTGAAAACCCGCGCCGACCAGGAAGCAATCAGAGTATTCACCAAAAATCTGCGCGAACTGCTTATGGCGCCACCGCTCGGCGAACATTCAATCATCGCCCTCGATCCTGGTTTCAGAACCGGCTGCAAACTCGTCTGCCTGGGCAAACAGGGCGATCTGCTGCACCATGACGTCATCTATCCGCACATGGACGGCAGCGGAGAAGGGGCAAAACAAGCAAAAGCCAATTCGGAGAAAAAACTTCTCGACCTGACCAAAAAATTCGATGTCGTCGCCATTGCGGTCGGCAATGGTACCGCTGGCCGCGAGACCGAAGAATTTTTGCGCAACATATCCTGGACCAGCCAGGGACTGACCGAGCCGCAAATCGTCATGGTCAACGAGAGCGGTGCTTCTATCTATTCGGCATCGGAAGTAGCTCGCGAAGAATTCCCCGACCAGGATCTCACCGTGCGCGGAGCCGTCTCGATCGGCAGGCGATTGATGGACCCGCTCGCCGAACTGGTCAAGCTCGATCCAAAATCGATAGGTGTGGGTCAATATCAACATGACGTCGACCAACCGGCGCTGCAAAGCAGCCTGGACGACACCGTCGTCAGCTGCGTAAACTCGGTCGGGGTCGAGTTGAATACGGCCAGCAAACAATTGCTCTCCTATGTCTCGGGCCTCGGTAAGCAAATCGGCACAAATATCGTCAAACACCGCCAGGAAAATGGTCCTTTCAAAAGCCGGGCCGAACTGAAAAAAGTAGCCCGCCTTGGGCCGAAAGCCTTCGAGCAGTGCGCCGGCTTTTTGCGCATCCGCGATAGCGTCAATCCGCTCGACGCCAGCGCCGTCCATCCGGAGAGCTATGCCGTCGTCGAGAAAATGGCAAAAGATCTGGGCATGAGCGTAGCGGACCTGATCGCTAAACCGGAAGCACGCAAGAGCATTGATCTCAATAAATACGTCACCGACAAAGTCGGTTTGCCGACCTTGCACGACATCATGCAGGAGCTGGAAAAACCGGGTCGCGACCCGCGTGCCAAACTCGAGCCGATGAAGTTTGCTGAAGGCGTCCACACCATAAACGATCTTAAAGAAGGCATGAAGCTGCCGGGCATAATTACAAACGTCACCGCTTTTGGTGCCTTCGTCGATATCGGCGTGCATCAAGATGGCCTGGTGCATGTCAGCGAACTGACCAATCGTTTCGTCAAAGATCCAAGCGAAGTGGTTACCGTCCAGCAAAAAGTGCAGGCCACAGTACTCTCCGTCGACAAAGACCGCAAGCGCATCGCCCTCAGCTTGAAGAGATAAGGGAGAGATAAAGAAGGAACATGAATCCTCTTCAGAAGCTCAATCTCTCAGCAATCGTCATCCTGACCATGATGGTGACAGCGGCCTTTGTGCCGGATGTCTGGATCTGCGATCTACTCAGTCAATTTCGATTGGTCTTTGCAGCATTGTTATTTGCCTCTATCGTTCTTTCTCTGGTCGTCAAAGAACCAAAAAGCATACTGCTCAGCCTGCTCGCCTTTGCCATCAACGCCACGCCGATTGCGCCACTGTTGGCAGCCAGCGCGCCGCCGCCCGACCGCGCCCACAATATCAGCGTGCTCAATTTCAACACGCAATTTCCCCACAATGACAAAGTCTCTTTGCTGGAGACGCTAATCAACGATAAAGACCCAGATGTGATTACTCTT
>JAGXAB010000202.1 GCA_018971775.1 Cyanobacteria bacterium REEB67 | reverse complement strand
AATATTAGCCCAGTCCTCTGGCACTTCTAGATCGACAACCGGCGGCAGATCCCCTACTTTTAAGGAGCCGACGGTATTCACAAAGTTTGCTATCTGCGCTTGCACAGACCCCTTAGGCCGGAAGAAGTGATAAGCGCCCCGCGGAATACCAGCAGCCTTAGCCGCTTTCCAATAAACCGCAAATTTCTCATCGACAAGCGTGCCGCCTTCGGTCGCTTTGATAAAGACAAAGGCAATACCAGCCGCCTTAAGCTTCTCAAAGTCGACGCTGCCCTGGAAGTGCGAAATATCAACGCCATTTAGAAAAGATGGGCCGGTGGCTTCAACTGTGGTATGCGTGTCATTCGATATTGAATCATTTGCTTCAGTCATCTGAAGCTCTCTTTCTTCTGCTGCTGCTGCATAATCGAGCAATCAGGACGGTGATATGGATGATGTTCAGCTCAAATGCTTTGGCCTGGGCCAAAAGCCAAATCACCGTGGCCGGTCCACCAAGTGGTTAGCAGACTCCAAGCACCGAATGACCGCACGAAAATATCGCCTCTTTGCCAGGCAGTATTTTGCAACGGTCAGACTTTTTGGAGGGACCGGTCAATTCACTTCACTTGGCGGCCCTCAGGATGACGCACCTGATTGAATCGAACTTGTGTCAAAAACTTTCAAGATCAAGTTAAAGTGACTCGTTTGGTACTGAAACCGGATTGGCCTTAACGCGTGATTTTGCCTTGCAACTACTGCATCCTTTATTTAACAGACAGCGGTAATCGATTCGCGCTTTCCACTTTCTGCCGCAATCGCTGCATACAAAGGAAAGCTTCTTGGTTGACCCGGGGCTGATAGCACTCAAGATCAGATCAGGGTGTGCCTCCAAATCAATCTCTGCGATTACATTTGCATACAGGCCATTGGCTAGGTTATTTTCGGCGGAAGTTTTTCGCCCTGCACAAACTGGGCACCCAGAACCTTGCAACCTGTCATATAAACGAGCCGAATACAAGTGATCTTCGCCACAGTCAGCCCGCTTGCTGTTTTGGCACCGCCAGTTCAATATCAGCGCAGAATTCCCCTCAAGCGGTATAGCTTCAGCAGGTCGGCTTTCATTTAAGACTGGGTCATAGTCAGCACAAATTTCCGGTCGGCAAGCAAGGGTCTCTTCAATTGCCTCTTCCTGTATACACTTTTTGCAGTAGGGCCGATTTAGCATCTTTGCAAAGCTCGCACTCCAGCGGTGTAGATACTCGCAGCGCCATCTTACTTTGTGACAAAATGGCAGACTCTCTAACTTGTAACCTCGGTTGCGACGAGTCCGGTCATATAAAGCAAAAAGCTCCGGGTAGTCTTGTAAGTCAGCGCGGTCGCCTTCGTAGCAATAGGGGCATCCTTGATTGTGATAATCCACCGTGCGGTTCTTAACCCGACAGCGGTAGATGTGTTTGGGATTTGCCGAACATTTAAATAGGCCGATGCGACTAGAGCGACAATCCAAATATCTGGTTGGAAATTCGTTTTCGCGCTCCATCCACTCTGATGCGATTAGTGGGTAATGCTTGCGGATAGGCATAGAAGGAATGTATTTAAATTTTGAACAGAGCTTGCACCCGCGAGTTTCACTCTCCCTCTTTATCGCATTTACCCGGGCCGAAACCGTATTTCTAAATTTGTGAATGCGCCCAAAACAATTGGCAGCCCAGTAAACGACGATTCCGGAGCCTGCCGTGACATGGCTTGGCGTCAACGGATAATTCTTGACCAGGTCAAACTCAGGGACAAGCACTTTGGCCTGCTCACATTCAGCAAGTGATCTCCCCTGAGCGCGAGTAAGCATCTTCGCTAGTTCGTCGGGCAAAAGCTTAGTTTTGAACTTGCTCGCGACTACAGGTTCTTTCTTCATCGGCGACACAACAAGACCCAAGAGCCAAATACTGACAACAAGCGAAAACTCTAAAGCATTGGCCGGAGGCTATCAAGAGATAGGCAGCCGCCGTTAAGGGTTATTTCAAAACGAGCCAGATTAACGAAATGGTGCCACGCAAAAGAATCGGTGACGCATGCAAAATCACATATACGTAGGTTTAACTGTTGACAATTAGCACTACGTTTCACTTGGCTTAAGCGGATTCTCACAAATACACCCATAATGAATCACGGCTCAGCTTGCGGCCATTGCGGCTAATTGGAAAAGTTTGCTTTGAAGGACTGGATTGGTAAAAGGAGCGTTTTGGGCCTGTTGGAAGTGAATGAAATAGGTCCAAGCACCCTAACCGTTCCCAGCTGGATAAGTCAAAAACACAGGTCGCTGTTAGGCCACTGAAAATTGTTAGCGCGTCGCCTCTCTTGAAAGCCGCCTTTAAGAGGCACCGGACTGTGTCTACTCGAAGACAGATAAATTCCGCACATACGAGTCAGGGCATTTAATCGTCCGGCAGCACCACTTTTATGTCCTTTATTTCACCGCTGAAAAAAATTCTCTCGCTCACGCAGCTATCGAGAGCTAAATAGTTTCAAGACCTTTGCACTATCGAGATTTTCAGACTTTGCTCGTTTGCTTTTCCTTTAGTTTTCACTTCATATATTTGTGATTGCAGATTGCCAAGCCTAGTTAAGCAGTAGCTATTTCAGGGTTTTACACCCAGCGTAAAAGCCAATGTCAACTTGGCTTTTGCGTCCTAGATTTTCCGAGCACCACAGAGATCAGGGACAAGCATTTGGCGCTCCTGAATTATAGAGACCTCTTAAAGCTACTGATCGGCTATGTTTCGGGAAACACGTGAACATCCATGTCAGCTTAGATTTTCAGCCGCAAGGAAAGTGTTTTTAATTGCTCATATCGCTATACAGGCCAACCAGACCGGCTTTTCACCGCCTTTACAGAAATTCTTTCCTACTCCAATAAT
>JAGXAB010000039.1 GCA_018971775.1 Cyanobacteria bacterium REEB67 | reverse complement strand
TCGTAATAGCGCCAGGCAGTAAGGCTATCACCGCGCTTTTCGCTGTAATCTGCAAGCATCGTCAAATATTGCACGAGCAATTTGCGTGAGGCGAGATCGGCTGGATGATCGAGCACCGTAGTCTGCAGCTTGCAGATTTTTTCTTCGATAGCGCGCACTGAGACCAGAGGCTGTCGCTCCTGGGCAAAAGTCTCAGGGCAAGCCAACTGACCGAGGAAAAATAGAAGTGCAAAAAAGAGAGAAAGAATCGATTTGATCTTCACGTCATCACGCCAGGCTAACTGACTGCCGCCTCATCGTTGATGCGCTGTAGCGGACCGCTGCGCTCACGCATAAATTGAGCCTGACAGTTTTTGCATGAAAAATAGGAGACAAAAGGATTGGGCTCGACGCCACTGACTGCCTGCGGAGATTGTTCCAGGCTTTCCAGCTTGCGCCTGGAGCAATTGGGACACTTGCCCTTCAAGATGAAAGGCAAAAACGGCGTTACCAAAATCGCCAGCAAGACAAATAACATGTGGGAATCTTTCATGCAGCCCCCTAGCAGTGCTCGGGGCCATTATAATTGCTTTTCACAGCCTGCGAGTCCTCCCACCCATCTGATGTCGATTTTGCAATAGTTTTGAGCACTGAAGATCCGCCAAAAATCAAAAAGAATCCCTACCTGTGGTGCGCCTGGGCCGCCTGGGGCGGCCTTGTGGCCATGGCCTTAATATACATGTATGTAGAATTTGGCGATTATGCCATCTTCAAAAGCGTGCAGGATGTGCCACAGATGCCGGCAGCGATTGTTTTTGGCGCCGGCATCGAATCGCGCGAGGCACGCGACCGGGTAGCCGGGGCCGTCGCACTTTACAAGGCGGGCAAGGTGCAAAAGCTCCTCATGACCGGCGATAACAGCCACGTCTACCACAACGAACCGGCGGCCATGAAGCGCGACGCTATCGGTCTCGGCGTACCGGCCGACGCTATTGTCTGCGACTATGCCGGTTTTCGCACTTACGACAGCCTTTACCGCGCCCGCAACATCTTCGAAGTGGACAGAGCCGTCCTCGTTACTCAGCGCTATCACCTACCCAGAGCGATGTATCTGGCTCAGAGACTGGGTCTGGACGTAGTAGGCCTGGACGCCGGCGTGCGCTCCTACGGCATCTGGCAGCTCTGGTACGATCTGCGCGAAGTGGGCGCGGCGGAAGCAGCCTGGCTAGACATCTTGACCGAGCGCAAAGCAAAATATCTGGGCAAAAAGGAACCGCTTTTCGGAGCGCCAGGCGGGACAATCAGACAGCCTTAGATGTTTGGAACTGTGCACAAGATATGGCGTCGTCTCCAACATGAAGGTGTACTCACGCTATCTTTTATATTTTGCCGGCGCGCTTCTCATCTGCAAGCAGAGCGCTTTCATTTCTGCGGCCACGGCCAGCGCGCCGCAGCAAGGCGCTCCGGCCCAGCCGACCATCGTTCCGGACAAAGTCGTCCTCAGTGAAGAACAAGGACTCGCCGCGGCGCAGGAATTGAGACAAAAAAATCTGATTTTGCCGATTCAGGGAGTCGATCCCGAATCGCTTAAGACGTCGTTCGCAGAGAGACGCGGCACATCATTGCATCACGCTGTCGATATCGCCGCTGCACGTAATACGCCAGTACTGGCTGCCGGGGATGGGAAAATCGCCAGACTCTGGTTGAGCAAATATGGTGGCAACACAATATACGAAATCGATCCTTCCGGCAAATACGCCTACTACTACGCTCACCTCGAGCATTATGCAGAAGGTCTCAAAGAAGGCGACAAGGTCAAGCAAGGGCAGGTCATAGGCTTTGTCGGCACCTCCGGCGATGCTCCTCCGAACTGTCCGCATTTGCATTTTGCATTTTCACTGCTCTCGACGCCAGGCGTATGGTGGCCGGGCGGCTGGGTCGATCCATATCTCGTTTTCAAAAGTCAAAAAGACATCTCTGTCAACAAAATCAAAGCAACAGCCGGCGCGCCAGGACAAACAAAATGATATTTCAAAACAAATCACTGATCACAAGTAAATCGATGGGCGCCAGCCTGACCCGCTCACTGGCGACGATGACGTTGATGGCGATGACCGCATTGTCGGCGTATGCAGCCGAACCATGGGCGGTGCAACATCCGGGTGTACCAGACCCCTCAAAAAGCAAGACAGCTGTTACAACTCCGGCACCGCCCAGGACGGCAGCGCCGGCGAGCAGTCCAGCCCAGAGCGCGACCAGCGCCCCAAGCGAAGCACCAACATCGCCGATGACGCTCGGCAAAACCATTCCCGTCAACGGCTTCCATAAGGGTGCACCGACACTGGTGCTGGTCGATATGGGCAGCCATACGACCTATGTTTTGCAAGAGCAGTCGAAGGGCAAAATCACAAAAGTCTTTTCCGCGTCCGATTCGGTCGGATCGGATAAAACTCCCACGCCGCCGGGGCCTTACTGGGTAGCGGTAAAACTCAAATATCCTTGCTGGTTGCCGCCAAAAGACATCGACCCAAAACAAAAAACTATCAAACCTTATAATGTCGACCGCAAAAATCCACTTGGCGTAGCCCGTATCGGCTTAAACAAGTGGGGTATCAATTTGCACGGGACTAACCAACCTGGCAGCATCAGGAAGAGTATCAGCCATGGTTGTATCAGACATTCCAACCACGACATCAGTCAAATCTATAACATGGTTGAAATCGGCACACCGGTGATCATCGCCGACAAATTTGCCGGTGAAGAGCTGAGCCAAGCCAGCTTCGAAAAACATGGCCAGCGTCAAAATCATAGTAAAAAAGCGAGTCGCAAAAGTCACGGCAAGAAGCATTAGCTTAATTGCCATCGGAGCAGCAATGAACGTGAATCTCCTCGGAAAGACCAAGATCGCCAGAAGAAAAAACTCTATCGAAGCGGCGGCCATCGGCGCGATTTTTAGCTTGTCTCTCATCCTGAGCGCCTGCGGCTCTGCCGAAAAAAGCTCGGTGACAACCACCGAGAAAGGTCCGGACGGTACGCTGACAACAACGACGAGCACGGAGTTTCAGCCGAGCGCCGATATGAAGGCAAATTCCGGCCGTGAAGTAGACGCTAACGCACCGATCGACAGCAACAATCAAACGGTATTGATGGGTACTGACACCGCCCCCGGTGCCGGCACGGCCCAGGCCACCATCGATGAAAACAATCCGGACAACGATAAAGTGCATGTCAATTTGCCCGGTGTAAAAGTAAATGTCGACAATGGTCAGGATAAAGTCGACATCAATCTACCTTTCGTCCATGTCCACAAAGACGGCATGGGCAATACCAGAATCAAAGCGCCATTCGTTCGCATCAATTCCAGAGATGACGAGTAGCGACAGGCATCAGATAGCCGAAATTATCAGACACATGACCTGAATGCAGTCCCTAAAACCACAGACAAGCGTAATGCCTGTGGACATTTGCCAACATGGGCCGCTTCTCTGGTGTATGCTGAGTTATCATTTAGTGCGTCTAACAATCACAGCAACAGGGCAAGATAGTAAATGAACCATGGAGGCGCTATGAACAAGCCGGAATACAGACACTATTTTTGCGCAGCTTGCGGACAGCAAAAAGAAAACATCGAAGCAAACGGTGTCGAAATTTCCTGGATGCCACCCCCGCAGGGTGATTTTAGATGTGGAGACTGGTCGGATAAGGGCACGATGAAGCCCGGTCGCGGTTGCGGCAAGCCAGCTACGACGACCCTGGTCGGCGTGGGCGGCAATCCTATTATGTATCCTTTTAAATAAATCTATTTCAATAGGCGCTTTAAGTAGGCAAATTAAATAGACCGGTCGCGTCCACGACAGTTTGCCTTGATAGCGCGGTACTAAATATGCCACCACCCGTGAAACAAGGTGTTGGCTATTTTTTGCCGGCATGTCAAGCAGCATTTTATTGTCGCTTCTTAACAGCTTAAAAAAACTGTCGGAACTTTAGAGGAGAGGGTCGGTCGTCTACAGCGAAGAATCTTCTGCGCTTCGACCTCACGAGTCCATCCGTGCGTATGGCTCACGATCTTCCTCGAACCCTGTCGCAGCGCAAGAACAAAGATTTTTCCTGACATTCTAAAGGAGAAAAACAAATGTTTGGAGCGAATAAATCAACTGGCTTGGCATTGACCGTAGCCCTTCTAATGAGCCAATCAATCGCTTTTGCCGATGAGATGAGCTCGACCTCTGTTAAGACCGAAAGTCCGCTGGGCTCCGCTTCTACAAGCGTAAAAACCAACTCTAATGTCCTCGGCGCGTCCAAGGAAGTCACCCACGCCAGCAACAACGGCGTCGAATCCAAAGCTTCTTCCTATAAGGCTGAAGTTGGAAGCAACGGCGCCAGGGTGACTGCCGACAAACAGGCCGTCCGCGCCAATGCCGACGGTAGCATCACCAATGCTCGCGAAAGCGAAAGCCACGCAATCAACGGAGCCGGCTCTGCTCACACCAAATCCAGCGCCGCCACGACTGTGTCGCCCGATGGTTCTTCCACCTCGGTGAAAGAAGAGCATGCCGTAAGCCACTAATCTGAATTGGCCGCCAGGGCTGCAACGAGCGAGCAGCCAGGGATTCTTAAACGACCACCCCTGAAACGATCGGTGCCGACACCGGTCGTTTCGTGGCGTTTAGATACGACTGCTGAGCTGGCAAATCAGATCAGAGCTCCCAGCCCCAGCCCCAGCCTCAACGCAAAAATTTGCCTACACGGACAATTGACAAAATTTGACAGCTGTCAATTCCAGGCGTAGGATAGCGCCATACCAATCGATGAATCGGCCCCTGCGCGAGCAGTTGCCGCCGCACAGCCGTGTCAAAAATTGACGAAGACAACGAACATCTTTCAAGAGGCAAGAAAAAGTGGAAAAGAAAAAATTGGGCGCCGCAGGCCCGCTGCTAAACGCGCTTGGACTGGGATGCATGAGCCTGTCAGGTCTTTACGGCCCCACCGAAGACGAGGCGAGCATCAAAGTCATACAGGCAGCGCTCGAGCACGGCATTGAAATTTTCAATACCGGCGATTTTTACGGCATGGGGCACAACGAAATGCTGCTCGGTCGGGCCTTGAAAGGACGCCGCGAGAAGGCCTTCATCGCCGTCAAATTTGGAGCAGTGCGCAGCCCCGACGGCGGTTGGCTGGGCTTCGACGCCCGGCCGCAAGCAACTAAAAACGCCCTAGCTTACAGCCTGACCCGCCTTGGCGTCGACCACGTCGATCTCTATCAACCGGCCCGCGTCGATCCGGCCGTACCGATCGAAGAAACAGTCGGCGCCATCGCCGAGATGGTCAAAGCCGGCTTTGTCCGCCACATCGGGCTGTCCGAAGTATCGGCGGCGACACTGAAAAAAGCGCATGCCGTGCACCCGATCGCCGCTGTAGAAATCGAGTATTCCCTCTTCGATCGCGGTATCGAAAACGACCTCCTGCCGGTCGCCGAGGAGCTTGGTGTCGCCATTGTTTCTTATGGCGTCCTCAGTCGCGGGCTGATTCAATCAAAGGGTCAGGTGGCGATCAAGCAAAACGACTACCGTGCCCATCTGCCTCGCTTCACGGCTGAAAATCTGGCTAAAAATCAGGAGCTGGTCGGCAAGCTTCAAGACCTGGCCGCCGAAAAAAATGCCACGGCCACACAACTGGCTTTTGCCTGGGTGCTCAGCCGCGGCAGCAATATTTTTGCCCTGACCGGCGCAAAAAGTAGCGAGCAGCTGAGCGAAATAATCGACGGCGAATCAGTTAAACTGAGCGCTGCGGACCTCTCTTTGCTCGATCAGTGGTTTACCCACGGAGTCGCTGCCGGTGACCGCTATAACGAGGCGCAGATGGCAATGTTGAATGGTTGAAGACTCAGTCGATCTAAAAGAACGCATCCTCATAACGACCGAAACTTTGTTGCGCCGCTATGGTGCCTCTAAACTTTCGGTCGTGGATGTAGCTCGCGAGATCGGCATGAGTCACGGCAATATATATCGTTTTTTTTCCAGCAAAGCTCTGCTTATGTCGGCCATTGCCGAGCGCTGGCTCTGCAAAGTGGAAGAACCACTCGCTCAGATCTGCACGAGTATTCTTCCGGCCGATCAAAAGCTCGAGAAGTGGCTCTTTGAGTTGCGTGCCATCAAGCGGCACAAATTCCAGAGCGATCCGCAACTTTTCGCCATCTATGGCGAAGTGGCTGAACAAGCGCGCGACGAGGTACGCCACCACATCGACGTGATGATCGATCAGCTCGAGCAAATCATTATCGAAGGCAACAAGGCCGGTACTTTCACCAGTGAAAATCCGCGGGAATCGGCCGTAGCAGTTCTCAACGCCACGGCGCGATTGCATCATCCCCTCTTTGTCGGAGCGCCCGATTATCCGGACGATGAGGCGGCGCGCCGTCTGGTCAAAATGGTGATTACAGCCCTGCGATACGACGGGAAAACAGCCTGATGCGCCTGCAATCGATTGAAACGACACCAAATCCAAATAGTATGAAATTCAATCTCGATGGGCCTGTCATCGCCGGTGCGAAGAGTTCCGCATCGATCACCTATACCGCAACCGAACAGGAAGGAGCGCCACCCTTCATCGCACCCTTACTTGCCTTAACGGGGGTGAAGAGCGTCTTTGCCTGCGGCAACTTCTTGACGCTCAACCGCGATCCGCTCGCCGACTGGAAAGTAATTCTCGAGCGCGCCAGCGCCATCCTCGGCGGTGGCGATAATAATTGCGCCGAAGCAGCAGACCGCGCCGCTGACGGCGACCAGTCAAGCGTTGCAAGCAAACGCCTGAATGCCGAAAAAGAAGGGCAGGTGCAGGTATTTGTGCAGACCTTTACAAACATACCGATTCAGGTAAAAGTGACTGACGGCAAAGCGGAAGTGCGCGTCAGTCTCGGCGAAAAATTCGACGCAGCGGCCGGCGCGGCCCAGAAAATAAGCGGTGCCGATTTTTTGAAAGAGCGCTTCTGGGCTGACCACGGTGTGCGTTACGGTCCGCTGCAAGAAATCGCCGATGAGGTTGCCGATGAAATACGCGGCACTTTTGATTTTGAAAAAACAAAGGATAGCGAGACTGAAATTACAATCGATCAACCGACCATTGAAAGTTTGCAAATCAGTATGAAAGATGGCCAATGGCATAAAAGGTTGGCTGCAGTGCAGGCCCTGAGCACGTTACCGCAAAGCGACGCCACGCTCCTGTTGCTCATCCAGGCCCTGGGAGACTCACTGCCGCAAGTGCGCAGATTAGCGGCGGCGGCACTCGGTACAACCGGTAGCAAGTGCGCAGTCGAGCCTTTGTGCAGAATAATGCTCGAAGACAATAACATCGGCGTGAGACGCACCGCCGGCGATGCCCTCTCCGATATCGGCGATGCCTGTGCAGAGCCGGCTGCCTGCAAGGCGCTCGGCGATCCAAATAAACTGGTGCGCTGGCGTGCCGCCAGATTATTGTCCGATATCGGCACGGCAGAGGCATTGCCGTTTCTCCAGGCGGCGACCGACGACCAGGAATTTGAAGTACGCCTGGAGATCGAAGCGGCCATCCAGCGTATATCTGGCGGTGGCCAGGGTCTGGGCCCAGCCTGGCGGAGAATAATCGGCGACAAATAATCGCCTTTGCAGCCGGTCTTTTGCTCAGGGGCTGCCGTGGATTTTATTAGTGAAGCTTTCGACGGCCAGATCAATCAAATGGTCGACTTGCTCTTCGACGGCAATCTCGCGCAGGAAGCCGTCAACGCAAAGAGTGGCTATGCCATGGCAATGCGACCAGATCAATAGTGAAAGCACATAGGTATTTTCTGTCGATTTATTACTGGCTATCAGACAATTCTCGACCGTGCAAAAGACTACATCAAAAGCACGTCTGGCCGTGGCATAGAGCTCGGGAAATTTGGCCTTGCTCAAGTCGGAGCTAAACATGACCCGGTAGCGGGGCGGATTGGCGATGGCAAAGCGGACATAGGTCCTGGCCAGGGTGGTCAATCCTTTAAATGTTTTGTCTTCTGATTGTTCCAGAGCTCTGGCCAACTGATCGTGGTAGAGCTCGAAGCCGGCGGTGGCAATGGCAGCTAGCAAGGCTTCCTTATCGCGATAGTGGCGGTAGGGAGCGGCAACGCTAACGCCGGCCTTGCGGCAGACCTCAGCCAGGGTGAAACCGTGCGGTCCTTTCTCATCGACCAGCTCGAGCGACGCGCGCAAGAGCGCTTCTTTCAGGTCGCCGTGGTGATAGGACTTGCCGGTTCGGGTTTCCGGTTTTACCAAATTTGCCTCCAATTACTTACCAGTTCAGTGCTAAGGCCAATGTTGACAATATTAACATTAGATGCTATGTTAATGATGTTAACATTCTTTTTGAGGCTTTTTCCTATCAGGGATCACTATGAATAATCTCAGCGATACAGCCCCCTCTCTTCGACTGATCTATGGTCAATCTTCATCTTCATCTTCATCAGGATCGGCATCGGCATCGGCTTTGCGCCGCTTCGACCCACCTACCCAGGAAGGCTTGAGCCAGGTCGAAAGAGAGACAATCGCCCGCGCCACCAAAGAGTTTTTCACACCTCTGCGCCCGGGGCAATACGTAAATTTCGCAGAGGACCTACTGCGATCGGCCGAGCAAAAAAAACTGAGCAACGGTCTGCATGCGACGATCTGGCAGCCGCGTTCCAGGCTTGCCGAAGATCCGGCCCTGAAATCGGCTTTGCTGGTCCACGGCTGGTGCGGATATAGCGCGCAGTTGCAGCACTTTGTGCAACCACTCCTCGATAACGGCCTGCGAGTCGTAGCTATCGATCTCTGGGGTCACGGCCTTTCGCCCGGAGAGCATTCGGACTGCCTTACTTTTGCCGACGGCATCTTGCAAGCGCAAATAGAGCTAGGCCCCTTCCAGCACGTAATCGGCCATTCGCTCGGTGCAGCGGCAATAGTACTCGCCTGCCACGCCGGACTGGTTTTGGACTCGGCCGTTTTAATCTCGCCACCGTCCATCTTACTGGTCATGGAATATTTCGTCGCCCACAAAGGCATGCCGGCCAAATTGCTCGAGCCGATGATCGCAAACGGTGAGCGCTATGTCGGCAAATCGCGCCTCGAGGTCGACACTGTCATGCTTTCCAAACGAGTCGAGACGCCATTTTTATTGTTCCACGATGAAAAAGACAGACGCTGCCCGATTGTCGTGAGCGAAAAACTGGCCGCCGATAAAAGCAACCGCAAGCTGATCAAAACAAATGGTCTCGGCCATCACCACATTATCGAATCGGCCGATGTCGTGGAGCAGGCAGTCGACTACATCGTCGGCAAGAAAAATTGAAAGACGACCGGCCGACTTGTTTCTCCTTACGACTTGTTCTTATTTGCGCCTGAGCAGTGCATCGAGCAGCGGCTTGCGCCACTCTTTGGCCTCAGGATCATAGGCGCCAAAACCGGAGCAAAATTCCCAGTAGGCACTGGAGAAGCCACGAGCCGCGGCTTGCCTGCTGACCGCGGCAGTCCAGAGAGCGCGAGAATCGATATCAGCTTTTGAAAAAGCACCAAATTCTCCCAGATAAATCGGCCTGTGATGAGCCTCTCCCCAGGCTGCGGCCTTTGCAAAATCAGCGGCTATGGCGGCGATTTCGGTGGGCGAGCCTGTCCACTTCGTGCCCAGCCATTTAGTGCTCTCCGGGCCTGCCCAACTCGCCCCCTGATGAGTGAAATGAAAAGGCTGATAGTAATGCACCGTGACTAGAAGTTGAGGATCGGCCGGCAGCTCGAGGCTCGGCAACTGATCGATACTATTCCACTGGACCGGGCCAACGACGACGCAACGATCATGGTTGGTGCGGCGGACTATCTTCAAAGCCTCGCCAAAAAAGTCATTCCATTTTTGGGCGTCGATATTTTTACTCGGTTCATTGTAGATTTCAAATGCTACCTCTGGCGGTGCTTCTCTATAACGCTCGGCGATTTGCCGCCACATAGCCAGGAAGCGCTCCTTCTGACCATCCGGGTCTTTTTCGAAGGCTTCATGATGGTGCATGTTGACCACAATCATCAGCTGATTGCGGCGCGCTTCGGCTATTGCCCAATCGACGCGCTCAAAAAAAGCAGGATCGATGGTGTATGGCGCGGTACCGGCACAGTGAGTCTCCCAGCGCACGGGCAGGCGGACATGATCAAAGCCGGCCTCTTTGATCAGGCGGAAATAATCAGCTTGAAGAGTAACGCCCCATTCGCTTTCCTTTGGAGCATCAAGAGCATTGCCCAGATTGATGCCGCGGCCGAGGTGCTGGTTATATTGGAAAATCGATTCAGCGGCATGAGCCGGCGCCATCGTCAACAGAAAAAAGCAAAGACTGCAAAGACAGCAAAGTAATCTCAGTAAACGAATCACTATCTCTCCAGGGCAAGCAACGGGATCGACAATCATACAATAGAAGGAAGAGCAGGCCAGGTCCTAATTCAAGGTTTCCACGGCAGTTTTAAGTAGCTTATGCATGCAAGCGGTGTCGGCGCTTTCGACACTTTGCAACAGCTCAAAATATACGCTCTCAGGTCCTATCAGCTATGATCAGGGCGCCTTCGGAAAACCATTCACCGGGCACCTGGTTCAGATCTATAAACGGAAAAAAGAGTATGACGCAAACAGAAAACACCGTGCCCGCACCAACACCGGCTTCGGACTTCAAACCATACATCTCCTCCGATACCGTGATCAAAGAGTTCACGCCAAAAGCAGTGCTGCTGGGTGCGATGTTTGGTGTTTTGTTTGGAGCGGCTTCCGTCTATCTGGCCCTGAAAGCCGGACTCACTGTATCGGCTTCGATCCCGGTGGCGGTGCTGGCCATCTCGCTGGGGCGAAAGTTCCTCAAAACGACGATTTTAGAAAACAACATCATCCAGACGACGGCTTCGGCCGGCGAATCAATCGCCTCCGGCGTCGTCTTTACCCTGCCTGGCTTTTTGTTTTTGTCGCTGAATGATAAGGGTGAAAGCGTCGGCGCGCCTTATTTCAACTATCTTTCTATTTTTACTCTGGCTGTACTCGGTGGCGTGCTCGGCACCTTGATGATGATTCCATTGCGCCGCTCGCTCATCGTCAAAGAGCACGGCAAGCTCCCCTACCCGGAAGGCACTGCCTGCGCTTCGGTTTTGATTGCCGGCGATAAGGGCGGAGAATTCGCCAAGACAGCTTATCTTGGCCTCGGCTTCGCCATGCTCTATGCATTTTTACAACACGTCATGCATGTGATCGCCGAAGCGCCGACTTTCGTCACAGCACAGACAAATAAGTTTTTGCCCTCGGCTACCGTCAACGGCGAGATCACTCCCGAATACATGGGTGTGGGCTACATCGTCGGCTTCCGCATCGCCGGGGTCCTCGTCGCCGGCGGCGTACTTGCCTGGCTCGGCCTCATTCCCTTGCTTGCCGCTATCGTACCGATGGATACAATCGCTCAACAACTAATCAAACTGGGCTATCTAGCCAGCATCACCACCAGCGGTGGCCCGGGCGGCTGGGATCCGGTCGCTCATACTTTTGCCAATGTGCCCGATGCCATCTACCGCGCCTATATCCGGCAAATTGGTGCCGGTGCTGTAGCTTGCGGCGGCTTCATGACCTTAATCAAAACCATTCCCACGATCATCACTTCCTTTAAAGAAAGCCTCGGCTCTTTCAAAGATCAATCCGCAGGCATGACGCGTTCCCGCACCGAAGACGATCTCTCGGTGAAAGTCGTCCTTTTCGGCTCCCTCGCTCTGCTGCTCGCCATCACCATTTTGCCAGGCATCCCCGGCGACTCGGTCGTACAAAAAATGCTGATCGGCTTTTTGATCATCGTCTTCGGATTTTTCTTCGTCACCGTATCAAGTCGCATCGTCGGCTTGATCGGCTCGAGCTCAAACCCCGTCTCAGGCATGACCATCGCCACACTTATGGCAACATCTCTGGTTTTCATCGCCTTCCACCTCACCGGTAAAGTCTATGAACCGCTTGTCCTCGTAGTGGGAGGCATGGTCTGTATTGCTGCTGCCAATGGTGGCGCCACCTCTCAAGATTTGAAAACCGGCTACATCATCGGTGCTACGCCGCGCTATCAGCAAATCAGCCTATTCATCGGCGCCGTCGTTGCTGCCATCGTCATTGGCCTGACTGTCAGCTTGCTCGACCATCCCTCTCCGGACATGATCGCCAAAGGCATCGTGCACGCCATCGGCTCGGATAAATTTCCAGCACCCCAGGGCACTTTGATGGCGACTCTAATCAAAGGCATGCTGTCCTTCAATCTCGACTGGAATTTCGTCCTCGTTGGCATCTGCCTGGCAGTCACCATGGAGCTATGCGGCGTCAACGCTTTGAACTTCGCCGTCGGCGCGTACCTGCCCCTTTCGACGACATTGCCAATCTTCGCCGGCGGCGTCTTGAAAAAATTTGTCGACCTGAACAACCAGCGCCGCAAGAGCAAGGCTGAAAACAGCATGGTCGCCGCCCACGGTATGAGCGACGGCAGCACCGAACTGGCCGACGACGAGCTCGGCAGCGGCAGTCTCTTCGCGACCGGTCTGGTGGCAGGTGGCGCTCTGGCTGGTGTTGTCGTAGCGCTTATATCGAGCATACCGAGCGTCTACGATGCCCTGCAAAAAGTAAGCATGGAGCACACCCTGGTCGCCATGCTCGGCGAAAAAGGCTACCAGTTGCTCGGTGTCGGCTTCTTTGCTCTGCTCGGCGGCATACTCTTTTATGTGGCCACAAAAGACGACGGCGGCTCCAAAGCTCATGCTAAATTGGAGGTATGAGCGCCGCTGACACACTATCTTCACGCAGACGATCGACTATATAGATGCCATTGATATAATGGCCCCGAGAAAATGAACAGTTGTCGACCGCAGGAAATAATGATGGCATCCCGGATATTCAAGCAAGCGTTTTTTGCATCGCTCCTAACCACAGTCATTGTCAGCACAGGAACATCTCCGAAATACGCATTGGCTGCCTCAAGGGGTGGCGAACAATCGGAACAACTGCTCAATCTCGATCAAGCCAGACACTACATGCTCGGCCTGATTAATCGTGACAGGGCCGCGTCGGGCGTCGAGCCAGTCGTACTGGACGAGGTCGCCAACCGCGCCGGCAATTTGCATACTGATGAAATGGCGCAATATGGTTATCTCAGCCACTGGACGATGGACGGCCGCAAACCGGATCAGCGCTACACCGAATGTGGTGGCAAAGATTCGGTCGCCGAAAATGCCGACAATACCGATGTGGAAAAGCCCACAAAAGTCGCACTGAGCCAGAACCAGCTCTTTTCAAAACGCGATATAGATGAGGTGGAAGGACAGTTTTTCAACGAACAGCCACCGAACGATGGGCACCGGAAAAACATTATCGATCCCGATCACACGAGTGTAGGCATCGGCATGAGCCTGGCCGGCGGCGAGCCAAACAGCGCTGATTATCCTCGTCTCGCCATAACCCAGGAATTTATCAACCATTACGGGACTTATACCGACATCCCGCACAGTATAAATCCGGGTGAGTCTTTTACTGTCGAAGGCACACTCTCGCGCGGCGTGCATGTCCAGAGCGTCGATGTGCGCTTCGAGCAAGCGCCCCAGCCGATGAGTATCGACGAATTGCTCAAGACAAATTCCTATGGCATACCGGGCGAGGCGACCTTCAATTATTTCCCACCGCCGTTCAATAGCCCCGCTCCGATCAATCTCAGCCAGGTAAACGGCGATGAACACTTTAGCTTGCAGATTCAAACGAGTAAAGAGTGGAAACCTGGAATCTATTATGTCTGCCTCTGGGCAAATGTCGGCAATCGCAAGGAACCGATTTTAATTTCAGACCGCACCGTGCGCGTCGGCGGCTCAAAAAGCCGGTTGGCTCGTTAAACCCTGTTGCGCAGCTGGCAAAAGACGCAGCAACTTCACGCTTCCCTCATGGTTGCCAAGTAGCCTCAAGTCATAAGATTTGAAGCCCTTTGGTTGGGCGTGGGAGCGAAAATGAATAGGAATAGGAATAGCAACGGCACGGCCCATAGAGCTGTGGGCCTCAGCATACTTACCATTTGCAATCTATTGGGACCGACAGGCGCCGGAGCCTTCTTAAACCTGACCCTGGCAAGCGCGCCGGCTATTGCCGGAGGCTCGCACTTGCGCCTGCAAAGGCAGGTAAACGCGGATGAGAATAGCGCCCGGATATCCGCCGAGAGTGGAGCGCTGAATACTGCCGGCAGCGAGCTAGCTCCTCCAGGCTCCACTAGTGCAATAATCGATAAAACGACTGGGGCGCTGCAAGGCGGAGTAGCAGTAGAGCATCAGCTGGGCTACACAGTGGCGGTAGTGCAAACCTGGCCGGGCGGCGCACCACCGACGGTGCCTACCGAATTAGCGAAACAGCCGCCCACGATAACATCAGCGAAGGCGCCGAAAAAAGCTGGCATAGTGGAGCACGCTACGGCATTGCAAGCTATGGACGGTAAGATCGATCCGCCCTCCGGGCATCAGGCAAATTCCTCCGACGCGGGTGTCCCTCAAATGCAGCCACCAAAGCAGATTGAGGCTCCAGGCGAAGACATCATTGCGGCATTCCCCGATCAGGCGGCCGGCATTTATCCAGGTCACACAATAGATGTCCCGGGCACGACAAAAACGACCACCACGACAACCCACACCAGCGAATCGGCCAGCAGTGTAAATAACGACTGGAATAGGGCAACGGCATCCAGTCAATCGAGTAGCAAGGACCGCTGGTCATCCAATCAGGGTACAAAGGCTAGTGCGCATCATTTTGGCGCGGGCTTTAGCTTCAGAGGTATGATGGGCGCGTACTTGCCGCGCATCGGCATGCCCCATCTCACTATGCCGACACTGGCCTGGCCAGGCCTGGGCATTGGCGGCCTCGGACTGGGCAACCTGGCCTCCGGCTTGCCTGGCTTCGGCATGGGCTTCCAGGGCGCAGGCGGCTTGAGTGCAATGTGGTCAAGCTTTAAAGCGATGAAGAAAAACAAAGGCTCTACTTCCTCCAGAAATCGAAGCGACAGCTCGCAGACTACCGGCAATAGCAGCTCGACCGACACTATTAAAACGACAGACAAAACAACCACCACAACAGAAACAACACCCGGTTATACGGTAAATGTCCCGGGCCAGGCTCCGCCAGATAAGCAAGTAGACGTCCCGGCCATGACCGCACAAGCGGCGCCGGAGCCGCTCGGCAAACCGGAAGGCACAAGCGCCAATCTCGCGGTGCAACCAGCAGCGCTGGCAGCCATACCAGAGCACATCGACAAGAGCGGCACACCACAAGCGGTATCAAGCCTGCCAGCGGCAACGGAACATTCAAGTAAGAAGATAGATGCCAAACCGCTTCTGACCTTACAGACAGCGCCTCCAGCGCTGGTGGTCGTACCCTGGACAAATTGGTACCGCCGAATGGCAGCATCAGCCTATCAAAATTGGTCGAAGAGCAAACCTTTACCCGGCGAGGCTCTGGTGGCAGTATCAGTAACGGACGCACAGCAGATCTCCGTCAGTTTTTTGCCCCACACCAACGGTGGCACGGCGATGACGGACGCCGAGATTGCTTCCTTCAACACCACGATTCAGGCGGCCATGAACAAATTGACTGGCAATAAGCAAATCGCCTTTCCACCTCAATCCCACCGCAAGAAAGTAGCGTTCATCCTGGGCTTCAGCGCGGAAGAGGGCGGAGTGAGTGGTTGTGGTGAGATGAACATTTGCGATAGAGAGCAGTATTATGTGTCGTCACCTGATTGCAGGCAGGTGCAACCTAAACCTATTGAGCAAAAGAATCTCGTCTCGCACGCACAATAGCTAAAAGAGAAACAGCCCTAAGCAATCAGGCCAGAGGCGTGCAGGACATGCCATAAACGGTTGTCACACTACCGGCGGTGCCGTCTTGCGATGATTCCGCACAAAATCCTGGGACGGTATTGACACCACCAGGCGCGGCCATCGTGTCGGCCCCCTGCCAGCTAGTGGGGTCGGTCATGGCGGCAATTCTGCTACCTATATATGGCGCAGCCGGAGATGTAGAGGCGCCCGATTCAAAACCGCGCAGATAGTCTTGCAGGCGGGCAAACTCTTGCCCAAGTGCTTTCAGGTCGAGATCAATTGCGCTCAAATCTTGTTTCACATTCTGCCTCACTTGGTCTGTCATTTCCATGTTTGGGTTACCAACGGATGCCTGAGCGCTCACGTCCTTTTCAAGACTTAGAGACGAGGCATCCGCTAAAAACTGACCGGCTGTACTTGCAGTACAGGCAAAAGATTGGTAAGAGTCGGACCACGTCCGGATAGGCAACAACATAGACCTTGCCTGTGACACCATCGTGACACAAATGGGGCCCTTTCCCAAACACCCAGAGAATAAATCCAGGCCGTGAAAAAGTAGTCACAAATGTTTCACGTCATTGCCCCTATAGTGCAATTGTCGAGCCAGAGATGGCTCACGCCGTTACCAAAATCCCCAAAATAAAGCTCTCGGCCGGCCGGCTGCGCGAACGCGTCAGCACTTTCGGCTCACCAGAGTTAGCCTCAGCACGCCTGTACCCCGCACGCCCCTTGAGACATCCACCGCCATGAGCCACCACGAAACAACCGACGCCCCCAAACAAGCCCCGGCAGAGAATCACAATACCTCCCAGGCTCTTTATCGCGACTCCTTCCCGGCGGCACCTCAGGGTGACAGAGCCGACGCGGCAGGCAAGACCAGCGACGCGGGCGTGAAATCAGCGACTGCCGGCAGCGAACAAAAAGTGGCGGACAGCACACTCGCCAGAGGTAATGAAAAAGCGGACGCCAAACTTGGCCTGCCCTCCCTGGAAATTGTCGACTCCGGCGCCGCCAAAAGTGGCAAGACCGATGCTCCAACTGATAGAGCAGCTGGCAAAGCAGGCGAGCAACCCGCAGATAAAGCAGGCGAGCAACACGCGGACAAGCAACAAGAATTGATCAAAGCCGCCCAGAATACCCTCGGCGATGCTTCCGCCTCAGCCACCGACAAACTGGGGACGGTGCGCACCCTCGCCGACGCCGGCATTCACAACATTCAGGTCACCGACAAAGATGGTAAGGAGCAGAATTATCAAATACAGACAGAAAAAGCCGGACAAAACACCCTTGTCCACATGTTCGGCCAGGATGCTCGCGGTAAAACTGAAGTAGCGCTGCGCGGAGTCCAGCACGCCGACGGCTCATTTAGCCGTGAAAAAGATAGACGCGGTCACGAAGTTGCCTACGAGGGCTCCCACCTTGCCACCGCAAGCAGTGCCGGCGGCCACAGCGATGCAGCATCTCATGTTGATCACAAAGCCGCTCCTCATGCCGAAACAGCTGCAGCACCAGCTGACAAGCAAAATGCACCCGCCGACAAAGCATCCGCAGAAAAAGCAGCTGCCGACAAAGCAGCCAATAAAAGAGCGCCTGAAGAATTAGGCGGCACCATTACCAGTGAGCACACGGCCAAAGGCACCGGCTACTATCCCGCCAACAACCGCATGGAAGGTGGCTATAAAGACATGAAAGGTCAACCACTTCACACTTTGCAGGACTATTTGAACGGCAAAGCTCCCTACGTCAGCGTGGCAATGGATAACAAAGCCGGTATTCCTTACGGCCAAAAAGTAAATATCCCGGAAATGAACGACAAATACGGACAGAACATCCCCTTCCGCGTCGTTGATACCGGCAGTGCTTTCCACGGCAAGGGCACCGGTCGCGTCGATATTTGCACAGCTAGCAGGCAGCACTCTCTCGATCCGCAGATCAACGGCAAAATGACTCTGCAGTTCGTTAGATAGAGACCCCGTGCAAAATTGAGATCTGCCCTCGTGCCTTCATCGACGTCTGGCGCGGTTCTCGTAAACGCCCCAGGGATCGGAATCGCCGGCAAATTTGTCCAGTTTGAAGGTGTTTGGACGGCGCATAAAGGCGTACCAGAAGATGGCAACGAGCAAAATAAATTCAAAACCGATTACATAATGGGCAAGCATCATTCACCCCCCGGAAACGTTAGAAGTATATCACCGGCATTGCCCGCTATCACTGCCTTGACAGCAACTTGACACAGGTATGATCTGCCTATACAAAAGCAGGCCATTCCGCTATGAAATGTTTTTACAGCGACAACTACAGCTTCCCGCTGCCGGAAGGTCATCCCTTCCCGATGCACAAATACGAGGATGCCGCCAAACACCTGGTAGCATCAAACGTCATCGCCGCGTCCGACCTGATCGACGCCGGACTGGCAGAAGAAGCGGATATACTGCGGGTGCACACACCGGCCTATCTAAGCGCCATTAAAAACGGCACCTTGCCGCCCCAGGAAACCAGACGAATGGGTTTCCCCTGGTCCGAGCGTCTTTACGTGAGAGCCAGAGCGGCAGTGGCAGGCACCATCGCCGCCATCACCGCCGCTCGTCAAGACGGCATCGGCTGCAATCTGGCGGGTGGCACTCATCATGCCTTTCCCGACCGCGGCGAGGGCTATTGTGTCCTCAACGACGTTGCTATAGCGATCAGAAAATTACAAGCGGACGAGCCCGATATCAGAGTGATTATTGTCGATCTGGACGCACACCAGGGCAACGGCACCAATTTCATTTTAAAAGAAGACACGCAGGTTTACTGCTATTCCATGCATGTCGGCGCCAACTATCCCAGCCGCAAATTCGAAGGCGACGAAGACATCGCTCTCGATCGTTTTGTCAAAGGCGAGGAATATCTGGGGCGGTTGAAATCGACATTGCCGGCGACTTTGCAAGCCTTCAAACCTGACCTGGCCATTTATCTGGGCGGCGTCGATGTGCACGAAGACGATCGATTTGGCCAGATGAAACTTAGCACCGGGGACATGCACGAACGCGACCGTTATACCATGTCCTTGCTGCGCTCGCAAAATTTACCACTGGCAACGGTTTTTGGCGGCGGTTACAACAAGGACCGAGCCTTGACGCCGCTTCTGCATTGCCAGACAGTAAGCCTGGCGGCCGGACTGGCCGGCCCCTGAAGTCGGGCAACGTTACACCAGGCAACGAGCCAGGGAGATAGGCCTCGGATGTGGCATATCAAAGATGGCGGTAAAAAACCGAAGCAGGTTTTTGCTGCCGAGAAGCGCTCGGATTGGATGACAGGTGCATGCCCGACAAATTAATCGGTTACAGCGATCTGGTTTGCTTCCACACCGGCGGCAAGCATGCTTTTTACCGCGGCAAAAGGCTCGACGACGGGCAGTCCGTGGTCGTGAAGGCCTGCCTGCCCGACTATTGCGACGCCGAGACGAGCGCCGCTCTGACACGTGAGTATGAAATCTTACGCGCCCTGGACTTTGACGGTGTAGCCCGCCCGATCGAGCTGACGAAATACGCCGGACGCCCCTGCCTGGTAACGTCGATGGCACCCGGTCGAGCCCTGATCTCGGCGGAGCGAGGCAAGCCGCTCGGCCTCGATGCCTTTTTGCCCCTGGCGATCAAACTCGGCCAGCTCATCTCCCGCGTCCACGAAGCCGGTTACATTCACCGCAAACTCTGCCCGGAAGCTGTGCTCTATGACTGGACGAGCACTACTCTCACCCTTATCGATTTCGCTCCCGGCCAGCAGAGTGAGCCGCATTCCGGCACCAAGGCGGGCAAAGACGAAGCCGGCAAAATACGCGACCTGAGCGAGGCTATGACCACGACTAAGGGCGACAGCTCCTTCGAAAAACGCCTGCCTTACTGCGCCCCCGAACAGACTGGGCGTATAGGCGGTCTTATCGACCAGCGCAGCGACCTCTATTCGCTGGGCATAATTTTTTATGAATTGCTCACGGGTAATCCGCCTTTTACTTCGAGCGATCCGCTCGCAGTCGTGCACGCACATCTATCGGTAATACCACCAGCGGTGCAGACTATAAATGCAGTCGTGCCGCAAAAATTGTCGCAGATTATTTTGAAGCTGCTCGCCAAAGATCCAAGAGACC
Source organism: Cyanobacteria bacterium REEB67 (assembly GCA_018971775.1). Taxonomy (GTDB): domain Bacteria; phylum Cyanobacteriota; class Vampirovibrionia; order Obscuribacterales; family Obscuribacteraceae; genus REEB67. Next base: position 36,441 of record JAGXAB010000039.1, on the reverse strand, counting down.
GCTATCAAAGCGCCAGCGGTCTGACTCTGGATCTACAAGAGTTGCAGACAAATATCGAAAAAGGCAAAGGCGATGAAGATTTTGCCATCGGCAGCCATGACCGCAGACAGCTCGTCCTCTCAAAGAAAGTCTACGGACATGAAACCCAAATCGAGCAGTTTGCCCGAGCACTGGAAAAAGGCCGCCTTGACGGTCGTACTTCGCTCATACTGGTGAGCGGACAGTCCGGTGTCGGCAAGACTACCTTCGTCAAAGAACAGATTTTCGGCGCCGGAGAACAGGGTTTTGTCCTGGCCAGCAAATTTGATCAGTACATCCCCGATATGCCTTTTTCTACGATCGGCCAGACATTTAGCGAGCTCATTCAGCGCTTGCTGACAAAATCCGAAGCGCAAGTAGAACAGTGGCGGCGAGAATTAAAAGAAGCGCTCGGACCAAACGGTGCTCTTGTGGCGCGACTACTGCCGCAAATAGAGCTCCTGATCGGACCTCAGCCAGAGCTCGTCGGTCTCAGCCCCAGTGAAGAGCGCCTGCGCTTCCAGAGTGTCATGGTCAAATTTATCGCCGTCTTTGCCCGCAAAGATCATCCTCTGGTAATCTTCTGGGATGACCTGCAGTGGGCCACCGCCGATAGTCTGCATCTCCTGATCGGCTTACTCACCCATCCGCAAAGTCTCTATCTGACCATGGTCGCGTCATACCGCGCCGACGAAATCTCAAGCCAGACGCCGCTCGGCCAGCTGCTCCAGAAGCTGGATGTCCTCGAAGCCAACAACCAGCTCAATGCTTCGATCGAGCGCATATCCCTGGGCAAAATTTCCGAGGAAAATCTCACCTCTTTGATTGCCGAATCACTGCAGATCAGTCAAGCAAAGATTACACCACTGGCCCGTCTCATTAATCAAAAAACGGACGGCAATCCGTTTTATGCGGTCCAGTTTTTACAGATGCTTGATCAAGAGAAGCTCCTCTATTTCGACGAAAAAGAAGCGAGCTGGGCTTTCGACCTGCCTAAAATCTCGATGCGCGATTATGGTCATGGCATTGTCGAATTGCTCGTCGCCAAATCAAAAAAACTGCCGGCACCGACGCGGAAGATCCTGCAAAGAGCCGCTTGCCTGGGCAGCAAAGCGGACCTTTCTACCCTGGCTGTAGTCTGCGACCAAACGGCCGAGGAAAGGGACCGGGAGCTACTACCGGCGGTATCGGCCGGATTGATCGTGGTCGAAGAGGGCAGTTACAGGTTTATTCACGACCGCGCCCAACAGGCCGCCTACTCTCTGATCCCGGCCGAACAGCGCCAGAGCGAACATCTCAAAATCGGCCGCCTTTTGCTCTCGCGCGGTTATGAAAATGAAAACAGCCTGGACGAGCAGATTTTTGAAATCGCCAATCAATACTGCCTGAGCCTCCCGGCCATCACCGAACGGGAAGAGCGCGAGCAAATTTCTTTGATTAATTTAAATGCAGGCCGCCGGGCCAGAACAAATGGCTCGTACGGATCGGCGATCAAATTTCTCTCGGCCGGGCTCGCTCTGCTAGAGCCTGAGATCGACAGCGAAACGCTCTACAGCGATCTCTATTTTGACCTGCAATACGAGCGCGCCTCCTGTTACTGGATGTCGATGAGTTTCGACGCCGCCGAACAGCAGCTGATCAATTTGCTGGAAAAACCATTTTCGAAAATGCAGCTGACCGAAATCCATCGCCTGCTCGTTGAAATATGGACCGGGCGGCTCGATTTTGGCGAGGCGATCAAATGGGGGCTGAAAGGTCTGGCGCTGCTCGACATCGACATCCCCGAGCCGACACAGGAAGCGGCAGCCAAAGCACTGGCCGAAATACGCGCGCGCATCCCTGGAGACAAAGTCGAACAGCTGGCGGATCTCGCCCCGATGACCGACGCCGAAACACTCGCGGCGATGTCGATTTTGCAGGCGCTCTACTCGGCCACCGTCTACAACAAAGATCCGCGCACACCGATACTATTTTTACTCTGCGCCTGCAAAATGGTTACACTCAGCCTCGATCACGGCAACTGCGAAGCAACGGCCAACGGCTATGCTTACCTCGGGCAGTGCCTGGCCACCCTCGGTCAGGGCAAGGAAGGATTCCGCTTCGGACAGCTCGCCCTGCAGATCGCCAACAAAAATGGCTACAAAGCATACCGACCGAGATTGGAAGTAGCCGTCAGCTTGATCATCGTCTGGGTAAAGCACCTGAGAAACAGTTTTGAATATCTTGACTCAGCCCGCGATATCGCCGACAAAACCGGTGATGTCACCACAGCCGCGCTTGCCGCGGCGCGCACATCGGTGAGCAAACTGGTACTGGGCCACTCGCTCGGCACTGTATATGATGAATGTGCCCGAGATATAAAATACTGCGACGACCACCACGCCCGGTCGATGACACCACTTTTTCTCAACCTGCAGCGCTTTACCCTGACGATGAGCGGCAAGACTGAAAGTTTCGGCAGCTTCGACAATGCAGAGTTTAAGGAAGAAGAATACGAGCGCAATCTCCAGCAGACCTACATTCCTGTCGTCAGTTGCTTTTACTACGTAATGAAACTGGAAGCCTGTTTTTTTGCCGGACTGAGGCACCAGGCTCTGGCCGCGGCTAAAAAAGCGCAGGTCGATCTCTGGTCCTGTTCTACGCACCTGCACGGCATCGAGTACTGGTTTTATTACGCCCTGGTGCTATGCGATAATTTTGCCGCTGTGGACGACGATGAAAAGATCGTCTACCGCCAGATACTGGACCAGCATCTGGAGAAGCTGGCGCAGTGGGCGATCAACTGTCCGCAAAATTTCCAGCACAAATACGCCCTGGTGGCAGCGGAACTGGCACGCATCGACGGACGCGAGCTGGAAGCGCAAAAATTTTACCAGGAAGCAATAGAGAAGGCACGTTTAAACGACTATCTGCAAAACGAAGCTATGGCTCACGAGCTGGCCGCCCGTTTTTACGCAGATAACGGCTATACGATCTTCGCCCAGGCCTATCTCAAAGAAGCTCACGGCTGCTATTCACGCTGGGGAGCTTCAGCTAAAGTGGCGCAACTACAGCGCTTACACCCGGAACTTGTCACGGCCGGCACTGCGCCGCGCTCTCTCGATATGATGACGGTCTTCAAGGCCAGTCAGGCAATCTCGCGCGAGGTCGTCCTAGACAGACTTTTAGAAGCCCTGATGGAAGTGGCGATCGAGGCGGCCGGTGCTCAGGGCGGGGCTTTTCTCCTCCAGCAAGGAGACAGGCTGGTGATCGGCACGCACACAAAGCTGCCACTGGCAGCGGTGCCGGACACCGTGATCAACTATGTGCGACGCACCGGCGAGACCGTAGTGTTGGACAACGCCGCCAATGACCCGGTCTTCGGTCACGATGCCCATTTCACAGCCAGGCACAGCTGCTCGGTATTTTGTCAGCCGATCTTTAAACAGACAAAATTACTGGGCATACTCTATCTGGAAAACAACCTGATTACCGGTGCCTTCACCCGCGATCGTCTCGACCTGATGGAGCTACTCAGCGGTCAAATCGCCACTTCGCTGGAAAACGGCATGCTTTTCGAGGGGCTGCGCCAGGAAATCGAAGAGCGCAAAAAAGTGGAAGGCGCGCTGCGCCATAGCGAACAAGAAGTGCGGGCTCTGAACGAAGACCTCGAACAACGAGTCAGTGAACGGACAAGGGAGCTCGGACAGGCGAAAGAAGAAGCGGAAGCGGCCAACCGCGCCAAGAGCGATTTCGTCGCCAATATCAGCCACGAAATTCGCACACCGATGAATGCCGTGATCGGCATGTCCGACCTGCTCAGCCGGACAGATCTGGACGAGCTGCAGATGGACTATGTCAGCACGATCCAGCAATCCGCGGACATATTACTGAGCTTGATCAACGATGTCCTGGATTATTCCAAGATCGAAGCCGGCAAGCTCGAGCTCGAGATGACCGACTTCGACGCCGACGTCACGGCAAAAACCTGCGTTAAGTTGCTCTCGGCAAAAGCCAGAGCCAAAGGTGTGGCCTTGATAGCCTCGGTATCACCAATGGTGCCACACCTGGTCAGTGGCGATGAGATGCGCCTCAAACAAGTATTGCTAAATCTGCTCAGCAATGCCGTAAAATTCACGGCCAAAGGTACGATCGAGCTGCAAGTGCAGCCCGCCGCCGACTTCCAGCATTCGCAAAAAATAGACTTCTGCGTCATCGACACCGGTATCGGTATGAACGCCGCTACAGTCAAGCAATTGTTCACCCCCTTTACCCAGGCCGATGAAACAATCACCAGGCGCTACGGCGGTACGGGCCTTGGACTGTCGATTTCACGCAAGCTCGTCGAGATGATGGGGGGCGAATTGAGCGCCACCAGCATCGAAGGCAAGGGCTCGACTTTTTCATTTTCGATCGTTTTAAAAAATGCCGAGGACCAGAGCAGACCGGCCGGCAAAATAATGAAAGAGGAGGCCGAAAAAGCGCGAACGGCGAACGAGATAGCGACCGAGAAAGAAAAAGAGAACGAGAAAGAGAGAAAGACGAGCAGCCAGGATCCCCCGGCCAAAGTCACCGCGCCGATCTTAATCGTCGACGACAATCAAACCAATCGCAAGCTCGCTCTGGCCCAGCTCAGAGAATTTCAACTGAGCGCCGACTCGGCGAGCAACGGCTTGCAGGCAGTGACGGCGATCCGCGAAGGTAGCTATCACGTCGTCCTTATGGACTGTCAGATGCCTATAATGGATGGCTTCGAGGCGACCCGCATGATCCGTACCCTCGAATCTCAGACAGGGCGGCGTACGGTGATTATCGCCATCACAGCCCAGGCTTCGGCCGGCGATCGGGAGGCTTGCATCGCCGCCGGCATGGACGATTATCTGACCAAACCGATGAACAGCAAAAAGCTGGGCGAAATCCTCCAGAAGTGGTTACCTGACGACAAACTGACAGGCCTCAAGATAGCCGCAGCACAAGGGAATGCCGCCGTCGCCGCAGCACAGCCGAATGCCGGTCGCGCCGATGCCGCCAAAAATATCCTGCCGGAGGCAGTTGAATCCGACGAACAGGCCTATTCACGTCATCTCGAGCAATTTATGAAATTGATGGACGAGGACACGGTCAAAGATCTGGAGAATAGTTTCAGAGCCGACTTGCAGCTTATCATCAAGCGCCTCGGCGATGCCATGCGCGAGCTCGATTTGAAGGCAGTCAAAGCGCATGCGCACCAGCTCAAGGGAACAGCCGCCACCTTCAACAAACCTGGTCTGGCCGCCCTCGCCCGAGAAATCGAAGAATTTGCCAGAGCCGAGGACTGGCAAGGCATTCTCACCCGCTACTACGACCTTAAACACGAAGCTCAGGCTTTTTTGAAGATTTAGAAAAAAGGTCGTCTTTCTGGGAACTATAGCAGGCCTGGCTTGTCAGATAGGGCAACTTCTCTTACTAGGGCCATACGTGCGCCAATGATATTCTTAAACAATAAAAGGCTCTGTCTAGCCTGCAGCCGTACCTTTGCCAGCGACGCCGCTTTTTGTCCGGACGACGGGTCGCCGCTTGCCTCGGTGCACGATGGGCCGCCACCGGATCTGGTGCCTGGCTACAGGCTTGAGCGTGAGATCGGTCGCGGCACCAGCGGCAAAGTCTATCAAGCTGTGGAAAATGGCACCAATCGACGTGTCGCGATCAAAATATTGCATCAAACGCTGGCCAACGATCTGGAGATGCTCAGACGTTTCAAAAAAGAAGCTGAACTCTCAAGTCGGCTATCATCCAGGAACACAGTCAGTGTCAAACACTTCGGCCTGATTTCCGACGGCAGACCTTTCATCGCCATGGATTTTATCGACGGTGAAACAACCTGTGCCCTGATCGAAAAAGGGATGGGCCTACCTTTTATGCGAGCCCTGCCGATTTTCATCCAGGCGGCGGCAGGTCTGGCCCACGCCCACAAAAACTGCATCATGCACCGTGACATCAAACCAGGCAATATCATGTTAACGACCGAAAACGGCATAGCTGACGTCGTCAAAATCGTCGACTTTGGTATCGCCAAAGAGCTGCAACTGGGCAACAACTTCACAGCCCTGACTCTACCCGGCGAAGCGATCGGCAGCCCCATGTACATGAGCCCAGAGCAGTGCCTCGGAGCGGAGATCGATCACCGTACCGACATCTATTCGCTCGCCTGCGTCATGTATGAAATGCTCACCGGACGCCCGCTTTTCCGCGCACCAACAGCGATGTCAGTGATGACCATGCAAGTCAGAGCTACCCCGGCTCCGATGAACCTGCCGGCCTCAATGATAACCGCCGAGCTAGAGCGCATCGTTATGAAAGGGTTGGCTAAAAATCCCAATGAGCGCTACATGGTCATGGAAGAACTGCAAAGAGATCTGCAGATAGTATTCTCCAGACTGCAGGCACAGTGGGCGTCTCCGATGCGCACTATTCGGGCGAGTTGATTAATAGTATCTGGCCACGCCGGCCAGCTTATCCTTAGTCTCCAGCGCGAAGGAGAGAGGCACATGCTGCAGATCCGAGAAGGTGAGGGCAGCGGGCTTAGGAGCACCATCGCCGCGTGGATCGCGTAGAGTGAAATGACCACCATGCAAGTCAGGTGTGAATCCGACCACAGAATAGGCATGATTGGTATCAATGCCTTTAGCGAGATTGTTATCGGTAAGCAAGCCGAAAGTAACGACACGGCCGTCTTTTAGAGCTTGAGCGATATCATCGCGAAGGTGGGCCGCGGACTCGACATTTTTTACCGATCCTTTTTGACTATCGGCACTGAAAGTAGCCGGGCTGAAGCGATCGTCGGCGCGCTTGCCGGTGAGTAGCTCGATTACCGGTCCTTCGGCTCCGGACTTTATTGCGTCCTGCGGCGTCACGTCCGAATCTTTGCGACCCCAAATTTCCGCCGAATATTTAGCAAAGGCTTTTTCCATGACCGATGGCCAGACACCGTCTCTGCCACCGCGGGCATAACTTGCCAGCTCAGCATCGGTGGGCGCCGGCACGGTGATCGGATGCTCTCTATCGCCGGGGAATGTGACAGTATAGGAGCCGTTTTTATTATCCTTGATGGCACCGGCAATCAGCTCGGGATGGACTCTGGCGACATTGCCCAATACCGAGTGGAAGTAGCAATCACCGCTGCGGCCCTGCTGTACATCGCTCATCTTGATGCTATCTAGAGGATTTGTATTGTCTTTGTAGAGGCTGCGCGTCGTAGCATCGCCGAGGCGGCTGGCGAACATTTCGCTCATGTCCATCAAGCGGTCTGAATTGGCGTCGGTTGCCTGAGCACGCTCATAAACGCCCTGGACATCGGCGCGGCTCAGACCCTTGGGATGGGCGCCGAGCTCGAGCTTGAGGGGTGGCACAAATTCGATAAGATTCTGGCGTGAGCCTTGACCTGTGATCTCGGCGGCACTCAAGCGTCCGTTGTGATTATTATCGGCGGCAGCAAAACCGGCTTTACTACTCAGAGACTTCAAACTGCCCATGTCGGTCAGATCATGGAAGGTCACATCTTTGACGTCATGCAGCTGCTTCGGGCCAAAACCGTTGCTGCCACTGCTTTTGTAGGCGTCATAGACAGTCGCGGCAACGACGGCGTCCTGACCTTTGGTCGCTGGATTTTGCATCATGGCCACCAGATCCTGACCGCGATAGTCACCTTTTTCGTCGATTTTTGCGTCCTTGAGCAAATTGTCGGCGCGCTTTTCGAATTCATCCAGGGAAAGGGGCGGCAAATGGGTAGCGCCCGAGCTGACTTTGTCGCCGCTTTGTGCCACGGCCGAAGGCGCGTTTATGAAAAGCTCATGGGCATTAAACGGCTGTGCGGCAGTACTGTCTTTGGGAGACTGCGGAGCATCGACTGCCTGTTTAGCGCCTGGTTGGTCCATTGAAGCGTATTGCCTTAAAGAAAATAGTAAGTTGGCCGAGATCTCTTAGAAGAGAGACTGAGCTAACAATACTTATTAATCTTGGCAAAGTTGGGTCAAACAGATTAAACGGTCAGTTTTCCAAAAGTCTATTTTCTCAAAAAACGGGCCATTTCGCCGTCGCTCAGGTCGTAGAGCTTGAGAATAGTGTTTTTGTCCCGGGCGCTCAGGGTAGTCGCCGTGCCGCGGCCCGGGATGCCTTCTCCCATTACGTCCAGCGGATTTGTACTGTGATAGACGAGGCCGAGGGCGTGGCCGACCTCATGTTGAGCGATCCTTTTGGTCTGAGCGTCATTGAAGGGAGTGTGTCCGGCCGGGTCGGTGGTACGGAGGGTAATGTCGCATTTGACGATGCCGCTCTTGCCCTTGCCCAGATAAATATTGCCTGGCTCGGTCGGAGAAGCCATCTCGGTAACTGCGTCGGACCAGCGACAGATGATTTGCGCCTTGTCGGCATCGCTGACGTATTCAATTTTGATTTTACCCTGCGAAGCATCGACCCAGTCCTGGATGGCGGCCTTCAAAATATCGACGCAGCCGGCCCGGAAACGGGGCACATCGGTCTTAGCATCGATAAAGATACGCAGGGGCATCTCGCTCTGAGCCCAACGCGAAGCACCGCCACTGGTGGCGTCACCAAAATAATCAGTCGCACCATTCTGGTAGGGACGCGCCGCTTTAGCGGCAAGCTCTTCTTGCATCTGCTGCAAACCATCGGCGCAAGCATGGGCATAGGGCCCATTAGGATCGACCTCGAGGAGCCTTTTGTAATTGTCGATGGCCTCGTGGACTTTACCGGTATCATGCAAGAGAGTGCCAAGATTTAAATAGACAATCGGATTGACACCCTTGAGACTTTTGGCCTTACTGAAAATCGCAATCGCTTCCTCTGATTTGCCCTCGCCCGCCAGAGTCGTGCCGAGATTGAGGTAAGCGGGGGCAAAGTCCGGGCTCAAGCCAATCACTTTTCGAAAGCACGCCGCAGCGGCGGGCAGATTCTGAGCCTGCATCATCTTTTGCCCCTGCTCGAATTGTTCGGCGGCAACAGGAGAACTGATAGCAACGGCTCCAGCGGCCGGTTTATCCGCTCCGGCGCCGCCTTTTTCCTGAGCAGAGGCGGCCAGATTAAAAAGCAGCGATGGTATCGCCAGCAGGGTCAGTAAATTTCTCATTTGAGATGCACCTCTCTGGCAATCGTCGGATAATCAGTGTAGCCGTGGTCGTCGCCGCCATAAAACGTACGGACATCGGGAGCGTTTAGAGACACACCTGAAGCAAAACGCTCGACCAGGTCAGGATTGGAAATGAAGGGTCGGCCGTAAACAATTGCGTCAGCGCGACCAGCCTCCAGAGCTTTTTCCCCGGAATCGCGAGTGAAGCCACCGACGGCAAGGAGAGAGCCGCTATAAACCGGGCGAATCAAGTCGACCGGATTGAAAGGCGGCGGCGTGCCACGCGAATAGCCACTGTCATAGCCGACATGCAGATAGGCCAGACCGAGTGCATTTAACTGGCGCGCGAGATATGTGTAGGTTTCAGCCGGATCATCATCAAAAGTATCATTGACGGTGAAACCCGGCCCGATTTTTACGCCGACACGACCTGCACCGCGCACGGTGCACAATGCAGCGAGGATTTCGAGCGTGAAACGACTGCGATTTTCAACCGAACCGCCATATTGATCGTTGCGCTTGTTGGAGCCACTCACCTGAAATTGATTAGGCAGATAACCGGTAGCAGCGTGGAGTTCTACGCCGTCAAAGCCGGCAGCGACAGAGAGCTCCGCGGCCCGGCGATAATCCTGGACGATCGCCGCTATTTCGTCGGTTTCGAGGGCGCGCGGGACCTCGAATGGAGCTTTTCTAGTAAAAGTATGGATCTCACCTTTGATGGCAATGGCCGAAGGTGCCACCGGCAATGCGTGCTCCGGCAGCAAATCGGAATGAGAAACGCGACCGGCGTGCATGAGCTGGACAAAGATGCGCCCGCCGGCTTCATGCACGGCATCGGTAACGCGACGCCAGCCGACAGCCTGGGCGACATTGTGCAAACCCGGCGGATAAGTATAGCCGCGTCCCATTGGACTGGGATGAGTGCCTTCGGTGATTATTAAACCGGCGGCGGCGCGCTGGGAGTAATAACGGGCCATGCTCTCGGTCGGCACGCAATCTTCGCCAGCGCGGATGCGCGTCATCGGCGACATAACGATACGATTAGGCAGCTCGAGGGAGCCGATTTTTACTGAACTGAAGAGCTTAACAGGCGCTGTCATTGAAACTCCGAGCTGGTGACTGGCAATCGGACAATCGGGAAAATCAGGGGTCCAGTTTACCAGCTCGACGCACAATAGGTGCGGCTGTACCACCATATGTCCCAGGGTTTTGGATATATGAGGTGGGTTGGCGGTTTGCTAAGATGGAAATATGAATCAATCTACCCGGGTAATAACCAAATGGATGGCTAGATTGTCGCTACTGGCGACGCTGATTTTGCCGGCCTTATTTTGCACGGCCTGGCGCAGCAACGTTATCAATCATACGAGGGAAACTTTTTTTGACCAGGGGACGAATTTTCCCATAAGTGTTCTGGATAGCCCATACATGGAGCTGCCGATCAACTTCCTCCTCCTTTTCGCCGCTGTGGCGATTACCTATATGTTTGCCGAATTGCGCTACGGCCGCCACGCCGACGCCGAAATCAAAGACCTGCTCAAAACATCGCTCCAAAAGTGGTACATAGCAGCACCCGTCTTTGCCGCTTTCATCTGGGCCGCCTTTTTTGCCAACCCTTCGATGTTTTACACAAGACTGTCCTGGTTCTGGCTGACTGAGTTTTTTGTAGCGCTTTTGCTATTTAAGACGCCGGCCTTTCGGTCTGAAGTTGAAGACGATGATCAGGCAGTTTTAGAAAATGCGAGCGCCTCAACCGAACCGCCCCGGGTAAGGCGTCTGAGAATTTACGGCCAGCGCATACTGGATCAGTACGACGAGATTGACAGCGCCCCGGCGGCGGATGAAGATGGCGTCATTGAGGTTGGTGAAAATGGTCGTAGAGCGTCCATTCTGAGTGTTTTTCCGAGGAAAAGGACACTGGGTTAGGATGAATCGCGCGGCATAGATATGTTCTCCGAATTAAGATACGGAGCCAATGCACTCATAGAAATTGAAAAAAGTATAAAGCAGATGATGCGAAAATGGTACCTCAGCAGTCCGGTGCTGTCATTTGTAATCTGGTATTTATTCCTGAGGCTGCCAAAATACTACTGGCCCCAGTCATGGTTCATGTTCGGCGCATTGCTGAGCGCCACCGTTTTACTCTGGGGTGCGGATTTCAACGCAGCACCACAGGCGCAAGAAGGCAGATGAGAAGTGGCCGCAGTTGTTGCAGCCGACTGTCTCACTTCAGATGGGGAGTGCTCGGAGAGCAGCCGAGCGCCGTTGGCCTCTGAAGCTGACGTATCTAATTGAAGGCGGACACGTTCATTAGGGTGGCTAAAATCAACGTATCAAATGCGCTTCTCAATCAGGGCAGCCGTTTGTGGGGGAGAGAGATCTTATGGGTATAAATTAGCCCGGCGTTATGACTGAAATGTGACCGTGAATAGAATGCCCAGAAAGAAGGTTGTGTTAAGCTAAATCCATGGCAGTTATCCATTCTCCCAACGCTTTTATGGATAGGCTCAATCGCCTGTGCATGAAACTGGCGCTGACTGACGAGCAGTATGAGGCTCTTTCGCTTCAGGCTGCGCGCGAGCTCAAGGAAAATCGCCCGCTCTACAAAGTCAAGGTAATCTCTCTGGCGCTGCTGGGCTACGGCTATATCACCCTGGTCGTAGCCACCCTGGTCGGACTGGCTGTTTTGACTTTCTGGCTGCTCCTGCGCGCACATTTTGCAGTAGCCGGCGTCAAACTCGTCTTCATCTTACTGCTGCCGCTCTGGTTTATCGCTAAATCGCTCTGGGTAAAAATGCCCGAACCTGACGGCATACAGGTGACGAGAAAAGATGCCCCGGAGCTGTTTGAGCTCCTGGACGAACTCTCCGCCAAACTCAAGACAAAGGTCGATAAAGTACTGATCGACAGCAGCTTCAACGCGGCGGTTGTGCAGATTCCAAGGCTCGGCATGCTCGGCTTTTATCAAAATTTTCTGCTTCTTGGCGTGCCGCTGATGCTGACCCAACAGCCGGAACAGTTTAAAGCAGTTCTCGCTCATGAAATGGGCCACCTTTCCAATCAGCACAGCAAATCCAGCACGTGGATCTACAACCTGCGCGGCCAATGGTCAAAACTTCTTGCCACTATTGGCGGTGCCGGCGATTTTGCCTTTGCCATTTTCCTACTTTTCTTCAGCTGGTTCTCACCGCGCTTTAGCGCCTATTCTCAGGCCATGGCGCGCGCTCATGAACTGGAGGCCGACGCCAGCGCTGTTGCAATAACGGGCGCACAGAGCTTTACAGCCAGCATGTTGCGCCTACCGATCTATTCTCATTTTCTCGGTGAGGTCTTCTGGCCGGATATTAAGAAGTTGATCAAAGTCAACGCCACTCCGCCCGATGATGTATTTTTCCGATTGCGAGACGCGACTGCGCAATTCACACCAGATCCAGCAAAAATGGAAAAAGCTCTGACGCAATCACTGACCGAAGTAGGTTCCGGCGCCGACAGCCATCCGCCCATGCAAGTACGTTTGCTGCAAGGTCAATTTAGCCCTGTCTTACGATTGAGCACGGGCAATGAGAGTGGAGACGATGAGCACAGCCACCCGTCACTGAAAGAACGGCTGCTGGTAGCTAATTTCACACCGGTGCTCAGTACGAGAAAAAATCAGGGCAGCCTCTATTTACCGGAAGAATTGTTCAGTGAAATCACAGGCAGGATCAACGAAGGCGATAGTGCCGCTGACGCTTATCTTGACCGCTGGCTGACTTCAGCCCTGACGCTTCTAAGTGAAAAATGGCAGATGGAAAACGATGAAGGCTGGCGAGCCGAGTACCAGATTATGGAAACGGCGCGCGAGGGTTTACTGAAGCTGGAGGAAAAAGCGGCCAACGAACCACTGACCCTGCAAGAGAAAAAGCTGAAAGCATTTTTCGTCAATCAGATCGACGATGAAGCGGCAGAGCTAGCGGCTTATCGAGAAATATTGGCCAGCCACCCGCAGGAAGCGGACATCCGCATGCACCTGGGCATGCTGTTGCTCAAAGAAAACCTAGACCAGGGCATGATTCATATCAAAAGCGCACTGAGCGTGCGCCCATCGCTCGTGCATGATGCCGCACCGGTGGTGGTGCCTTTGCTGAAGGAAAGCGGCCAGTTACAAGAAGCCGAAAGGATCGAACAGCAACTGGCCGACTATTATAAGGAAGCTGACTTAGCCCGCAAGGAGCGCAATTCGGTAAACGGTGAATCGATTCTCGAGCCGCATGGCCTGGACGAGGAAGATGTCGAATATTTGCAGTCGTTCTTCAGTCAGCTACCGACAATATTAGAAGTTTATGCGGTGCGGAAATTTGTACGCTACCTGCCGGATTGTCCGTATCTTGTTTTAGGTTTGACGATGAAGACCAAAAACAAGGGTGCAGCCGGAGTGCAAGAATCGGTCGCCATGGCTCAGGCAATCATCCAGCATTTGCAGATACGATATGAATTTTGCGTGTCGGTCTTCGATCCTTACACGGCAAAATTGAAGAAGAATATCCTGTCGATGGATGATTCGTTGATTTACAAGAGGTAGACTGCACGAAGCAGTTGTCAATCATACGCGAGTGCAATGAAGGATCGCGAGAGTCTCAGCTGGGCGAATGTTCAAGATAGAGACACGCTCATGACAAGCATCAAAAAGCTTTAAAGTAGCCTCTTGGCTCCAATCTAGCCGCAAGCAGGTGCTAAACTAACCGAAAATTAGCCAGGCCTGATAGCTCATAGATAGTGGCTGCCTGGCACCCTTGCGTCAACGAAAATATCCAAAATACAAAGATGGTGGAATGAATGATTAAGCTTCAACAGTTTACAAGCGGTCAAGGCAACTCGCGATTTAAACTCTTCAGCCTGGCTATAGGCATGGCAAGCACTCTCTCTCTTTCCCCCAAACTGGCGCTGGCAAATAACTTTGTCCCCATGCAAGCACCTTCTGCGATCCACCACGCAACAGGCTTGCAATCCGTGCACCCGGCAACTGCCACCAATAATTTCTTGACGGTTGGTAATGGCCACCTCGGTAATACATCAACAAACCATCACTCATTTTTATTTCGCCACAATACAAATCCTCTAGTCGTAAGCGGTCCTAACCTCAACCTCTCCTCCACGCAGATGAGCTATACGCTCAACTCCCTCGGCGGCTTTCAAAATCTCACCATTGACGTCGGCGGTCACCATGAAGTCGTCACCCTCAATACAAAACTTACCGCCGCAGAGCTCGTAGCGGCCGAGCAGGTCATCGCTGGTGGCAATTCGACGGCAGCTCAGACCATTAAAGTCGACGGCGCAGGCAGAGCAGCGGGCGGTACGATTTCTTTGACTAACGGCTTCCTGACCGCCCTCGACAGCACTGCCGGTGGCGCGCTCAATTCTCTGACAATTTCCAAAGGCGTCGATGTCATCGACAGCGTCAGTAATCTCAGCTTAGCTGGAAGATTGACGAACTACGGTACTATTCAGACGGCATCAAACACCGCCGGTGGTATCGATACGATCGCGGCGGCCAATATCGTCAACGCAGCCGGTGCGACGATCAATAGTTATAGTGGCGGCGGCGGTCTGTCGTCAGCCGATGTCACACTCAATGCGACGAACTCCTTCACTAACGCCGGCACCATCAGCAGTGCTGGCAATCTCAATATCACGACCCCGACCGTGGTCAACACCGGCGCGATGTCGGCGGGCACGGGCAACGTCAATATGTATGGCGCCAATGGCCTGAACGTCACCGGCAACGGCACCATTACCGCGACAAATGGCAATATCAACTTCAGCGCCGCCGATGCAAATGTCAGCGTCATGAACGCCAATTTGAACGCTCAGCAGATCAATTTCAATACGGGCAAGGGTAATATCCTCGCTGATCTGAACAGCACTGTTGGCGTCGTCAATGCATCAGGTTGCGCAATAGACATCGGCAGTAATTCCAGCTTAAACACGGGCAACGTCAATGCGACAGGAGACCCGATATTCTTCTCCACAGGCCCCCTGTTTACGATCGGCAACTATGTCACCAACGGGGAGCCGGTTTCAATTATCGCAGCAGGCAATGTGGTCAGCGGTGCCGGATCTACGATCAATACGTCTTCGGCTAACGGTAGCGGCGGCACGGTGACAATACTGGCCGGAGCGAGCTTTAATCCGGCTTTTGTCGTGGGCAACGGCGTATCGCTTAAGGTCAGTGGTGGAGACGCTACCGGTGGTTTGATTGACATTACGGGTACCAATGGCGGCGGTGGCGCCCTCGGTACCATAAATACCAGTGCCACGAGCGGCATCGGTCCCAATGCCGGCTATGGCGGCAATATTTTGATGGTCGCTTATGTAGGTACCGGATCCCTGTCCGGGTCGGTCGTCGCTAACAACGTCAAAACAGCGATCATATCCAGATCGTTCGGCGGCGCCGGCGGCTCTGTCTCCATCTTCGGCAATAACATCAACGTCACCTCGCCGATCACAACCACTGGCACCAATCTCACAAAGACAACCGCCAGCGGCAGCGTTTTGATAGCAAATGCTATCCCTACTGGCGCTTTGAGCTTCGACAACACAAGCAGCCCCACCCAGGGTACTCAGACAGGCACCATTAAAGCCGGCGCTCTCACCAACGGCGCGATTACAACCGGCACTATCACCACAGGTGGTGGCGCCATCACCGCAGAAACCCTTGGCTCGGTCACGCTAGGCACCACAAACAGTAATGGTGTGGGCATCGGCTTACCATCAGGCGCGGCTGGCATCAACGGCGGCGCTATCAATATAAGTGGCGCGACGATCAGCACGCTCAGCAACATTTCGGCAAATGGCGGTAATGGAGTGGGCGGAGCAGGCGGTATCGCCGACACCTCTGCAGGCCTGGCTGCTGGACAAAATGGTGGAGTGGGCGGCCTGGGTGGCAACATCACGATCACGCAGACGGGAGCTGGCAGCATCACCGTCAACGGCGCCATAACGTCAGTCGGTGGTAATGGCGGCGGCGGCGGCGGCGGTGCGACTGCAGTCACCGGTGTAGGCGGAGCGGCCGGTGCCGGAGGCAATGGTGGCGTCGGCGGATCCCTTAAAATAACCCAGACAAGCGCAGCGACGGGCAGCATCAATCTCGTTTCTACGACCGGCAGCATTGATTCGACGGGTGGCAGCGGCGGCAACGGAGGACTGGGCGGAAACGGCACTTTGGGCGGCAATGGCGGTGTCGGCGGCAAGGCAGGTAACGGCGCAGCCAGCGGCACTTTGACAGTGACGGCAAGCGGCGCCAATAGCATGACCATACCACAATACTGGCTGTTCACTCAGGGCGGTAATGGCGGTAATGGTGGCAATGGCGGTGTCGGCGGCACAGGCCCCATCACAAACGGCGGTAACGGCGGCAATGGCGGCGCCAGCGGAGCTGGTGGCACTGCAGCTGCGGTGAGCGTGACCACGAGCTCATTAAATGGAGTGAGCGGCTCGATTTCGATTGGCTCCAATGTCGATACGGAAATTAGCAGCTATGGCGGAAATGGCGGTGGTGGCGGTACCGGGGGCGCTGGCGGCGCGTCCGGCCTCTACGGCAAAGGCGGTACTGGTGGCAACGGAGCCGTCGGTGGTAACGCCGGCACATCAAGCAACGTAGTGATATCGACCGCCAAAGGCGGCAACATATTTACACCAACCGGTGGCACCTCGGTCATGGGGTCGACCTCCAACAGTGGTAACGCAGGCAACGGAGGCGGCGGCGGCAACGGCGGAGCGGGAGAAACAGCCGGAGGCAATGCCGGAAATGGCGGGGCCGGCGGTAATACGGTAAAGAGCGGTAACGTCACTATCACCAGCAATAACGGCACGATCAATTTGATTACCGCGATCCCCGGAACAAATGACATTATTGGTGCCAGCTCAGGTAATGCCGGCAACGGCGGTAATGGTGGCACAGGCGGCAC
This sequence comes from Cyanobacteria bacterium REEB67, assembly GCA_018971775.1. GTDB lineage: Bacteria > Cyanobacteriota > Vampirovibrionia > Obscuribacterales > Obscuribacteraceae > REEB67. The sequence goes on along the minus strand of JAGXAB010000039.1, from coordinate 19,374 downwards.
CATCCAGGGAGTCACAGGTAAAGGTGGCAATGGTGGCACTGGTGGTAATGGCGGCACAGCAGCGGCCGCGGGCACAGCCACTATCAATGCGGGCACAGGCGCAGTCGGCCAGACGGGCATTCTCGATATAGTCTCATCCGCCGGGAATAGCGGCGGTGGTGGCAGAGGCGGTACCGGTGGTCAGGCGTTGACGCTCATTCCGCCCGGCACGCTCTATAACAACTCGGCGGCAATAGCCGGCAATGGCGGCAATGGCGGCAATGGTGGCGCCGGAGCTGCCGGAGGTACGATCACCGTCAACGGTGGTGTAGTCACTATAGATGCCTTCAACGCTGATGGTTCGGGCAACACTGGCAATGGTGGCAATGGCGGCGCCGGTGGTACTGATACGACAAATATCGGCACGACGTTCAACGTCAATGGTAACGGCGGCAACGGCGGCGCGGCCGGAGTAGCTGGCGCCGGCGGCAAAGTGACGATCACGGCCACCGGAGCTGGTAACAATCTCACGATTACATCGGCAAGCACAGCGATCGGCACAGCCAATACCGGCATCGCCGGAGCAGGCGGCAATGCCGGCGGAAATAACGTGATCGGCAATATCGGCGGCAACGGCGGTAACGGCGGTAAAGGAGCCGCCGGAGCCAAAGGCGGCACGATTGCACTTTCCGACGCAAATGGCACTCTCAATGTCGTGGTATCAGTAGCGGCTACGGGCAGCACCGTCGCTAACACGGCAAGGGCAAATGGCGGCAATGGTGACTTTGGCTTTGGTGGTAACGGCGGCACGGCCAGCTCATCCGGCGCCGGGGGCACTATCACAATCAGCTCTAAAGCCGGAGCGGCGACCGTCGCGGCAGCCGATGCCAGCGGTGGTTTCAACGGCGGTAGAGGCGGCAATGGCGGCACGGGTAGCTCGGTCACTAACGTCAACAATGTCACCGCTACGACAGTAGCTGGTGCCAATGGCGGCAACGGTGGCAACTCCGGCACGTCCGGTAATGGCGGCACTGTAACGATCACAGCAAGTGGTGCAGTCGATGCGGCTAACCTCACCGCGACAGGCGGCAATATCACGGGATCGGCCGGTGCCGGCGGTAACGGCGGTATCGGTGGCACTGGCGGTGGTCTTGGCGGCAATGGCGGCAGTAATATGCTCGCCGGCAACGGCGGCACGATCGCCGTGACAGCGGGCACCACAGTCGGTGCTGCTAACACAAGCCAAAACTATGCCGTCGATGGTGGCACCAATAGTGGTGGCGGTGGCGCCGGCGGTACAGGCGGAGCCGCAGTGAGCGGTTCGGCAGGGGCGGGCGGCAACGGCGGAGCTGGTGCGGCCGGCGGCAATGCCGGTAAATTGACGGTTACGGCTGCTACAGGCATCACGCTAGATACGGCAAAATTCACCGCCGTCACGGCACAAGGTGGAGTCGGCTCGAGTGGCGGTAACGGCGGATTTGGTGGTAATAATGCCTCTATTACGGTAGCCCAACCAACGATTGTATCGACTGCCAACGGCGCTAACGGCGGCAATGGCGGCTCCGGCGGCAGCTCCGGCAACGGTGGCGCAGTGACATTGAAAGTGACCGGCACTGGCGCGGTCAATGCGGCCAACGTCAGCGTCAATGGCGGAGCTGATACGGGTAACAGCGGTAACGTCACAACAGCACCTCCGCCGGCTCCGATCGGCGGATCTGGTGGGGATGGCAGCAATGCAGGGGCTAATGCCTCAAATGGCAATGGCGGCAATGGTGGCGCGGGCGGTGCGGGTGCGAAAGTGACCGGCAACGGCGGCACAATCGCAATCACGACTAAGAACGGTGGTATCACGGCTAATAACGCCACTGCCAATGGTGGCGACACCATCCTCGTCGGCGGCACAGTCGGCTTCGGCAACGGCGGATGGGGCGGCAACGGCGGCGCAGCTACCGGCACCGGCAAAATCGGTAGCGGTGGCCTCGGCGGCAACGGCGCGACGACCGGTAATGGTGGCAAAATCAACTTCACTGCTGGTGGTGGCGGAGTCATCAACTCTACGTCGATCACGGCAACCGGCGGCAATGCTAATAATACAGTCGATCCGATCGGCAGTACCGGTGGCAATGGCGGTAACGCCGGAGCAGGCGGCGTAGCAGGCAGCGGTGGAAATGGTGGTAATAGTGGTAACGGAGGCCAGGTGACGATCAGCACGACCGGAGTCGTCACTATCACGACAATAAATACCAGCAGCTTGACGGCCGGCAACGGTGGTGCGAAGGGGACTGGTACCGGCGGAGCAGCAGGTAAAGGCGGATTAGGTGGCAAGGCAGGTAAGGTCACGCCATCGACTCTTCCGAATATCACGAACACCAACGGAACGAACGGCATCTAACTGCCTTTAGGATCGCAAAATAAACGAAAGGCAACAGGGAGATTTACTCAAGCTGTTGCCTTTTTGTTTATCCCATCCCTCAAAGATTGCCCCATGAAGAGAAAGCTGCAACCATTGCGTCAAGTATTCGGCGGACCAGGACCATCAAGAGAGGCAGAAATTTGACTATTAATCGCAAGATGAGCCGACTCGGATCGCTGAAACTTCGTACTGCTCATCTGATGTATGGAGGCTTTTTCGCTGTTTCTTCCGCGAGCGCGTCACTGGCACAAGACCAGATAACAAACTGGGGAGACGGCGCCGAACGCGATCCGAAGTACAACATCCAACTCGACGGAGAGGGAAAGATTCAGAAACTTGGAGAGTATCAACAACTGCACATGGATCCGATTAAGTCTAAATCCTTAGATCCCAAAGTGGCGGCCAAGGCTTACAACAACCGAGCCTGGATATTTCGCAGCACAGACCGAACAAGGGCACTGGCCGATCTCGATAAAGCGATTGAGCTGGATCCAAATTACGTCAGAGCCTACTACAACCGCGTGCTCACCTACACAGACCTGGGCGACTGGCGAAATGTGGTGAAAGCATGCGACAAGATGATTGAGCTCGACCCGGGCTGCGTGGTTGTTTATTATCACCGAGCCGTGGCCTACGGAGGCCTGAAGCAATGGCAAAAAGCGGTCGATGATTGCACCACTGCAATCGAGCGCAACCCTCGCCTTGCCACAGCTTACAGCTATCGCGGATTGGCCTACGAAAGGCTGGGGAAGAGCGACCTGGCAAGACAGGATCGAGAAAAGGGTAATTTGCTCGGGCGCACGGAGCAGTAATAGCGGAGCATCAAACGTTGAAGATACGCTTGCATCCAAAGTGATGGGGGAAACTCCCTGGCTTCAATCTCGAAAGTCAGCCACTTATGGGTCTCTAAATAAACACGAGGTTGAATCACAGTTTAAGTACTCGGCAATCTCTCCTATTGCCGAATATAGCATACTTTCAGATAATTAAAAATTGCTACGACAAGCAATAGTTTAATACAGATTTAAAAGACATTTGTAACGGTCTGAGGCACCTGACGATGCATCTCGCATCAAGCATCGGCTCCCCTCGTACTTAAAATCGAAGGGGAAGGCAAAAACCGTGAAAACAACCTTTTGAATGCTTTAGAATTAGCTCAGCCGGCCGACAATGATAGAAGCGACCCACCGATTTATGGAAATTTTCAGACCCGGAGACGACAGATACGAAGAGTTGCTCAAAGGTATCCTGGCACGTCTGGACGAGCGGTCGAGACAAAGGCGAGAGACGCCGGAATTTCTGCGGCTACAAGCAGAGCTGACTGAGCTCGAAGCCGAAGGTCAAAATAAAAGAACCGGGAAAATAGACGACGACCAAATGTTTCAGGAGCGCCAGCGTAAGCAAAAATGCGACGCCATCAAAACTCAAATTGAACACTTGATGGACGACTTTCATCAGGCTGAAAGGCCTTATCGAGTGCATCGGCGGCAGTTTGAAGAAGCACTCGAAAAACATCGGGCGCTAAAATTTCAAAATGCCCAGGCAATCAGGCCCCAGAGCGGGCATGCTTCACGTTGAACGGACTCACTGTATGATTGATGTATGCAGCCGCCGCTAAAATACAAAAAAATAGGCTTGTGCGGCCTGGGTGTATGTCTGGCGGCGCTCCTATTGGCGCCCATCTTCAATGTTTCTGTTATTGGTCCAGATGGTCTCATACTCTGGGATACGACGCACAATTTTTTAGGCCCGACTGGAAAGCGCATTATGATGCCGACCAGGCAGATGCCGGCAAGCAGAGAAACGCCATGAAGCGAGAATTTCATGCTCTGATAAAACTTGCCTCTCGACTCAGCCTGGCTGGTATGTTGTTGATTGCAGCGCTGAGCGGTTTGCTAACTATTGGCGTCTTGAATCATTGGCTACCAGTTACAGGTCTGGATACGCTCAAAGCCGGCGAAAATAGGCCGAGACAAACGGTCGAAGCCCGGCAAATGCTAAAATCAGCAGCGGCCAAGCTATAGGCCATCGGATGCAGTAAATCGATGCAGCAAATCAGAGTCAGGGAAAATGAACAGAGAATATTACAAGTGGCACAGCCCCAATCTCGACCGTGATATGGAGATACTGGTCTTCGGACACTCCGGAGCGCGGGTGATTGTTTTCCCGACATCCTGCGGTAGATTTTACGACTGGGAAAATCGCGAGATGCTCGAGACTTTACGGCATCAGATCGAGCAGGGCGACATCCAGGTCTTTTGTGTCGACGGCGTCGACGCCGAGAGCTGGTGGAATATGCAAATCCTACCAGCAGAGCGGGCGAAACGTCATTTGCAATATCACGACTACATCATCAAAGAAGTTTTGCCTTTTACCAAGAAGCAAAACAGTAATGATTTTGTCATCGCCCTTGGTGCCAGTATGGGTGCATACCATGCGATGAATCTGACGCTGCGCTTCCCTGAAAGCTTCGATAGATGCCTGGCGATGAGCGGTCCTTATGACTTTGAACAGATGAGCGCGCCTTACAATGTATTCAATTGGATCTACGAATACAATGACGACAATGTTGCTCAGTGCAATCCGGTGCCGCTGGTCAAATCGCTTTCCAAAGACCACATCGAAAAGCTCAAAAAAGTCGAGTTGATTTTCCCGATCGGTCAAACCGACCCGCTTCACGACGGTAGCAGATTGCTGGCGGAAGCAATGACAGCCAGGCAAGTGCCGCATGCCTTCATCACCTGGGATGGATTTGCCCACGATTGGCCGTACTGGCAGCAAATGATTTTGCTGTACTTGAGCGGCCAGCCAGGGGCTATCGATGCAATTTGATATGACGCAGCGGTCGATGAAATTTGTCCAGCTGGTTATGACCTCCGGCATAATTTGCGCTGCAGTCGGCGGCTGCGCGTCGCAGCCGAAGCAGCAAACGGACACAAACTTGCCGGTCAGCGCGATCCCTGCCACGAATGCGCCCGCGACTGGTGCAAACCCTGCTCCGGGAGCGGCTCCTGCCACCACGGCAGCTCCAACTCCGACACCGGCGCTGCCTACCACAACACTTTTAAGTCGGACAGTGATCACTCCTCCGGCTTTTCATCATCCGGCAGTGAGCAAAGCGAGCGTGCAGGCGGTTAGAAACGCCATCCTGGCTCTCCCCGCGCCGCTGCGCAAGCAGTTAGATCAAACTCCTGCGCGCGTCATTATCTCGCCAAATATGATCGACAGATGGCCTGACAGCATGAAAGATTTGCCGGCTGAAGAAAAAAATCCGCGACCGACACTTGCCGAACAACCAGGGCGAATTTACGGCGTCGACATGTGCGTCTATGAGCGTCCGAAGAAGCGCGGCACGACTAATTTAGGCCAGGCCCGCGCACCAGCCTACATCCAACTACAGGTGGGCGACATGTGTTTTCAGGTATTGGACGGCGACACGATGATTTTGTCGAAAGATCCGGGCCTGCGTAAAGAATACGAAGCGGACAAGCGTGCCATCCCGGACGAAGCACAGGCAAAAGTAGCGGAGTTTACCAAGATCGACGATTGGGGGCCGCGCGAGACCTGCGCTGAAATGTTTGGCTCGATGATGGGTGGCCGCGATGAGAACACGGACAATTTGTATAAATATTTTCCGCGGGTGAAGAAGTGGCTGGTGAAGAAGTTGGGGATCAAGGGTCAAGACTAAAGCCCAGGCCATTATTTTCCGCCAATCATCCAATTCGCAACAGCAACATATTGATAACAATATGGTAAATTTTGAACCTATCTTCTATAAGACTCTTGACTATCAATGACCGGGCATTTAGCTCGCCCATCAGACAGGTCTACGTCCTCTCACTGTAAGCACAAAGGTATCTCGTCACCTCGGCAAAGAATAATCTGCAGGATGGAAAAAATGTACCAGACAAAAATCGACACCCGGGTATCGGTTCCTAGCCAATCCTTTGACGGTGATACTGCAGGTAATCGAGAAGGTGATGCGGAAAATGGCGGCTACAGTTTCCGCCGAGCTTATCTGAGCGCTTTTCTTCTACTCGGTTTTTCTGGATCGCTACCGGCAGCATCCGCTCACGAAGCTACATTCAACACAGTGATGCCAGTCGTGCCGACCATACATAGCAATGTACCTCACAACACCAGCTCACATCTAACCAGCGTTTGGTCGCATCATGCCGCGGCAACGGGCCAGACAATGACAGTGACTGGTGCCGGCGCTCTAAATCTCGGCTCACCGACGCAGAGTTTTACCGCTACCCAGATTGGTTCGTTCAACACGGTCACTCTCGACCTTGGCGGCAAACTGACCACCTTCGATCTTGGCGGCGCGCACGCCAGCCAGTTGACGGCGGCAGAGCTGGTCTCTGCGGCGCAAATTGCAGCAGGCGGACATCAAACTCTCTCTTTGAATAGTCTGGGAGAAGCTGTCGGCGGTAGCATCGTCCTCAATCAAAAGGCTCTCACCTCGCTCGATACCGCAATAGGAGGCGGTTTGAGCTCATTGCTCATTCCCAAGAATGTCACCCTCGTCGACAAGGTCAGCGACCTGAGTCTGAGCGGCAATCTCGTCAACTACGGCAAGATCCAGGTGGGCGCTAATACCGCCGGTGGTGGCGATGTTATTTCTGCTGCCGACACCTACAACCTCTCAGGTGGATCAATAAGCTCAGACAGAGGCTCCGATCTCTCCCTTGTCGACAGTCAGAGCCTGATCAACAGCGGCAACATGTCCGCCGGCCACAATCTAATCATAAACAGCGGCAATATCACCAATTCAGGCTCTCTTACCGCCCAAAACGGTAATGTCGATTTCACCACTTTGAACCAGCTGACTCTGAACAATGCAAACGGCATCGTGCAGGCGTCAAGCAATATCAATGTGCGTGATGCTTCCTATAATGGCACCAGCTGTATCACCATCACCGGCGGCACTGTCGCCTCCCAAAATCTCAATTTGTTTGCGGGCACCGGTGCGGTCAGCACAAGTGGCGTCAATATCACTGGTATTGTCAACACAAACGCCGGTACAGCTCATGTAGTGAGTGATTCAAAAAATCTGCTGGTCGGAAATACTGATGTCTCCGGCGATCCGCTCTTTGCCAACCAGGGCAATATCATCATTAACGGCAACATAATCGGACCGCAAAACGGCGCTCCTCTGTCCTTTGTAGCCTCGGGCAATATAGTCAGCGCCGGAGGCAGTCTTGACACATCCAGCGCTACAGGCAACGGCGGGCAACTAAACTTGATTGCCGGCGCTAACTTTATCTCAACGGGCAGCGGACAGATAACCCTGATCAATTCCTCCCAGGCTGTCGGCGGCGGCTCCGCTACAGGCGGCGTCATCGACCTGACAGGCAAGAACGGCGGTACGGCACCAATCACCGCTATCACCACGGCTACCACTGCCTCCGGCTTCAATGCGGGCAACATCACCATGGTGGCCTTCGCCGGATCAAGCAAGGGCAGCGGCACTATTACATTGCCATCGACCGTGACCCTCGACGCCTCCGGTACAAATGGCACCAGCATTGGTGGCAATGTCACATTGATCGCCGGCGCCTCCAGTGGCACAGCCATCGCTGCGGGCAATATCAATGCAAGCGGCGGACAAAATTATAAAAGCGCTACCGCTGCTAATTATGCCGGCAAGATCATATTGGAGACCGGCATAGCCGGTGTGTCAGGCATCACTGTCACCGAGAACGGCGGCCTCAGCTCAGCCATAAATTCGACCGCGGTGATGACAAACGGCAACATTATTACAGGCAACATGCTCACCTCCAGCGGCCTAGTCCTTGTCAACACCGGCGGTAATTTCGCCTTTAATAATATCGACGTTTCAGGCTATGGCGGCAATGCAGCGTCCCAGGGCGGGTCGGTAGGAGGTAACGTATCTATCATCGCCAACAACATAACCGGTAGCTCCATCCTGGCCTATGGCGGTGGTGGCGCCGGCGGTGGCAGCGGAGCAAATGGTTTTGACGGAGCTGGCGGCGGAAATGTTTATGTATTTGGACCGACGAAAAATACGGGTAGCTTTGCCCTGACTGGCAGCATCAATGTGGCCGGTGGCGGCGGTGGCGGCGGCGGCGGTCAGAACTCTGCTGGTTCATCCGGTATCGGCGGAGGCGGCAGCGGCGGTGGCGGTGGCTTCGTGTCTGTCACCGCAGGCAACAACATCACCGTAAACGGCGGCATATTCACGGCGTCTGGTGGTCAGGGTGGCAGCGGCTCGGCCTATGTCCCCGGCGTGACCAACACCGCAGGCAACGGCGGTGGTGGTGGAGGGTCATTAGGCGCAGGCGGTGGCGGTGGCGCCTCCGGCGTTATCTCCGCGGCCGGCGATAATGCCGGAGCTGGTGGTGGCGGCGGTGGTGGCGGCTTGTACGGCGGCGGCGGTGGTGGTTCTCTGCACCAAAACAGCACCGCACAAACTAGCACTTCAGGCACCGGCGCCGGCTTTTCCGGCGGCGGGTCCGGCGGTTTCAGCGACGCCAGCGGAGCAGCAGGAGGCAGCTTGAACGGCGGTAATGGCGGCAACGGCCTGATCGTCTCCGGCCCTACGACAATCGCTGGAGGCAGCGGCGGAGCTCAATATCAAGGCGGTGGAGCTGTGGGCACAGCCACTGGTGGAGTGTCTGCCTTTCTCAATGGGTCATTGCAGACCGGGTCGGGTAATGTCACTTTGACCTCGGCACAGGGCAATATCGGCAGTGCTAAAGCACCACTGGTGCTCCTCACCAATAACGGCAGCATAACCGGCGAAAACGGTTATTTCAACTTTCCCGCTTCCCTCTCAATAGACACCTATCTCAGCGGGATTGTCGCCAATGTTGCAGCAAACGCTAGCGTAACCATAACGAACTACAGCGATAGCGCCTCGAATAATGTCAGCGGCAATCTGAACGTCATGGGTGCAAGCGTTGGCCAAAGCGGAAACCTGACCCTTAACAACTTTGGCAATACGATGACTGTGAGTGCCCCGGTGACGGGCGCGGCAGATGCCACCCTCTACCTGGTATCGAATAACTCATTAAGCGCTGACCTGGGTAGCTTGGCAGTTAACGCTAATGTCACCACTGCCGGCAATAACGGCTATATCTACGTTCACTCTTACGGAGATCTGGTCGCCAAGGCCAATTTCAGTGCTCCCGGTGGCGTCGAGCTGTATTCCAGCAACAGCTCTGTATCATTGACGGGCAATGCCACTGCCACTGGTGCCGACGGCGGCATCTACATTTACGCAGATACATCAATAACTATAAACGGCAATCTGACCGGCACCACCAGCAGCAATGGAGCCGTCTATCTAGATGCCAGTTTTGGCGCACTGACAGTCAAAGGTAATGTCACCGGCACCGGTAATAACGGCTACATATACGCATACGCCGATGGTCTTTTGACGACCAATGGCACCTTCCAGACAACTGGCGGCGGCTCGAGCAATTATATAGAACTGGCGGCAAGCGGCGGCATCAACGCCACCGGCAAGTATCTGACTACCAATGGCTACATTTATATTTACGGTGAAGACGAAGGAACCATAAACTTCAACGGCACGGCTTCCGCAGGCGGCCAGAAAAGTAGTTATGGCATTGAGTTTTACAACGATTACTTCCCAATAAACGTCAGTGGCTCGCTGACGACCACAGGCAATAATGCGGGCATTGAGATTTATAATGAATACAACGACATCACCTCGACAGCTTCGATGACCACCTCAGGCCAAAGCAGCCCGATCTTTATTTACAACACTTACGGCAACGAAACAGTCAACAGTGCTCTGAAGACTTCCGGCGCAGGCAGTTATATCCAGATCGAAAATGACAATGGTCCACTAAACGCAAGCGGATCAATCTCGACCAATGGCGCGAACAGTTACGTTTATCTCTATGCCCCGAATGGCCCGATCACTGTTAACGGTAATATCACGACCAATGGCACCGGCAGTTACGTCAAACTTTCTACCTATAACCCCAGCGTCAGTACTTCCTCGCCAATCAGTGTAACCGGCAATATCAGTACTAACGGTGCTGGAAGCTACATCTACACTTATGACGAATACAGCTCGACCACGATCAAGGGCAATCTGACCGCCACCGGATCTGGTGCTTATATAGACCTATACGACTACTATTACGGTAACCTGACGGTCAACGGCAATCTCACTACAAGCGGCCAGGGTAGCTATATATATGAATTTGCCGGTTACGGCGGCCTGACCCAAAACGGCAACATGACCCAGACAGGCAACAACCCAGCCAATACCTACGGCGTAGAAGTCTATAACGACTACGGGCCGCTGACCGTTAACGGTAATGTGACGGCTAACGGCAGCAACAACTCCGTTTACATATATACGGACTCAGCAGGGCCAGCCTCGATAAAAGGCAATATGACGGCAAATGGTGCTCAAAGCCATGTTTATTTAGAAAACAGTGACGGCCCCTTGACCGTCACTGGCAATCTCAGCGCCACCGGCAGTAATGGCTATATTTACACTTATTCTGACAATGGAATGACTATCAATGGCAATGCGGCGGCATCACATTATGTCGAATATTACACTAACTACAATCCCTTGCTTGTGAACGGTACGGTCACAGCCAGTGGTTCAAACGGCTACGTACAACTATTTGCCTATAGCGGTGACGCAACTATTACAGCCAACGGTAATATCACGGCAAACGGAGCGGGCGGTGTTTACGTAGGCTCCGGTGGAGCGTTTACCCAGCCACAGGGCAATATCACGGCGCCTAAGATAGAGCTGAGCGTGGATTTTATAGGCACAAGCAAAGCACCTTTAAGTGTCAATAGCCCGAGCGTCCAAATCGATGGTAGTACTGGCGAAAATGCCTACATCAGCAATAGCAGCACTCAAAGCACAAGCTTGATCTTCGATGGTGGTCTTAACGCAATCAATTTCGCCTCCGCGGCAACGGCCCTGACGTTGACGACCCCCAGTAACACGAACGGAAGCTTTTCTATCGGCAATGTAACAGACAGCAACAAGGCAGGCACTATCGACATCGCCCCGCTTGGCACAGGCTCTCTGACCGCCCTCGCCTCGCTATCGCTTACAAGCGCCGGCAATATCACTTCGACCACCGCTAACCTCAATGCGTCCGGCACACTCGCACTCAACACTAAAAGTGGCAATGTTGGTACCTCGGCCAGTTCCGGGTTTCTTGTAAACGGCTTCCCCACTATTTCCGCCACCACAGGCAAAACCGGGGCTGTCTTCATCAATGTCTCAGGATCGCCGACTCTCGGTACGATCACTGCTCCCGCAGGCATAACGATAAGTGCTAATACTGGCAACGACATAACAGTGGCCGGCGCTGTGACTGCCGCCTCTGGCAACGTGACACTTTCTGGCAACAATATCTACGCAGCTTCGGCAGCAGCTCTGGTCAGCGGACAAAACTTGAGCTTGACCGCCTCGTCAGTCGGCAACGGCACGGTCGGCAACTCAGCGCAGTACCTCAATATCTCGACCCTGTCACCTTCAGGCACACTGACGTTAAATACAACAGCCGATGCATATTTGAACGCCACCAACGGAGTGGTGACTTTCGCCGCAGGCAGTGCGGCTCCCGGTACCCTGGCGTTGTCCAACAGCACAGGATCGCTCGCCCTCGGTGCGACGGGCCTGGTGGCCACCCCGACTGTAGTAGATTTCAGCGCTAAAACAAATCTGACTTTGAGCAACGCCTTCGCCGGAGCCGGATTTACCCCAGACAGCTATACGCTTGCATCCGGCGGACTTCTCACTCTGCCAGGCAACACCATCGGTGTCAGTGGCTTCGACGGTGGCGCCCTGAACATCCAAGCGGCCACTCTGGCATTTACGGGGACGCAGCTATCACTCTCGACCAATGCGACCAATCCAAACGGCGCGGGCGGCAGCATCGTCTTTAATCTGAGCGGCAAGACGGCATATCAAATCGGCACGGGCGGCCAGCTCAGCTTCAGCGCTCTGCCAAACGGCAACGGCAGCGGCGGCAATATATACGTATCGACCGGTGGTGCATTGACTGTCGATAGCAGCGGTCTGCTCAACCAGCCCAACACGAACGGAAACGGTGGCATATTAAACTTAGCCTCCGCCGGCAATATGACTGTGACCAGCGCTCTCAGCACCGCCGGTAATGGCAGCGGAGCTGGTGCAGACCTGACTTTGAGCTCAGGCGGCAATCTTACCGGCAAGAACCTCACTGCCGGTATCGCCGGTAATGCATCTTACGGCGACGTGGCTGTCTCAGCTAACGGCAAGACAGCCTTCCAGATCGGCGGCACTACTCCTGCTAACGGCATATCCGGAGCTATCACCGGCGGCAATATCCTGGTATCAAATGCTTCCGGCATCTCGCTAAACAATACATTGACTGCCAGTGGAGCCAAGGCAACCGTCGAATTTGACACGACCAAATTGGACAACACTACCGGCACAATCATCGGCGATACGACACTGACGATCAATAGCGGCTCGGGCAATCTGGCGATTGTTGGAGGTACCAACGGTTGGGGCGCACCAACGACCGTCAACTTGCTCTCTGGCGGATCACTCAATGCCGGTCCTTTGTTTACCGGAGCTGGATCGGCAAAGCTTGCCAGTGCTTACAACATCAATATAAATGCCAAAGGTGCACTGATCCTTGGCACAAACACCATCACCGCCAATAGTGGCATGGCAGCACCGGGCAATCTGACCATATCAGCTGCCTCAATCACTCCGGGTTCAGCAATAAATGCTCTTGTCCTCAGTGCCTACGGCACAACTTTTGACGGCAATGTCAGCCTGACTGAGACCGGCACATCGGCGCTGACACTGGGAACGGCTGCCGGGCAAGTGCAGATCAATGTGCAGGCTTCCGGCGCACCCGGAGCCAACAATGGCGGCTCGGTCTATGTATCAAATGGCGGTAACCTCACTTATTCGGCAAACGGCATATTTACCGACTCCGGCACAGTGCCCACTCTCAACACTAATTTGACATTGCTCTCCGGCAAAAATCTGCAAGTGCAAAACTTCAGCCAAAATCTGGTCAATAACGGCAATCTGACCTTCGGCTCGAATAGCTCGACGGCCTTCAGCATAGCGGCCAAGTCAGCCCCGGTTAACGGCATACAGCTTGCAACAGGCACCCTTACAGCGAATAATCTGACTGTTTCTAACGCTGGAGGCGGTATCGGTGCAGCGGCGACAGCTCCACTTATAGTCAATGCAGCCGGACTGACGCTCAATGCCAAAGGCGCCGTCTACGTAACAGATAACAATACGTCGGCAAATGTGGCACTCGGCGCATCATCGGGTGCCAGCTTCACACTGACCGTAAGCAACGGCACATTGAGTCAGAGCTCGGGCCTGATCTCGACTAAAACGCTAGTGCTGAACGCTAATGATTTTGCCGGTCCGATCACCACAAATGCGAGCAGCGTAAGCGGCAGCACCACTGGAGCATTGTCAAACTGGAACGTCATCGATACCTCAACTGCAGCGGTCACCTTGGGCTCTGTCAGTGCCGGCACCGGGACACCTGCCAACGGCCAGGTCAATTTCCAAACCGCCGGCCCTCTGACCACAACCGGCACGGTAAGCGGCGCAAACGTTTCTCTGATAGCGGCTAATGGCATCACGGTCAATGGCACTGCGGGCGAGGCAACGGGGACAACATCGTTAAATGCGGGCGTTGGTGCCTCCGCCATCGTTGAGGGCAAGACCGGCGCTCTCGACGGCGCCAATCTCTCATTGCAAGCAGGTTCCGGTGGTATCGGCAGCAAATCGGCACTGTTTGTCGATGCGGCCAACCTGGCGCTTCTCACCACAGGTGCGGTGAACCTGGCAGACAAATCAACGGCTTCTACCACTGTCGCAACGATCGCTCAAACGCTGCAGTCATTTACACTGACGTCGGATTCTAAAGGGACAGTCACTCTCAACACCATTCATACGTCAAACGGCTCGATAACGGTCAATGCCACGGCAGCAACCGGCGGTATCTCGACGAACAAAATCACTCTGGACGCGGGCAATGGCGGGATCACTCTAAATGCCGGTAGTGCCGGACCGATCACCGTGACTTCATCGAGCTTTACGACCGGAAACGGCAACATTGCTCTAACGGGCTCCAACATAAACTCCGACATTTTAAGCAGCGTCACTGCCAGCGGCAATATCACCATGGCAAGCTCGGGAATAACCGGCGACGCAATCTCAGGCTCGCTGACGGCCGGCGGCAACTACACGATGACCAGCTCCGGTGCAGCGAACACTGTAAACTTAAGCGCCAATGTGCAGGCGCAGAACGTGACTATCAGTGCCACTGCTGCCGGCGGCGCTATCGTCCTCAACAATGCAGACCTTGCTGCTACCGCAGCCAAAGGCGCCGTGACGCTCACCGCCGATAGTGCAGCTACGGGCAATACGCTCAGTATCACAGGCTCGGGGATAACTGCTGATAGCGGTGGTGTCTCTTTGAAAGGTTCTCAGGTAACTGTCGATAGCGCCTCCACTGTGACCGCTTACGGAGGCGGTATTACAATCGCCAGCGGTGGCACCAATGGACTCAGCAATATAGTCATGCTCAACGGCAACATGACGGCCGGCGGTGCAATCAATGTAACCAACTCCTCCACTAAGGGATCCGTGATTGATATTGGGGGCAACCTGATCGGCAGCAACATCAATGTAAGCGGCGGCACAGGCGGCTTCACGTCAATCACTGTAGGCAGCAGTGCAAATAACAACAACTTGACCGCTACCAATGGCGGTATCACACTCAATGCCGGCAATGGCAACCTGGAAGTAAGCGGTCTGGCGGGCGGTCTAATCGCGACTTTGACTGCCAACAACGGCAGCGACAACCTGACCGGTAGCACAGTGACGATTGGTGGCGTTGGCGGTAATGCACATATCATTGCCAACAGCGGCAACATAGCCGTCACCGCAATCGGTCCCAATCCTTCAACCATCGCCGGAAATCTGCTCACCAACAATGTCGGCACTATTACGATATCCAATTTAGGCACGTCTACAATGAGCATCACCGGCAATGTCACCACGGACCAGGGCTCGATAACACTGACGGTGCCAAGCTCATCAGTCGGCGGCGCATTCAGCACGAACGGCGCTTCCTTCACGACGGGTACTGGCAACATCGCTGTAAACTTGAACGGTGCTGGAAGCAGTCTGACCGCCAACAACAGTGATTTCACAAGCGACTATGCACCGGGCAGCAGCCCCGGCAAATTATCGGGTGACCTGACAATCAATCTCGCCGGCAAAAATACGGTGCTCTCTGCAAATAACACAGCGTTCACCGCCAATTATGGCAATCTGGCTGTAAATATCACCGGCAACACCGACAATAACGGCACCGCCCTGACCCTGGACAATACGGCCAGCTTCACCGCTAATACCGGCAACGTAGCGATTACTTATAGCGGCATTACAAACGCCGGAACCTCCATGGTATTCGGCAACACCGGCAGCTCAAGCATTACAGCTAACGGTGGCAACCTGACTATTTCCGCCACCGGTGCTGGCAATTCTATATCTGCAGCAACCGGATCCAGCTTCGTTACCTGGGGGGGCAATATCAATATCAGTACTCCAGGCTCACTCAATCTGGCAATCGGTACTGCCTCAGGCGACATTACAGCCAACGACGGCTCGGTCACGATTGCATCAGGAACGGCTTCGACCACACCAATGACGGTGTACGCCAATGTCTATGCCGGCAACGGCGACCTCAATATAAGCAATGCCGGCACTGGCTCCACCCATGTCTCAGGCAATCTGACCGCCCTGAACGGCAGCTTGAATATTATCGACAGCAACGCTGGCGGTGCTATCGATTTTGGCGCTGCAACGACTACCACGGCCAACATAACCAATGGCAATGTCACTATTCAAAATACCAACAATAACAATGGCATCATCACGTTCGAGGCCAATTCCTCAGTACACGCATCAGCTACTGCTCCAAACCTGGGCAATGTGACCGTCGCAGACGGCACCTTCACCTCGTCGATGCTGGCATCGCAGGGTAATCCTCCGCCGACCAATGTAACCTATAACTTCCAGCCGGGTGGAGCTATTTACTTTGCTAAGACAGGACCAGCCGGTCAACCGGATTTTGCCGTCGCCGGGAATGTGCTGAACGCCTACGGTCGGGCCGTCACGCTCTTCGTAGGTGGTGGCGCAACCAGCACAGGCAAGATCAATTTTAACGGCGGGGTGACACTTACGGCTGACCCGCCGCCGGTTACAACGCAGGCTAGCGCTGCGCAAAGCGCCGGCTCGGTATCACCAAGCATCAGTGCAGCCAGCATCAGCAGTGATATCGGCAGTAGCGCCAGCGGTGGCATCAGCAGTGCTATCAGTGGTGGTATCAGTGGTGGTATCAGTGGTGGCGACTCCTCTCGCATCTCCGGCTCCGCTCAGCCGGAGACAGTCGGAGCAAATTCTGTCACCCTGGGCAATTCTAGTGTATCCGGTGCGTACGGCACGCCTGGCATATATGGAATGTCCGGCCTCGCCGCATCGCTCAGCCCAGTCTCAAGCATATTGAATGCGGCTACTATTAACGCCAATTATCAAGGCAGTGGGCTGGGATCGATTCAAACATTGTCTCTGGCTTCGTCTCTGACTTCGGCTCTGGCTCCGACCGTCGCTTCGCCATCCAAAGTATTGTATGGCGGCGTCACTGGTAATAGCCCGAGTTCCTATGTTTCCGGCAAGACCAACCTGGCAGTCAAACAACTCCCTGGCGGTGCACATCTACTCTCTGCCGATCAGGACACAGTATTTGAGACTTCGACAGGCACTGTTTTTGTCGCCAAAGGCGCCCTCGCTCTAGTTATTTCAGAAGCTGGTTCTCTATCTGTGTATAACCTCGATGACACCGGCCGCGATGCCGTCGTGATCATGGTCGGCAAAGACAAGATCACTCTGTCACCCGGACGTCATGCCACCATCACAGATAACAACGCCAGCGCCTTCGAGCTGGTCAATCCAATCCGCACACTTGGCTATCGCTCCGTATCCAGCCAAAAGCTGGGTGAAGGCCTGACGGTACATCGATCAGAGTTTAGCTTGCCATCGGCACTGGCCACCATTGCACCGGTAAGAATGCTTGTCTCATCAGCTGATCAAAATCAGAAAAAAGTCGGTCAACATCTGCTCAAAACAGCGGCGATTTTGCAAACGCTCTCGGCTCAACGCACTCCTTTCATGCTAAAAACCCCGCCGGAAGCAACCGCTATGAGGTAGCGGCAAAGCTTAGACCTTGCCGATCGATTTGCAAATCGGAGGTTTGAAATGACATATCAGAGGTTGGAGATCAAAGGTGAAGACTAAAGCACATACCTCCACCCGGGCGGACCACCCAATTTTTAGAAAATAAACGATGATACGTAAATGAAGATCGGTATCATCTTCATTTACAGATTATCGATAATCGAGTATAGTTAATTTCAGGACTCACTCCTTAAAAATTAGACCCGAGGTAATGTTATGACAGACCAAGACTACGTTTACGGTGTTTTCGCTGACGTCGATACTGTCCAACCCGTAGTGTCTCAGCTGCACAGGGCAGGATTACAGACGTCAGAAATCTGCGTTCTGGGAAAAAAGAGCAACCAGTTTAAAATCGTATCCGGCAAAATTGAAGACCCGACCAGCAGGCAGTTCGTCTGGTTTGGAATAGGCGGTGCAATCGCCGGCCTGATCGCAGGCATAGCGGTCTCGCTGCACATCCCGGGCGTCAACGGCTTCCAGTTGATAGTACCTTTGATGGGTACCATAGCTGGCGGGGCATGCTTCCCCTATTTCATGTGCCAGTTGATGACCTTCCTCACCTCCAACAAGCCGCAGCACTGGGCAAACGTATTCGAAGGGACCGTCGATGCCGGCTCAGTAATTATCATGGCCGAGCCGAAGTCAGCCGAGCAGCGACAGGCCGCCATGGAAATCCTACTTAAATACAATCCAGTCGAGATGATTTTCCGCAAAAGTGCCTGGGGGCATTCAGCTAGCGAACAACCAATCCCTGTCGAGCGTGACGTTGATCTGGATCGCGAATTTCAAGACGAGCGCAAACACCGCCTGACGGCCGTGGCCTAGTCTCAAGCTCCGGCATAACAAAAAAAGAAGACCATTCAGGATAGCGGGGTGGGTGAGGAAACTCACCCACTCCACTATCCTGGCAACCTTGCCAGCGGAATCGCGCTAAAATCTTGATTCGATTTAAGAACGCACGCAAGCAGGTTGTCAATGAAACAAAAGCCAATACTGGCAGTACTATTTGCATTTTCACTGACGCTCATGCCACCTGAAGTATTGGCAGTGGATTTACCCGGCGAGCCTTCTGGTGAGGTTGAGCCTCTTGCCGCTAGTGGTCAACCGCTACAGATGGAAACACTGATCCTCAACGCTCAAACAAATTACCAACATGGTCGATACAAAGAGGCTGTTCAACTCTTCGAAGAAGCGCAAAAACTGGGCGCCACTTCGAGCTATCAAAAAGCGCTGATCTCACTTGGTTTAGCCGAAGCCTACAGGTCATCAGGACGATTCAAAGAGGCCGAAACACTCTTCAAAAGCGCCATTGCTGAAGCGGAAGAAGAAGACAAAAAACACCTCAACAAGAAATACAAAGCGGGCAAGAAACGCGCCAGCGATCTGGTGCCGATGATGATGAGCGATCTGTCTGTGGTCTATCTGGACCAGAGCAGATTTCCCGAGTGCGAGCAAATACTCAACAGCTCTCTCGAAATCGGAACAAAGAAGGTCGGACCGAATAATACAGCACTGGCTCTGCCTCTAAACGGCTTGACGCGACTATACCTCAAGTGGGGGAAGTTGAGCGAGGCGAAGAGCATAAACGATAGAGCCATGTCGTTGTTTAATACGCCGCAATCGAAAAATAATTGGCTCTATCTCTATAGCGCCTATAATATGGCCCAAATTTTGA
>JAGXAB010000038.1 GCA_018971775.1 Cyanobacteria bacterium REEB67 | reverse complement strand
TGACGCACGACTTCGTCAGATTCTTCCGGTGTCTCCGGTGGTGGCACTTCCTTGGTTTTGTCGAACATGATCTGGAGGTGATAGGGCTGCTCCATTTTCTCCGCATAGACGAGGGCTCGGCCCTGGCCGAGTGCGGTAACGTGGCGCTTCTGCACGTCGTCGAGGTTCATTGTGCCGCCCATGGAGTCGCGGTCGTCGACGGCCACGATACGGTGCATAATTTTTAAGTTTGTATTTTTAAGCGCTTCTGGAGCAAGCTTATTTGGAATTTGGTCGGCGATGATGAAACCCTGTCCATAAGAACGAATTTCAGCAAGCATGTTGGTGAAAAATTCAACGGCCTTGCCGGCCGGATTAGCCTGGTCGCTGCCGCCGCCCGTAGGCACGTTTTTGAGCAGTCGGTGCGCCTCTTCGATGAGCATGATGTGCTGGAGGTGATCGTTTGGACCGAGTGCCTCCCGGTATTCGTAGAGAAATACGAAGAGCATACCCATGAGGAAAGATTTTTCACTGTCTTCCGAAACCATCTTCAGCTCAACTACTGTCGGGCGGCCGAACAATTCTTTCATCGGAATCGATCGCCGTGTGTTGAGCATCTGCCCTTTACCGCCGATCAGTAGAGAGCCGATTCTGGCTTTTAGAGCCGCTTGTACGTCTGGTCCAATTCTTTCGGAATATCCGAAACCTTCTACTGTCACGTCAATGATTTCAAAAAGGTCTTTCATCGTCGGATAAATTTCCGGCGGACAATCGGGATCGCCCGGGGACATGCCTGGAGGCAAGCGCCGATTGACGTTCCTGACTAGGTCCCAGCCGCGCACGGAGTAGATGGAGTTGAGCGCTTTTTCTAGTACCTGCGGCATAGGCGAGTACATTTCAAAACTGGCGTTAAATACTGATTTCAGTGCGTCCAGGTGGGTCTGGACTTTTACACCTTTCATAATTTCGAATGGGTTGAGACGAAATGGCGATACGGTTTCATCGCCGAGAGAAAATGCCTGTCCGACGCCTTTGAAAGTCTCGGACATGAGCATCATGTGTCGATATTCCGACTTGGCTGGTTCGCAGACCATGAAGGGTATGCCGTAATTCCAGAGTTGGCCAAGCAAATAAAAGCAAGTATTTGTCTTACCACCGCCGGTGACACCGCAGACGATTGTATGCTTTTGCAGAGCGTCGACGTCCACATAGTAAAGATTGCCAGTGTCTTCGCCGCGATCGAGGATGTTGCCGATGGCAATCACTCGAGTCGGATCTTTGGGCGGGATTTCGGCCAGACTGAAATCCGCTGAACGCCTGATTCTAAAGCCGGGCATCTCACGTTTAGGCAGATGAACAAAGGACGAGAGCATGCGCGAATTGAGCGGTGTGAGTAATTTGTACTCAAGTAGCGGTTGGAAAAATTCGTCACTACGCTTGGTGCTCAGCAAACCGAATTGATGGATATGCGGAGCGAGTCCCTGCACTTCGTGAGTACGCAGGGGAGTTGGTCGACTGCTGTCGTCGATCCATGTGGCACGAATTAGCGACTGCAAACGGACAAAAACCGAGCGATCTTTGGCAAAGAAATACGGCACGGTGAGCCATTGTCCGATCGCCGTACCGAGCTGGATGTGTTTGAGATAGGCGTCTTGCAGTTCGAGATAATATTTGACGCGACGCTTCTTCTCGGAGTCTTCATTCTCTTGCGCTTTTTGAATTTGTTCGATCGCTGAAGATTCTTCTTTGTTGATGCGCAATGCCGGAATCGGGGCGGCCAGGATAAGAAAGCCAAACTCATGGCCTTGCAAGCCCGAGGCCAGACGCTCGATTTGTTCTGATTCAATTGTCTCGCCACCTGTCGATTTCAGGCCTGGTATGCCTGTGACGACGCCTGTATATTTTGTCAGCGGACCGATCAGGTTTTGTACTTCCTCGGCTGAAAATGGCTTTTTGAATACGTCTACACCACCATAGACGCTGTGCAAAATCGATTTCATCGTGTTGTAAGCGATCTTGACAGTGTCGTCGGCTCCGTTCTCGTCTTCGGATTGGGCCATGGAAACGCCCATGTAATAGTGGACCCCGGCCTTGCTGCCAATTACGAGAAAAGCGAGATAGGCCTTTTGAGAATGCAGGGCGACCAGCGCATCTTCCGAGAGATACATGCGGCGTGGTGGTTTGGTTGGGTCCGGATCTTGTTGTTGTTGCTGACCCTGCTGTTGTTTTTCACGCTCGACGTCCCAGGAGCGCAAGATGCCGTCGACCCGCACGAAGGTCATGCCGGGGATAGGCCAGCTGACAATGTCTGCCGGATTGATCGGGTCGTTTTCTAGATTGTCAAGGTCGTACCGACGCAGATCGGCGATCTTTTCGTCCCAGATATTTCTATTGTTGGGTCCCTGAGTCATAGTTGGTCAATGGCACTGCTTCTGAGTTGCATGGTTCCCGTATATTATCAGGATTCGTCGCTGCTATTGGACTTTTTGATTGAAGACAAGTGCATTTTCTGGAGCAGCTTCTTCTTCACTCGACCGTTTGGAATCTCTTCGAAAGCATGCGCCTTCAGGTTGAAGAGACCTGCTTCGGCGCCCATGCGATAGCAGAAGAAAGTTCTTTCTTCCTGACGTACGATCTTGTCGATGTTCAGTTTTTCTTCGTCCGACACCAATTCGAATTGAGGGGATGTATTCACCCTGTTGAAAAGATTGGCCATCGTCTGGTGTTTGACCTTGCGGCCGTCGATCGGGAACATCTGTGGTCCGAGCATGTCCCCGTCTTTTTTTGAAAGAGCGAAGGTGATGAGCGTGCCGACATTGATAATCAGCTGGTTTTTGAAGTCTTCCGGCAAATGCTGGAGGGACTTTGTCACGCCAATCAGGCCGATTTTGAATTTCTTCGTTTCGGATGTGATGTTGTCGACCGTCTCTTTTTCGATAAAGTTGTCAAAGTTGTCCAGATATAGGGCTACTTCCTGCTGAGTTTTGGGCGCCACCGAACTCAGTGTCAGAGCCGCTTGCTTGACTCCGGATACGATCAGGGAGCCCAGAAGGTTGGCATCCTGACCAAACTCGCCCTGCGGTATTTTGACCAGCAAGATTTTCTTGCCGACGATCACATCATTGATTTTAAGATGGCCGTTTGGCTCGGTGAGAATGGCGCGGATGCGGGGATTGCTCAACATCGGGTTGAGTCTGTTCAAGATAGGCTCTACCCAGGTGATCCACTGATCGGTCCTGGCCAGTTTCTTGTATCTGCCCCACTGATCGAGCAAAGTGGCAAATTCCACTCTTTCGTTCTTGCGGCGTTCAACCGTCTCCAGCATGATGTCGCGGAAATCGTTGTCCTGAAGCAAAGCCGGTAGGTCAAGCAATGTCTTGTCGTTTGCCATGAGCAGCAAAACAGAGTTGCGCAAAATATCCGCCGTTTGCGCGTTCCACTGGCTCTGCGAACCGGGCGGTTCACTGTAGATTGCTTTAAAGCCATAGACAATGGATGTAGCGGCGCTTTGAATGTCGCCCCTTTCAGGCATCTCCAGCGGGTTGAAGGCTATCGTGTCCCCTTTGTATGTAGGGTCGATCAAAATAACGCGTTTGGTCAGCTCGGCGCCACGAGGGTGAGCGGCGATGAAACGCGTGATCAGGTCTACGAGCGTACCGTCTGAGTCGATTGCTACGACGGCGCGGTCGTTTGATTCGATGTCGTGTGCGACCATATTGGCAATCAGTCTGGTCTTACCTTTGCCGCCCTGACCGAGGATAAGAACGTGAGGATTGATGCGACGCATGTCCGGAGGCAGCGCCAGATCTTTCACTATCCATGGTGCAGGGAAGTACCACTTCCATTCGACACGTTGACCGAGGGGCAGGCTTCCTTTCCGCAGGCTCCTGGCCAGTTGACCGCGGATTTTACCGTGCTGGTGTTTGAATTGACTGGGGATGTATTGTTGCTTGTTCCAGACGTTGATCATGCCATCCGGTCCGAAGAGGAAGAAGCTACTACAGATCAGCAAGATACCGGCGCCGAGAGCGATCCATATTCCATTACCGATGGCAAATTTTATGATGTTGAACTTATTGGCGGTGTCCTGGGCCGTAGTCGGCGAGCCCAGGCTCGGTGCCGGCATAGCTCCGGCAAATATTGGCGGTCCGTCTGCCGGCATGGACTTGCGCAGCACGGCGCGCCAGGGGCCGGAAAATGTTGTGGCGGTTGCTTTGTTCAGGTAACCAAACTGCGAACCGGTTTTTTTTGTAAATTCCCATGTACCTTGAGCACGCATCGGTACTTGATCGATGGCGACGTGTCCGGTAAACGTGATAATCGGACCGCTTTCCCTGCCGTTGGTATCTACGAAGCGTTTTTTCAAGACAATTGTAGTGGCGTCTTGCATCCAACCTTGCAAGGTGAATGTGCCGATTTTGTCGCCACCTTTACCGGTAATCTGATTGCCGCTCTGATTGAGTGTGATGATGCCGCTGAAGATTTTGTCCTTGTCTTTGACATCCATCGCCCAGATGCCTGAAACCGTAGGTGCCTGTCCGAGCATAGGCGCGCCTTGTGTGGTCTGACCGGCCGACGCTGTCGCTGTGCCGGCACCGCCGCCGCCACCACCCAGGTTGGCAAGATTACCCATTACATGGGTGATGGCAAAAAATAGCAGGCCTATAATGAATGCACCAAGGCAAAGATGGCCGACATTAATAGGGAAGCCCGCTATATTCAAACCGCCGGATTGGAACTGTTCACGAAGCCTGGCATAAGTGCCTTCGACCCCGTCTTCTTCATGTTCGTCATCTTCTTCGATGCGCCGACGATTGATTTTGCCGGCCGATTTCAGCTGCGGAGGCTTGCCGGTTTTGCGACTGCCTGAGCGCGACGCCGAGGCGCCGCCGGAAAAGTTGCGACGTTTCGGTTTTTCATCTTCATCAAAGTCGTGATCGTCGTCGTCTAGATCGTCATCATCATCGTCATCATCTCTTTCATCGCGTCTGGAGCGCACTTTGGTAAGCGGCGGCCGTTTTGTTTTTTTTGGTTCGTCATCGCCGTAGCCGGCGTATTCGTCTTCTTCCTCTTCACCGCGTCTGGAGCGCGCCGCTTTTGCGCGCTCTTCCTTTTGCTCGAGAGCAAGGCGACTGGAGCTTGCTGATTTGATCGCTACTTTTGGTCTTTCATCTGCGTAGTCATCGTGATCGAGATCGCGTTCCTTTTCTCTCGATTTGGCTCGGCCTTTCTCCGACAGATCACTATTCTGGCCGGTTTTACTCTGTTTGGCGAGAAGATTTTCGAAGCTGGAAAGAGCGTCATTCTTTTCGCTGCGAGGCGTTTTGCCTTCGCCAGCGTGTGCATCATTATCCTCACGGCTGCTCGCCGCCTTGGCCGAGCTGGGCGATGAAGCGGCAAAGAAATCAAAAGCCGGACCGCTTTGCGCTGCCGGTCTTGGCCTAGGCATCTCATCGCCGCCATTGTCGCTGCTCGCTTGCTTCGGCTTGGTCGATGGAGCGCTGGCAAAAAAGTCAGGTGCCGCCACTTTTGGTCTCTGCGGCGGAGTCGATTCGCCGGGATCGAATTGTTGAGGATTTGCTGGAGCGGACTCCGTGGGGACGGCAGCCCGAGCCATCTCCGCTACGACTACAGTATTGGCCTGGACGACGCTATGGCTTTCAAAACTGCTGTTGGCCATGGGCGGCGGCGGTCCATCGACTCTTTCGACCTGTCCGGGTGGCGCTTCTCTCTCGGCCACGGTCTGCTCGGCCTGGGCTGGTTGAGGCTCGCTCATCGAGGCAATCGGTGAAGTTGGAGCACTCAGCGCCGACACCGGCGACGGTGCCTGGGCTGGAGCGGGCTCTGCATAAGACTGGGCTGGAGCTTGCGCTTGCGCTTGCTCTACTTCTGCTGCTGCCAGCGCTGGTGCCTGGAAATCTTGGAGAGCGCTCTCCTGCACATATGCGGCCTGACTGTTGGTCTGTTGTTCGGCCGGTTCATACTGAGGCGCTTGAGCGACTACCTCTTGTTGATATTGTTCGCCCTGGTATCTCTGTTCTGATTGATACTGAGCTGGCTGTTCTTGAGCTGGCTGTTCTTGAGCTGACTGTTCTTGAGCTGCTGCAGGCTGATACTGTCCTTCGACGGCCGAGGCGCCACTTTCCGACGGTGCATAAGCGGCTTCGGAATTTTGATAGGCCTGGGCATCAGAGGCGAAGGGCGTTGTATGTTGATCGGCGACTGGAGCTGCTGTTACGTTGAAAGCGGCTATGTTCAATCCGGCAGCGCTTTGCGAAGGGTCCGGGTCCGCGACGGAGCCACCCCCGTTACCGTTTTGGCCATTGCCACTGCCATTGCCACTGCCATTGTGGCCATTACCATTGCCCTGGCTATCTTCGCCATTGCCGCCGGCATAAGTGTTGCCGCTCTGACCATTACCTATATTGCTTGTATCGACAAAGACCGGATCAAATTCCTGAAAAGTATCGTTGCTTGCAAAAGGATCGAAAAGGCCGGCGGCCGAGTAGTCTTCTTCCCGTCCATAATCGCTCGGAGCATGCACGGCCAGTTGTCGAGCCGAAACTATGCGCTCGAGGATCAGACGGTCCGGCGCTACTGACACCACCATAGGTGCCGAGCTTGTCACTGGAGTAGCCATGACGGTTGCGGCGAAACGAGAAGAAACGTCTCCACAGGAGCCGCAGCTTTTGTCCTTAGATTTTAAAACTGCTCCACAACTGGGGCAGACCGTTATCTCCACTTCCCTCTCCCGGGTCCGACTCTATCTATTATTTACCTCAATCGACAGAGAAAGCCACATGTTCAAATATTTCTGCAGGCGATTTCACTGTCTAGGACCGATAATTGTGCCTTTTCTCGCTTGTTAGCATCTATGAACCGCTTGGAAAGCCGAGCCTGCGCCCGTTTGCTTGGGTGTTCCAAATGCGTTCAGCTCAGTAATAGTAAATCTTTGCGGCACCCGAAACCGCGGGGGGACAATGAGTTTAGGACATCTGACGGGAGCTTTTGGTGCTGAGTAAAGGGCTGTGACGGTGACTGGGTAATTGTCAAGCTGAATGTTACAGTTCTATTTGCCTCTTGTCAAGTACTGTTGAGGCCTCTTCTTTGCAGGCTTTGAGGTATATACTTAGCATGAGGACTCCCCTATTTTGGGGTGCCGTCCAGCGGCCGAACACGCCTCCGGTCGAAAAACTAATCTTAAGCGGGGCGGCGATGTATTTTTCGCCTTCTTAGCGGGTACATAGAAAATCAGGTGCCTCAGGTGACTTTAGGAAGGGATAGTTAATGGCTCGCGAAGACAAAGGAAGCGCCACGAGTTCATTCCAGGACGCGCCTTCAGGAAAATCTGGCGACCAGGATTCGACTTCTTTGGCGGCGAGAAGAGCGAGATTAAGAGGCACTTTGTCTAAGCAAATTGTGCCTCCGGACCCGTACGGCACCGATGCTCCGACTGTCGGTACTAGCAGCTCGGTCGATGCAGATAGCGTTTCCGCGCCTGTTTCTTCCCCACCTTCACCTGTCACTTCGACTTCTCCTTTGAGCAGCGCTCTTGGAGCTGCACTGAGCGGATCACCGATGAGCTCGAACGGCTCGGCGACTGCATCCTACAATCAAGCGCCCGCTCCAGTCTTACCGATTGAGACTGTAGCAAAAGAAGTGCGCAGTGCTAAAGGCAAAAACGGCGGCGATGCCGCAGCCGAGTCTCTTCCCTTCGGCAACAATCCGATTGCCGGTTACAACGGCGGTCATGCCGCCCCTCTAGCCAGCGGTGCGGCTTCCGGATCGCCCCTCGACAATTTTTCGGATGCCGTGAGCAAATCAGGCAACGGTTCTGCCGCTGCTACAAAAAAGGAAAGTACGGCGGAGGTTGCGGTCCCTTTTGCAGCCGATGCCGGCGATAGCACAGACAAATTTAGTCCAGAGCCAGTATCGGGTTCGCTCGGTGCTGTCGCTTCCGAACCAAGCAGCCCCGCGATCGAGAGCCATGGCGTCAAGCCGGGCCGCAATGCAGGCAATACAGCTCAAGAAGCGAAGGGTCAACAAAGTCAAAATGCGCAAAGCGGAGAGAGCGTGGCAACTATGGGTGTGACTTCTGGTATCGGTGCCACCGCCGACGCCGCCTCAGTAGGTTTAGCCGTGGGTGCCTCCAGCAATACCGATCAGATTTTGGAATTGCTCAACAATCTCGATACGCAAGTCGGGATTTGTTCGGTAAACGTGGCTCAATTAGCCAAGTCCGCCGCCGAGCAACTGGAAGTAGTACGCAATCTGGCCGAGGTTGTCCAGAATCAAGCTTTTGGCGAAATCGGTCTTTCCTTGAGCAGCCTGAGCGAATCTATGTCAGCTGCCCTTGAGCCGATGAAAGCGGTAGGTGAGCTGGTGCCGGCCATCGACGGTCTGGTGACAACCTTGCAGGAAGGCAATTCTACGAAGAGCGACTCGGCTAAACTTACTCCAGACGAGCTCGTCATGAGCCTCGCCAATCAACTCTCCAATCAGCAGATTGATCCCTGGACTTTCAAATGCGCATACATGGCTGTTTTCCCCTCTGAGCATCCAGCCGATCTCTTGCGTAAACTCGTCGATCTGCTTGGCACTCAAACTCTCTCCGGCGACCTTTTCCGGGCCGCCTATGATGCAGTCCAGGCGCCGGATCCGCCCCGTCCCGTCTACAACCACCCGGTCAGCTACGGCGGCGAGGATGGCGTGCGCGAAGTGGTCAAGGTCGTCCAGGATGAAGCCGTGCTCGCTCAAATCGAAGAGCTGCGCAAATTCAATGAAGATTTGCGTCTGCGAATGGATCAGCGTGAGGGTGAATATGCAGAAATGCTTGCCGCCAAAGATTCGGAAGTGCAGCAGACGCAGTTGACTCTCAATGCTCGCTTTGAAGAATTCAATAATCGCTACGAAGAAGTTTCTGATCTCGTCCGTCAGCGCAATGATTTGATCGAGCAAAAGGACACCGAGCTGCAGCAGAAAGATTCCGAACTGCAAATTTTGCGATCTCAGTTAGATGAGATGCGCGATCAGACTCATAATATGGTCGCTGATCTGCAAAGGCAGTTGACGACGACCCAGCAGGCCGTCGAAGAAGCGGCCAAAGTCAAACCGGCTCTAACCAAGGCGCAGACAAACTTTTTCGAAGCAAACAGCACACCTGCCCCCCAGGCTCCGCAGCAGCAGCAGCAGTCACTCTTCAATGAGCAGGCGGCACAACCCAATTTCAATCAGACCGGCGCCCAGCAGCTTGGTTCCGGTGGCGTCGCTCCCGGTATTTCGATCAATGCCGCTCCCCCTCTCCCCCTGCCTGCGCCTCCTCAGCCGCAGCCCGAGCCTCAGCCGCAGGTTCAGATGGCACAGCCAATGGCCAGTCCGCAGGGCTCGATCACCCAGGCCGAATTGCAACCTGTCGGCGAACCGGTCGGCCTTGCTTCCAATCTCGCCAGCAGTGCCATTTCCAATCAGGCCATACCAAGGCCGCAGGTATCGGCGCCGACTACGCCGATGATGCAGAGCGGCAGTTATGGCAGCGGCGTGCGCGCTCAGGTTTTTGAAGTAATTGTCAGGCAAGCGCTGGCCGGAGCGCCCTGGCGCGAAATCTGCGCTGGTCCGATGCAGGTCAATAATATCTCGCCCGATGAGGTCGAAGGTGAAGTGAAGCGTCGTCAGGCTCTGCTCAAGAAATAATTGCGCCGTTACTTATTAGTGCGTTCTGCCTGTTTCCATTCTTTGACGATGGAGTCGAGATTGGACATCAGTTTGAACTGAATAATCGTCGGCAGATGCTCGACTGTGAGCGTAAAAATATAAAACATGATGCCAACGATCAAAGTTGTGCACAGTGCAATTAAGCTGCGCGTCAGCCTGGTCTGTTCTTCCATCCTTTTACCGAGCTGGGTGATTTGGGCTTCCAGATCGCTGTATTCAGACATGAGCACCTTTCAAGTTAAACAAGCCGCGCTGCCCCGGGCCTTATCGCGTCGGCAGGCGCATTATATCCTCTTGAATTGAACGCAGTGCCGCCGCTAACTCTCCTTCCTCGTCTTCCTTTATAGTGCGGAAGTCGAGCACGACAGCTCCGGCAGTTGTCGTCGAAATTACCGGCGGGTCGCAATGTCGCAGTCGTTTAGCCAGTTTCGCCTCGCTCAGGCGGCCGCCCTCGACCGTCAATACCAGGGCGTAACTGGGCAGTTTCTCGCCGGGCAGACTACCGCCGCCCATGGTGCTCACTGTTTCCTTGGCCGTCAATTGCAGGGCAGGCAAATTTGCCTTTTCCCTATCTATAAATGAATGCACCCGATCGGCGATTTCTGTCTGTTTGATCGCCGCCAGTTGAAACACTGGCAGTCTGGCCGCGCCATCGACAATCAAATATTGACTGACGACCGCTTCGAGCAAAGCCAGGACCACTTTGTCGGCGCGCAGCGTCCGGTAAATAGGACACTTGCGCAGTCTGGCTACGTATTCGCTGCTGCCTGAGATGATGCCGGCTTGCGGGCCGCCCAGTAGTTTGTCGCCCGAGTACATCACTAGGGAAGCGCCGGCGGCCAGAGTTGCCTCGACGGTCGGTTCGGGAAGCAGGTCATACTGGCTCAGATCGACGAAACAGCCGCCGCCGAGATCATAAGCCAGAGCGATATTTTTTTCACGAGCCAGGGTGGAAAGCTCCGCCACATCGCATTCTTCTGTAAATCCGACAATTTGAAAATTGGAGCGGTGGCATTTGAGGATCATGCCCGTCTTGGCTGAAATCGCCTTTGCATAGTCCGATAAACGGGTGCGATTGGTCGTGCCCACTTCCTTCAAGATGCCTCCGGCTGCGGCGATGACATCGGGGAGGCGGAAGCTGCCGCCGATCTCGATTAGCTCGCCGCGCGAAACAATCACTTCTTTGCCGGCGGCGAGCGCCTGCACGGCAAGCATGACGGCGGCGGCGCAATTGTTGACGACGATCGCCGATTGGCTGCCGGTGAGCAGACCGAGCATGGCCGAGAGCTGTTCGGTTCGTTCGCCGCGCTCTCCATCTTCGAGGTCAAATTCCAGATTGGAGTAGGACGCAATCGCTTTGCTCAGTTTTTCCACCGCAAAGGCGGGCAGAGGGGCCCGACCCAGATTGGTGCTCAAAATCACACCGGTGCCGTTCAGGACTCTTCTCAGGCCACCATCGAGGAGGGCCATGATTTGCGTTTTGCTTGCGGCGGCAACCGTTGCCGGCGTTATTTCGACTTTCGATTGGCGGTCGGCGCGCAGTTTTTGCAGTTCAATCCTTACCGCCCGGGCAATGATGTCGCGGCGCACGCAAAGGGCAAGCGATTCGAGCTCGGGTTCGCGCAGGATTTTGTCCACCTGGGGCAGCTTCTGCAGCTCTTTCTTGCCGCCTTGATTGTCATTTTGAGCGATTTCCCTGCCCCCCGGTCGGGTGATTTCTCCCACTCATGGTGGGGAAAATCTCCTTAAATCATACCCCTGCTCTCTTGCCAGAAATCGTCCGAGCAACCACAATTAGAGTATGTAGTATAGGTCGAGCCGACAAAGCGAGAGCTTTTCAAAGAGGACATCGTGGGCAAAACTCTCAGAACCAAGACTTTGTATCAAGACCGGGACTGGCTCGTCCAGAAGTATGTCAAGGAAAAGCTGAGCACGGTCCAGATTGCCAAGATTTATCGCGAAAGCGAAAATAAATGGTGTGACCCAAATACCATCTCGCGCTGGCTCAAAAAGCACGAAATCGGCATGAGATCGCTGGCTGAAGCACAGCAAAACCGGCACTCCGTGCCGACTCCGCCCGCCGGCCGTCGTGGTCGCGCTGGTTAAGATCCGTGTAATAGTTAGACGGATGCTTGGTTAGAGCTTAATCATCTAGTAAGTTTATATGTCCAGTTGTCGGGTGGTATGCTCACAACTGTATATTTGTAGGCTATTATTAGCCGCCGGCAGTACCTGCTACACCACCCATCATGATCAGTGCTGTGGTCAGGTATAGCAGGACATCTCTGCCGCCTGCGAGATAAAAGACGCAGTAGGCGAAGAATGAAAACGCGGGAAGGAAAAAACGTTTATCCGCCTCTCGAACGGCATGAGCGCCCAGGCAGAGCGACAGAGCGATGGGAAAGCCGAAAAAAATTACATCAAATAGCATTTAGACAAAACTCGCGGTAACAAGCCAATTGTGGATCAATTCTCAGGAAAGTCCATGGTGAAGACCGCAAAACAAAGGCCTGATAGGGCAGAAACAGGGGATATATGAATCAAAGTGGTGGCCGCTCCGGTGGCTTTAAGGGCAAAGGCGGCGGAGCAGGCCGAGGTCCAGGTCGCGGTGCCGGTGGTGGATCAAAGTTTGGATCCGGCGGCGGCGGCGGTAAAAGATTTGGCTCTTCCAGTGGTGGAGCGGGCGGCGGCGCGAAAAGATTCGGCTCGTCCAGCGGCGGCTCTAAGTATGGTTCCGGCGGTTCCGGTTCCAGCTCTGGCGGCGGTGGCGGCTACGGCGGTGGCTCTAAATATGGTTCCGGTGGATCTGGTTCCAGTTCCGGCGGCGGCGGCGGTTACGGCGGAGCACGTTCGAGTTCCGGCGGCGGCGGTTACGGCGGAGCACGTTCGAGCTCCGGCGGTGGCGGTGGCTACGGCGGCTCACGCTCGAGTTCGGGTGGCGGCGGTGGCTCGCGATTTGGCGGCGGTGGCGGCTCCAAATTTGGTGGCGGTTCCGGTGGTTCGGGCGGATCCGGCGGCTACGGCGCCAGACCGAGAACCGGCGGCGGTGGCGGCTCGAGATTTGGCTCAGGCGGTGGCGAAGGTCGTCCTTTTGGATCACGCGGCACGCAGAGCGACACCTTTGCCAATTCCGGCATAGGCTTCGACGGCAAACCGAGACCAAAATTCGAAGGTAATACCAGTTCCGAAAGCAGCTCCAGAAGCGGCGGATACGAAGGTCGTCCGAAGCGCTACGAAGGCGGTGACTCCGGTGACAGATCCGGATCCGGCGGCGGCTATGGCGATAGACCGAGACGTCCTCAAGAAGGTTCTGGAGGTGGTGGCGGCTACGAAGGTCGTCCGCGTCGTGCTCAAGAAGGTTCTGGAGGTGATGGCGGCAGCAATTTTTATGGTGATAAACCGAGACGTCCGCAGGAAGGTTTTGGCGGTGGTGGTGGCAGCAGCTACGGCGATCGTCCGCGCCGGACCCAAGAAGGTTCTGGAGGCGGCGGCTACCAGGGCAGACCGAGACCGGAAGGCGGCGGTAGCAGCAGCTACGGAGATCGACCCAGACGTCCCGAAGGCGGCAGCAGCTATGGTGATCGACCCAGACGTCCGGAAGGCGGTAGCAGCTACGGTGATCGTCCAAGACGTCCAGAAGGCGGTAGCAGCTACGGTGATCGTCCAAGACGTCCGGAAGGCGGAGGCGGCTATCAAGGTCGTCCCAGCTTTGGCGGCGGTGGCAGCACCTACGGCGATCGGCCGAGACGTCCTGAAGGCGGAGGCGGTTACGAAGGTCGTCCGCGCACCGAGGGTGGTGGCGGCAG
Source organism: Cyanobacteria bacterium REEB67 (assembly GCA_018971775.1). Lineage (GTDB taxonomy): Bacteria > Cyanobacteriota > Vampirovibrionia > Obscuribacterales > Obscuribacteraceae > REEB67. Next base: position 42,921 of record JAGXAB010000038.1, on the reverse strand, counting down.
CTACGGCGACCGTCCGAGACGTCCTCAAGAAGGTTCTGGCGGCGGCGGCTTTGGTGAAAGAAAATTTGGCGACAAACCAGGCTACGCAGCCCGCGGTGAAGGCGGCCCGGCACGCGGTTATTCGCGCACACCAGGCATTCGTCGTCCGGAAAATTCATTTGAAGATGATGAAAAGCCGCACGATCGCACTCGCACCGTGCGTTACGACAGCCAGCCCGCGAGCAATTCTTCTGAAGAAGGTGCTTTCGAAGAAGAATACATCTATGGTCGCAACAGTGTCCTCGCTTTCATGAGCGGTGACAAAGCGCCGGTCAACAAGCTCTATATCAGTAAAGAGATCGAGAGCGACAGGCGTCTGGAAAAAATCAGAGATCTGGCCCGCGACAATAAAGTACCGGTCGTCGAATCCGATAAACGCAAGCTCGATTCGATGATTGGTGGCAAAGATAAGCACCAGGGCGTAATCGCCCAACTGGCACCGCAGGAATTTCTGGAACTGTCAGAATTTCTCGAGCAATTCGACGCTGAAAAAGCGGCGATCGAAGAAGCTGGTGGCAACATGAATGGATACACAATTGCTGTTTTGGACGGCATCGAAGATCCGCACAATGTCGGAGCAATCGTACGTTCTGCCGAAGCGGCCGGCGTCAAAGCAATTTTGCTTCCGCAGAGACGTTCGGCCGGTCTCACCCAGACCGTTGCTCGCGTATCGGCCGGTGCACTGGCTCACATGCGCGTCGTGCGCATCATCAATATCGTCAGCACTCTCGAAAAACTAAAAGAAAGAGGCCTGTGGATTGCCGGCCTTTCTCTCGAAGGCGCTACTGACATGGTCAAAACCGACCTGGCCAGACCGCTCGCTATCGTTATCGGTAGTGAAGGTAGTGGTATCAGTCGTCTGGTTGCCGAACACTGCGACATGCTTATCAAGATACCGATGCTTGGTTATGTGCAATCGCTGAACGCCTCTGTAGCAGCCGGAGTTGTCTTCTACGAAGTAGTCAGACAAAATAACTTGACAGCCGATTCGCACAAAGTCGATATCAAGAAAATCATGGCTGCCAAGGCCGAAAGCACCGCTGTCGAAGCCGACGTAGATATCGAAGCCGATATTGAGTCGAATTTAGACACAAGTGTCGAGGCCGGCGTTGAAGCCTAGTCGAGTCTGAAAAACCGCCAACTGGGCCGATCCTGCGAACATTTACAAAAGTTATATTAAGTTCGTGTAGTGGGATCGGCCTAAGATTTGGCTTTCGTTTGACATGACCAAAAAGCACTAGGTATGATTTCTAATTCGTAGCTTTGTGGGCCTGCCCACGAAGTTATGTCCGCAAAGCTGCTTATCGAAGCGGCTTGCGCAAACCGCTTAATAGTATGCCGGTGTAGCTCAGTGGTAGAGCAACGGTTTTGTAAACCGTCGGTCGCGGGTTCGATCCCCATCACCGGCTTATATGGGCGGATGTCCGAGTGGCTAAAGGAGGCAGACTGTAAATTTGCTAGCGAAAGCTTACGCTGGTTCGAATCCAGCTCCGCCCAGATCATTTGCCAGATAAAAATGGATTGCTGGTGCCTCCCAACTTTCAACCGAAAGTCCTGGGAGGTTGCCAGTAAACCAAGAGAAGTAAAGAAAACGTAGAGGAAACCCGAGGATACGCAAAAGCGTTCCATAATAATCAGTAATCGCGCCCTTGTAGCTTAGCGGTAGAGCACCCCCTTGGTAAGGGGGAGGTCACGAGTTCGATTCTCGTCAAGGGCTCCATTTCCCAATTACCGTCGAAGCTGATAGATAGCCCGATAAGTTGGAAACCCGAAAGTACAAAACAACTGAATGTATTTAACGTACGTCGCAGATTAAGTGAAGGAGAGAAGAGAGGATGGCCCGTCAAAAGTTTGAACGCAACAAACCAAACGTGAACGTTGGAACGATCGGGCACGTTGATCATGGTAAAACATCGTTAACCGCTGCAATCACAATTACATTGGCCAAAACAGGTCAGTCTAAAGCTAAGAAATACGATGAGATCGATGCTGCTCCTGAAGAAAAAGCTCGTGGTATCACGATCAATACTGCGCACGTTGAATATGAGACAAAAGCACGTCACTACAGTCACGTAGACTGCCCGGGACACGCTGACTACATCAAAAACATGATCACCGGTGCTGCCCAGATGGACGGCGCAATCTTGGTTATCTCAGCATCTGATGGTCCTATGCCCCAGACCCGTGAGCACATCCTGCTCGCTCGTCAGGTAGGCGTTCCCCACATCGTTGTATTCCTGAACAAGTGCGACATGGTCGACGACGAAGAGTTGATTGAACTCGTCGAACTCGAAACCCGCGAATTGCTCAGCAAATACAACTTCCCCGGCGACACCACACCGATCATCCGTGGTTCCGCTCTGAAGACCCTCGAAGGCGATGCTAAGTACGAAGAAGCCATCCACAAACTGATGGACGCTGTCGATACCTTCATCCCCACACCGGAACGTGACATCGACAAGCCGTTCTTGCTGGCAGTTGAAGACGTGTTCTCGATCACCGGCCGTGGCACCGTAGCCACCGGACGTATCGAGCGCGGTCAAGTCAAAGTCGGCGAAGAAGTAGAAATCGTTGGTCTGCAAGATACACGCAAAACGACCGTAACTGGCGTTGAAATGTATCAGAAGACTCTCGACTCCGGTATCGCCGGTGACAACGTCGGTATCCTCCTCCGCGGTATCGACAAGACCATGATCGAACGCGGTCAGGTTATCGCCAAGCCCGGTTCGATCAAGCCCCACACCAAGTTCAAGGCTGAAGTTTATGTCTTGTCCAAGGAAGAAGGCGGACGTCACACACCGTTCTTCAAAGGTTACAGACCTCAGTTCTACATCCGTACAACAGACGTTACAGGCGCCATCGAATTGCCTGCCGGTGTTGAAATGGTAATGCCTGGCGACAACGTCGCCATGGAAGTTGAACTGATTCAACCCGTAGCCGTTGAAGAAGGAATGCGCTTCGCTATCCGCGAAGGCGGCCGTACCGTCGGCGCCGGCGTTGTAGCCAGCATCATCGCCTAATTCAATTGCCACATACGCAATTGGTGAAAAAAGCATCTGAAAGGGCTGCCCTCTGTGGCAGCCCTTTTGGCATGCGCACTGAAAAATTGCTGGACAGTGCGTCCAGTCACTTTCGTTGGCGCGCTTTTTGCTTTCGAATATCTTGCCCCCTGGTTATTTTCGTCGGACACTCTTTTTTGCACTTTCTCAGTTGGCAAACTACATCTGCCCTGGCCGAAGGTTTTGAATCGCGAAAGCCCTATCTGACTCGTTTTGAAAACGGCAATAGCGACTACTATCTCGGCAAAGCCGATCAATATGAAAGAAAAGACGAGCCCTTGCAGGGCATTGCCCTTTGCGATTCTATTCTCCACCTGTCACCAAAAGCGGTGCGCGCTTATGCCATCAAAGCTCACTGTCTGATTGATCTGAAGAAAATGCCCGAGGCCTGGGCCGTCTTGCAGCAAGGTCTGAAAATCGAAGGCAATCAAGCCGATACATATGTCAGCATCGGTCTCTGGTACGAGGCGAAGAAAGATCCCGGGGCGGCGATTAAGGCCTACGAAAAATCGATTGCTCTGAACCGGCATCAGGTGCAGGCTTATCATGCTCTGGCTAAGATTTGCGAGAGAACCGGAGCCCAGGGCAAAGCTTTGAAAGCATATGATGATCTGGTTGCTCTCAATCCCGCTGTCATCGACAGCTATATATTCCGCGGCGAATACCAGCAGCGTTTGGGCAATTTGAAAGCGGCGATTACCGATTACAGTAGTGTCCTTGCTCGCACCGCTAGAAATACAAATGTGCTGAGCAAGCGTGCTTATCTGTTTTATAAGCTCGGTATGTATCAACAGGCACTCGCTGATTATGCGAAGGTCGTGCAGATCAATGCCTACGATCAGGAAGCCCTCGTTTCAAAAGCGGCTGTACATCATGCTTTGAAGCAGTATAAAGAAGGTGTCGTCGACACCAGCGAAGCGATGAAATTGGACCCGGTTGACGGTCGTGCTTACTTCTGGCGGGCCAAAAACTATCTTGGTTCCGGTCAAAAAGCCGCAGCCGATGCTGATTTTAAGAAAGCGGCAAGTCTTGGCTATAGAGGCGAAGGCGATGCGATTGGTCATCCGATTATTGATTGAGTAGATGCGGTTTGTTTGTCTCGGTCGTCTGAATTTTCTCTTGTTCACCTGCTTTGGACAGCCTTTCCGCCACCTGCTCGGCATTGGCTGGTCTCGCTTGCGCTTCCATCTGAGTCAGTGACGAAATCAATTTGTCCAAACTCTCGCTCACTGGCAGGCCGTCTTTAAGAGGTCTGGCCACCGAAATTGGAGTTGGATCTTTGCCACCGGCGAGGAAGTATAGCGTGGCACCAAGAGCGTACAGGTCGCTTGCCGGTTCAGCTTGACCGCGGAATTGCTCCGGCGGCAGATAGCTCTGCTTGCCGACTACGGTGCCTGTTACTGCCACTTCTACTTGCTGGGCGACGTTGAAGTCTATAAGTTTGAGCGTGCCATCCTTGCGCAGGATCAAGTTGTCTGGAGTGAAATCGCGGTGCACCAGGGGCGGTGATAAGCCATGAAGGTATTTTAAGATCGAGCACATCTGTGCGGCTAGCTCAACGATACGCTCCTCAGGCATCGGGCCGCCCCTTTCGACAATCTGGCGAAGGTTCTCGCCGTCGATATGCTCTAGCACTAGATAGGCGCGGTGGTCCTCGACGAAAAATCCTTCCAGTTTTACGACCTGGGGATTGTCGAGGCGGGTCATCAACTTCGCTTCTTTTTCGAAATTTTCAAGCGACTGTCTGCGGGCATTGATGTCGACGAAGACGGGCAGGACAAATTCTTTGAGCACCACTTTCTCATCGGTACGCGTATCGGTAGCGAGATAAGCAAAACCCTGGCCGCCGACGCCGAGTTCGCGCTCTACCTTGTAGCGCTCTTCGCTAAGGGCCGCGCCTTGCATGAGCGGTTTGAGCTTTTCGCGTTTGGGTGGTGCGGCCAGGGCTTGCAACCAGAGTTCTGTATAGTTATGCTCCAGAGGCTTGCGCAGAGTTTCTTCAATAGCAGCTTCCCTGCTGATTTCAGGAGCGTAGCGATCGATGGCGGCCAGTAATTTCTCGCGGTCGTTGGCAGAGGATATACCTGCCAGTTTGATTTTGAACGATTCTCCATCCGCTCGTTCGAAAACCAACTTATCACTAGCCGCCGAAGCCTTGCCTGGTGGTCGTTCTACCTTAATGTGCTTGACTTGAGACCAATCGATTTTTTTGTCCGGCTTGCGGGATAGCCTTGAATAAACCAATCGGATGCCATTCTTGCCTGCTGCCAGGCGTTTCGGCGCCCGGACAAAAGCAAAGGCACTACCTGCGGCAAGAGCCAACGCTGCCATACCAAAGAAGAAGACAAGGCCGGTATTTGCCAGCGCATTAGGGGTTAATTGGCTTGCCGGCCCTCCCGCTGCGGCTGTCGGACCGCCTCCCGGTAATTGACCCATAGTCTCAACGAGGTGGACGATATAATTCAATATATTCGTATGCAAATTACCGGCCACTGCCGCTGCCAGAATGATCAGCAGTAAGCCAATTTTCCATGGACTGCGGAGCGAAACTCGCTGTTTGATAAATTTTTGCAGTTCGACGAAGTGATTGTAGACAAAGACGACCTCCCCTGCCTGCGGCACGAACGGTACATAGCGTTCCTTCTGCCCGTATTTCAATTGCTTTTCGGGATTGGCTCGAATGATCATGTTGCGAAGGATGACTGCTGCTGCGCCTGTGAGCGTAAAAAGGGCCAGTAACGAAATCAGCGGTATGGAAGAAAGGCTCATGAAGGTTACAAGAGCCATAGTGACCACGGAGGTGAGGACAAATCCGACTGCCACGAGCACGGCGAGATCATTTACTCTGGTTGTTTTGGGATTCGTCGCATGAGCAATTACAAGCGGCAGGGTCAGATTCAGCCAGACCCAGCGCAGAAAAAACGCAAGAAGAGTAATCGTGACTATTATGGCTGTCGCTACTCTGGCTCCTGGTATAAAGTGCATCGGGATTGTGCAGATGCCGACTGCCATTAATATGACGAAGGGATGAAGAGACGCTACCTTATCGACTTTGCTCCAAAATCCGATTTTATTCCTGGCAAAATCCAGGCGGAGAATCAAATCCCTCATCCAGTAACTTTGAAAAGTTGCAAATATGAACCAGGTAATGAAGGTTATTATCTTGACCGCTATTTCCGCTACGGCTGTTTGGCCCGCGCCTGCAGTCACAGTCGCGTACGCAAACCAGGTAAAGCCGATCATGATAATCGCCAGGATATCTACTACTGAAACATGAAGCGGAGTTTTTCCCGAAGTTTCAATTGCGCCATTTTGGCCTGATGCTTCTGAGCTTGCTACGCCATTATCGCCCGGCTCTTCCTTCTGACTTAACTCTGCAGAGGTGATTGTTTCGTCTCTAACCGAAAGAGCACTGTTGGCTACTGAAGACTGCTGTTTTTCGCCTCCCCCATCTCCGACTACAAGTCGCGGCTGCATTTCTTCATCTTTCTCTTTCAGCTTCGCCTGCGGCGCCTGCTTTTCGGCGGCTACAGACTCCTGCAAAGATGCCAGCTCTTCTTCATTCTCGACCTTCTCCATCAATGCGCACCCGCGCCAGAGGCGCTTGTTTCTTTATTTTCTCCAGCCGCTGCCGGCGTTTTATTCTCAGCTATGTCATTGAGCACAGCCAGTATCGCCTCGGCGCTTTGCTCACGGTCTTCTACTTCAAAAGCACTGAGCTTTGCCACCAGATCGTCGAAGCGGCTGTCGATATTTATTTCGGCGTTACTCGGTCGCGATATGGAGAGTGGGATTGGATCTTTGCCGGTCAAAAGATAATAGAGCGTCCCGGCCAGGGCATAGAAGTCGCTCTGGGGGATGGCCTTGCCGCGCAGCTGCTCGGGAGCGATATAGGCCTGCTTACCGATTAAGGTACCGGTGGCGGTGCCGATAAATTCATTGGCGGCGCCAAAGTCAATCAATACTATCGACCCGTCGTTGCGCAAAACAATGTTGTCCGGCGTCAGGTCACGGTGTATGACCGGATGCTTCTGGCCGTGCAGATAGCTCAAAATCTTGGCCAGATCAATAGCCCAGCCCAGCACTTTTTCCTGCTCCTGTGCGCCGTGTTGTTTGACCAGCTGGCGCAGATCCTGACCGTGTACGTATTCGAGCAAGAGATAGTGGCGGGCGTCTTCGACGAAGACGTCGATCACCCGGGCTATTTGAGGGTGACTTAAGCCGGAGAGGATTTCTGCTTCCTTGGCCAGATATTCTTGAGCGGCTAGCTTTGCCTCTTCATTCGAAGAGGGCGGCACCACTGCCTCTTTCAAAACGACCAGCTCATTGCCGTCCTTTTGAGCCAGATAAATCGCCGAAAATCCCCCGAAAGCCAGTTGCCGCACCACTTTTAATTTGCCGTCGCGCAGGGTGTGGTCCGGCTCGAGGGGCACGAAGGATGTAGCGTGGAAGCGCCTGCCGAGCTCTTCTTCCCAGATTTGCGTATAGCTGTGACCGGCTATACCCTTGGTTTCGTTTTGCAGATTGTTTTGATAGGCAATAAGCTCGGGGGAGCGATCGCAGCCTTTGGCCCAGAGTTCAATCGCCAGCAGGAGTTTCTCCAGCTCCTCTTTTTTGAAGCCGTCCAGATTGAGGGCGACGGCGGCGCCGTCGGCATAGAGCAGCATCAGCTGATCGGCACTGCCGGGGCGGCTGATGATTGTGGCGCGGGTGAGGGTATTCCAGGGGCGGTTTGTTTTAAAGCGCAGACGGGCCAGATAGATGGGCGGATAGGCGATGCCTTCGGCGGTGACGTTGAGGCGATCGTCTTCCATGACGGCAGAGTTGAAAAAGCCGGCGACGATGAGAGCGCTAAGGCCAAGCAAGACGAGCGCCACTGCATATAGTGGCAGGGCAGCCGGGTTTTGCGATATGAAAAAGAGCGACATGCCAAGCATGCTCGGGAAAATCATCGCCCAGAACGGTAGTAGCACAAGCGAAGAAGCGAAGCCCACTTTTTGCAATTGATTTTCATAACGCACGGACAGATCGAAATCGGCCATTTTTACCTCAGCGATTCAAGCATGTATGAGTCTGCCGATTCGCTTTGTTCGTCATCCGCGTCGGGATGCTGGGCGGCTCGGTTGAATAATTCCTTGGCTTCCGAGCGCTGGCCGAGGCGCAATTTATTCCAGGCCGCATCGCGCAGACAATTTACAAAAGTGCTTTCGTCCGCTTCCGCTTTTTCGTAAGTCTTCAGGGCTGCTTCGTATTCGCTATTGGCTTGCTCGAAATGCTGAGTGCCCGGCAAGTGGCTCAGGCTGCGGGCTGCCAGATAGTGACAGTCGGCAAAGTCATTGAGAGATGGCTCTTTGAGTTTGGCAAAGGCGGCCAGGCTGTCTTTTGCCAGGGCATAGGATTTGTCGTAGGCGGCCTGGTCGAAATAGTAATCGCCGGCGTAGTAGGCGTAATAAGCCTGCCCCTTGGTGTCATTGCAACTCTTGGCCAGGGCAATTGCTTTGCCGTAATAAGCAACGATGCGATCTTTGAAGGCTTCGTTCTGGCTCGCTACAAGCGCGTCGGCCAGATCATTATATGTATTGGCCAGCTTCGAGGGTTTGGTGGTCGGGTCGGCGAGTTGCGCTTTCAGCACTTTTTCGAAGCAGGGTCGGGCATTATCGGGGTCGGAGAGATTGTATTGATAGACTTCGCCCTGGGCAAAAAGAGCATCTATATATTGTTTGTTCATAGCCGGTCCGGCCAGGCGAGCTTCTTCGGCGGCGTGGCCGTAGATGCGGGCCGCGGCGCGGGTGTTTTCGCTCTCGACCGCCTGGGCTGCCATGGCCATCAGGGCCTGGTGCATGGCCGGCGTGCCGAGCTTTTTGCCTTTTGGCAGCAGCGGCGCTTCCTCTCCATTGCTTGCCCCTTTATGGCTCTGGCTAAATCTGAATTGTTGGGCGGCAAGATAAATGATCGCGGCCAGCAGAAGCACTGCGGCCGTGATTACGATGAAGGCGCGCTTCATCGTCGGCAAGAGATTGGGTTGGGCCATGGCCCGACCGAGGGTGTTTTTGCCTTTGTTTTCAGGCTTGGCGTGACCATCGTTGAAGTAATCACTTTGGGAGCCGAGCTTCGATTTGCTCGTCGAAGGGTGGCCGAGATGTGACAAATGGGCGGGCGGAGCGATATTGTTGGGAATCGTATTTTTGAGAGTGTCGGCGACGCCCGGTCCCGGCGGCAGACTTGATTTCGGCATGGCGGAGGAGCCAGGAGGCATCGATTGATTGCTGCGGCCGAAGGCGAAACCGGGTCCCTGGCCGCCGGCCTGGCCCTGGCGCAAATTGGCTGCATTGACGAAACCCTGGCTGGGGTCACGTTCCGGTTGACCGGACGGCGAGCCGGATTGGCGTCCGGCAGGCGAAGATGGCCTGGCTGCGGGGTTGCGCTTTGTCGTATCGGGGTCGTCTTTCACGACGGTTAATGCCTCAAGCTCCCTCTTGGCAAGGGCTACTTTCTTTTTGCCCCTCAAGCTCCGAGCTAAACCACTCGGTAAACCATCGCAAAGTGGCATTAGGAGCCTGATCCTTAAGAGATTGTTGAGCTTGCCTCGTTTGTCAGAAAGTGCGAGAGTCTTGTCTGACCGTATGTCTCCGGTTGTTTACATCGGCAATAATTTCTCGAAACTTTGTTCCCTGTGCTTTTTAGTGCCGTTAAGGCCCATGGGCTGGGCTTTTTTATCGGCAGCTGCGATATATCCAGGATTTATCTCTCTTTTTACGCCGAAAGGTGAAATAAATTTACTCTGAACGAGTATGCCCTATAGGTACAATGTGTTGTTCGTTCGCTGGAAACGGTCATTCCGTGCCGCCCGCAAATATAAGACGCAGCTAATGCGGTCTTAGAGGGGGGGTAAGAAAACCGGAGAAGCGACGAGACTGTTGCCTTTGGGCCGAAATGCCGGGGGCGATCGTAATGCGTTCTAGTTATAGCCAGGGAGATGAACGTTAATGGCACGTGCCAAAACAACAAAAGGCGACGCCTCTTCGTCAAAAGTTCAACGAATCCGCATTCGTTTGAAGTCTTACGATCATCGTTTGCTCGATAAGTCCGCAGATCAAATTGTTGATACTGCCAAAAGGACCGGAGCAACCGTTAGCGGTCCGGTACCGCTTCCGACAAGAAAGCGCGTTTATTGCGTTTTGCGTTCACCCCACGTCGACAAAAAGTCACGTGAGCACTTTGAAGTAAGAGTGCACAAACGTCTTATCGACATTAACGATCCCACACCCACCACCGCCGATGCGTTGATGCGCCTCGATCTGCCGGCTGGGGTTGATATTGAAGTTAAGCTCTAAAGAGCTCTTAGAAGGACTCGGACATGACACTAGGTTTAATGGGTAAGAAAATCGGCATGACTCAGGTCTTTGATGACGCTGGTCTGGCTATACCTGTCACTGTCGTCCAACTGGGCGACAACATCGTCACTGATACCAAAACCAAAGAAAAGAATGGCTATAGCGCTGTTCAAATTGGTGGTTTCAAAATCAAAGAACGCAAGCTCAACAAACCAGAGCTCGGTGTTTTCAAAAAGCGCGAATTGCCGCCGCTCAAACCTCTTAAAGAGTACAGAGTGGAAGACACCGCCGCTTACAAAATCGGTGACACCATCACCGCCGACAGTATCATCCAGGTCGGCATGAAAGTTGACGTCCGTGGTCAATCGATTGGTAAAGGCTTCCAGGGCAGAATCAAACGTCACAACCAGGGTCGTGGTCCTATGGGTCACGGTTCCAAGTTTCACCGTTCGATGGGTTCCATCGGCGCCGGTACCACTCCCGGTCGTGTTCTGAGAGGCTTGCCGATGCCCGGTCACATGGGTGATGAAATCGTTTGCACCACCCACTTGAAAGTTGTCCGCATTGATGCCGAAAAAGGTCTGGTCCTTATTAAGGGTTCCATTCCCGGTTGCGATGGCGGCACGGTCACCATTACCCCATCAATAACCAAGTGGAATAAACCTGGCACCAAGAGCCGCAAGTAAGTTTTTCAACTGAAAACCGATTCTTAAAGCTAGTTTGAAAAATTCGCACCATTAAGTGAAGAGAGAAAGCAAAATGACATCCGCGCAAGTAGTAGATCTGAAAGGCAAGAAGTTGAGTGAAGTTGCACTCAATGACGAAGTCTTCGGCATTACCCCCAATGTGGGCGTGATTCACTCCGCTCTGGTCAGACAGTTGGCAAACGGCAGAGCCGGATCGGCCAACACCAAAACACGTATGGAAGTACGTGGTGGCGGTCGTAAGCCCTGGCGTCAAAAAGGCACTGGCCGCGCCAGAGCCGGTTCCATCCGTTCGCCCCTGTGGGCTGGTGGTGGCGTTACTTTCGGTCCTAAGCCGAGAGACTACTCGATCACGATGCCTAAGAAGCAGCGTCAATTGGCCCTCAAATCGGTCCTTGCCGGCAGCGTCGACAAGCTCGTAGTCGTCCAGGATTTCGATGCTTTTAAAGAAGCTAAAACAAAGCAATTTGCCGAAGTGCTGAAGAGCCTCGGTATCCATGACAAAAAAGTCCTGGTCATCCTTGATTATGCCTGTGACGCTTGCGATCGCATCGCTCTTTCGGCTCGCAACATCGAAGGCGTACGCGTAATTTCCTCAAACAATTTGAACGTCAAAGATATCCTCGAAGCCGGCGCTATTCTCACCAATACCCGCACCCTCGAAGTCATCAACAATCGTTTCAAAGCCAACGAAGCCGAAACGGAAAGCAAAGCTGCCAGCAAATCATCTGCTAAAGCTGAAAGCGCCGCTTCTATGAAAGCAGCCAAGGCCGGTGGTGACGCTTCTAAAAAAGCGGCCAGCGACAAAGCCACCAAATCTGGTGATTCCGCCGCTGCTCCTAAAAAAGCCGCACCTAAAGCTGAAAAGAAAGAAGCTTCTGACGAAGCTCCTGCTAAGAAGCCGGCTGCTAAACCTAAGAAAGACGCTGAATAAGGATCACTCAGATGAACAAACGTCACTCACAAATTATTCTCCGTCCGATCATTACTGAAAAATCCGCCATGCAAATGGAAATTGGTCAGTACACCTTCGAGGTGGCTAAGGACGCCAACAAAGTAGAAATCGCCCAGGCCTTGGAAGAGATCCTCAAAGAGCTCTATCCCAAGAACAAGAGCGTTATCGAATCCGTCAACACGAGCGCAATCCGCGGACGTTTCAGAAGAAGCAAACGCAATGGTCGCGCTCCGAAAGACAGCAAAAAAGCGATCGTCACAATTTCTGGCGAACCGCTGGAGCTCTTCTCCGCTTAATTCAGACTTACTTAAACGAGTCTGAGAGAAACGAGAATCGAGCCCAAGTACTTGTAGCAATAACTATATAAGTACAGTTATGGGACAAAAATGGCTGAGTCTTATCGAGACTCATTAAGGACAAGAAAATGCCTACCCGCAAAGTAAATCCAACCTCCGCAGGACGCAGGAACATGTCGTTGGCCGATTATTCGGACATCACGACAAGTACACCTGAAAAAAGCCTGTTGCGTCCGAAACCACGTAGTGGTGGCCGTAACAATATGGGCCGCCTGACCGTCAGACACATTGGCGGCGGACACAAAAAAGCCTACCGTATTATCGACTTCAAACGCGACAAGCATGACATTCCTGCCGTCGTTAAGACGATCGAATATGACCCGAACCGCAACTGCCGCATTTCCTTGCTGCAGTATGCCGACGGCGAAAAACGTTATATCCTCGCCCCTCATGGTGTCAAAGTCGGCGAAAAGCTGATGAGTGGTGCTTCTGCCGAAATCAAAAACGGCAACGCTCTGCCCCTCAGAAACATCCCTCTAGGTACCATGGTTCACAACGTCGAGCTGACGCTCGGTAAGGGTGGACAGATGGGTCGCGCTGCCGGAGTTCAAATCCAGCTTCTCGCTAAAGAAGGCAAGTTCGCTACATTGCGTCTGCCTTCCGGTGAAATGCGCATGGTGCACCTCGAGTGCATGGCCACTATTGGCCAGGTCAGCAACCCTGACTTCAAAAACTTGCGTCTGGGTAAAGCCGGTCGCACTCGCTGGTTAGGTATCAAGCCTACCAACCGTGGTGTTTCCATGAACGCAATCGACCACCCGCATGGTGGTGGTGAAGGCAAATCACCAATCGGCGGTAAGCCGCAAACGCCGTGGGGCAAACCTGCCATGGGCTACAAGACCCGTCGCGGTAAGAGCTATACGTCGGATAAGTTCATCGTCAAGCGTAGAACCAAGTAGGAGGATACTGTGTCTCGTTCGCTTAAAAAGGGACCGTTCGTTCATCCCTCTCTCGTCAAAAAGATCGAGGAGATGAATAAGAAGGGCGACAAACGCGTCATCAAATCTTGGTCGCGCGCTTCGATGATTGTGCCTGAAATGATTGGCCACACCATCGCTGTATACAACGGCAGAAAGCATGTGCCGGTTTATGTAACCGAACAAATGATCGGTCACAGACTGGGCGAGTTCGCTGCGACAAGACATTTTAAAGGACATGCTGGCGGCGATAAGTCTGCCAAAAGAGGCTAGGAGAAAGCTCTTTATTGAGCGTCAGAGGACTGAACCGTGGAAAGCAAAGTTTGCGCAAAATGGATACGGATGTCACCCCGTAAGGTGCGCCGCGTAATAAACGAAATCAGAGGCAAGGAAGTGGCCGAAGCCCGCACCATGCTGAGATTCATGCCCTATACAGCGGCACGTACAGTAGAGAAATTGCTGTTCTCAGCCGTTTCCAATCTCGTACACGCTGATAAGCATGCTGTTTCGCAATCGGAAGCCGACAAATTTAAAGTCGTAGAAGCCTTCTGTGATGGAGGCCCTACACAAGAGCGCTTCCAACCCAGAGCCAGAGGCCGTGCTTATCCGATCATGAAGCGCACCAGCCATATCACATTGAAACTGTCGGACATTTAACACTCATTCATTCACATCCTATTGAGAGGAGCAAGATCTTGGGCCAGAAAGTAAATCCTGTTGGTTTTCGCGTCGGTATACACCGGGGCTGGGCTTCGAACTGGTTTGTTCAGAAGAAGGATGTTGCCCCTCTTATCGAAGAAGATCACAGACTCAGACAGTATCTGAAAAAAGAACTGGCCGGCGCCGGCGTTTCTAAAGTAGAAATTTCGCGCAAAGCTGACCAGGTCCAGATTGATATCTACACAGCCAGACCGGGTGTTGTAGTCGGCAAAGGCGGATCGGGCATCGAAACCCTCGCTGCTAAATTGCGCGGCATGCTCAACCGTGTCGGCCTGGACATCAAAATCAACATATTGGAAGTGAACCGTGTTGATCTGGAAGCTAAATTAGTTGCCGAATCGATTGCCCAGCAATTGGAAAAACGCGTAGCATTCCGCCGCGCGATGAAGCAAGCCATGCAACGTTGCATGCGCGCCGGTGCTATCGGCGTCAAAATCATGGTAGCGGGTCGTCTCGGTGGTGCAGAAATTGCCCGTACCGAGTGGGCCAAAGAAGGCCGAATTCCGCTGCAAACCCTGAGAGCTGATATTGATTACGCCACCGCCGAAGGAAATACCATGATGGGTATTATCGGCATCAAAGTGTGGATCTTCAGAGGGGAACTGGAACCAGGTCAATGGTCACCGCCCAATATCAAAACTCAGACTGAGCGCTCCCAAGAAGGATCTCGCAATAAAAACGATTCGAGAGATCCCGTCAAATCTGGTCGTAGACCCAGGAAGGCAGGTTAATAATTATGCTAATGCCCAAGCGAACCAAATATCGCAAGCATCAGCGTGGTCGTATGACGGGCGCTGAAACCAGAGGCGTCGAAGTCCAATTTGGCGACTACGGTTTGCAAGTGCTCGAGCCCGCGTGGATCACTTCTCGCCAGATAGAAGCGGCTCGTAAAGCCATGGTACGTAGCGTACGTCGTGGCGGCAAAATGTGGATTCGCGTTTTCCCGGACAAATCAGTCTCGAAGAAAGCCGCTGAAACCCGTATGGGATCCGGTAAAGGTAACCCCGAATTTTGGGTAGCCGTTGTTAAAACCGGCCGTGTCATGTTCGAAATGTCTGGTGTCGCTCAAAAAGACGCCCACCACGCCCTCGAACTGGCCGCTCAAAAACTACCGATCAAATGTCGCGTAGTCGAAAGACATGCCGGAGGTGCCAAATAATGAAAGTAGCTGAAATCAGAGAACTGACCGCCGAAGAGCTCACCGCTCAAATCGACGAGACTCGCAAAAATATCCTCGAGCTTCGCTTCCAGCATGCTCTCCGCAAGCTCGAGAGTCCGGCCAAAATGCGCCTTGCCAGAAAGAAGCTGGCGCAACTTTTGACCATTGAAACCGAGAAAAAACTTGGTCAACCTAAAAAGGCCGCTGAGCCCAAAGCTGAAACCAAAGCAGCTGAAAAAAAGCCGGCAGCAAAGAAAACCGCTAAAGCAGCCGGTTAAGAAGCAAACAAATTCTGTAAGAACGTAAAAGGCAAGGGGTTCGGGAAAATGCCAAAAAAGGTATTAGTCGGAAAGGTCGTATCCAACAAAATGGATAAGACGGTTGTAGTAGCCGTTGAAATGCGCTTTCCGCACTCCAAATATGAAAAGCAAATGTTAGAGACTCGCAAGTTTAAGGCGCACGACGAAGAGAACAAGTGTCAGATGGGCGATGTGGTACGCATTGAAGAATGCCGTCCGATCTCCAGAGAAAAGACCTGGACTGTAATCGAAGTCACCGGTAATGCCCTTAACGCCACAGTCGCCGAGGGAGCCAGATCATGATTCAACAAGAAACACGTATGGTTTGCGCCGACAACACCGGTGCTCGTGAGCTCCTTTGTATCCGCGTCATGGGCGGCTCAAACAAAAAATTTGCCGCTGTCGGCGATGTCATCGTTGCCACCGTCAAAGATGCCCTGCCCAACATGCCGGTCAAAAAGTCCGAAGTGGTCCGCGCCGTTATCGTCCGCACCACAAACCACATCAAACGTCCCGATGGCTCAACCATCCGCTTTGATGACAATGCCGCCGTAATCATTCAAAAAGACGGCAACCCGAAAGGTACTCGTGTGTTTGGGCCAATCGCCCGTGAGCTTCGCGATAAAAATTTCACGAAGATCATCTCTTTGGCTCCGGAGGTTCTCTAAATGGCTGTCGCTTATAGAACAAATGTAAAGGCTCGCACTGTGCGTCTTACAAACTCTGCGATCAAATCCAAAGTCAAGTTCGGCAACAAAGTCGTGGTTTCCCGCGCCCTTGTCAAACCATCGGCCACCAACCTGGTGCCAAGCTGTCATGTCAAACGTGGCGACCTGGTCATGGTGATCTCCGGATCGCGCACCCGCACCAAAGCCAATGGTCAGAAGCTCGAAGGCGATCGCGGCAAGATCGGCAAGGTTTTGAGAGTGCTTCCGAAAGAAGGCAAAATCGTGGTTGAAGGCGTCAACGTCGTCACCCGTCACGTCAAAGCCAAAAATGCTTACGTCAAAGGCGGAATCATTAAAGAAGAAGCTCCGATTTTCGCTTCCAAAGTAATGCTCTATTCCAACGAAGAAAAGAAACCGGTCCGCGCTGAATTCAGAAGCAAACTCGGTCTCCAGTAATCAATTTAAATGCAAAATGGCAGACGACAAAGACCGTCTGATCACAACAAGGTAAAAGGCAAATGCTCGATATCAAAGAACGCTATCACAATGAAGTCAAGCCAACCTTGACCAAACAGTTCAACTACAAAAACGACCTGCAGGTTCCCCGCATCGTCAAAGTAGTGATCAACATGGGTCTCGGTGAAGCGACATCCAACGCCAAGTTTATTGAAAATGGCGTCAAGGACATGGTGACAATCGCCGGCCAGAAGCCAGTGATCAACCGGGCCAAAAAGTCCATCGCTACTTTCAAATTGAGAAAAGGTATGCCAGTCGGCGTATCCGTTACTCTCCGCGGCAAACGTATGTACGACTTCCTGGCCAAGCTCATTTATATTGCTTTGCCCCGTATCCGCGACTTCCGTGGTCTGTCCAACAAATCATTCGATGGCCGCGGCAACTTTACCGTCGGCATCAAAGAGCAATTGATTTTCCCGGAAATCAACTACGAAAGCGTAGACGCCGTGCGCGGTATGGATATCACCATCGTTACGACAGCTACAACCGATCAAGAAGCACACGCGCTGCTCACCCATCTGGGCATGCCGTTCAAAAAACAACCAGTTCAACAAACACAACAGTAATTAGTCTCAAGAATCAATTCAGAGAGTCAAAAGGAGAGGGAAGCGCAACGTGGCTAAAACATCCATGATTGACAAGGAGCACAAGCGCCAGGTACTTGTCGCCAAAGGCAAGTATCCGAAAGTACGCTTGCACAACCGTTGTCGCATTTGCGGGCGACCGAGGGGTTATTGCCGGGACTTCGGCTTGTGCCGCTGTTGCCTGAGAAAAATGGCCCACGAAGGTTTGATTCCTGGACTCACCAAGTCTAGCTGGTAGGAGATAGTAAATGCCGGTCACAGATCCAATTTCAGACATGTTCACACGTATCCGCAACGCCATCCGCGTCGCGGCTCCTGTGGTCGAAATGCCCGCCTCCAAGCAAAAAGTGGCAATTGCCGAACTATTGCGCGGTGAAGGTTTCATTTCGTCATTCGAGACGAAGTCTCTCGGTTCACCCGAGCAGCGCATGCGTATCGTGCTCAAATACGGCGGCAAGGGTGAGCATGTCATCCAGGGCCTGAAGCGCATCTCGAAGCCTGGTCTTCGTGTGTATCGCCCCGCCAAAAAAGTGCCCAGAGTTTACGGTGGACTTGGTGTGGCGATAGTCAGCACCAGCCGCGGTCTCATGACCGATCGACAGGCTCGTAAGAGCAACCTCGGTGGCGAAGTTGTCGCCGAGATCTGGTAAGGAGAAAAGAAGATGTCCCGTATTGGCAAAACACCAATTCCAGTGCCATCCGGCGTGACCGTCACGATCGCCGACCACAAGGTTTCCGTCAAGGGACCCAAGGGTCAGCTGCAGCGTGATTTCCGCCCCGAATTGAGCTTTAAGCAAGAAGACGGCAAAGTGACTGTGGTGCGCAAGTCGGAAGACCGTATCACCCGCAGTATGCACGGCCTGACTCGCACCCTCCTGGCCAATATGGTCAAAGGTGTCACTGATGGCTTCGAGCGCAACATCGAAATCGTCGGGGTCGGTTATCGTGCCGCGATGGAAGGCAAAAAGCTCGTCATGCAGCTCGGCTACTCCCACCCGGTCAATATCGATCCGCCAGAAGGCACCGCTATTGCAGTCGGCAAAGGTAACTTGATCACCGTCAGTGGTATCGATAAACAAGCCGTCGGCGATCTCTGCGCTTTCATCCGCGAGAAACGTCCGCCTGAAGTCTACAAAGGCAAGGGTGTTAAGTATCAGGGCGAAGTCATTCGTCGCAAAGCTGGCAAGGCTGCTGGTAAGAAGAAGTAAGCCTGTATAAGTAAGGTCTAAAACAATGATTAAAAAGCAAGACAGAAAGCTCAATAGAATCACTCGTCACCAGCGCATTCGTCGCCGTTTGACGGGCACTCCTGAGCGTCCGCGTCTGTGTGTCTATCGCTCCAACAAGCATATCTATGCCCAGATCATCGACGACACAAATGCCAACACCCTGGTCATGGCCAGCACCCTCGATGCCGAACTGAAAGACCTGGAAAAAACCTGGGACGTCGAATCGGCCAAGAAAATCGGCGCTCTTGTCGCTACGCGCGCCAAGGCAAAGGGTATCGAAGCAGTCGTGTTCGATCGCGGCGGCTATATCTATCACGGTCGTGTAGCAGCGGTAGCCGAAGCGGCACGTGAAGCCGGTCTGGAATTCTAAGAGCACAAGTTCTTAACTGTATAAATGATTTGAGGAAGAGGTTACTTCTCGATGGATAAAGATCAAAATATCTCGTTCCCCGCTGATGATTCATCAGCCGCAGCTCCAGAAGGCGCTCGCAAGGGACGTCGTGGCGCTACCGGACGTGATGGCGGTCCTAACCGTGGACCCGGTCGCGACGACAAGCGCGGCGATAAAGAGCAATCTGAATGGGAAGAAAAAATCATTCAAGTACGCCGCGTCACCAAGGTCGTCAAAGGCGGTAAAAAACTGTCTTTCCGCGCTGTAGTGGCTGTCGGTAATCACAAAGGCCAGGTCGGTATCGGTGTTGGAAAAGCTTCCGAAGTCGTATCCGCCATCCAGAAAGGTGTCGTTGACGCCAAGAAATCGTTGATTTCAGTGCCTCTCGTCGGTGCCACCATTCCTCACCAGATCACTGGCAAGACCGGTTCCAGCCGTATTCTTCTCAAACCAGCCGCCAAAGGTACTGGCGTCATCGCCGGTGGTGCAGCCCGCGCCATTTTGGAACTGGCCGGAGTCGGCGACGTTCTTTCCAAATCACTCGGCGCCCGTTCGCCGCTCAACGTAGCCCGTGCCACCGTAGATGGTTTGAGCAATCTGAGAACCTTCGAAGAAGCAGCCAGACTGCGCGGTGTCAGCATCCGTCAGCTTTTCGCCTAATCAGCCACAGCTGTCAGAATTGTTGATCCATTTCAATTTACAGAGATATAAGAGGAATTAGCCAAATCATGTTACGTGTAACTTTGACTAAGGGTCTAGTCGGTAAAAAAGACGTCCATAAAAAAGTAGTACGCGCTCTTGGTTTGCGCAAATATGGCTCATCGGTACTGCACCATGATTCACCCACCATCCGTGGCATGGTCAACAAAGTGCATTACCTCGTGACCGTAACCGAGGAAGCGGAAACCGCCGAATCCAAAAAAGCTCAAGAGACCAAAACTGCTGCCAAAGCCGCCAAGTCTCCCGCTGCCAAAGCCGCAGCCAAAGCTCCCGCCGCTAAGGCTGAAGCAAAAGCACCGGCCAAAGCCAAGTAAAGTATTTAAGTAGTTCGCAATTTAGAAAACAGTCAGCCGAGTCCGCCATTTTCGTTATTTGAAAAATCGAGTGGGCGCAAGGCAAAGGAGAGACAAGAAAATGGATCTAGAAGAAATCAGACCAGAGGTTGGCTCGCGTCGTAAGCGCAAACGTGTCGGTCGCGGTCGCGCTTCCGGTCACGGTAAAACTTCTACCCGTGGTCACAACGGTCAGGGTCAGCGTTCCGGTGAAGCGAAGCGCTTCGGTTTCGAAGGCGGCCAGACACCTTTGTTCCGTCGTCTGCCCAAGATTCACAACTTCGACTCGGTCCCGGGTCGTGATTGGGTTGTTATCAACGTCGGCAATCTCAACGAATTGCCCGCCAACACCGAACTCACCCCCGACGCTCTCGTTGCTCACGGCTTTGTCCGTCGCCACAACGACAGCGTACGTATCCTTGGCAACGGTGAATTGAAAGTCGCTTTGAAAGTAAGCGCTCATCACTTCTCCCAGGGTGCGATCGATAAGATCCAGGCAGCGGGCGGCAGCTACACCGTTATCCAACCGGCTGCTCCGACGAGAAATCCTAAAAACCGCTAAGTAAGTAAGGGTGAATATTTCAACCTTTCAATTTCACGGCTCTTAACTTGGTATACCATTGCATTGATTGCTTGGGGCCAGTTAAGAGCCGGTCCTTTTGAATCCCGGTTTGATCCCGGTTTAGTACACAATAAAATTACAGATCGATTTCGAGGTTGTTTTTCAAAATGTCCCAAGGTGCTGGTAAAAGAGGCTCACAAATCGGCGGACCCGAAGGTATCATCGGTCTGCTCGGTGCGGCCGGCTTGAAAGAGCGGATCATTTTCACAATCTCGATGATTTTGCTTTATCGCACCGGCGTGCATATTCCCATCCCCGGTGTCGATCCTTCTGCTCTGGCCAACAATCCGGCCCTCACCCAAAACTTGCTCGGCATGATCGACTTGTTTACTGGTGGTGCCCTCAACAAGCTTTCTGTTTTTTCGATGGGTATCGGGCCTTACATCACATCATCGATCGTGATGCAGCTGATGACCGTCGTCATCCCCAAACTGGAAAATCTGCAAAAAGAGCAGGGTGAGCAGGGGCGTCGTCAGCTCTCGCAAATTTCGCGGCTGGTCACAGTCGGTCTGGCCATATTCCAGTCATTCATGCTGGCCAAACTCTTGATGAATTTCCCCGGTGTGGTGATCAACCCTGGCCCGCTTTTCTTAATCAATACCACTATCGTTCTCACCTCCTGTGCCGTTTTCATCATGTGGATGGGTGAGATTATTACCGAGCGTGGTGTCGGTAATGGTGCTTCGCTTTTGATCTTCCTCGGTATCGCCTCGCGCCTGCCTGTAATGTGCAAAAACACCTATGAGGCCGTCCAATCCGGGCAGACATCGATGTTTGGCGTTATTGGCCTGCTCCTCTTCTTCCTTTTGATCGTCGCTTTCATCGTTCGTCTGCAGCAGGGTGTGCGCAAAGTCATGGTCATGGGATCGAGGCGCAACGTTGGTCGCCAGATCTTTGCCGCTCCTGATGATTACATGTATTTGCCGGTAAACCCTTCGGGCGTTATGGCGATCATCTTCGCCTCGTCGTTGATGATGTTCCCCTCGACGATCATGCAATTTGCCAAAGCTCAGCACGTTGAGCCGACCGCCACCCTCTACAAAGTGTTGATCGCCGTGCCCGGCATCGGTCCAAACTTCGAGAAGTTCTGTCAGATCGATTGGGTCAAAAACGTCTGGGATTTCATCTCACTCGAATTCGCCAATTCGCTCTCCTACTACCAGTGGGAGCATTCGCTCATTTATTTCTTTCTGATTCTCTTTTTTGCTTTCTTCTATTCATCGATCATTTTGCCGGTGCGCGATATGTCCGAAAACTTGAGAAGAAGCGGTCGCGCTATCCAGGGCGTGCGGCCCGGTAGGCCGACCGCGGAATTCCTCGAGAAGACTCTGAATCGACTGACTTTCATCGGTGCGATGTCGGTCGCCATCATCGCCATCTTGCCTATCCACGTCGAGCAAGCGACTCAGGTCACGACCTTGCAGGGTCTTGGATCGACGTCACTAATCATTCTCGTTGGTGTGGCCATCGATACGCAAAGGCAGATCATCACCCATGCGCTCTCGGCCAAATATCAGGCTCGCGGCTTGTTCAAGGCCAAAGACGATCGCAAGGACATCTAGACTCAGCCCAGGCTCATTTCAAAAAGGATTTTGATCAATGCGGATTTTGTTTCTCGGCGCTCCCGGCGCCGGCAAGGGCACCCAGTGCAAGAAGTTGGCCAAAAAGTTTGAGCTGACCCATCTGTCCTCGGGCGACATGCTGCGCGAAGCCGTGAAGAACGGTACCAAAGCCGGCCTGGCCGCAAAAGAGTTTATGGATAAAGGGCAGCTCGTACCCGACAGTGTCTTGATTGACCTCTTCCGTGAAAAGCTCTCCCAGCCGGAATGCGCTAAGGGCTTCATCCTCGATGGTTTCCCGCGCAATATCGCCCAGGCCAAAAGTCTCGATCAGCTCTTGAGCGAAATAAAAGCCAATCTAGATACCGTCATCGACCTTTATACACCTGACTCCATTTTGGAAGAGCGCATCTGCGGTCGCCGTATCTGTCCGAACAAAGCTTGCAACGAAGTCTTCCATGTCAAGTACAGCCCGCCTAAAGTCGAGGGCATTTGTGACGCTTGCGGTACCGCTCTGGTGCAGCGCTCGGACGACAAGGCCGAGCTCGTCAAACAGAGGCTGAGTGTGTATCACGAGCTTACCTCACCGCTTATTGACTTCTACCAGGCGAAGAATTTGCTTCACAAAGTAGATGGTGATGGGGAGCAAGAGGACATCTTCGCTGCGATACTTAAGGTGTTGAACGTAAAGTCCATTCACTGATTTTATACACGAGCAGCCTTTTCGGGTAACCAATTAATTTAGCGCATGATTCTCACAAAAGACCAAGACTTAGACAACATCCGCCTCGCCGGCCGTTTGACCGGCGAAGTCCTGGAAATTATCTCCAGGGCGGCCGCTCCCGGTATGACTACCTGGGAGCTGGATGAACTGGCCGAAAAGACCATCCGTGGTTTCGGTCACATCCCGACATTCAAGGGTTACCGTAAATTTCCAGGCACTGTCTGTATTTCGGTGAACGAAGAAGTCGTCCACGGCATACCGAGCAAGAAGAAGGTCTTGAAGGACGGCGATGTCGTCAGTCTCGATATCGGTGTCTCGGTGCGCACCGTCGTTGATGGTAAAAACTTCGATTTTATCGGAGATTCGGCCATGACAGTGCCGATTGGCAAAGTCACCGAACGCGTCCAGAAGATGCTCGATGATACGCAAGCTTCTCTCTATGCCGGTATCAAGGCCGCTCGCGGCCACGCTACCCTGGACGAGATCGGCGGTGCCGTCGAAGATATCGGCAAAGCCGGACAGTACGGAATCGTGCGCGATTACGGTGGACACGGCATAGGGCCTGACTATCATGAAGACCCATTTATCTTCAACTACCGCACTGGTAGTAAGACCAAGTTGAAACCTGGTATGGTTATAGCGATTGAACCGATGTTTAATCTTGGTGGGCACAAAGTGCGCACCAAATCCGATGGCTGGACGGTTGTAACGCAAGATTACAAGCCGTCTGCCCATTTTGAGCATTCTCTGCTCATTACAGAAGGCGAGCCGGAGATTCTTACGAAGCGTCCGAGCGAGGTGATTTTATGACAAAGCAGGGCGTAATTGAATTTGAGGGTACCATCCGGGAATCCTTGCCCAATGCCATGTTCCGGGTTGAGCTGGACAACGGACACAAGGTCCTTGCTCACATTTCTGGCAAGATTCGCAAAAACTTTATTAAGATACTTCCGGGCGATCGGGTGCGTGTAGAGCTCACTCCGTACGACCTTACGCGCGGAAGAATCACATATAGAATCAAAGATTGATGTACAATCAGATGTTTGTCCGCGGGCCCCTAGTTTTGCATGCAAATGCGGGCTGGATTCACCTTCGGCATGAAGCAGCTTAAGCCTGTTTCACCTTGTAGTTAGTAGAGATAGATAGACAGAAACCCCGGCAGAGCCGTACAGAGAGCTGATATATGAAAGTTAGAGCTTCAGTCAAGAAGATTTGCGACAAGTGCAAAGTGATAAGACGTAAAGGTCGCGTTGCTGTGATTTGTGAAAATCCCAAGCACAAACAACGTCAAGGTTAAGAAGTAACAAGTTAACTGTAATTAGGATATTGAAAGCATATTCTGATTATCTTTGAGAGTTCTGCGAAAGAAACCGTTGGAGGATAAATGGCCCGTATTGCCGGTGTAGACCTACCGAGAAACAAGAGAGCGCCAATTGCGCTCACTTATATTCACGGCATTGGCAGAACAACTGCCGCGAAGATCTGTAAAAAGGTCAACATTCCTGATAGCAAGCGCATTCAGGATATGACCGAAGAAGAAGTTGGCCGCGTTCGCGAAGAAATTGAAAAAAGCGGCAACTACCAGGTAGAGGGCGACCTCCGTCGGGTTGAAGGTCTCAACGTCAAGCGTTTGATCGAAATCAACTGCTATCGCGGACAGAGACACAGA
Organism: Cyanobacteria bacterium REEB67; assembly: GCA_018971775.1. Classification (GTDB taxonomy): domain Bacteria; phylum Cyanobacteriota; class Vampirovibrionia; order Obscuribacterales; family Obscuribacteraceae; genus REEB67. The sequence continues at coordinate 18,365 of JAGXAB010000038.1, read as the reverse complement.
AGAGGCCTGCCCACCCGTGGTCAGCGCACCAAAACCAATGCTCGTACCCGTCGCGGTCGCAAACGCGTTACCGTTGCCGGCAAAAAGCAAGCAACCAAATAAATTGAGAGCTGCTTGAGCATCAGCCAGGCGCGACTCAGTTATCACAATTCAGTATTTTGAAATTCAGTAATTTGAAAAAGGACTAATCAGGAAAGCTATGGCTAAGTCTCCAAAGGCTAGGACGAAGAAGAAAGAGCGTCGCTATGTATTGCAAGGCGTCGTTCACATCTCCAGTACCTTCAACAACACAATCGTTTCATCGACCGACCCTCAGGGTCAGGTAATTGCCTGGGCTTCGGCCGGCACTGTCGGCTTCAAGGGCGCCAAAAAAGGCACGCCATTCGCCGCTCAGCAAGCTGCAGAATCCGTGGCAAAGCGTTCGATGGACCAGGGCATGAGACAAGTTGAAGTACTCGTCAAAGGTCCTGGAGCCGGTCGTGAGACTGCCATCCGCGCCCTGCAATCCTCCGGTCTGGAAATCACATTGATCAAGGACGTCACACCGATTCCGCACAACGGATGCCGTCCTCCCAAACGTAGACGCGTCTAATCGCCAAGCGTCGGAGAACTCGGCAGTCTGAAGACGGCACCGTCTGAGGTGTCAGAATTCTTCAACGCTGAGTACCAAGCATTATCGGTCCGCTTCCTTCAACCCAGGTGACTTATGTCGATCTCACCGCAAGCAATTTCCTCTCGTCACGGAGAATTTATGGAACCTCTAAGAATTAAGTGTCTGGAGAACAAAACCGGAGCCGACGGCTCTATCTACGGCAAGTTCGTCATTGAACCCCTGGAAAAAGGTTATGGCACCACACTCGGTAACGCCATCAGAAGAGTATTGCTCTCTTCACTCGATGGTTCTGCCGTCACCGCCGTGCGTATCGAGGGAGTGACCCACGAGTTCACAACCGTGCCCGGTGTCGTCGAAGATGTAATCGACGTCATGCTCAACCTCAAGGGCCTCGTCGTTAAGACCTTCTCGAACGATCCTCAATATCTGCATATGGACATCGACCGCGCTGGTGCCGTCACCGGCCGCGATATCATGTGCCCCGCCGATGCCACCATCATCAACCCCGACTGGCAGCTCCTCACCCTGGCCGAGGGCGGACGTATCCGCGCTGAGATCACCGTCGAGCGCGGCCGCGGTTATGTACCGGCCGATTCGCACAGCCACTACAAACAAGCGATCGACGTATTGCCGATCGACGCTGTCTTCATGCCTATCCGCAAAGTCAGCTATAACGTAGAACCGACCCGTGTCGGCGAATCCACCGATTTCGACAAGCTCACCATCGAGCTCTGGTCCAACGGATCGATGGACGCTACCGAAGCTATCTCCCAGGCCGCTCGTCAAATCATCGAGCATCTCCTGCCCATCGCCGAACTCTCCGGTAAACCGATGGTGCCAGCTGCCACTCAACCGCAGCAGCCCGACGGTAAGCACTCTTCTATCTCTATTGAAGAGCTCGAGCTCTCGGTCCGCGCTTACAACTGCTTGAAGCGTGCCAACATCAACTCCCTGGGCGAGCTTCTCAAGCTCACCTACGATGATTTGATGAATATCAAAAACTTCGGTAAGAAGTCCGCCGACGAAGTAATCGAACGTCTTCGTCAGTTTGGCCTCACCCTCGCCGATACACCTAAAGACAAATAGGACGGTCGAGAGATCGCCTGCCCGCTAATAAACCAGACATAGAAACTGATAAGGAATTAAGTTATGCGTCACAGAGTACCCGGTCACCATCTGAACCGCGCCGCGGACCAAAAGAAAGCACTGATGCGTGCTCTTTCTACCGAGCTCCTGCGCCATGACGAAATCGAAACGACACTGGCCAAGGCTAAAGCCGTACAGGCTGTCGCCGAGCGTCTGATCACCAAAGGCAAACATGGCAGCGGCGTAGGCGACTACAAAGCTCTCTATGAAAAAGCCAAAAACGGTGATGTCGAAGCGGCCAAGAATGTCGCTCGCGTAGTGCACCTGCGTCGTCAGGTAAGCGCTTTCGTTTATGACAAAGACGTCGTCAAACGCGTCTTCGACGAAATCGCTCCCCGCTACAAAGAGCGTCAGGGCGGCTACACCCGCATCATCAAGATCGGACCCCGTCGCGGTGACAACACCGAGATGGCTCTTATCCAGCTCGTCTAATATCAGTCCTAGTTAGTGACAGATCAGCGCATCGCCCTCCTGCTTGAGTATTCGGGGAAGAATTTCCACGGCTCTCAGCTCCAGGAGGGCGTTGCTACTGTACAGCAAGAAATAGAGCGGGCCGTAGCCATCCTGGCCAGGCAGCCCCTGCGTGTTCATCTGAGCGGCCGCACCGACGCCGGCGTGCATGCCTCCGGTCAGGTGGCGCACGTCGACTGGCCCCGGGCCGAGAATTCGGCGGAGCTCGATCTAAAAGACCTCGATCTAAAAGAACTGGCCTGGCGTTTGAACGGTATCATGCGCAGTGACTTGGCCGTAGTGACGATGAGCTTCGTTCGCCCCGATTTTCACGCCCGTTTCAGTGCCCGCAGGCGCGAATATGTGTATCGCATTTTGAACAGACCGCAACGAAGTGCTCTTTTAAAAGATACTCATTTGCACGTGCGCCAGCCGCTAGACCTGAAAGCTATGTCCGATGCGGCTTCCCGCGTTTTGGGCCGGCATGACTTTTCGGCCTTCCGGTCCACTAATGGCGAAAAATCCAGCCCTCTTTGTGATGTCGAGCGCTGTGAAATATTGAATTTACGTGAAGGTGAGCTTGAATTCTGGATTGCGGCTGATCACTTCGTGTACAATATGGTCCGCATTATTGTCGGGACCCTTATAGAGGTTGGTCTCGCCAAGAGGGATGCTTTAAGCGTTTCCGAAGCTCTTCAAAAAGGCGACAGAAACCTTGCAGGTCCCACCGCTCCCCCCTGGGGACTGACTCTCAGTAAAGTCAGCTACCCTGATGAATTCAGGTTGTGGGAGCTAATGAACCAGGAGATGAGATAGTGAAAACTTACTGCCCGAAACCCGATGAAGTAAAAAGAGAATGGCTGGTCGTTGATGCCGAAGGCAAAACACTCGGTCGTCTGGCTGTTGAAGTGGCCAACGTACTGAGAGGCAAGCACAAACCTGAGTTTACTCCCCACGTAGACTGCGGCGACTTTGTCGTTGTAATCAACGCCGAGAAGATCCACGTATCCGGTAACAAAGAAACCGACAAATTCTATCGTCGCCACTCCGGCTTCCCCGGTGGCTTCAAAGAAGAATCGTTGGCCCACCTGCGTGCCAGAAAACCGATTGCTATCATTGAGAAGGCTGTTCGCGGTATGCTTCCGCATAACAAGCTCGGTGACAAACAGTTCACCAAGCTCAAAGTCTATGCTGGCGCCGCCCATCCGCACTCTGCGCAAGTACCGGCCACATTTGAGCTTCCCGCTCATGTTTCCGCTTCTGCCTAGGCAGTCACTCAGTCCTTCAGAATAAACAGAATAAAAACACGAAAGAATAAAGGAAGAAAATTTCCCGATGAGCAGCGTAATTCAGTACTACGGAACGGGTCGCAGAAAGACCGCTACCGCAAGAGTCCGTCTGGTTCCCGGCACCGGTGTCGTGACCATCAACGGTCGTACCATGGACGATTATGTCGGTGGACGTGAAGCTCTGGCCAAAGAAGTATTTGTTGCCTTCCAGGCAGCCGATGCAATGGGTCGTTTCGACACGATAGTGCTGGTTCGTGGTGGTGGTATCGCCGGTCAGGTCGGCGCCATTCGTCACGGTGTTGCCCGCGCTCTTTCCGAAGCTGCTCCGCAGAACCGTCAAATCTTGCGTGGTGAAGGTTTCCTCACCCGCGACCCGCGCGTCAAAGAGCGTAAGAAATATGGTCGCAAGAGAGCTCGTAAACGCTTCCAGTTCTCCAAGCGTTAATTTCGGGAGCTTTCAATTTGTGTTCGCAGAGGTCCGCCCATTTCGGGTGGACCTTTTTGCCTGCTGACTGGAAGTACATTGGCGATGGCCGGGGCGATATTTCCCTTTTAGAGACAAAAACGCTCGGCTGGCAATTGCAGTCGAGCGTTTTCAAAATGAGTCGGGCCTTTTGAGCTGAGGTGTTCTGATCCTTCTTCTATTGTGCGGTGCTGGCAGCTGTCACTTCCGCTTTTGTATTTTGAGCGAGACCATCGGCCCTGGCAGCGGAGGCCGTGGCGGGGGTGGGCTCGACATCGATCTTCTCGCTGGCGCCGGCGGCGACACGCACGCTGCCGGTTTCCGGAGTGGTATCGACGAGACTGCTCTCGACGATGGTATCGCGGGTGGGGATTATGCCCTGAGCGCGGAATTTGTTTTGAAATTTGAACAGAGCGATGAAGGCCGAAAGTGCAATCAAACAGGTGGCGGCGATGAAGCCCCAGCCGGCCGGCTCATCGTTATAGACCATGAAAGCGCCGGCGGCAAAAATGCAGCAAGCGATAAAAAGAGAAAAGGGAATGTAGAGCGCTTTGAGCGATTGTAGAAGCTCCGCTTTTTCCGCGGCTTCTTCGGCCTTCAGTCTGGCGGCGCGGCGCGCTTTTGCCTCGACATCGGTTGCTTTTGCGTTCTCTTTTGAAGTGCTCATTGCCATGCCTACATGTGTATTGATGCTGATGCCGACCGGGTCTTTTTGAGCCCGAATATTATCGGCCTCTATATCTTAGCATCTGGGCAAAGGCCTCAGCCCTCAATCCATTTAAGGTAAACGGCCGATCAAAATTTGGCGCTGCAAATGAAATAGTGGATGCTAAACTGACAATTGATGCCTAAGTCTATTTTAGAAAAAACTCAACCCTGCCCCAGCTGCCAATCGCCCGTAGCTGAGCATCTCGACTTTTGCCACCGCTGCGGCGAAACGATTGTCCGTATCATTATCAGCCAGACTCGGCGGCCGCCGCTGGTTCTGGCTGCTGCCGGCGTCGTTTTCGTCTGCTTGCTTTTGATTATGGGCGTGACTATATATGATTTCATCCACCAGTATGGTGTACCAGGTGGGGCTGACGTCAGTGAGCGTGCCGAGCGCTACATCACCTCCGGTAAAGACGAGAGCGCTATTAATTTGCTCGAGGAATCTCTGAAAGTAAAAGCTGAGGACAAGCGCGCCGAGCAATGGCGCCTTATGCTTGATCAGGCGCTCTATGCCCAGGGGAAAAAATTGGCAGGCGAGGGCCGCTTCCGCGATGCCGTCACCAGTCTGGCTCGTATGTCCGCCAGCTCGCCTCGTCATGAGGAAGTCGAGAAGCTGATCGCCGAATACTCCGATAAGGGTCTGACTGCCGTGTTCGGCAAGCAGGAGGAAGGCGACGGCGGCGAAAAAGAAATCAAACCTCTGTCCAGAATGGAAAAAGCGGTGATGACCGCCGTGCCTGGTGGTCAAAAGCGCTTGCCTGCCTGTCATCTATGAAGAATGCAAAAATCGCCGACGCCGGTGCGTCGGTCGTCGAAAATACTGACCTGATCGCGCGTTTCCGACCTCAGATTCTGGCTCTGGCCATCGTCTTAGCCTGTCTGGCGGCGCATACGATTTCATTCTGGAACGGTTTTGTCCTCAATGACCACTTCAATATCCCAATCCTGCGCGACATCGCCAAAGGGCAGTGGAATCAATACTGGACAGAGCTCGTTACCAATGCAGTGATTGCTCCCTTCGCCGAGCCCTTGCTCAAAGCGAGCATCGCCCTCGATTATCTCTCCGGTCGCATGCATCCGGCCGCCTATCATGCCACCAATGTCCTTCTGCATGTAGGCGCCGTGCTCTCCGCCTTCTTCTTGCTCCGTCGTCTGGTCAAACATTTTAATGCCGCCCAGGGTCTGCTGCAGAACAATGCCTCGGATCAAGGACGGATCGCCGCCAATGCTCTCATCCCTTTTATCGCCTCGCTGCTCTTCGCCATCCATCCGATCACGAGCGAATCGGTTGCCTACATCAGCGGTCGGTCGTCCATTCTTACTTTTCTCTTCTATACTTTTGCCCTGCATTGTTTTTTGACAGGTTTCGTAAGCTCGGCTGTTAGAGCCGGTTTACTCAGTTATCTATTTTGCTATCTGGCGCTTTTCCTTTCGGTTTTTTCTTCCAGTCAGGCGATCACTATTCCCGAGACGATGATCTTTCTCGGTTTGATGATCAAGGCTCATGCTGTTGCCTGGAAAGATTGGGTATTCGAGCGGTCCTGGGAATTTGGCCTGGCCGTCTTCGTTTCGGCGATTTTGCCTCTACTGTTTTTGATCCCGCAAAGTTTACCGCTTGGCAATGGTCTTGGCCTGCCGCTTTTGACGCCGGCTGTCTATTACGCCACCCAGGCCAAAGAACTTGTCACTTATTATCTGCGCGTTTTTATCCTGCCTGTGCCGCTCAGTTTTGCACCACCATTTTGTCTGGCGCAGCCGGCGGTGAACCCCTGGCTGGACCCCTTTGCCATAGCTGGTCTTTTCGTGATCGGTCTGGCCATTTACGGACTTTATTTTTTCCGCCGTCTGCCCTTTGCCGCTTTTGGTCTGTGGATCTTTCTCATTGGTCTTTTGCCCCAATCACTGCTGCTCAGCAATGAATATGTCGGCGGTCATCGCTTCTATTTCTCCTGTTTTGGTCTGTGTCTATTTGTCACCACTCTCGCCGTCAACCATTTTGCCCTGAAAACAAGGACGAGCGAGGCCAGAGCTCTGGCCCAGGAGCCGTCCCTTGTATTGAGTGTGGCGGCAGCAGTCCTTGTCCTCGTTGGCCTGAGCAATTATCGGGATCATTCCTTTGCCACCGATAGTGGTGTCTTGCGCGGTGCTCTACGCAGCAATGTCTTCGATCGCGATGTCGCCGCCCAGAGCGACAGGGACGGCCATGTACGCGCCCTGCTCAGTCTCATGCTCGCCCTCAACGGCGGTGATAATGTCGGGCGTGGTTTGATCGAAGCCAAACGTGCGCTCGCTATAAATCCAAATCTGGCCCTGGCCTATATCACAATGGCCAAGCAGTGCCTGACCTCGCGCGATTATGACGGCGCTAAATATTATGCCGAACGCGCTCTCAAACTGGCGGCCGATCAAAAGCTCTCCCAGGAAGTGACTGGTCTGGCCGATTCCTGTTTGCTTATCGCTATGACCGAGCTCAAGCAATTTGATCATCCTGAGAAACTGAAAGAGCTGGCTAAAGCCGCCACTCTTGTCGATACCGCCAATCCAAAAGTCTACCTGGCGCTCGGTAAAACTTATATCTCCGAACACAAGCCTGAATCCGGCGCTATGGCTCTGGTGCAACTCGCTCATGCTCGTCGTCTCGACATCAACGACGTGGCCATGCTGGAACCGTTGGCTCTGGCTCATCTGGCCACCGGTGAATCGCGCAGTCTGGAGGCCGCCTATCAAATCGCCGGCACGCTAGATCAGATCATGCCCTGTGAAGCCAGTCGTATGCTCCTCGCCCGGGCTGCCCTTGAAACTGGACGTCTGGCCAAAGCCGACGACCTGATCCGTGGCGAAGTCTATACAAAATCGGGCAAAATCAGCGCCGAGCAGGCTCTCCTTCTCTCCGGCATTTATAAACAGGCTGGTCAAGAAGCGGAGAGTGCCAAAATGCTAGCCATGGCCAGGCGCGAAGAGCCCGGCATCGAAAAAAGAATCCATCTCTGGCTCAGGATCAAGCCCTTGAGCACGATCGAACAGGCCCGCGAGAAAGCGGCCGAGGAAAACAAGCCGATAGTCGAAAAGCGCCGCCCGAAAAATGAGCCGAGCCGATAATTCGTCAGTCGATAACTCTATAAGGCGGAGCCCCTTCTAATTTAGTGTCAGAGCTGCTTTAAGATCGTTTAAATCAGTGATCGGCTTTTCGCAGGTGAAATTTTTGCAGATATAAACGGTCGGTTTGCCATCAATGGCGGTGCGCTCGGCCGCCAGCGGACTGATTTTTGCGAGCGGCTCAAAGGTCGAGCCGGCTGCATTCTTAGCGCCTGGTGCTTCTTCTCGGACAACTAGCAGGACACGGTTTGGCTGATAGAGGCGGTGCAGGCAAAAGAGCATTTCTTTAGCCTCTTCTTCCTCGACGGCACTGAGATTGGCCGGCAGGACAAAAGCTACTTGCGGGCCTGTGCTCAGATGAAAGTCGAGGGCATTGAGTAGGCCGGCAAACTGGTCCGGCATGCGGCTCAAATGTTCGGCGTAGAGATTGAGCACGGCCAGGGCTTGCTTTTCATAAGTGTCTTTGGCGGTGAGGGCGGCCAGTTTGAACAGCGCCATCAAGGCTACCGATGTGCCCGAAGGCACTGAACCGTCGAAATGACTGCGCGGTCTGACGACGAGCTCTTCGTGATCGCTCGCGGTAAAAAAGAAACCGCCTTCGCGCTGGTCGACGAAATATTCGAGCATTTTATCCGTGAGGTCGCCGGCGATATTGAGCCATTTGCTGTCGGCATCTACCTCGGCCAGGGCAATCAGAGCTGAGATGAAATAAGCGTAGTCGTCCAGATATCCGAGCAATTTGGCCTGGCCCTCGCCCTGGGCATTTTTGCCCCAGACGCGCAGTAATCTTCCGGCACCGGTTTTTTCGCGCAGATTGTCGAGGATGAAATTGGCTGCCTTTTTTGCGGCGTCCAGATATTCGACCTTAGTGGTGCATTTGTAGACATCGACAAAGGCGCTAATCATCAAGCTATTCCAGCTCGTCAATACTTTTTCATCGCGACCGGGATGGATTCTTTTTTCTCGTTCGGCGAGCAATTTGCCGCCTAGATTTTCGATTTTCTCCCAGTATTCGTCGATGCCGAGCTTGAAACGCTTGGCCATTTCTTCCGGTGCCTGGCTGAGATGGAGGATGGATTTGCCGTGCTCGAAATTGCCCGTATTGGTGACGCCCATGACGCGGTTGAAAAATATGCCGTCAGCCTCTCCCAGCACGCCTATCACTTCGTCCGGGGTGAAGACATAATATTTGCCCTCTTCTCCCTCCGAATCGGCGTCGAGAGCGCTGTAAAAGGCGCCGTCTTCGGTGGTCAATTCGCGACCGACAAATTTCAAGACAGCTTCGGCGACGCCCTGCCAGTAAGTGCGGCCATAGAGCAGATAGCCGTTGACATAGACACTGACGAGCAATGCATTGTCGTAGAGCATCTTTTCGAAGTGCGGGACGAGCCACTGTCTATCCACAGAGTAGCGGGCGAAACCGCCACCGATCTGATCGTGGATGCCGCCGTAAGCCATGCGATTTAAGGTCGTTTCGACGAGCTCTCGGCATTGCTGCTGGCGCTCGGCGCTGAAGGCACCGTCTCCGTCATGAGCGATCACTCTTTGCGCGGCTTCCAGGCTGAGTGTGTGCGGAAATTTGGGAGCGCTGCCGAAACCGCCGAAGGTCTTGTCGAACTGTCTGATCAATTTTTCCAGGGCACCGTCTATGATGTCATAGCCAAGGACTTTTTCGCTTCTCGGTGCGTCGTCGTCTCTGAGCTTTTCCAGCAGCTTCAAGTGAGCGGAGAGCTCGCCGGCGCTGTTCAAAACTTCTTCGTTATTGTTTTCCCAGGCGGCAAAAACATTGGTCAGCACTTTTTTAAAGCCGGGTAGACCATGGCGATCTTCGATGGGGAAATAGGTGCCGCCAAAAAAAGGCTTGCCCTCCGGCGTCAGAAAGACGGTCATCGGCCAGCCGCCATGGCCGACCATGAGCTGCACGGCTTTCATATAGATTTCGTCGATATCGGTGCGTTCTTCGCGGTCCACTTTTATGTTGACGAAGTGTTTGTTCATCAAAGCCGCTGTTTCTTCGTCTTCGAAAGATTCATGGGCCATGACATGACACCAGTGACAGGCCGAATAACCAACCGATAGAAGTATCGGTCTGTTCTCGTTGCGGGCCTTATTCAGGGCTTCTTCGCCCCAGGGATACCAGTCGACCGGATTTTCGGCGTGCTGCTTGAGGTAGGTGCTGCTCTCATTGGCCAGTCTGTTTTTGAAATCGCTTGCTTTGGTTGAGCCGTCGTTTTTCTTAGTCACTGATGACCTCTTTGTTGTTTACATGAGGGCGGATCTTTTCATAGGCCTGTTCCGTGGCGTCGATTGTTTTACGCCAGTTTAGCCTGTTCGCAGTCGGTCTAGCCTGTTCCTGCAAGCGTTTGTATAGTTCTCTATCCAGTAAGAGAAGCTGCATGAGATCGGCGAGGGCGCCACTATCGAGGTGGTCCCTTAGGATCAAAGCGTTTTCGCCGTCGCTGAGCACTTCAGCCACGCCGCAGACGCTTGAAACAATCGGTACGAGGCCGTATTGCATGCCCTGGATCGGGGCCATGCCAAAAGGCTCGATTTTTGATGGCAAAATCGAGGCATCGGCGCCGGCATAGACAGCTTCCATGTCCTGGCGAAAACCGAGATAGTGTACGCAATCGGTCAAACCGGCGGCGATCAGTTCGAGCTTTCTGACCGGACGCTCTTTGATGCCGGCGATTTGCAGGACAAATTTGTGACCGCGCTTTTTCAAGATCTGGCAGCTTTTTAGCAGGGTATCGAGGCCCTTTTTGCGAAAGCCTTTGCCGACAAACAAAAATGTAAAAGGACGCTCTTTTGCCTGTTCTTCTGCTAGTTCTTCTGCTTGTTCATTTGCTTGTTCATTTGCTTGGTCATTTGCTTGTTCTCTTGCCGCTTTTAGGTCGGTCTTTGCCGCTTCATTTGAGCGCCCTTGTGCTGCTAGCGGCGGCTCACCAAGACTGGCTCCGGGATGGGCGATGGCATAGAGAGCTTCTTCTGGCATGTTGAACGTATTGTAGTAATCATCACGCATGACCTCGCCCACGAAGATGCGTAGCTTGGCTTCGCGGGTCAGTTTGCCGTCGTAATACTCGCGTGTCTTATAGGCGTCGGTGAGAGCCAGCTTCACCTCGTTGAGCAGCTTTTCCCAACCATAGCCGACCTGCGAGAGACGGCGCGTCGTGTGGTTGTGAAAAGTGACGACGTCGACGGGACTGACCGGAAAATGCTGGGAGTGGACGATGTCAAAAGGGCCGAGTGCTGCAACAGCCTCCGACGCAGCCCGGAAGTAATGATGAAGCTTGTCGCTTTTGGATTTTGCTCCGGATAGTTTGTCCTTGAAAGAGTGTACTTTCAAAAGTGGATGCTCAAGCCCGCTCTCATTTGTTTCACAGATGACGCAGACGCTGTGTCCATCTTCGAGAAGACCTTCGACGAGCTTCAGGGCGTAGAGCTCAAGACCGCCGCTGCGAGAAAAGAGGCGGAGCACCATGGCGATGCGCAATTTCTTATTTTCTGCCGTCACCGTCGGTAGTGTCACAATGCAGTACAGGCCAGAAGGCCGTCATAGAGATGCATATTGGCGTCGAGGACGCCTTTCAGGCCTAAAAGGACATCGTCTTGCAGATCGCGCTTGGCCTCTTGTAAAAAATAGAGGGCGAGGTTGACCGAGTCCTCGAGGTGCTCGCATTCGATCGTGACATGATCAAACCAGATGTGGTCTTTCAAACCAAAGGGCGTAAAGGCTTTTTGCAGGCTTTTAAACTCTTCTACGGCGAGCAGTTCGGTGGCGGTGATCGCACCGCTGGCAATGGCCGCTCTGCTTTTTATGGCGACGTCGGCCTCTTTGAACCGTGCGAGAGGGTAATAAAAAGCGCCGACGTCTTTGATAAATTTGCGAATCCCTGGTTGGATGGTAAAAGCGTCATATTGACTGCGTTTCAGACCAATCTGCCAGGCCAGATCCTGCAACTGCAACTGGTGGCGACCGGCGGCTATACCGTTGCCGTATTCATTGCGGACATTCTCCAGGATAAAGCCGACCGCGCACTCGGGCATGATCGTCGCTGCTTTGAGCAAAAGGCGGCGCAGATGCGAAGCATGGGCGTCGTAATTGCGCAAAAGGCTGCCGGCCTGCATTGGCGTGAGATGACCGCGCTCGAGCTGAGCAAAAAGGGCATGCCGGGAGGCCGGATGAGCAGAGACAAAGTCGCGCAGCATCTGGCCTGGCTGATGCTGTGCCGACTCTTTTACTGATTCGGGATGGGCTGGTGCCTGGGTCATTTAGCCTAGTTGTGCCTTAGCTTTGATTTGCGACCGGGCTAACTAGGGTTTTTTTTTCTTTGTCGTGCTCTTCCAGTTCTTCGTTTTCGATCAGCCACTGCGCTTCCAGTGCCGCCATGCAACCGGTGCCGGCTGCGGTGATCGCCTGACGGTAGAGCTCGTCTTGTACGTCGCCGGCGGCAAAAACGCCTTTGACCGAAGTCTTGACACCATCGGTGACGACATAGCCGGTCTCGGTCAATTCGATCTGACCTTTGAAGAGGTCAGTAGTGGGCTGGTGACCGATGGCGATAAAGACACCGTCGGCGGGCAATTCCTGCACTTCATTAGTGATGATATTGCGCACTTTGATGCCGGTTACTTCGCCTTTGGAAACATCGAGGATCTCATCGATGACCGAATTGAGGATAAATTTGACCTTGGGATTTTGTTTGGCCCGATCGACCATGATCGCCGAGGCGCGGAAGCCGTCTCTTCTATGGATGACCGTTACCGAGCTGGCGAAGCGGGTGAGGAAGGTCGCTTCTTCAAGGGCGGTATCGCCGCCGCCGACGACAAATACTGTTTTGTCGCGGAAGAAGAAGCCGTCACAGGTGGCACAGGCCGAGACGCCATGACCCATCAACTTGCTTTCGCTGTCGAGACCGAGCAATTTGGCTGAGGCACCGGTGCCGATGATCAAAGTATCGGTGACGATTTCTTCTGATGACGTACGAATCGTGAAAGGTCTCTTGGTCAGATCGATCGATTCGGCATTGTCGTAAATAAATTGCGTGCCGAAGCGCTCGGCTTGCTTGTGCATTTCTTCCATCAGCTCGGGGCCGAGGATGCCATTAGGAAAGCCCGGGAAGTTTTCGACATCGGAGGTGATCGTCAGTTGGCCACCGGCTTGCAAGCCCTGAATGACCAGGGGCTCTAGATTTGCGCGGGCCGCGTAGATAGCCGCCGTCAAACCGGCCGAGCCCGAGCCCAAAATCGTCAATTTCTTTCTTATCGCCATCCGAGTACTTCCATTTCTGGGCCGTTAAGCCCTGGTATGGCCTGTCCACCGGGACAGGCCCTTTAGCCCAGGTCCACTATCCTGACAATTTGGTCCAAGATCTAACCTAGATCTTAAATTGTAGTTTCATCGGGCCTGAATTTTCAGCAGTTTCAATAATACTTAAGCGGAATTTCTACCTGACATCCGTCTGACGCCGAAAGCTCAGAGACTGACGAGATATGGCCTGAGCCCGAAGGGCAGCTTTTGCACTATTGGCTCTAGGGTTTTGTATTGTTCTTTTAGTAAAGCGTTGATGCGTTTGCGGTCGCTGCCCAGATCCCTGGCCTTTAGGCGGTCGGCGGTCAGCCCCTTGCGCAGTTTGGAGCGCATCGCCTCGACTTCTTCGTGGAGACGGTTCAGATCGCGGATGCGTCCTAGTATCTGCTGGGCGCGGACCAGCTCAAGGTTGGTCAGGCCGAAAAATTCACTGAGCAAATAGCGCCAGCGTTTGATCGATAATCTCAGCTCATGCAGTTCATCGTTGCTTTTCGAATTTTCGCTCAGGAGGCGGGTTTGATGCTCTGCCTGGAGGAGAAACTGGTCGAGATGGATGTAGGCGCAATGGTTGCTGGCGGCCAGCACGCTGTCGGTGCGCTGCTGCTTGAGGAGGCGCTGGAGGTGCTCGGAGCGGTCGGAGAGATAATTGCGCAGGCGTTCGATAAGCTTGGCGGGCTTGAGCTCGGTGATCTTAGCTTCGGTCTTCTGACGCAGCTTTTTGCGCTTTTTCTTGAGGCGATCGATCAGACGCCGACTGACTTTCAGCTCTCTGGCCAGCTCCAGGCTGACATCTAGATCGCGCATTTGACCAAGACATTTATTGAGCTTGCGCAGGCTGGCGCCGATTGAGAGCTCGAAGCCGCCGTCCGGATAGCCGGAAGCTTCCCAGCCGTCGATGGCCATGATATCCCAGACGCTATACCAGCGGCGCAGAATGACGCGCGCCTGGTGGACGCGGCCGGCATTGAGTTTTTTATCCAGCTCCCCGGCCATTTCTTCCAGATCCGAAAAGACCAGCAGTGCTTGGTTCTTCTCTAGCTCGAGCCAGCTGTAGGATAAGAGGTGCTCCGGGGCTCGTATTTGTTCTGTCGGCATACTATTTAAGTATGTCATTGAATAATTCCACCGAACGTTTGACAATCAGCTCTTTGCCGCCGCGTCGATAGACCGCCCGCAGGCGTTCACCGAGTGACGGCATGGTTATTTTTTCATATCTGGGCAAATGGTGGGGGTTTTCCAGGAAACGTTTGAGCGGCAAGGCGTTCGAGCGCCAGTGAAAAGTTGAGGCGATCAGTCTCGATCCGCTCTGCATCGCTTTGCGAGCCGTTTCGTCAGCAATCACTTTTTTGATCGCCGCGCTCCAGGCCCCTACGTCCTCGTAAGGCAAGACGCAGCCGGCATTGTGCTTCTCGATCAATTCGCCCAGTCCATCTCCGGCAGTGGTCAAAATTGGCAGTCCGCACCAGAAGTAGTCGAGGATGCGGGTACGGAAGGAAAAACGCGTCTCGGGCAGGTCGAAGTGGGCGGAAACTGCAGCCGTAGCGTCGAGTAAATAATTGACTCTCTCTTCGTAAGGCACCCAGCCGTCCAGGAAAAAAATGTTTTTGTCGGTCAGATCATAGCTGTCAGTGAGTGCCCGGGCGCGTTTTGTCATATCCATGACGTCGACTTTGGGATTGGGCGATTTGGTGCCCATAAAAACAAGACGTAAATTCGGTATATCGGTAAGACATGCTTTTGTCGCTTCGATCACAGTGAGCGGATCAAACCAGTCCCAGATGCCACCACCCCAGATCAGCACCGGGTCGTCCGGTCCTATGCCTGGTATCTCGCGCAGGCCCTTGACCTCGCCTTTTTCGCTCGTATTTTTCTCAGGTGGTTTTTCGGGCAGGCCGTAAGGCACCACATCAATCAACTTGCGCAGCGACGGGTCGAATTCGTAGAGCTCGGGGGTGATTCGCCCCTGAGCGCAAAATCTGCCAATCCAGTAGTCGCGCTGACGTTCCGAGGCGCAGACGGCAAAATCGCAAGCGAGCATATGCGCTTCCAGGACCTGGTGCATCATGCGATAGCTGGCACTGGCCTGGGTGCGGTCGTTTTTATACTGGACGAGGATAGAAAACAAATAGGGATCGTAAAGGTCCAAGATGAGAAATTTGCCAAGCTGGCTTAAAAAAGGATAGGGTTTCAGAACATTAGACTGGATAAAGATTGTCTCGCTCGCCTCGGCAAGAGTGCGCAGGGCACGGGCTCCACCGCCGCGCACGAGGGTGAGACTCTCGGGCAGCGGATCTTTGGGTGGCGGCCCACCCTCCACTGGTGAAAAGACCACGACGCTAAATTTTTCGGCCAGCACCTTGCCCAGCTCCAGGGCGCGAATCGCTGGCCCGGCCATCTTTTGAGCGATCGGTTCGAGGGTTATGATAAGGATTTTTGTTTTGCTTTCCACGGTTCACTTCGCCAGAGGGTCATTATAGCTTTTTGTCCGCGTCCCTTTTGCCCGGGCTTAAGCTAATCCCTTACAATAGACCAGATATTCTACTGACTTTCGATGCGGTGACTTACGTGCAAGCATGTCCGGGTGAAGATACAAAAGCGGCCGGCATGGCGAGCGAAGGCCAGGTCGGTTTTGTTTCGATCATTATTCCAAACTGGAACGGTAAGCATTTTCTCAAGGATTGTCTCGATTCGCTGATTAGGCAATCGTATAAAGATCTGGAAATCATCGTTGTCGACAATGGCTCAAAAGACGGCTCGATTGAATTTTTGGCCGATAACTACCCGCAGGTGCGCGTGCCGCGCTTCGAGAAAAATACAGGTTTCAGTGTCGCCGTCAACCGCGGTATCCGCGAATCAAAAGGCGAATATATCGCCTTGATCAACAATGACACGGTCGTCGACGGCCTCTGGGTGGAAGAGCTGGTCAAAGCTCTCAATACTCATCCCGAGATAGGCTCGGTCGGCTGCAAGATGCTTGGCTATGACGATCGCACCTTGCTCGATGGAGTCGGTGACGGCTATCGCCGCGGCGGCTTGCCCGGTCGCATCGGCCACCGTGAAAAAGACACCGGCCTCTTCGATAGCGAGCGTTATATCCTCGGTGCTTGTGGTGGTGCCGCCATGTACCGCCGGGCAATGTTCGTCGACATCGGTTTATTTGACGAAGACTATTTTGCCTATCTCGAAGACGTAGATATGGGACTGCGGGCTCAGAGCGCTGGTTACAAATGTCTTTATGTGCCGAGCGCGATTATCTATCATCTCGGCTGCGGCACTACCGGTAGTGGCTACAGTCCGCTTGTCGTCAGGTTGTCAGCGCAAAATAATTTCAACACCCTGATTAAAAATATCCCTGGCTCTCTGCTGATCAAATTTATCCCGCAGATTTGTTTCTGGCAGGCCTATTATCTGGCCGTTGTCTGTGTGCGCGGCGGACGTGTTTTGGCCTGGTTCGAGGGTTTTGGGCGCTTCCTTTTGATGCTGCCGCGCATGCTCAAAAAACGCCAGGCGATTAATAAAGGTCGTCGCGTCTCCCTTAATTATCTGGAAGAGATTATCGTGCAATCGGAGCGCGATCTGGAAGCGGCCAGGATGCGTTTGAATAAACAAGCGCTGGAAGCGCGCGAAAATAATTCCGTCAAGTCAACCGAGGCTGAGCGCAAGGCGGAGGCCGATCTCTCTACTGCTAAAGAAGAGCCGGTCGAATCGACGAAGTCGGGGAAGCTTTAAATAGTCGAAGCCGTCAGTTATCTATCTTCAGGCTGACTTGATCATCTGCACTATCTCTCTGACATGGTCGAGAAATTGACTATCCGCCGAGATTTTGGCGATGGCATTGCGGCTGTCGTGCGCTATTCGTTCATGGTCGCGGATATTTGCGTCGTCCAAACGGTGCAGTTCCTCAAGCACCGCTGTCTGTCGCATGCGCATTTCTTCCATGAGGCGGTGCTGTCTCGATGCAAAAGAGTCGGGATCTTGCAGGTTCAATTGTTTTTGCAGGGCGTTGACGTTGTTTTCGAGTGAGCTGGTGCGGTTGCGCAGCTCCAGCACATCCTCACGCGGATAGCGGAAGCGATTTTTCATCGCCTGAAGTTTGGCCCGCAGATATTCGTAGCCGCGCACGCTCGGTCGGAGGAAAGTGAGAAGCAGAGCCGCTGCAGAGCCTATGTAGCCGACGGCGCTGATGCCGTAATAGGAAAGAGCAAAAAGTGCGGCCGCTGAAGCGAGATGTAAAACAACAGCACCAATGAGGGCGCTGTTAGCCACTCTTTTGACATAGATCAATTGTGCTTCGTCGACGCTGATACCTGCTGACTGCGATTGTTCGGCTTCATTGACGACCGCTTTGGCGTCGAAATAAATATCCCAGAGTACCGTCACGACGATCAAAAGCCACCATAGTGAAACTGTAGCGATAGTCCAGTCGATGAAACGGCCGGCCGGCATATTCAATAAATGGAGAGCGCCGAATGTGATGATGTTCAATATCGTCAATGCAAAGGCGTAGGCGAGAATGCCGCCGAAACGTGGTGTGTGCATAATAATTGCCCTCGGCCCGAAATGAGATGAGATCAGATGAGATGAATTCTGTTTGCAGGATAGCAAGCGGCAAAACGTGAGCGTCTTCAAAGCAGACACTTCGGCAACTGTTATCTCGTCTGAATTACGGAATGATTTGGATTTTACGAACCGGCGATTTGATTGCTGTTCGGCAGATGACCGCTTGCTTTATCGAGATCTTCTATACTCTTGGTCAGCTGTGTGATCGCTGATTTGATTGGCGCGTCGACGCGGCTGAACCTTCTATTTCTCAAGCTATCGAGAGCGTTGCGCATTTGCGAGAGCGCGTCCTGCGATTTGTCGATGGCGTTTTCGAGCGCCACTTCAACCTGGTCGAGGCGACGACCCTCATCATTGTTGCGACAGTTCTGGCAATAGCCGAGGATGTCGAAGCGACTGGTGGTGTGATCGAAACCTTTGCGCTGAGCGACTGTTTTGCCGAAGCCGCGAATCAACTCGTCATAAAATTCAATCGTCGTGCCGCAGCCCAGACAGATCAAGTGGTCGTGAGCCGGACCTTCTTCGGCCGCCTCGTAGCGCAAGCCACGGTCACCGGCCACGGTGATCACGTCGCCGTCGGCCTTTAGTTTGCTCAGGGTGCGATAGACAGTGGATAGGCTTACCTTCAGGCCATTACCTTTAGCCAATTCGAACACTTCCGGCGCGGTGAGATGGTCGCCGCGCGGGATCGCTTTGACAATCTCGACGATTGCTTCCTGGTTC
>JAGXAB010000113.1 GCA_018971775.1 Cyanobacteria bacterium REEB67 | reverse complement strand
GCCACCACCGTCGCCGACGCCGTCGAACGCATCGCCGTCAAAACCGGTACAGCCCGTCGCGATTTGAAGAGCATGTACTGATTTTTCAGGAAGCGAAAGCCAGCCGCTATGGCCCTTTCGCTTCCTTTTTTCGATTCTAGATACTACTCCTTTTAGTTAAACATTTTTCAAAAAGCAAAAACCAAATCAGAAAAAAAAGAGATAGCGCAGACTGCAAAGTCCGCGCTATCTCGCAAGTTGCAAAGAGCTCGCTCTAATTTTCAGAATTCCGGCAAGGCGAACGTCTGCATTAACGCTTGGGCAGACCTAAGCCGGACCGAGGCGAAGCATGATCTTTGCAAGCTCGATCCGACCGGCGGATTTCCCGCCTGCGAGATGCAGACAGGAGGGCATCAAAGACGCTGTCGGCCTCAGCTGATGCGGTATTTGATGCGATAGGTGAGTTTGGTCTGACCATTCTTGGGCACGACCACCGAATAGGTCGAAGCACCGCCGGTGGCGGCAAAGCCACGCACGCCCTCGAGCGGCTTGATAAACTCGAAGTCGCACGGGAAGGCATCCTGCACCTTGACCTCGACGTCCTTGCCCTTGTAGTTGAAGAGGATGATCTCGCGTTCCTCCTCACGGAAGCGCGGCTTCGGCTCTTCCTTGGGCAGCTCGGCGGCGGCCACCTGCGGACCGGCCTGCACGGACATGGCCGGAGCAGGAGCGGGCACGGGCGCTGGCTTTAGCGGAAGCGGATCTTCACGGAAGAAGGTGAGGCGACGCGTCGCCTTCAGATCCTTGCAAGGCGTGTTCAAAGCCAGCTCGAACTCCTCGCCGCTGGCGATATGGCCGGCAACGCGCGAAGCATCGGTGCGCTGGAGCGAGCCGCTGCTGTCCGCTTCGAAGATTTTGACCGTGCCCGGAGGCAGAGCGAGGCCAAGCTGATTGGCCGTGGCATTGGTCAGTTTGAGGCGGACATTGACCGGCAGCTTGTTCTGCGCAGTGCGCTCGCCGTCGGGATCAAGGGCGTAGCCGCCATAGCCGAGGAAATACTCGGGCTTGACCGGCACACCTTCGCTCAAGAAGAGCATCGTCTGCTTGGTCTCGTCCTGGGCAATCGAAAGCGCGTCCGGCAGGGTGTAGAGCTTCTGCTCGCCGACCGACTCGACTTCCGCGGCATCAGCGCTGAAAGACATCGATTCGAGGGCCGCACCACCACCCATAGGCGCAGCCGCAGCCATCATCGGCCCGCGCGAACGGTTGCGACGCGAACCGTCTTCGTAGCCAGTATTGGCGCCAAAAATGAGCTTGATCTTGGCGGCATCGATATCGGCACCGCTCTTGTTGGTGACGTTCACCCAGCAGGCGAAGCGGTCGAGCTTCTCGGCAGCGGCGTCGTAGAAGGCCTCGTAATTGAGGTTCCAGGAAAGGCCATCGGCGGCAAAGAGAATGCCAACAGTGTAATCGGCTTCACGCGAGGCGTTCGGCTCGAGCTGCAGAGACGAGGTCTTGGTCAGACCGTTGATCACGCTGGCACCGAGGTCGATGCGGTCGCTGAGCGAAACGAGGCGCAGGGCGCCGGCCTCTTGCAGCACAGCCTGATTGTTCAAGACGTTGAGCAGCGTGCCGGAAGTGCGCACTTCACCTGCCTGCGTGCGCTCGATGATCGTCACGTGCGTGCCGACGGCGTTTTTGAGAATGGCTTCGATGGTCAGGCTGGGCTCGCGATACGAGAGTGCGCCGAGCTTGAGATTGCCCTCACCGGTGACACCGGTAATGGTCAGAGAATTTGGCACGAAGGTCTGGGGGAGACCGGCGACGGCGACGGTGCTCTTGCCGGCAGGCAGATGCAGTACGCGCTTCTCGCGGAAGATGGCCGGGCCGGATGTGTAAGCGGTGACTTCGACATCGACGGCGGCAGCGGCCTGGGCGACGGTCTGAGCGGTGGACTTGCTCGGCTTCGTGGGGACTTGACTCATAGATTTTCCGATCCTTTGGTGGCTTTTGGCCCTTTGGTGGCTTTTGGCCCTTTGGTGGCTTTTGGCCCTTTGGTTGATTTTGATTTTGATTTCAATTTCAAGGCTGTGCAGCCGCTTATAGGCGCAATCAGCCCAGGGCGGAAGGGGACGGCGTAAGCCGTCTCTGGTCTCATCTCCTCGCCATCAAGCTTCCGGTCACAAAATCGCCACTCTCAGCACAGGTCGCTCATTGCGGTCTATCGTCAAAGCCAGCTCGAATGCGGCTCCAGGGACGAGTCTCACGACTCGGACGAAAGAGGTTGAAGAGCGTGGAGAGTGGGCGAAGAAGGAATGAGTAAGTTTTTTTACCGAAAGAATGGAAGAAGAAGATGGACCCTGTGACCTTAAGAAGTCCAGAGCCGTGATTTCAGGAGTATTAAGTCCAGATGAATGAAATTGATCCGTGAGCAGGGTTAATTGTGTCTCGTCTGCGCTAGCCGCGCCAACATATAAGCTCAAGATATAAGCTTAAATAAGATCCTCATTACAACCTTATGGGCCTTTACCAAATAAGGCCCATAGCTTTATTGACATCCTCAAAGCTATCTTCAATGTACATTTCACCCTCCTCAATTTCTCGAGCCAACCGCCGCCAAAAATATCCACGACCCACACTCCCTCCAGCACGGCTTTCGACAATCTGCTGATTGGAGTGGCGGCACGCCCTGAGATTGAGTCTATGTGAGATGTTCAGTACTCAGCAACCATTTTCTGGAGAACGCATGAGAATGCAACGACTTCCACCGAGAAGCTAGACCCCGCTACATGGGCTAGCTTCCTCATTCCGCAGAGTTTGCGCGGAGCAAAGGATCAGTCCCATGACCACAAATACCAACGTCCAAACGCACGACCCGTGGTATGTCACCTGGTGCATCCAGGCCCACGGCAGCCAGATGTTCGGCGACAAGCCTTACGAGTATCACCTGCGAGGCGTCGCCGCCGTCGCCATCCGCTTCGGCTTCATCAACACCTTCATGGACATGCTCCTGCATGGACATGACGTCGGCGAAGATTGCATCAATCCCGCCACCGGCGAGAAGTACACCCGCGAGGATTTCATCGCCGCCGGCTTCCCGCCCATCGTCGCCGACGCCATGATGGCCATCACCGACCAGCCCGGCGCCGATCGCGACGAAATCAAAGCCAAGACATTGCCGATCATTGCCGCTTTCGTGGTGGCTATTTCGGCCGGTGGTTTCTGCGTTCGTCGTCCGGTCGTCCTGGCCAAGCTTTGCGACCGCGCCTTCAATCTGGCCGAGAGCAAGGCCAATCATCCGCGCAAGTTCAAGCGTTACCAGCACGAACACCCGGCCTTCGTCGCCGACCTCTATGATCCCGCCGAGACCGAGTTCCAGCCTCTCTGGGATTACATCAACGGACTGGTTGCCGATTAATCGGCCTCAAGTTCGAAGATTCGGTCAATTCCTGAGAGAAGGACGTCATTCCGTATTGCGAAAATCTCGGCCTGACCATTTCGATCCAGACGGCGAAAGGCATAGAGCTCAGCCTGTTTGATTACTGGATGCATACAGTCAAGGTCGAATGGCAGGGTCAAGCGTCCAACTGCTGAGTCAGCAACGAGGTTAGAACAGATTGCGCCGCCGGAACAGTAAGCTTCCGCTCCGCTGACTCCGGCGGCGTAAAATCGGTATTTATAATCAGCAGGGGTATTCTCGCGAATACTTCTGCTGAATTTTTTTGACAGCTTCTGACGCTTTTTTAGATCTTGGGCACAATCCGGCAAGCCTGGCCGATTTCTGCCGCTTTTTTAGATCTCAGGGGGCGTCGGCAACCAGTTAAGCGCCAGACCTGCAACCAGCAAGAAGAAGGGCGAGAATAGATTGCTTTCACTTACCAGCCTGGACCGCCACCGGGGGCCTTATGGGGCCGGCAGACGAGCTGTCAATCTTGTTTTGCGGCTATCCAAAGGATAAGTTGAAGATCCCATCTTCAAATCTTCTTTCGGAAAACTTTTACAACGCCTATTTCCCGCCTTAACTCGCGAAATTCAAATTTCAATATCTCTAAGACTGGAGCGGCTTTGCCATGCGCAAAACCATTTTTAGCTACTACCTGCTCACCATCCTGCTAGCCTCGACAGCACAAGGCTCTCAGGCACCACCGACCACCCCTGCCAGTATCACAGTGATCATCTGCGACGGCATGGGACAACCATTGCAAAACCAGACGGTTGAACTGACTGTCGAGTTCGAGAAAAGCAAAATCTCAAATACGGCTCTGTATCAGGACAGACCATTCTCTCTACCGCTTCCGGAAGGAGGCGCGTCCATATCACTCTATGCTCGTGCTCCCGGCTTCAAGTCAGCCGCGGTTCATCACCTGCACGCCGAAACGAACAGCAGCAACATCAGCAAAAAAAATCAGGTCGTTTACCTCATGCTCGTGCCGCGCCATGCCGGACTGGATATGGAGCAAGCACACTGGCTAGATCTGGCCGCCCGAGATCCGCAATTGCTCAGTCGCCTGATCTGCGGCCAAGACAGCCCGGCCGCATGCCAGGACACCTACGAACAAGTGCTCAAGCAACATCCGGACCGGCTTGCCTGCCTGCTGAACATCACTGTCGCGCTCCAGCAGATCCGGATCGGGGACCGCTCGGCATTTTCTTATTTCCAGGCAATCGGCCTCGGACACAATTTATTCCGCGACCGCTTCTTTGCTTACGTCGATCGTTCACTGCTCGATCAGCTGGAACGCGATACGGCAAATGGTCTCACTCAACCCGACAATGGCGATACTAGCTTTACCCGTTTGCGTCACTTCCACGTGCTGCATCACCATGCAACAAGCAGCTTCAAGGAAATCGACCTGGAAAAAGCGAATGTGCAATTGACCTTCGATGAAAACGACAGCCTCGTGATCAACGGCATCGCCTGCATCCGCGTCGAAACGGATATCGACTATTTCCGCCCCTTCCTGTCCCATGGCTTCAAAGAAGTCTTGCCTAACCTCGTCTTCCATCGGCGCAGCAGTCCGCTGCGCGTCTTCCAGCTACGCTGGCTGGCCACGCAAAAAAAGCAATCGGACGGCGGCGACATCCCGGACTTCAGACCGAATATCGGTCTGAACAACAAACGCTGGACAAAATAAATAGCCGGACAATCCGGAGGTGATTTATGTTTTTTGCAAAAGATTTTAGCGCAGCCCTTTTGATTGTGACGGCATCGATACTCGGCGCCACAACCGGCAAAGCAGCATCAAAACCAGCGACGCCATTGATATGCGACGTCCACTCCTACGGAGCGCAAGGAGATGGCACCGTTCTCGATACCAGGGCGATCAATGCCGCCATCTCCGATTGCAGTGCCCGCACCGACAACAATAAGCAGGCGATCGTGCGTTTGAGCGCCGGCATCTACAGAAGCGGCACGATTTATTTCCAGGACAATATCGACTTGGATCTGGCGGACGGGGCGACCATCCTGGCCAGCGACAATCTCGCCGATTATCCGCGTATGACGCACGCCTCCGAATGGCGCGACACCGCTCTGCTCATAGCGGAGAACCGCAAAAATATTGCCCTCACAGGCCGGGGGACGATAGACGGTAACGGTCGCGCCTTTGTCAGCAAAGTGCAAGAGCGCTGGAAGCCTTCTTTCGACGTGGAAAAAACTCGCCAGGGAAGCGCCTGGGCCGATCGCATGTCGCTTTTGAAAGAAGGACCCTTAACCATGGCCCTGAGGCCGGGTGTACTGTTTGTAGCCCTGCACGTCGAAGGTCTGCGCATCGAAGACATCCACATCGTCGACAGCCCCAACTGGACAGTAAAGATCGGCTGCAGCCGCCATATCCGTGTCCATAACATCGACATCCGCAACAATTTGCTCATCCCCAACAACGACGCTCTCGATATCTCGACCTCGAATGATGCCATTGTCGATGGTGGCTATCTCCAGGCCGGCGATGACGCCATTGTCATTGGCGGTCCATGCCTGGACGGCTGGTGCCAGGAGCCGACTTTCAACGTCATCGTCAAGAACCTCACCCTCGTCAGTCGTTCAGCCGCGATCCGCGTCGGTCCTGCGGCAAGAGGAGTGCATGATGTACATTTCACTCAGATCAAAATCCGCGACAGCAATCGCGGTATCCTCCTGCACACGCGCACCAATGAAACCGTGGAAAACATCACCTTTGACCACATAGACATTGCCACGCGTCTGATCGATGGGCCCTGGTGGGGAGCAGGCGAACCGATCTCGATCGGTGTGGCACTGAGCGATTATGTATCCTGGCCCAAGGTGACTACCCTCGGTTTTGTACGCCACATTCGCTTCTCGCATATCAAAACCGCAAGCGGCTCACCAATCGTTCTCTACGGCATGGAGCCCGGCCATATAAGCGATATACGCTTCCAGGACCTGGCGGTGCAAATGCTTGTCGATCCACTGGCCACAGTACTGGGAGGCAACCTCGATCTGCAACCGACTACACCGATAAATTTCGGCGTGCAACAGTGGGACATGCCGGCCATCTACTTGCATAACGTCGATCACTTGTACTTCGACGATCTGCACATTCGCTGGCAGGGAGAATTCCCCGACTTCTATACAAATGCCATCGAAGCCGATGGCTTTGACGGACTGAACATTGAGCACTTTCAAGGCACGGGCAGTCCCGCCGATGGTAGAAGACCACTGAAACCGACCTTCTCTTTCAAAAATGGCACAAACTTGCACAGTCGCTAAACGGAAGGGGCGAGCAATCGCCCTTTCCCTTCAATTTCAAAAAATTTTCGAACTGCTACTACATTAAATAACATGCGCAGGCAAAAAATTGCCAAGTTCTTGATACAGCCCTCCGCGCTCATCGTACAATTCGATCAAGCGCCGATCCGACATACCGCGCTGTTTTGCTCTCGCTTCCCCGATGACGATGCCCTGACTGCAGGCGGCCAGCGCCAGATCCGATTTGTGCAGCGACGAATAGGCCCTGCCGAGATTGTGTAACGCGGCGGCTTGATCGTATGCGGCTTGCCGTCGAAGCTGTAAGCGGGATAAGCGCCGCCAAAAAGGCAAACGGCAAGCAGCGGAATCTATGAACCGCCGCATGCATAAAAACGAGATCGTGGCGCAAAATTTGGTCGTAAGATTGGTGTGTCTGAACAACGAATGACATGTCTATGTTAGCCCTATTCGAAAGACCGCCATCAAAAAAAGCCGCGGGCTTCACTATGGTAGATAGTATCGCGATTTCAAGAAAAATCGAGACGATCTTAATCGAGCAAAGGATAGCGCCGACGGCAACCAGCCTTTGCTCGATTAATCAGCTCAGTTTACGGGCGCGCCGCTTTCATCACCACCGTGTAATGGTAGGTGTAACCGCCCGAATCCTTCGCCACCATGGCCGAAACTTCGAGGCCGGGATTGGCTTCGAGGAAGCGCGCGAGGATGACCGGGAAGGACTCGGTTTTGACGGTGCCGCCGCGGTGATCGCGTAAGTGACGCGCCGCCGGGAACTGGTAGACATTGCTGCCGAAGGACTGAAAATCATCACGATCCCAGGTGGGCTCAGGCACGACGGCTGAGACCTGGGGCTTTTTGTTCCAGAACATCTGTGTTTCTTTCCGTTTCAAGTTGGACCGGGAGAGGAAGGCAGAAACCGGCGTCAAGCCGATTTCTGCCCGCCTGAAGACGGGAGCCTAATCCGCGCGGAGCGTCGGCACGAGGCCGGGCTCCTGCTTGAAGAAGCGCTCCGACGCCCACTGCCACCACTCCGGCCAGGCCTCCTCAGTGAAGAGGGGATCGGCCGAAGCCTGCATGAGCGGGAAGGCGTCACGCACCTGCTCCATGACGCCGAAGGCGACCAGGAGCCGGAAGGCGAGGATGTTGATGTTGTTCGTATCCTCGACGATGTGCTCGATCGGCTCCTCATCGGCGTGACGCGTGATCTTGGCGGCGGCGCGACGAGCGCGGTCCTCCTCCTCGATGCGACGCGTGTAGTCCGGGTCGGAGATGAGCTGCCCGAGGTACCAGGCGATGGCGAAGGTCGCCTCCTGGCGCTTGCGGGCGCGGGTGCGGCGGGCGATCGGCGCGTTCAGGGCGAGGACGCCCGCGAACTCGCGCAGCCAGTCGCGGCCGAGGTGGCGGTGGAAGAGGGCGCTCATGATGAGCGTGTAGATGGCGCTCAGGGCCGAGGGGATGGTCCGGAACATACATTCTCCTTTTAGAGATTGAAGGTTGAAAGATAACCGACACCCACAGCTCATCAGCTCAGCCCGAGACGGTGACGAAGTCACCGCCCCGGGTAAAAATCAGCCGATCAAGCCGCGGGAGAGAAGCGCCGCGCGCATGGCCGCCACATCGCTCAGAGGAACGATGCTGACCAGGTTGCGGTCGATGCTTTCCATGGCGATCTTGCAGGCGGCGACGACTTCGTCGGCCGCTGCCTCGCTCTTGTTCTTCTTGACCAGATTGGCGCGCATCTCGGCGGCGGTCGCCGAAAAATCGCCATCGCGGAAAGCCTTGATGAAGGCGTCCGCTTCACGACCGGACTTTTCCACGACGATGACCGGGATTTTCCGGGCCAGCGCCTTGTAGATTTCGTCGCGGGTGACATCGCCGCCGTTCAGGGCGATGATGCCGACCTTGAAGCCGACCGATTGCCAACCTTCCAGCAGGCCGAGATAGACGTCGAGGTCGCCGTCCCAGTTGAGGACGTCGGCGGCGTTCTGCTGCACGACCATGGCGGCGTGCTGACGGTAGTCGATGCGGCCGCCGTAGTTGTCGACGACGAGGCCGCCACCAGTCCGCTCGAGGGCCATGTCCGCGGTGCGCGGCGTGGTCGAGATAGCCAGGCAGGGATAGGCCGCCGCCAGAGCCGCCGGCACGTTGGTGACCATGTCGTCGAGCAGCACGCCGTCCTTGACGTTGGCCGTGCCGCCGGAGAAGGCCGTACCGGTGAATTCCGTCACGGTATTGCCCTCGGCATCGACGGTGCGGAAGGCATCGACGAAGTCGGGGATCATGTTCGCCTTGAACTCGTCGGACAAACCCTTGCAGCCGCCGGCGATGCGCACGACCTGACGCGACAGACCTTCCTTGGCGACCAGACCGGTGAAGTTGATCGGCGCTACTTGTCCATTGGAGAGGACGAAGAAGAGGCAGCCGCGAGCGTCGACCGTAACCTTGGGGGATTGATTCGTTTGAGTCATTTGGTTTCCTTTTGGTGGTGAATTGGTTTAAGACCGTGTAGGCCTCATACCGTGCGAAATTGCCACATGGATGGCACGAACCGTCGAGCCGGAAACGCGTCAATAAGGCCACTGGACCTCTAGACGATCGCTCCCAGTTCGAACAATTTGCGCCGCATATCCTCGACCGTGTTTTCGCACACATGCACGGTGGGATGTTCATCGAGAAACTCCTGATCGTTGGCGTATTCATCGGCCTTGCGACCGCTGCCTTTGATCAGAAGGACGCGCCAGAACGGATTTATCTTGCCGAGCTTTGCCCAGCGCAATATTTCGCGTTCCGTAACTCCGCCGCCGTTGTAGACGGTCAGCAAACCTTGCCACTGCATATCGCGCAGGGCATCGCAGATGGTGATGCATTCCTTCGCCTCGTCATCCCAGGACGCGAATGAATCAGCACTGGGCTGAAGCAAAACGACGCTGGTTTGAGTCGGATGAACGATGGTGGCGTAGGCGTCAGTGTCACTGTTGGCCACTACTATGCCCTGTGACGTGTAACGCAAATGACCGACTTTAGCAATCACGCCGAGCATGGCGGCGTCCGGGCAGTGAGCGGAGATAGCCGGAGGCACCTCCGTGATACCCGGAACAATGACCGTAGGATTGGCCTTGCTCACCATACGCGTTCCGCCGAACAGACAGAATCCGGCGAAGCGTGGATGGGACGCTTGCGCGTCTCCACCGCTGTCGCCGACATTCTGGCCGCTCAGCGCCGCCTGCAGATTTGCCAACCCAACTGCGTCCGATTCGTTCATCAGGCCGCAGCCACCCGTGAGGCGCATTACGAAATGCCTCTGGATGTTCCTGGCGAAGTTCATGCCAAACATTTGCGACTTGTCGTCTCCTGTCTGGATGTAGAGGGAAGGCGCATTGTCTACGAAACTTGTCATCTTCTCCTCCTTTCTTCGTTAAGGGTTGAGTTAGAAAAATACAAACAAGGAAAACCAGGCCCGAAGGCCCGGCTATCCGGTAGTAATCACGCCGCCGGTTTGACCGGGAGCGTGCTCGCAGCACCAGGCTTGCGCGGCGGCATGAAAATCACCGGCACGCTCTTCAGTCCGGCCGGGTCGACGAAACCCGAACCGTCCCAGTAGCCGGTGGCGATCATCTTCGCTTCGCGAGCCTTGTAGCCATTGGTCCAGGACTTCTGCCAGGCATCGGTCGTGGCCAGACGGCCGGTCCAGCCGCTCGACTGCTGCACGGTCTTGGTGGACCGAGCCGCTGCGCGCGACAGGTAATGCTTGTTGATGTCGAACAGGTTGGTAAAGACCCACCAGGCGATGGCCTCGTTACCGATGATGATGAAGGCGTTCTCGTCGTTGCCATAGCTGGCCTTGGCGCCGAGATTGTCCGAACCACCGATGACGTAAAAATTGCCGGTGCGCTTGTTGATCACGACGATGATCTTGCCGTGCGTGATGGCGTGCGCCTCGGGCAGCTTGAGGATTTCCTTGACGAAGTCGGCGAAATCCTTTTCGCGGCCCTGGGCGATGGTGAAGAGCGGCGGACGCCCCTTGCGACGCTTGGCGGTGACGCCGCGCAGCGCGTCGGGGGTGGAAACGGTCATGGCCATGAAGTTGGTCGGGGTGGAATCCCACGCTTCGGCGAACCACTGGACAACGGAAGGATTGCCCGGATAGAACACCTCGCCGATGATGATGCTGTCGCCGTCCTTGGCCGCATCTTCGATGATGCCCTTAACGCGCTTCAAGAAAGGCGACAGAGGCACTTCACCGCGCGGCTTGGTCTTGTCGTCCATGGACGGCTGGAAGTACTGCTCGATGATCGTGCCGTCGGCGAGTTTGACCGGGGCGTAGCCCTGGGCGTTGCGCCGGCGGAAAGCCAAAGACTGTTGCGATGCGTCCGCCTTCAGTCGATCCCAGTAGTCCTTGTAGTTTGCAGCCACGATCAAGTTGAAGATGCGAATCGCCATGTTCGACTGGCAACCCATACCGGTATCGGTGAGGTTGGTACTGCCAGTGGTGACGGCGTAGGGCACGCCCTTCGCATCGACTTCGATCTGTGACTTGTTGTGCGGAATGCCCCAGGCGCCGATGATGCGGTCGAGCACGTCCGCGCTGATGGCATGGAGTGCAGCCCGAGCAGCGGCGTTGGTCTTGTCGTCGGCACCGGTGTTGCCGAGAATCATCGAGAAGTACTGGATGTTTGCCAGGAAGAAATCGACGAGCTGGGACGCACTCAGCTCATAGATAGCACTGTAAACATGACCGCCATTCGCCTTGACGTTATTTACCGGCGCCATCAGCATCTCGGGCACATTGGCCATGAGGGTTTCGCGGATGGGGTTGTTCGGATTTTTGTAGTCGGCGAGGGCGTCGATGATCTTCTGGAAGTCGGGATTGCCCTCTTTGTCCAGACCGATCATGTGTGCCAGCCACTGCGTGGAGAGCACTCCGCGCGTGAAGCCGATGTCGCACCAGTCGGTGACCTTGGTGGTCAGGGTAATCTCGTTGGTCGTGGCGACGACACCGGCAATCGGCACGAGAGCGCCGGGCTGACCGCCCATCGCTTGAATCTCGTACTTGTAGGTGCTACCGCGCTTGCCGGTGAAGTCCAGGAACGAATTGCGCTGAATCGGCCAGACGGTCGTCGGCTGAGGTTTCCAGGCTTTGTTGTCCGGCTGGCCTTCGAAGGGCAGATAGGTGACGAGGTTTTCTTCAACACCGGTTTTGACATCGGTGCGTTTGATCGAGAAGCCGAGGCAGCCGGGGATGACAACGCCTTCGTCCCAGGACCAGCCCAGGAGCGTGACGGTGTCATTGTTGCGAGCGGCGGCGACAAGCTTGATTGATTGTGCTTTTGTCATAAACATGTTCCTTCAGGACCGTTACGGTCGTTCGAGTTGTGAAAAGACAGAGCTAGAGCGGGCTCTAACAGCTCGCTTCGAATCGGAACCAGTGAGCAATCACCACAGCAAAAAGCTGCGTGCAAAGACGTGCGGGTGATGTGATTAGCGGTTCTGGCTGATTAGCTCAAAATGAAATTGCAAGGTGTGTATGACTAAAGAACTAACAGCCCGCGATTTAATGAGTCAAACCAGCTTGTTCAGGCTTATAAGCGCGGCAATGCAGTCGCCTGCGGCCACCCCTGGAAAGTTAAATATAGACAGCTCAAAGACATGGGGGATTCTAGTTAGAAGAAAAAGAGCCTCGGCTCTATCCTCGAATTTTTCTCTAAGATTTATTAGAGGCCGATCAGAGAGGGGATTCCCCCATGCGATTTAATCCGCCACTGCTACGCTAGCTCGCGAGCGGTAAAACCAGCGCCCGCTTTTCGGCCGGTTTGACGACAAACAGATATGTGAGCGCCGAGGCAAAAACGCAGACCGACACAACCGTGCGCCGTTGTCGGGGCCAACAATCCCGCCGAAAAAGTAAAGGCGAAGAGGCAGGGGAAAAGAGTGAGAGGTTGATCGAGGCCCAAAAAAGTGAGCAAAACGTTGATGCAGACTGCGGCGCTCGCCAGAGAAAGGCCAACGTATAGTGAAACTTTAGGCGACACTTTGCGGGCACTCAATTTACCGTTGACGAATGCTCCGGCCATGATACCAATTGCGGTACCAGCAAACATATCCCCGAAGACAAGCGCGGTACTGAGTACGGTGGCGGCACCGGAGCCCAGGCCTTGCAGCAGCCGGCAAAACAACAGAATCTCGATACTGGGTGCCACCGTACAAGCGGCGGCAGCCAAAGCAAAAACTGTGCAACCGAACATGAGCACCGGCCGATCACAAAAATTATACGCAATCAGGCCCGCCGCTCGAACGTCGAACCGACTAAATCGAACAAAACGAAAAGCCAATTGCGGGAGTGCAATTTATTGGCTGCGCTAAGTGGCGCGAAGCTGACCACGCCTAATGAGCGACCATTAAGCTGTAATGGCTTTAATCAGAGCGACGAATATCGACGCCGAAGTCTGTGCAAGAACAAAGAAATACATTGCCAGTCGGCCTCTCCGCCGATCGCTCAAAGTTTCTTAACAGCCCATCAGGCAGCCCTCTTAGCATCAAGCGGTGGAACAGACGCGGGCGAAAAGAGCGAGTATCAGGTATCTCAACATCACCCAACTCTTTCCAATCTGCCAATCTTCAAAAAATCATTCACCCCGAATAAAAGAAACAAATCCACCTCCAGCGCCAAACAGCCTCTGACTGCAGTTTTCCAACTGTCACTTGAGGGCAGGAGAAACCGTAGGGCGGCAGTAAGGATGTTTCGGGATTTTCGGGCGTTGAACAGATCAGCAAGAGCGGTGCTGTCGAGACCCCCTTTCCAGGCGCATGGCGCCACCAATTCAGGAGTTTTTCATGGATATCATCGGTACAGTCGTTTCCTACGCAGCCGGCCTCGTGGTCGTTGCGCTCGTTCTCACCACCTTCTTCAAGGGCTGGTTCACGGTCGAACAGCAAACACGTCGCGTCGTCACGCGCTTCGGCAAGTTCGTGCGCGTCGCCAGCCCCGGCCTCTCCCTCAAGATGCCCTTCGTCGATCGCGTCTCCGCCCCCATCTCCCTCAAGGTCCAGCAGCTCGAGCTGAGCGAACTGACCTACACCGACAAGGGCACTTCGGTGACCATTTCGGCCAACGTGCAGTACTTCGTCGACGAGAACGATGAGAGCGTCAAGCAGGCGTTCTACAAGCTCGCCAACCCGGAAGGTCAGATCAAGTCGCACGTTTCCAGCGCCATCCGCGCCAAGGTGCCGACAATGACCCTGGAAGCGGTGCAGAGCAATCAGGCCCTGATCGCCAGCCACGTCAAGGAAGAGCTGACCAATACGATGCGTGCCTACGGCTACATCATCGCCGACGTGCTCGTCACCAAGGCCGATCCGGACCAGTCCGTCGTCGCCGCCAACAACGCCAAGTACGCCTCCGAGCAGGCGAAGACGACCGCCGAAAACCTCGCCGCAGCGGCCTACACCAAGGTCGTCAAGGCGGCCCAGGGTGAAGCGGAAGCGATGATCGAACACGGTCGTGGTATCGCCGGCGAGCGCGCCAAGATCATGGAAGGCCTGCAGAGCGCCATCACCGAATTCGAGAAAAACGTCGACGGCGCCTCTGCTGCCGACGCCATGAAGATGGTCGGCTTCCAGGGCTACCTCGACGCCATGGTCAAGATTGCCACCAATGCCAGCGACGGCACCAAGGTGATCTTCGTCCCGATGGCCCCCGGCTCCGCCGCCGACATGGCCGACCAGGTGCGCAATGCCCTGATCACCGGCAATGAAGCTTCGAAGGCTGCCGCACCGGCCGCCAAGGGCACCGCTCAGCCCTCCAGCACCGAGCGCTAAGCCAAGCAGCAACTAAATCAGCTAACCAGTCAGACCAATTTCAAGGTCGGTTAGACGGAGAGGAACGCAGGCAGGATATGGGTCACACCCCTATTCTCGACTGCGTTTTTCTTTCCGATTTTATACTATGCCACTTAGTATAAAATATCGCCCTGGATTATTCTTTTACCGACTTTCTTAGAGGGTATTTTCTTACTCAAAGCGGCCCAATGACTGGAGTTAATCTTTTCAGCAATTACTTTTGCTAATTTGCATTTTGGATTTCTAGATCACCGAAGAACGAGGCTATTCAGCGCATAG